>DIWU01000009.1 GCA_002428525.1 bacterium UBP14_UBA6098
GCGTGGCCCGCTATTTTTGTCGAGGGAGATTTTCATAGGAGGCGGCGAGAGCCGCCTTTATTTTTTTAAAGTAAATAGCGGTGCGTGGCCCGCTATTTTTGTCGAGGGAGGTTTTCATAGGAGGCGGCGAGAGCCGCCTTTATATAAATAAAAAAAGGCGACCCGAAGGCCGCCTTTCGTGTTTTATAGATTTTTTTCTACTTGAGAAGCACCGCGCGTTGAATCTTCTCCTCGCCCTCGAAAGCGGCTTTGATGAAATAGATACCGCTGGGACTGGCGTTGCCGTCCCAAGACAGGGAGTGATTTGCCGAGGGGACAATGCCGTCGATAACTGTGGCCACTTTGCGTCCGGCGATATCGAAGACCTCGACCGAGAGCCTGCCCTCGGCGGGGGTTTGAATCTCGATAGCCGCTACCGGGTTGAAGGGGTTCGGCCTGATCGGCTCGAGGCTGAAGATAGCCGGAGTCATCGAAGCGGTGAGGATAACCTTTTGGCCGGCGCCGTCGCGAAGGTCGGCCTCGACGAGGCGGAAGGTGTTTTCGCCCTTGAACTCGATGCGCGCCATCTCGAGGTCGCCGTAAAGTTCGGCGTTGCCGCCGAAGTCGGCGAGTTTTGCGGCAGAGAACTCGATGATTCCGTCCTCGCGAGAGACAAAGCCCGTCGAAAGCTCGCCGAGCTCCGCCGAGATTATTGTGGTTCTCGCGGGGTCGAACTCGAGGACAAGGTGTGCCATCCCGACCGGAGGAAGGCCCTCGCCGGAAACTATCAGCGAATTGGCGGTAATCGCGAGCGCGATCTCGCCGAAGTTCGGGCCGGTCTTGTAATGGCCGAGCACCGCGCTGTGATACCAGTTCCACATCCGGCTGAAGACGAAGAGGTCCTCGAAGTTCACGACGCCGTCGGGCGTGGACGAGATTCGCGGCGCCAATCCGCTCCCGGGGCCGACATCGCCGGCGGCTGTGTTCGCGGGTTGCCAGTAGCCGCCCAAGAGCACGAAGTCGCGCGTGTCGATATCGCCGTCGCAGTCGAAATCGCAGAGCATGCAATCGGTGGTGTCGCCCGGTGTGCCGCCGCCGGTGCCGCTGAGATAGCGGATATAGGCAGTTGTGTCAACGGCGGTCGGGATGTCCTCGAAATCGGGGTTTCTGACCTCGACCTCGGTGAATTGGAGCGAGCTGGTCGGGTCCTGAGCGAGGGTGGTAAAATATAGCGAGGCGACTGTGCCGGTGCCGTTGACACCGGTCATACTGCCGTTTCGGGTGATCGAGGCATCGACAAAGCCGGTGCTGTTTGTGATTATTCTGAGCGGTGAAAGTGCGCTACGGCCGAGAAGTTCGCCGACGACTGTCGAATCGAGGCGAACCTTTGTCGGGTCGAAACTTGCGGTGAAATGGACATCGAACAGATCGACCATAACGGCGGCCTTGACATCGACGCGGAAGTTATAGCCCTCGCGGGTGAAGGTGGTTTCCGGGTCGAAATAGAAGCCCGAGCTTGAGGGGGCGTAATAACCATCGAAGTCGTTGTCGCTGAGGGTGGAGTCCGAGACGGTCAACGACACCATAACCTCGACCTCGTGCCAAGAGCCGTCGGGATTGGGGTCGGGCGATTGGTAGGTTATGGAATAGTGGCCGAGATCGCTATTCATATAGCTGTCGAGGCTGTCCATAATCGTGTTCAGTATCTCGATATTCACGAACACACCCGAGGTGCTGTCGGCGAGCATACGCATTTCGGCGTCTTCCGGCCCCATAATGATCGGGCTGATTCCGAGGCCTCTAAGATAGCCGACAGTGCCCATTGTCGTGTAGCCGCCGCCCTGCTGGTATGGCCTCGCGGAGATATAGATCATCACCTTTTGCGAGCCCTCAGTCCATGAGAGGTCGGACAAGCGCGAGATGGCCTGTAGGCCGGAGGTTTGCGCCGGGTTGTCGGTGGTTGTTTGGAGAACCGTTGTCCCCCATCCGCGTATTTCACCGATATCGGAAGAAAAATCGTTTATAGATTTGACCTCGTCGGTGAAGGCGATCAGGGCTACCTTGAAGTCCCTCTCGACCATCTCGGTGATGCTCGCGACGAACTCCATCATCATCATCTTGAGGCTGTCGTGAGGGGCCATATAGCTCGATACATCGATGAGCGTGACGACATCGACAGGGCCGGTTTCGTCCTCATCGTCATCGTCTTTGGACTTCGCGCTCTCGATATAGGGGATATAGGTCATCTGGAAATCGGTGATCTCGGAGCCGTCCTCCCACACGCGGAAGTTAGAGGCGGTAAGCCCGGGGACGGTTATAAGGGGGTTTGTGATCGAATCGACGACGGTCATCACGACATTGACGAAGGGGTAGTTCCCGATTGTCGATGAGATGATCTTCAGTGTCAGGTTGCGGACATCGGAGGCCAACTCCGGCAGTGTGATATTGCGGTTGATCGAGTTCGAGTATCCGCCGCCGTTCGCCGAGACGGTGTATTGAAGTGTGGTCTCTGATGATTGGTTGGCCGCGACAACGTTCCAAGAGACGCTTCCGGTCTGGGAGGCGCCGAGATTCTCGGGCGAGACTGCCTTGGTCGCGGTTTCGCCGGAGGCAAGCGAAAGCCCCGCGGGCAGTGTGATTGTCGCGGTGACGCCGTTGACCGTTGAGGTAGTTGTGTTTGTGACGAGGCAGTTGACCGAGAAGGGGTTCGGCGAATAGCTACTCGCGGTCGAATCGACCGAAAGTGCCAAGGGCGCTGTGATATTCAGCGCAAGCTCGCCGACAGCGACGCTTCCCGCGCCGATACCGTAAAGGGTGGCGACCCTTCTGACTCCGCCGTTGGAAATACTCGTCGGGTTCCACCAAAGCAGAACCGCGGAGTCGCCATAGCCGGAGCTTCCGCTGGTGTGATCCCAAGTGACATCATTGTAAGTGCCCCAAGGGCCGAGGCAGAACCTATCCGGCATAACGGCAGAGCCGCCGATGAGTGTTCCCTGCCCGACGAGAAGCGACTCCGCTTGAGTCGGCGAGGACTGGAACGCTTGCCAGTATTGGGGGATATTCGGAATCGAGAAGTCTTGCTCGATTGCGGCATAACCCGAAGAGGTCGAGATCGGGGCGGCGTCGTTGTAGTGGATCTTCGTGTCCATCTCGAGCAGAATGCCGACATTCTTCGTCGAGCCGGAGCGGTTCGTAATAAAGTATTCGATCAGCATTGTGTCGTCGTTGCCGGTCGAAGCACCCTCGACAATGGTAAGTTTCTGCGTAATGTCAACCTCGGCATAGGTCCATGTCATCACGAGAGAGTTGCCCTCGACATGGAGGGTGTCGGTGATTACGCCGGTATAATTTCCGTATTGAACGCTGAGGGTGTCAAAGCGAACATAGGTGTGGCTTGTTGAGCCCTCTTGTGGGAAGCCGAAGAGAAGATTCTTTCCGTCGGCGGTTCCAAGTGTAAAAAGGCCGTTGGTGCCGCAGGCGATTTTTATAAAGGAGTTCCTGAGGGTATCTGTTGCGGCGAAGGGCTCGGCGATCTTCGCCATGGACACTGCGCAAAGCGTTAGCAGTAATAATATGATGTATTTTTTCATTATTAACTCCTGTTATTTAGAGTTCGTCACGGACCAGCTGTGGTTTGCGGTCGCGATGCCGGTCCAGAGTTCGCCGTTGGCCTTGAAAACACCGAGGTCGCTGTCGGTCGAGTTGTCTATCGATATCGAGAGGGTGGCGTTGCCCGCCGATTTCGCGCGGACGCGGATACTTAGGACGGAATGGTAGGCATCCTCCTCGTCGCCGACCGCATTTGTTGTGGGGAATATCGCGAGGACGACCTTGGCATAGCCGGCCTCGTTGAAGGTGTTAAGGGCCATCTGCTGAATAGTTCCGCCGCCGGAGGCGAGCCAGCTGTCGTCGCGTGTGAGGCTGACTATCTCGAGTTTATAGGGGTCGTAATTGAGCTTGAAGCCGAGGCCGGCGACCTCGGGGACTGCCTTGATTTTGACCTGAGCCTCGACTACCTCGCCGACAAGCATAGCGTTGCCGGATGAAATGACCGCAATAGTCGGAACGACCTCGTCTTCGGGGTCGCTTCCGCAGTCGCAACTTGCGGTGAGAAGCAACAGCATTGCGGCTGTCGCGGCAAGACAGATAATAAACCTCTTCATGGATACCTCCGGTGAAAAATGAACGATTTGGAAGATTATACGCATTTATCGATGCTTTTAAAAGTTTTATTTACCGGATTGTTCAGCGGGGAGAGGCGGAGGTTAAAGCTTAACATGTTGAGATATATGGCGTTAGAAATAACGAATGCGAGGTTTTGTATTATTGAGAATATATAAAACTTTAAGCGCAGGGTTAATACGACTTTTTTATTTTGAGAAAAAAGCTTGCAATTGGACGATTTTAGTTATAAATTTGCGAAAGATTGAATATACCCCATTAGCTCAGTCGGTAGAGCAACTGACTCTTAATCAGTGGGCCGGAGGTTCGAGTCCTCCATGGGGTATATTTTTTATTGCCCTCCGGGCTTGAAGTTCGGGCGCAATTAGTTATATTATATATGGTTATTTGAAAAGCGAATATATTCGATGGACTTCGGCGAGCGACCGACGAGATTTTGCCATTCTTTTTGGGGGCGAAATGGATTCGACGGTATTCAGCGAGCCGTGACCTGCATGTCGAGTCCCGGGATCTCGTAAATAATCCGGAACCGCAATAAATGCGGACTATGATTACGCACTGGCCGCTTAATACAAGCGGCCACGTTCCTAAGGTAGTCGAGCTTCGGACGACCTTATAAGAACGCCGTAAATCGAAGCGCGTTATTGAAGGCTTTCTGCGCCGACAATAATCGGCTATTATCGCGGAATAGTGTTCGGGAAGCCGTGCGCCAAGGCGCCCCGCGCGCGAAACTAAAGTTTGCGCTACACATGTAGATGGTTGCGGAGAGCGTTTATCGGACCCGGGTTCGATTCCCGGCGCCTCCACCATTTTTCTTCAGTATTTGCCGGCTCATCGAATATCTCGCTCTCGAGGTTGTGCCGGTTTTGGAATGAAATTTGCGCTAAGAATTTTAAGTCGAGTTTATCGAATCGTTAATGTTTCGAGGGGAAATGATTTAAGTTGACATGCGGAGAGCTGTCGATATATTAAGCGTCTATGTCCGATGAAAAACCACAATTAGAGGCGCCGGAAGCGCTCTGCGATTCAGAACCTCACGGTTGTCGCAGGCCGCTGGTTTCGGTTATTATTCCGATCCGCAACGAGGAGAAATACCTCGGAAAATGCCTCGAGTCTATAGGCAGACAGACCTATCCGCACGAGCTGATCGAGGTTCTCATCGTTGACGGCCTCTCCTCGGACAATTCGATCCCTATAGCCCGTGCCTTCGCTGAAACGACGAAGGTTCGGATTCGTATTCTCGAAAATCCCAAGGGGAACACGCCCTGCGGCCTTAACACGGGCTACAAAAATGCCGGCGGCGATGTTTTAATTCATTTTATCGGCCATGCGATGATGTCCGAGGATTTTATCGAGAAGGAGATCGAGTATCTCGAATCGACCGGCGCCGATGCCGTCGGAGGGCTTATTATTAGCGCTTGCGCCGACGAGAAAACAGTGCCTCAGGGAATCGGTTACGCCCTGAACAGTCTTTTCGGGCTCGGCGGAGTCACCGCAAGAACCGGCAACAAACCGCGATATATAGACAATCCAAGCTTCGCCGGCTATCGCAGGGAGCTTTTCGACAAGTTCGGATATATTGACGAGAGGCTTACCCGCAATCAGGATTACGAGTTCAATCAGAGGATTACGGCCGGCGGCGCGAAGATATTCTTCTCCCCCGAAATTAAAAGCCTTTATTTCAACAGGCCGACCTACGCCAGCCTCTGGAAGGAATACTTCAAGGCCGCCAAATGGCGAACCTTCATGATCGGCCGGTTCGTGAACGCAGTTCGCAAGCGCCATCTCGTGCCGCCGCTGTTCATCATCTCGATTTTGCTCCTCGGAGTTATCGGGGTTTTCTACGCTCCGGCCCTGTATATCCTCCTCGGTATGCTCGGAATTTACTCGGTTGTCGCGGTCGTCTCCGCGCTCGGTATCGCCTTTAAATACGGATTCAAATATGTTCCGGCCGTGCTTCTTAGCTATCTTGTCATTCATTTCGGCTACGGCCTCGGATTCGCATGGGGGATTATATACTTCTGGATCTTCGGCAAAGCCAGAAGGATACATATCGCCGAAATCCAGTAACCTCCGCCAAAGCTATACCCCATTATGAAACCTCCCGCACTTCGGGAGGTTTTTTTATTATCCTAAGTTGCCCTGTTAACATAAAGCCCGGCGCCGAAGGCGCCCGACGCCCCGCGGGTTGAATATAAATAAAAAGGCCGGTTCGAGGCCGGCCTTGGGGGGAGCTAAACCCTGTTAATTTATTGGTTATATCAGTCTTCGATTTTCTCGTCGATCTGTGAGGCCTCTTCTTCACCGTGAACCATGGCCACGAAATTCTTCTGGACGCGTAGGGAAAGCCTATCCGCGAAGGAGTAGAAGATCGGGACATAGAATAGAGTGAGCAGAGTTGCGGAAAGGAGGCCGCCGATGACAGTAAGCGCCATAGGCGCGCTCATATCCGAGCCCGCGCCGGAGGACATCGCCATAGGAAGCATCCCGAAGATCGTTGTCAGGGCGGTGATTAGAACCGGACGAATGCGGTCGAATCCCGCTTGAACGAGGGCGGCTTCCTTGGCAACTCCGCTACGCCTAAGCTGGTTGACGTGATCGACGAGCACAATTCCGTTGTTCACCACAATTCCCGCGAGGATTATAATCCCGACGAAGGAGACAACCGAGAGAGTCGAGCCTGATAAGAGGAAAATCCAGACAACCCCGATCATCGCCAATGGCAGGGTAATCATGATCACCAGCGGTTGGACGAGCGACTCGAACATGGCCGCCATGATAGCGTAAACGAGGATGATAGCTAAAAGCAAAGCTATCGAGAGGTCTTTGAAGGATTCCTGCATATCGGCCTGTTCGCCGGAGAACTCGAAGCTGTATCCCGGCTCGAAGTTTTTCACGATGGGCGCAATTTTCTTTTCGATGTCCTTCATGATACTCCCGAGGTCTCTACCGCTACGGTTGCCGTAAACATGGACAATCCTCGTCTGTCTTTCATGCTCGATCTTCATCGGGCCGAGACCCTCGACGAAGTCGGTGACCTCTTTAAGGGGCACGAAGCCCATGGGTGTGGCGATCGGCATATTTTCTATGTCTTCGATATTGAGCCGCTCATCCTCTCGGAGCCTCACGCGGATATCGGTTTCGTCTCCTGTTTTATCGCGAAGTCTTGTCGAGACGACGCCGAGGGTGAGGGTTCTGATCTGATTTGCGAGTAGATAGGTGGGAACACCCAAGCGCGAGGCCTTGTCTTTATTAATTCGAATCTCGATCTCGGGTTTGCCCTGTTCGACGCTCGAATAAACATCCGTGAAGCCGGGGATGTCCTTTGTTGCCTCGACGATTTCGAGCGAGTACTCGCGGAGCTTATCGAGTTCGTCCCCGAAGATCTTGATATCGATATCCCCTTGGCTCGAACTCATCGCATTCATCTGACTGACCCTTAGCTCGAGGCCCTCGAAATCAGGGAATCTCGCCTTTATCTCGTCGATGACCTCGGTGAAGCTACGCTTGCGGTCGGAGTTGAGAACGACCATAAGCATCGCTTCATTAGAGCCGGTGGGGCCGAAGGAGGACATCGACTCGTTCGAGCCGACCATGGTCATGATCTTGTCGACCTCGGGAATGCTGAAGGCAATATCCTCGAGTATTCGCGCCTTCTCGTCGGTGATTTCGACTCGAGTTCCGACGGGCATTTTCATGTTTATCATCACCATATCGACGTCGGATTTCGGGAAGAACTCCGTTCCGACGAAGGTGAATGCGAGGCCGGTGAGCGCAAGCGCTCCGACGAGGGAGAGAACCATCAATTTGCGGTGCTTCAGCGACCATTGGAGGGCGCTTTTGTATTTTAGCCTGAGTTTTTCGAAGCTACTCGGGATTGCCGAGACCTTGATCTTTTCTTTTTTGAAGAGAAGCGATGCGATCATCGGGACGATTGACAACGCGACTATAAGGCTACATATCAGCGCGAAGGACACTGTTAGCGCCAAGCCGCGGGTGAGCTGTCCCGCGAGGCCGGACGAGAAGACCATCGGAAGAAACACAGCGATAGTCGTTAGGGTGCTCGCGGTGATGGCCATCATAACCTGCGAGGCTCCGAGTTTTGCGGCCTCATGTCTTGTTTTGCCCATCTCGATATTTCGGTAGATATTCTCGATCACGACGACCGCGTTATCGACGAGCATACCGACGCCGAGGGCTATACCGCCCAAGGTCATTATATTCAGGGAATATCCGGCGAGTTTGAGGGGAATGAATGTCGCGACAACTGAAAGCGGGATGGCCATCCCGATTGCGAAGGTCGGGCGCCAGCTCCTTAGGAAAAGCCAAATCATAAGGACAGCGAGGAGGCCGCCCACAACCGCGTTGGTGGCGGTAATTTTTGCGACTCGAGTGATGGAGTCGGCCGTATCCATACCTAAGGAATATTCAATGTTCTCGGGCATATCGAGCCATAGCTCGGCAACGGCCTTTTTCACACGGTTTCCGACTGCGACGCTGTTCGAGCGCGACTGTTTGAAGACCATCATGACGATGCCGTCTTCGCCGTTACTTCTGATATAGGAATTCGTTTCTTCGATCCCGTCAATAACATCGGAGATTTCGTCAAGATAAATCGGCTCGCCGAACTTTGTTGTTCCGACGATTATCTCGCCGATTTCTTCGACGGTTTCGAACTCGCCGACAGTGCGAAGCAGGTATTCATCCTCGCCGATATCGATAGTCCCGGCGGGGAGATTGAGATTGTTGATAGCGAGCGCTTGTGTGATATTATCGAGGGAAACCCCCAACTCGCGCATCTTGAGGCCGTTGACGAAGACTTGCACCTCGCGTTCGTCGCCGCCGAAAACGAAAACGCTCGCGACTCCATCGAGCCGTTTGAGCGATGCGGCAACCTTGTCCTCGACGAGGGTTCGAAGCTCGCGCGTGTCCTTCATGCCGGTGATCTGCACGCTCATCACGGGCATTTGCCCCACATCGAACTTGGCGACAAAGGGCCGCTGAACCTCTTCGGGAAGTTGGTTGAGCACTCCGTCGAGGGAGGCGCGGACATCCTGCGCGGCGAAATCGACATTGGTGCCCCACTCGAACTCGAGCATCAGTACCGAGATGTTCTCGCGGGAGGTGGATTTGATTGATTTAAGATTGGAAACCGTTCCGACGAAGCTCTCGAGCGGTTCGGTGACGCTTTTTTCCACCTCTTCTCCGGCCGCACCGGCATAGACGGTTGTGACAGTCACCATCGGGAACTCGATATCGGGGAACAGGTCCAAGCCGAGCGACAATAGCGACCATATCCCCATGACCACGAGGATCAGGGCGAACATGGTTATAGACACTCGTCGTGTGACGGAGAACTCGGGTATTGTCACTTTGCGACCTCCTCGATAACATAGACTTCGAGGCCGTCCTTGAGGCCGAGGGCGCCTTTTGTGACGACCATATCGGAGCTTTCGAGGCCGGATTTAACCTCGACGATCTGGCTTGTAATCAAACCGGATTCGATGACACGGCTTTTCACCTTGCCTGAATCGTAGATGAAAACGACGCTATCCGCGACGACGGCCGAGCGTGGGATCACCATGGAGTTAGCGAAGACATCGACTACGACCTCGGTTGTGACGAACACGCCGACTGGAAGCCTCGCGTCCTTGTTGTTCAGGACGATCTCGCCGGAGAAAAGGCCGGTAATCGGGTCTGCGCCGGGGGAAAGGTTTTCGAGGGTTCCCTCGAAGGTAGTATCGGGGAAGACCTCTGTCGTGACTCGGGCTTTCATTCCGGCCTTGAGCTTTCGGAAGTCCTTTGCGGCGATTGTGATGGGCAGTTTCAGCTGGTCTGTTTTAGCAAGGCGAAGGATTCCGAGCGCACCGGGGGCGTAAACATCGTGTTCGTTGAAGTATTTTCCGACGATAGTTCCGGCGAAGGGCGCTCTAAGCTCGGTGTTATCGAGGACTTGGCGATAGGCGGCCTCGGCGGCGAGGTAGCCGGCCCGCGCCTGATCGTAGCTTTGCGGCGCGATGAGGCTGTCTTGGTATAGCGATTTCATGCGGTCGTAGGTTTGTTTCGCGGAGTTGAACTGGGCGCGTGTTTGTTGAAGGGTTTCGCCCTTCATAACGACCAAGAGCTTGCCCTTTGGGACATTATCGCCAACCTTGACAAGGATCTTCTCGATAGTTCCGGGCATCTGGGGGAAGACCATAATGTCCTGCCTGCCCTCGAGCCTACCGGAGAACCTGACGGTTTCTTCGAGGTCGAGGATCTCGATCTTTTCGACCTTCACGGAGATTTTTTCTTTTGCGAAACTTTTTTGATTCGGGCTATCTTTTCCGCAACCCACAACCGCCGCGATGGCGATCATAACAGCGATCCCGAGGGCGAATTTCTTTATCATTTTTTACTCCTTGAGCAACGTGGCGATGGCCGCTTCGTATTTGATAACGGCGATTTTCATATCGGCTATAGCGGAGATATACCCCGCTTGGGCTTGAATAAGCGAGCTATTCGCGTCGAGGACGCTCGTGTTCGCGGCGAGGCCGGTTCCGAATTCGGCGGCCGCGACCTTGAAGGCCTCGTTGGTCTGTTCGAGCTTCTTTCTCGAGACGGTTAGGGCTTGTTCGGCCTCTTCGAGCGAGTTATGGAGATTGCGAATCTCCATCTCCGCGGCGCGACGCGCCATATCGAGGGTTTCGGCGGTTTGGTTTTTCTGGGTTCGCGCCTTGCGAACACCGAAGATTCTTTCTCCGAAGGACAGAATCTCCCAGCTTGCGGCGAGGGTCACATTCCATGAATCGTAGAATTCTTCTTCATTCGCCCGATTCGGTCTGGCATAGGACCAATTGAAGACTCCGACAATATCCGGCGAGAAGGTTCCCCAAGTGATTGCCTCGCCCGCTCGGGCGGCACCGAGACCTAACTCGAGCATCTGTATATCGGGGCGATATTTCAGCCCGTGGTCGAGGCCGTCCTTTAGGATCGGCCGGCTAATATCGCCTATCGTGGTGTCCGGGTCGATCTCGAAGACGGTATCGGAGGGGAAATCGAGCAGGAAATTGAGGCCGAGGCGCGCGGCATTGACCGCATTGTTCGCGCGGATTATCATGAGGTCGATCTCGGAGCTTGCGACACGGGTCTGGAGGAGATCGTTTCGCGCCACGAGACCTTGGGCATACATCCCCTCGATGACCGCCAAATGCCCCTGCATACGCTCGCGGGCCTGTGCGACGGTGTTCACGAAGAGCTGGGCGTTCACAACGCCGAAATAGGCCTGTGCTATACTTATAACCGTAGAGTTCTTCTCGCTCTCGAGGTTCTTTTCCTGTATCTTGGCGCCGAGGCGCGCGGCGCGGTAGCCGTTGATGATCTTTCCGCCGGTGAAGATCGGCTGTTGGACGCCGAGGGTGAGGTTGTAGTTATCGACCTGTCCCATCGCGATGCTCATTCCGCCGAACTCAGGCGGCATAGTCATCACCGGCGCTTCGTTGAGGCGGGTGTAGGAGGCCTTCGCGGTAGCCCTCGGGAGGAAGCCGGTAAGGGCGGATCTTTGATCCTCGCGGGCCGCGTCGCCGGCGTATTTAGCGATTTTGACCTGAGCGTTTGCGGAGAGGCCGCGTTCTATCGCCTCATCGAGGGTCAAAGCACCCGCGAAGCAGGTCGATAGGATCAATAATAGAACGGTTTTGCAAAGAGTGTTCATTTCTTCCTCTATTTAAACGACATATTGTAAGGTTAAGTCCTTTTTGAGGGCGCCGTTGAAGAAAAGCTCGAGTAGCTCGTCCTTTTTCGTTGAAAGATCTTTATTCTTGCATATCCAGCCCATAGGCCCGGCGTATCCGGCCAACATCGACATGAATTGAAATGCGAGTTCTTCCGGGTCGAGTTTCGGGTTGAGGTAGCTTGCGTTTCGCGTGAAAAAGGCGCTGAGCATTTCGTTGAGGCTCTTCAAGCCGATGAAGATATTTGGGTGTATAATATCCTCGACGATTTCCGGGTTTTTGAAGCCCTCGGCAATCATAACGCGAAAGAGTTTGATATTCTGTTGCATACACTCGATCGAGAGCGCGGTATAGCGGTCTATCGCCTCTCTGGGGTTATTTTCGTTGACGAGAACTTCTGTGACCATCTCGATCAAGCCGCGAAATTTCTCTTGAATGAGCTCGGCCAAGAGGTGGTCTTTGCCGCCGAAGTAGTTATAGATTGTCGCCTTGGAAAAACCCGCTCTCTCGGCTATATCCTCGATAGTCGAGCAGGAGTAGCCCTTCTCCTCGAACAGTCTTTCGGCGGATTCGAGGAACAGCGCTCTGTTTCTGATCCTATCTTTTTCTCTTTGGCGCAAGGTTCCTCCCTTGTAGCCGGATTTAAGAATCGTATTAACTTTATGACCGACAGTATAAATTACAACCGGGATTCAATGATACCCAAAAAAAACCGCATTTCAAGGAAAAAAATACTTATTTAAAAAGTTTTAATATAAGGCTGGAAGGGCCGGAATGACTTCATCCCCGCAAAATCGAGTATCGGGGTTATAAAAAAAGGCCGAAGGATTTCGGTCTTTTTTTTTTTTGTTTTTATGAAGATTGAATCGGCGCTTAGGACAACTCGTCGAAGAATATCTGCCCGTCAACCATAGTCCAAACCGGCTTGCCTGTGAGTTCCCAGCCCTCGAAGGGCGTGTTCCGCGATTTGCCGGCGAACTTCGAGGAATCGACTGTCCATTTGCGCTCGGGGTCGAAAATCATAATATCGGCGTTCGCGCCCTGCGAGAGAGTGCCGGCGGAGATGTCCATAAGCCGGGCCGGCATAGTGCTCATAAGCTCGACCATGCGGGTGATATCGATGATTCCTGTGCGAACAAGCTTGTCGTATATTAGGCTTGCCGAGGTCTCGAGCCCGACGACACCGAAGGGCGCGACCGCGAACTCGCAGTCTTTGTCCTCGGGCGGATGCGGGGCGTGGTCGGTGACTATTGCGTCGATTGTGCCGTCGACGAGCGCGGCTCGGAGCACCTCGACATCGTCCTTTGCGCGAAGCGGGGGGTTCATTTTGTAATTCGAGTCGAAGCCGGATTTGACGACATCCTCGTCTGTGAGGATAAGGTGGTGAACCGCGGCCTCGGCAGTGACCTTGACGCCTTTTTCCTTGGCGTCGCGGATTATCCCGACGCTTTCCTTTGCGCTGACATGACAGATATGAACCTTTGCGTCGAGGAAACTCGCGAGCATAATATCCCGCGCGATCATTCCGGCCTCGGCGACCGCGGGCACGGCCTGCATTCCGGCGAGGCCGCTGGCATGGCCTTCGTGCATATGCCTTCCCGCGGAAAGGTCGAGGTCCTCCTCGTGAAGCATAATTGGGAGGTCGATCATTTTGGAATAGAGGAGCGCGTTTCGGAGAAGCTGGGAGCTTGTCACCGGCCGGCCGTCGTCGGAGAAGCCCACCGCGCCGGCAATCGCGAGGTCGAACATCTCGGAAAGCTCTTTGCCCTCGAGGCCCTTGCTGATAGCGGCGATGGGGTAAACTCTGCAATAGGCCTCCGAGCCGCGGTCGTAGATGAAGCGAACCATCGGGGCATTATCGATAGGCGGGTGTGTGTTGGGCATGCAACAAACAGAGGTGACTCCTCCCCTGACCGCGGCCAGCGATCCGCTCTCGATGGTCTCGGCATCCTCGCGGCCGGGCTCGCGGAGATGGACATGAATATCGACGAGCCCGGGGAAGACGAGTTTACCGGCCGCGTCAATCAGAGTGCGGTCTTGGTAGTTTTTCTTTCCGCCGATGCGGGCGATCATGCCGTCCTCGATATAGACATCGGTAATCTCGTCGATTCCGTTGGCCGGATCGACGACTCGTCCGCCCTTGATCACGAATTTTGTTTCGCTATCCATTTTTTCTCCGTTTTGAATTTATAGCTTCATTCAATATCGTTTCGATTTTTTCGACGATCGAATCCCAACTGAGTTCCGATTCGGCGAGTTTTCGGCCGTTCTCGGAGGTTATTTGATGAAGGTTTTTATCCTTGAGCAAGGTCTCGACGGCCTCGATCATGTTTCCGGCGGTGCCGCCATGAGCGGGAATGAGCGCGCCGCGCTCGGCGAAGAAGCCATAGACCCCCCAATCCGGCGCGACAATCGGAATCCCCGATGCGGCGAAGGCCGACAGCCTGACCGGCCAGCAATATATGCCGGCCTCGCGGGTTGTCCATGTGACGGCGACATCGAGCGCTTGAACGAACTTTGCACTTTGTTCCGGAGAAACTCGCCCTTTGATGATGAATCTATCGGGCTTTTTGGAGGCCGAAATCTTTTGTTTAAAGGCCTCCTCCGCCGGCCCGCCGCCGACATGGAGAAATCTCAGATCGGGGAAACGGCTCGCAAGGCCTTCGACTACTTGGACAATTGGGCTTTCAATATGATAAGGAAAAATACTTCCGACATTGCCGATGAGAATGCCCTCGACGGGCAAACCGAGTTCGGCCCTGAGAAGGCTTTTGTCGGCTTTATCATTATATAAGTCTAAATCGACGCCGTTCGGGAGGAAGTGGAATTTGGCTTTGTCCTCGTCGAGGGCGGAAAGCGCCTTCGCCAATTCGGGCGACACCGCTACGACCTGATCGGCCGCTCGAAGGCGAGCCTTTTGATAGAGATACCAATCGAGCAGGGCAATCGAGCGGTTTCGAAGGTTTTCGGCCTTGGTTTCCTCTTTGGCTGAGCCGTTGGATTCGAGGACGACCGGCAGGCCGATGCCCTCGGCGGCTTTGAGAACTGGATTTGCGAAATAGAAATCCCTCAGATAAAGAAGATCGAATTCGCGTGCGCTGGCTCCGATCCATTCGGCGGCGGAACGCGCCCAGATAGCGGCCTTTTCGAGCCTCGACTGCAGAAAAACCACCTCGACGCCGTCGAGGGCGAAGGGCTTCGCGAGCTCCGGCGCGATCAGCGTCAAGGAGTGGCCTCGCTTCGCGAGTCCTCCGGCTATCGCCCCGACATGAACCGGAGCGGCTCCATGTTTGCAAAGCGGCGTGTATGCGACATAGAGGATCTTCATAGCTACTGTGTTTCGCCTATCCTCGGGGAGAGAAGGTAAAGCACGGCCATGCGGACGGCGACGCCGTTGGTCACCTGCGGCAGGATGACCGAATCAGCGGAATCCGCGACCTCTTGGGTGATCTCGACACCGCGGTTCATCGGGCCGGGGTGCATTATGATATGGTCTTTGTCCATAAGGTCGATGAGGCCCTTATGGATTCCCCAATAGGTCGAGTATTCGCGAAGCGAGGGGATATATCCCGCGGTTTGGCGTTCGAGTTGAAGGCGCATGACATTGACGACATTCGCTCCGGCGATGGCTTCCTCGATGTCGCAGGTGACATCGATGCCCCATTGCTCAACGCCGAAGGGCAAGAGAGTAAGCGGTGCGCAAAGGGTGATCTTTGCGCCGAGTGCTTTGAGGCCGAGGACATTGCTTCGGATAACCCTGCTGTGGAGGGCGTCTCCGACGAGGCAGACCTTGAGGCCTTCGAAGCTTTCGAAGCGCTCGCGGATCGTGTAGAGATCGAGTAGCGCTTGAGTCGGGTGTTCGTGGGAGCCGTCGCCGGCGTTGATGACCACGGCCTTGCACCGCCGCGCGATGAAATGCGACGAGCCCACCGCGACATGGCGAATAACAACCATATCGACCTTCATCGACCAGATGTTATCGACTGTGTCGCGCAGGCTTTCGCCCTTTTTGAGACTGCTCGTCGAGGCGGAGAAGTTAATAATATCCGCGCTGAGCCGCTTTTCGGCCAGCTCGAAGGACATGCGAGTCCGCGTTGAGTTCTCGAAAAAGAGGTTGGCAACGGTTATGCCCTTAAGTGTAGGCAGTTTTTTAACATCGCGGTCGAGGACCTTGCGAAAAGTTCTCGCGTGGTCGAGGACCTCGAGGATTTCCTCGCCCGACCATCCGTCAAGCCCGAGAAGGTGTTCTTTCATTTATATCTCCTGCTAAAAAAAGGGGGGCGACACCCCCTATGAATTCCTATCCACTTTGACAACATGTTCCTCGCCGTCGATCTCCATCACACGAACCTCGATATACTCGTTCTCCTTGAGGCTGACCTTCTTGCCGACATAATCGGCGCAGATAGGGAATTCGCGGCATCCCCTATCGATTATCACCGCCAGCTGAATAGTGCTCGGCCTGCCGTAGTCGATGATCTCCTCCATCGCCGCGCGAACCGTGCGGCCTGTGTATAGGACATCGTCAACAAGGATGATGTCTTTGTCGGAAACATCGAAAAGAATGCTCGTTCCGCCGACATTGGGGCTGTCCGTCAGCTCCCTGAAATCGTCGCGATAAAGAGTAATGTCTATCGAACCCTGCGGCGGACGAATACCCTCGAGGGCTTCGATCTCCGTCGCCAAACGCTCCGCCAACGGCACTCCCCGAGTGCGAATCCCCACTATCGCGAGGTTCTTCGCGCCCGAGTTCCGTTCGACGACCTCCGTAGCGATCCTCTTAATGCTCCGTGCAAGTTGTGTGCTATCGAGAAGTTCTATCACTTTACCCCCTTTTTATATTCCTCCGCAAAAAATAGAAAATTATTCCTACAAGTCAATAACATTCGCTCTCAGATTTTCACCAATAAAATCATAAAAACACGAATTGAACACCCCCCCCCGGGGCGTCGGGCCGCGGCACGCGGCGGGACGCGGCGCGATGGAAATCCAATTTAAAACATAACCCTCGCTCGCGCCGCGTCCCCGACGACCTGCAGTAGGCAGGTCGTGCCGACGCCCCTCGCGAGGGGAAAATTAAAAAAATAAGTGACAACTCGTGCTTGCGGAACGGAATTTGCATTGTTATATATATGCGTTTAGGAGGAACAGTTGAAAAGCATCAGACGACCGTTGAACAATGTTTATGACTATTTTAACTTAGTCGCGCAGGCGTTTGCGGGCATAGTTAAGAAGCCGTATTATTTCTCCGAGGTTCTTCGGCAGATGGAGAACATCGGTGTGCAGTCGTTGCCGATAGTGCTTCTGACGAGCACCTTTGTCGGGATGATTTTGGCCTATCAATCGGGCTTTGCTATGGCTGTTTTCGGCGCGAAGATGTATATCGGGACGCTGGTGAGTATTTCGCTGGTTCGGGAGTTGGGGCCTGTTTTGGCGTCGGTTGTGGTTGCGGGCAGGATCGGCGCGGGCACCGCCGCCGAGATCGGCAGTATGCTCGTGACGGAGCAGATCGACGCCCTGCGCGCGATGGGCACCGATCCGATGAAGAAGCTTGTTTCGACGCGCCTTTTGGCCGGAATGATAATGATCCCGGTGCTTGTGATAATTGCAGACATGATGGGTATTTTAGGCGGCGGTTTCATCGCCTACGCCACCTTCGGGCTGGCACCGCCGTTTTTCAAGAAGACAGTTATCGAGGCCTTGGTCATCGAGGATTTGGTTATGTCAATCTTGAAGGCGCTTTTCTTTTCGATATTGATCATCACGCTCGGGTGTTACTCCGGGCTCAATGTCGAGGGCGGAACCTCGGGCGTCGGCCATGCGACGACGCGTGCGGTGGTCCTGAGCATTGTTTTTATCTTGATTACGGATTATTTCCTCACGGTTGTTCTATTGAAGCTCCTCCCCGGACTGTCATTCTAAGATGATCTCGCTTAAGAACATATCGAAATCCTTCGATGGATCGCGGGTTCTCGAAAAACTGACCGTCGAGATCCGAACCGGCGAGACCTTCGTCATTATGGGCAAATCCGGTTGCGGCAAATCTGTGATGTTGAAGATAATCCTCCGCCTTTTGATCCCGGACGAGGGATCGATATTCATCGACGGCGTCGATACAACAAACTTCGATGAGGACGCGATGATGCCCTTCCGCCGAAAGATAGGTATGCTTTTTCAGGGCGCCGCGCTTTTCGATTCGATGAATGTCTGGCAGAATTTGGCCTTTCCGCTTTTTGAGCATACCGAAACCCCCGAGGACGAGATCGCCGATAAGATCGCCGAACTGCTTTCCTTTGTCGGCCTCGACGGCTCGCAGGATAAGATGCCCTCGGAGCTTTCGGGCGGAATGAAGAAACGCGTCGCCCTCGCGAGGGCGATGATCACCGAGCCGTCGTATGTCTTCTTCGACGAGCCTACCACCGGCCTCGACCCCGTCACCTCCGGCAAGATAAACGACCTCATTATTCGGACGAGGGAGCGCTTCGGCGTCACCTCGATAGTTGTCACCCACGATTTGGTCAGCGCGATGAAGGTCGGGACGCGATTCGCCTTCATCGACGATGGGAAGATCGCCTTCGAGGGAACGAGATCGGAGCTTCTATCTTCGAGCAACCCCGAGTTGCGGGAATTTTTAAAGGACGCAGAATGGCAAGACCGGTATTGAAAACTACTCCGGTGCAAAAGGCCTCTATCGGGGGGCTTATCGTTGTAGCGCTTTTAATCTTGGGCGTGGCAGTTTTGATCCTCGGCGGCGAGCAGGGATTTCTGTCGAGCAGATACCTGCTGAGGGCAAGATTCGACAGTATAAGCGGGCTTCAACCCGGCGCGCCGGTTTGGTTGGCGGGCCAGAGGGTCGGGTTCGTCTCGCAGATCGAGTTCGTTCGCGATGCCTCCGAGAAGGTCTTCATCGATGTGACTATGAGAATCGACAACCAATATCAAGATCTTATTCGCAAGGACTCCAAGGCGCGAATCGGGACGCTCGGGCTTTTGGGAGACAAATATGTCGGCATATCGCTCGGATCGTCTAATAATGCCGAGTTGAAGCCGGGTGAATATGTCGAAACCGACAACCCTATCGATTTCGAGGAGCTGATCGAGCGCGGTGTGGAGACCTTCGACGATCTGGCCGAGGGCGGCAAGTCCCTCAAGTCGATAGCCGCAAAGATCGACTCCGGCCAAGGCACTCTCGGGAAGTTCATCAACGACCCCGAGATGTATTTCGATCTAGCCACATTAGCCCAATATTCACGCCAGATCGCGGGCAAGATCGAGAACAACGAGGGGTCTATCGGAAGGCTGTTCAACGACACACAGCTCTATGACGAGATGGTCGCCACGATCTCCGATGTGAGGGGACTCATCGACAGTATATCCGACGGGAAGGGATCGATCGGGCGTTTCGTCAAGGACCCGGCCTTCTATGACCACCTGACCGCCTCGCTCAGCAGAATCGACACCCTGATCGCGCGAATCGAGCGCGGCGAGGGCACCTCCGGTAAATTCATCTCCTCGGACGAGCTATACAACCAAACCTCCGAGGCGGTCGGTTCGCTGGACTCCTTGCTCATCGATATTCGGAAGCATCCCGCCAAGTATCTCAAGCTCAAGGTTTCACTTTTTTAAAGTCGGCTTATGAAGCAAGGTATATTCATCTCCTTCGAGGGAATCGACGGCTCCGGGAAATCCACCCAAATGAAAATGGCCGCCGAGTATCTCTCCTCGCTGGGTTATAGGGTGCTTACAACCCGCGAGCCCGGTGGCACAGAACTTGCTGAAAGAATCCGTAAGGTTCTTCTCGACGCTAAGATGGAGGACAAGATCACCGCCAAGGCCGAACTGCTACTCTATCTTGCATCGAGGCATCAACACAGCGCCGAGATAATCGAGCCGTTTCTTCGTTCGGGCGGTGTTGTGCTCACTGACAGGTTCGCCGACAGCTCGACCGCCTATCAAGGGGTCGGAAGGGGCCTCGGTATCGAGCTTGTCGAAGGATTGAACGAGCTGGTTATTCCGAGGTGGCCGGATTTGACGATACTGATCGATATTCCGGCAGAGGCCGCGCAGGCGCGAAATATCTCGAAAGCGCCCGACCGCCTCGAAAATGAGGGAATCGAGTTTCAAGAGGCGATACGCAAGGGGTATTTGGAGCTTTCAAAGCGGCACCCGGACAGAATTGTCGTTATCGAAAGCAAAGACGATATCGAAGAGACACAAATCAAAGTGAGAGAGGCTATAGCCAGATTCTTGGCTGTTTAGATTTTTGGAGGAATTACGATGAAAAAGCAAAGACTATTTTCGATAATACTCGCCCTTATGCTGATCCTATCGGCGGTTGTCCTCGCGGCGCAGGGCGAAAATAACATTATTAAAGATCTCAGGCTTATCGGCAAGGTGATCAATAAAACCTATGAGAACTATGTCGATCCAATTGACACTCATAAGTTTATACTCGGCGGGGTAAAGGGCCTTCTCGACGGCCTCGACTACCATACGGTTTATTTCAAGCCCGAGGATTACGAGGACCTGAAGACCAGCACAAAGGGCGAGTTTGGCGGACTCGGGATTATCATTGGGATGCGCGACAATATCCTCACGGTCATCTCCCCGATGGAGGGCACTCCAGCCTATAGGATGGGTCTCAATGCCGGCGACAAGATCGTCGCGATCGAAGGCAAGCCGACAAAGGGCATGGACACCCAATCGGCGGTCGATGTCCTTCGCGGCGACCCGGGCACTGAAGTAACACTTACGATTGTCCGCATCGGAGAGCCGGAGCCGCTTGTTTACAATTTAACGAGAGAGATTATACATATCGACGCGGTTCCCTTCGCGGGAATGATCGACGAGAATATCGGATATTTAAGGCTTGCCCGTTTCTCCGAGGATGCCGGCGCCGAGGTCAAGGCCGCGGTCGATTCGCTCAAAGCGCTCGGAATGAAAGACCTCATCTTCGATCTCCGCTCCAACTCCGGCGGCCTTTTGAACCAAGCGATCGAGGTCGCGAGCGTGTTCCTTCAGTCCGGTCAGATGGTTGTTTACACGAAGGGTAAAGAGGAGAATACGCGCCGCAACTATTATTCGTCTTGGGGCTCGGAGTTCAACGACGGCAAACTTATCGTCCTCCAAAATCAAGGCTCGGCCTCGGCAAGCGAGATCGTCGCCGGCGCGATTCAAGACCACGACAGGGGTATTATCCTCGGCGCGCGATCCTTCGGCAAGGGCTTGGTTCAAAGTGTGATCCCGCTCTCCGAGGACGGCGACGCCCTGAAAATCACGACCGCGAAGTATTACATCCCATCGGGGAGATGCATTCAGGAGGAGGATTACCTCGATAGAGCGGAATCGGCGATCATTCGACCGGACAGCGTTGTTAGCTCATCCGAGAAAGAGACCTCCGAGGAGGAGGTATTGGATCGGTGGTGGGAAACCAGCTTCAGCCTCGAGGATGAAGAGACCTCCGCGGATAGTATCCCGAAAAACGCGCCGATTTATTACACGAGCAACGGCAGGAAGGTCTTCGGCGGCGGCGGAATCTCGCCGGATATCTACTTCGAGCCCGAGAAGGTGACTCGCTTGGAGGTGGAACTCGAGCGCAGGAACATGTTCTTCAATTTCGCAGTCGATTATATCACCGACAAAAAGGATTTTCCGCCGGACTTCGAGGTCGATCAGACGCTTTTCGAGGAGTTCGTCAAGTATGTCGAATCCAAGGATTTCGATTATAAAACAATAGTGGAGCTTCGTTTGGAGGAGGCCGAGTCGGCCGCGGTCGAACTCAAGTATGACGACTCTATCTCCAAGCAATTGGAATCGTTGCGTCAGACGGTCAAAGTCGAGAAGAAAAAGGATTTCGAGAAGAAGCGCGATTATATCGAGCGCGCGATTCGCAGGGAGTTCGTCAGCAAGATATGGGGCGAAGACGCCAACTACCAGTATGTCATTCTGGACACCGACCCCGCAATCGCCAAGGCTGTCGAGATTTTGCGCGATAAAGACGACTATTATTCTCTGTTGCAGGCCTCCGAAAAGTAATTGCCGACGGAGCAATTATACATATTGCCCTTAGGCGTCTTGGGGGGGATACTCGCCGGTTATCTCGGGATCGGAGGCGGACCGGTTTATCTGCCGATCCTGTTCTTTTTATTTGAGAAGGATTTCAGCCCCGGTATCCTCCCGAAGATATGCATCGGGACGAGCGTGGGCGCTGTTTTTCTGACCTCGTTATCGTCCGGGATTTCGCACCACAGGATGGGCAATGTTGTCTTTGACAAGTTCGCCTTTCTTTCCGCGGGGGCATTTATCGGGTCGTTTATGGGAGGGCTCATCGTCGGCGCCCTTCCGGCCGGGGTCTTGACGGCCTTCATCGGAGGCGTGATGATCTTAGCGGCGGTGAGGCTTTTGATCCCCGAGGGTAAAACCGAAGGGCCGAAACGCAAAGCGGGGGATCTGTGGCTACTGCCCATCGGAATCGCGGTCGGTGCGGCGGCATCGTCTGTCGGGATCGGCGGCGGAATATTGCTCGTGCCGATCCTTATCAGCTTATGGGGCCTGCCCCCGCGCCAAGCCGCAGGAACCTCCTCGGCAGTGACGATAATCTTAGCCGCTGGGGGGCTTATCGGGCATATCTTTTGGGGCGCGGGCGATTATGCCTTGGGAAGCGGCTATTTGGGCTCGGTCTCTATCGAGAAGGCGCTTTTTCTCGGGATCCCCGGCGCTATCGGCGCACCCTTCGGAGCGGCCTTGCATAAGCGTTTCAAGCCAACCCTTTTTAGGGTCTCTTTCGGTGTTTTTTTGATCATTATAGCTATCAAGATTGTCTTTTTTTAAAAATGTATTATTTAAAACCACAAGGAGGGATGATGAAGAAATATCTTCTTCTTTCGATTCTAATTCTCGGAACCGGCCTTTTCGCGCAGGCCAGCGAGGCCGCGATCGTCGCGACAGTCAACGATAATATCGTTGTCACACTCGGAGAGCTTCAGGGCGAGATCCGCACTCTTCCTCAGGATCAGATGTCGATCGCTACGACAAAGGAAGGTGTCAATCAGGTTCTCGACGCGATAATCCGCCGCAAACTTTTGGCGGACAAGGCCCTTTCCTTCAAGGTTGACACGGTTCATGTCGTTCAAGAGGCTATCAAGCGCTCCCGCGAGATCGTCCTCGCCGATTTCCTCGCGATGAATATTCAGATGAACTCCAACTCCGAGCCGATCACCGAAGAGCAGGCCCGCGAGGTTTACACTCAAAATGAATCGCTATTCTATTCGCCCAAAGAGGTCGATCTCAAGCAGATAGTCGCAACCTCGCAGGACGAGGCCGACAAGGTCAAAGCCGAGCTCGATCAAGGTAAGAAGTTCGACGAGCTTATGGCAAAATACCCGGGAAATCCTCAGGGCGCCAAATCGGGCAATATCGGCTTGATTGCGGTGAACCAGCTCACACCCTCAGTCGTGGAGGTGGTCGATAAGCTTCAGGTCGGCAAATGGGGCGGGCCTGTTCAAACCGACAGCGGTTTTCATTTTCTTTATCTGATTTCGGTGAAACCGTCGGAGAAGATGGACTTCGAGATCATCAAGGACGATCTCATCAAGCAGATCACTAATAATCGTGCGCAGGAAGCGCTCGACGGCTACCTTCAAACACTGGTTGACGAATCGAAGATAACTCTGGATAATTCGGTGTTGAAAGAGGCAATTCTTCCGGCACAACCGACCGGTTTCTAATCCCCCGAGCAAACCTCTCTATAGGGACAGCCCTCGCATTCCGCGGAGGCTGTTTCTTTTTGGGCTTCGATCTTGTCCTCGATAAAACTCAACGTCGAGTCGAGGTCGAAGGGCGGAATTTCTATAGCCTCCACCGGGTTATGCGTGAAAAGAATCGAGGCTTCGATCTCCGATTCGGGGATCCCGAGCGCGAGCGAAACCGCGCGCCGGTATAGCGCGAGTTGCGGTGTGTAGAATTCGAGTTTTCGCTGTCTGGACTCCCCGAAACAGGTGTCGCTTTTATAGTCGAGGATATGCCAGCCGTCGCGGTCGCGCCAAAGCCTGTCTATCGTGCCGGTGAGCAACAGCTTGCCGGCTCTAAGGACAGCCCTATATTCCCTATGGTCTTTCAGCGGTTCGGCTGAGAATAAAGACCTCACGACCGGGTCGGCGGCGAGCCGTATCAGTGCCCCGACGCCCTCGGGTTTCCAGCCGGATCGCGCTATTACGCTTTCCGCGATCTCGACAATATCGGAGTCATTGGGAAGCGGTGAGGGTAGGGCCTCGAAGAAGCCGTGGACAACATTGCCCCAGCTCTTTCCCCCGAAGGTTGAAGCCTTCGGGCTTGATTCGAAGCTCTCGAGAAGCACCATTTTAGGGCATTTGCCGAATCCCGGAAGATCGGTCGCGCGAAGTGGGTAAATACCGCTCTCCGCCCGAAGCGGATTCAGATCGGAGGGGGCTTCGAGGCCGCGAATATCCTCCTCGGAGAGCGAGGTAAATATCGGGGCTATCTCCTCGATCTTAAGGGGCATCTCGGCGGGATCGGGGCCGACGGCTTCTATTCCGCAAAGAACCTTCACCTTCGCGGTTCCGAAATCGAGCTCGGAGATCCCGACCTCCGGTTCGCAGAGTCCCGCGCCCTCGCTGATTAACTTGAAAAAGCTTCCCTTCCAGTTATTTGTGGAAAGAATCAGATGGTCCCGGGCGCGGGTCGCGGCGACATAAAGGAGCCTCCGGGTCTCGGCGTCCTCCCGCTCGGACTCGAGCTTTTTGATCTCGCTGGAAACAGTCGAGTTGTCGGTGATGAACCTCGGCTTTAGAAGAGGCCCGAAAACAGGGTCGAAGTTGAAATTATCGGATTTTGAATTGCGTTTTCGGCCAAGCCCCGCGACTATTGTGATCGGGAACTCGAGGCCTTTGGCCTGATGGACGGTCATAATCTTCACTGCGTTCGCGCCCTCGGACTCGATCGACGCCTCGCTTTCGTCGGCGGAGCCCTTCGCCCGAATCTTTTCCGCAAACCCTACGAGGTCAAGGTTGTCGTTCGAGAGGCAAATCTCGATGAACTTCTCGATATTCGCGATTCGCTGGCGGCCGTTTGGGAGCGCAGAATAGGTCGCCCAAGCGCCCGTGCGATGAAGCATTCGGGACAAGACTCGCGAGGCCGGCGCGACCTTCGACATGGCGACGATCTCGTCGAGTATCTCCAGCGCGAGCGCGACGCCCTCGACCTCTTCGCTCGACAAACGCGAATCGCCGCTTTTTGAGATCGACCTCATGCCGGAATAAATATCGCCCCGGCCGGCCTCGTGCACCGCAAAAAGCGAGGTATCGGAGAGCGCGAAGAGAGGCGATCTCAGCATAGAGGCCAATGCCACCGTATCTCTGCCGTCGGCGAGATAGTAGATTAAAGAGGATAGGTTCAAAACCTCTTCGCAGGAGTAAAAACCCTTTCCGCCGAGTTGTATGAACGGGATGTTCCTTTCGATAAGGGCCTTTGTCAACTCGCCGACCCTCGTGCGAACCGGTATCAGCACTGCGATATCGCGCCATTCGGCCGGTCGAACGGCCTTCCCGTCCAACACTGAAAGCCCCTCCGTGGATTCGCCTCGAACGATTTTGTCGATCCTCGCGGCGACAAGCTCGAATTCATCGGGACTGTCGTCCTTTGCGAGAAGGATCTCGATCTTGCCCTCGAAGCCGGCCGGCTCGGTTCGGGCGAAGTTCAGCGACTGAGGGCGCGCGATGAAATCGAAATCCATTGGATTTCCCGTCGGGAAAACGACCTCTCCGAGCCGGTTGATAAAATCGAGGACTCGAGCGGTTGTTCGGAAGTTGTCGGAAAGCTCCTCGATTTTGCCGCGACGGGTTAAAATCCAGTCTGTTCCGCGGGCGACATTGGAGACATCGGCGCCGCGGAACCGATAGATGGACTGTTTCGGGTCGCCAACCCAAAAGAGATGCCCCTCGATTTTCGATGCAAGCTCCGAGGCGATAGTCCATTGAGCGGGGTCGGTATCCTGAAATTCGTCGATGAGTAGCGAATGAATTCCGGCGGCGATGTCCCGCGCGAACTCCGTTTCCCGAATGATTCCCCTTGCGGAGATGGTCAGTTCGTCGAAGTCGAGCACTCCGAGCAGGGGAAGCTCGGTGTCCGCGAATCGCGCGAAACTCTTATATAGCCGCGCAAAATGGAGGGTCGCATCGGCGAAGGCGGTGTCGGACTCGTTGAGTTCCGTGGGGAGAAAATCGGTGATCGGCTGAATTATGCTTCTCAGACCTTTAATCTGTTCTTTGACAATCTTACAGGTTTCTTCACCAACCCAATTCTGAGCGCTACCAATACTCAAAGGGATTTTTATAAAATCGAGCATATATAAACAGACCTTCGCTGAAAGGTCGTCCGGCGGAGGCTCACCAATCGATCGGATGACGCACGCGAGCTTGTCACCGCTCTTAGCCTCTTGGGCTAATCTGTATATTCCCCGCATCTCGGCGAGCATATTGGCCAGAGAGGTTTTTTTTATGAGGCTGAAAACCCTCCATTTGCACGAACGCCAATTCTCGAGGAGCTCCGCCGCTGTCTCAGGCATATTTTCGAGCGATTCGCCGGCGATGAGGCGCTTTTTATAGGCGGTCGCCAAGGCGGCTTCGATATCGCTCAGGCTCGTGTAATCCTTAAGAACGGCAATTGTTCCCCGCAACGAATCGTCCTCCTCGCAGATATCCTCGCAGAATAACTTTGCGAGTCTCGCGAGGATATCTTCGGAGAGAGCTTCGGCCTCGGTCGCGAGGTTCATGTTCGTGAAGAAGGGGTATCGTCCCGCTATCCCCGCGCAAAAGCTGTGTATAGTCCCGATCCTCGACTCGGCCATGCGAATCGCGACCTCGTGCCAAAACTCGCCATCGGCCTCTCGGGCGAGGGTTTCGCATTTGTCTGCGATTCGAGCGGCCATCTCGGCCGCGGCTTTCTTTGTGTAGGTCATCGCGACCACCGAACGCAGTGCGGCCTCGGGGGAAAGCCCCGAGCGACCGGCCTCGCCGAGCAGTTTAATGAACCGCCCCGTGAGAACAACAGTCTTGCCGCTTCCCGCACCGGCGACCATACCGACGGCATGAGCCGTTTCGAGGCCTCGAAGCTGTTCTTCGGTAAGCTTGAAATCCTTATTCTTCATCGCTCTCCGAATCCGCAAGATCGGGGTTGTATCCGCATATCGTTTTATATGAGCAATTTTTGCATGAGTTTTCCGAGATAGGCTTCACGGGGAAGTAGCCCTCGGAGATATCGGCGATAAGCTCCTGCGCCATTCGGCCGAAGCCCTCGAGAGTGGATTCCCATTCGTCGAAGGCCACCGATTTCTGATTCTTAGAGGCCGCACAGTCCGAGCGCTCGAATTTCCCGCCGATTGAAGGAGAACATTTGCCGAAGCCTTCCCAAAAGCGGCCGGAGGCAATTTCGCCATAGGAGCGCGCCATAAATAAATAGAGGGGCATCTGTATCTTTTTCATCGCAAGCATATCTGAAAAACCCGCGGAGGGGCCGGACTTGTAATCGATCACTCTGAGCCGACCCACACCGTCCGCGTCGATTCGGTCTATCTTGCCGCTGAGGAGTGTCTCGCCGAGTTTTGTTATTAGCTTCTGTTCAGTCGAGATCGGGATGAAATCGTCGCCTTTTTTCAAAAGCTCTTCGAGGTATTTGTTAAGCGATTTCATCAACATGATCTCGAGATCGCGCATCTGCGATTCCTTAATCGGTGCCTCGACAGCGGACAAACCTATCGCGATACATGATTGAATTTGGGCCTTTGCGTCGTCGAGGTTAGAGTCGGAAACGATGACGCGGGCGCGCGCGGCGGCGTAATCGGATTTTATTCTCTCGATGCGCTCTTCGATCGTCGAGTCCGGGCCGAAGAAGCCGTCGATACGGCGCTTCCAGAACACCTCGAGTGCCTTATGGAAGGCATTCCCGAGATCGATTGGCGAAAGATCGCCCATAGGCTCCGGTCGCCCCTCGATTTCTATAATCTTCTCGAGCATAAATGCGAAGGGGCAAGCGAGGTATCTCTCCAACTGGGTGATGCTGATCTTGGCGGTGAATTTTTTATATCGGTCTTCGAAGGCCTTGTCGAGGCGACCGCCGTAGGGGCTATCCGCCATCCTTCGGAAGAGCAGGGAGATACGGACCGCCCTTGCGGCGCGGTCGATAAAATCCGCGCCTGCAAGGTCCTTTTCAAAAGAGATTCTCTCGTCTCGGGGAAGCTGGAGCGATTCGCCGGCGGCTACCTGCCGCCTTCGGCGCGTGAAGGGCCGATCGAGAAGGCTCCCCGCGAGGGCGGCCATGCTCTCGCGATAGGCCCCCTCACGCTCGGCGAGGGCGCGATAGAGGGATACTATCACAGGCGAGGGCGGAAGGGGGTCACTGCCGTCGGAGAGCGGGCGCGTCATGAGGGTCAGCTCGGCTCGATCCACTAAAGAAAGGGCGTGGCAATATCCCCTGAGAAGTGCGTCCGGCAGGTCGAGCCCTAGGGCCGAGGCCTCGGATGCAGTGAGAAACAGAGTCTCGTTTCGCGAGCGGGGAAGCTCGCCCTGAACGCATCGCGGAACCACCGCAACCCTCGAGTCGCAACGGTAGATCTCGGATACGGGTCGAAAGCGAACACCTCGGCCGCCCTTTTCCGATATACTTTGTTGGGACAGAAAGCTTTTCAGAACCGCGAGATGCCCTCCGAAACTGTCTTTCGGCGAATGCCGGAAATATTCGAGCAGTTCCTCGATCGCTGTTAGGGATTCGATTGAAAGTTCGAGCGAGGAGGTATCCTCTAATTTAGCCCTTTCGAGGATTGCCTCTCGGATATTGAATTCGCGAAAGAAGGCCGTCACAAGCCTCGAAAAATCCGCGCCCGATATCAATTTCATGCCGAAAGCCGAATCGAAAACAGAGACGAACTTCGCATTAAAATCGAGTAAAGCGGTTGCCGCCGCGCTTTTTTCATCGGGAAGCCCTTCGACGGGAATCTTAAAATCGGATGCGACGACTATCCCCAAAGAACAAAGCAAGGTGTCGATCTCCTCGGCAGAATCGGCTCGAAGTAGGGGATGTTTTAGAATAGCCAAAAGTGTGAAGCGCGAGAGGCCGTCCTCCAAGGCGGTTGCCACGAGCGATAGAAGACGGACCACGGGGCTTTGGTCGTAGGCCGGGCCGGGAATGCCGTGAAATGGGATACCGTGTTCCTCGAGGCTTCGGGCGAAAAGGATAGGTTCGTCGCAGAAGATCGCGATGTCGGACAGGGGAACCGAAAAATCGACTGAGAGCGATTTGATAGCCGAGGCGACGAGATCGGCCTCTTGAATCGGGCCTATGGCCTCGAGCGCCGAGATACACGGCCACGGGCACAGGCTCGATTTCGGAATCGACTCGAGTTCGCCGTCTCGGGCGGCGATTATTGAGGATATTCGCTTTTCGGGGTTCAGGTTTCGGAACGAAAAATCCCCGATTCGCTCGACCTCGACGCCGAGACCCCTCGCGGTTCGTTCGAGCAGGTTGGCACTTGAAAGCAGTGCTTCGCGAAGCCGTTGCTCTGAAAAACCGGAAATATTCGCCTCGACGAAGAAGTCCACATCGAGGTGCTTTGCGAGCGCGGAGATGATCTTGGCGTCGGTTTGGCGAAGCTCGTCGAAGAGCGCGGCGACAACCCTTCGGCCGGGAATATCAATATCTGGAAGACCTTTTTCGAGTAGGCTCCCGACTGCGGCTTTCTCGCGACGAGCGCGGTCGGTTATGCCCATAGCGCTAAGCTCTTCGGCATATCGATCGAGCAACTTCGCCAGCTGACGATGCCTCGAACTGACCTTCCAGCCGTTCCTTGCAAGCTCGCCGAAGAGGTCGCTTTCGGAGAATATCCCCGCGCGCCTGAGCGCGAGGATCAAGGAAAGCACTCCCGAAATAATTGAACCGTTGGAGAACGACCTCTCGAATTCCGTGTCTTCGGCGAGGATTTTTTTAACGATGAATATCTGCAGATTCTCGTCGATCTGCGCGGGGATATCCAAACGCTTGGCGATCTCCTCGATGAAGGTCTTCGGGGTGAAGGTCCACGGCCCGAGGCGCGCGCCGCAGTCGGAGAGTATCCTCCGCACCGCGTCGCTCAGAGCGCTGTTGTCGGGAAAGAGGAAAATGCCCTCCCCGCCGAGATCGCAGGAGCGCCGGATTATCCTGAGCATCACCCGATGGCCATCGATCTAAGGAACTCCTCGTTTGTCTTGGTGGTGAGGACCTTATTCTTGAGGAATTCCATCGCCTCGACCGGGTTCATGTCCGCGAGGATCTTGCGCAGAAGCCACATCCGCTGAAGCGAGGTGTCGTCGAGAAGAAGCTCCTCTTTGCGTGTGCCGGAGCGGTTGACATCCATCGCGGGGAAGACCCTGCGATCGGCGAGCCTGCGGTCGAAGACTATCTCCATATTGCCGGTGCCCTTGAATTCTTCANNTTGCCGGTGCCCTTGAATTCCTCGAAGATGACCTCGTCCATCTTGCTTCCTGTCTCGATAAGCGCGGTGCCGAGGATTGTAAGACTTCCGCCCTCTTCGATATTCCTCGCGGCGCCGAAGAAGCGCTTCGGCTTTTGAAGCGCGGAGGCGTCAACACCGCCGGTGAGGATTCGGCCGGAGTGCGGCGCGACGGAGTTATAGGCGCGTGCGAGCCTCGTGATCGAATCGAGCAGGATCACGACATCGCGCTTGTGCTCGACAAGCCGCTTCGCGCGCTCGATCACCATATCGGCGACCTGAACATGGCGTTGCGGTGCCTCATCGAAGGTGCTGGAGACAACCTCGGCCTTGACCGAGCGTTGCATATCGGTGACCTCTTCGGGGCGCTCGTCGATGAGCAGAACGATTAGCTTGACCTCGGGGTGATTCAGCGTTAGCGCGTTGGCTATCTTCTGGAGGAGGACGGTCTTTCCGGCCTTCGGCGGGCTTGTGATAAGGCCTCTTTGGCCTTTGCCGATCGGGGTCAGAAGGTCCATTATCCTTGTCGAGGCTTCCGAGGGGGCGTTCTCGAGAATAAGGCGCTCGTTGGGATAAAGCGGGGTCAAGTTGTCGAAGAGAATCTTATGGCGCAGGGCTTCGGGGCCTTCGTCGTTAACAGTCTCGACCTTAAGCAGGGCGAAGAAGCGCTCGGTGTCCTTGGGCGGTCGTATATGGCCGGCTATTTCGTCGCCTGTGCGAAGCCCGAAGCGCTTGATCTGGCTGGGTGAAACATAGATATCGTCTTGGCCGGCGAGGTAGTTGTAATCGGGACTGCGAAGAAAACCGTAACCGTCGGGAAGCACCTCCAAAACGCCGCTTCCGGAGATATTCCCATTGAAACTGACCACCTTCTCAAGATATTTGAAGATGATCTCCTGCCGACGAAGCGAACTCGGGCTTTCGACGCCGACCTCCTCGGCCATAGCGACCAGCTCGTCGATGCGCTTCTTCTTGAGTTCCTCGAGGTTGGCGTCTTTGCCGTTGCCGATGAAGGCGGTAGCCTCGACGCGCGGGCGATTGATCTGTTGCTTCTCGACCTCGACAGGCTTCGGGCGGAATTCCGGTCTTTCGACGGGAGCCTGTCTTTCGACGGGAGCCGGCTTTTCTTCTGGAACCGGTTTTACGATTGGCTCGGGGGGTTTTTCTTTTGCGGGTTTCGGTTTGACCGGTTCCTCTTTCCGCGGAGGTTGGCTCGGTTTGTCCGAAAGCCTCGGCCGACCGCGCTTTCTCTTCTCGATAACCGGCTCGGGTTCCGGCATCTCGCCGTGATACTCGATATCTAAGGGTTTGACGCTTCTAAGAAGCGCATACTCGGGCGGAAGCTCGTCCTCTTCGCTTACGTGTCTATGGACAGGTTCTTGCTCTTCGATCTTCTCGACGGGTTTTTCCTCGATTTCCTTGTCCTTCACGATCTTTTTTCTTCCCATTTTTACCTCTCTGTTTTGTAATAATTAGATAATTTTTGTTCGAAGGTTAATTACATGTTTTCGGGTGATGAGATTCCGAGCATATCCAAGCCCAGCGAAAGCGTCTGTTTGATCGAATGGCAGAGGGCTAAGCGCGCGGTGGTCAGTTCCTCGTCGGGGCCGACAATCCTATGCTTGGCATAGAATGGATGGAAGGTTTGCGCGAGTTCGAGAAGATAAAAACAAAGATAGTGCGCCGACATCTCGAGAGCGCATTTCGAGAGAACATAGGGCAACTGAGCGATCTTTCGCGCGAGCGCCATCTCCTCGGGGTGAACTAACATCGCGAAATCGCGCTTTCCCGCGGATCGAACATCGCGGCCGCTAATACGAGCGTGTTCGAGAATCCCGCAAATTCGGGCGTGGGCATATTGTATATAAAAAACCGGGTTTTCGTCGGTTTCCTTGCGAGCCAGATCGAGATCGAAATCGAGATGAGCCTCCATCCGCCTAGCGGTGAAGAAGAACCTCGCGACATCGGCGCCGACATCGGCTAAAAGCTCCGCGAGCGTGACAATATTCCCGCTACGCTTCGACATCTTGACCTTCTCGCCGCCTTCGAGCAGGTTAACCTGTTGAAGTGTAAGGACATCGAAGACGCCGCAAAAACCGAGGGTCTTCATCGCGGCCTTCATTCGGCCGATATGGCCATGGTGATCCGGCCCCCAAATATCGTAGATATGGTCGAATCCGCGGGCGATTTTATCGCGGTGATAGGCTATATCCACCGCGCCGTAGGTCCATTCGCCATCGGACTTGACAAGCACGAAGGCCTGTTCGTTGGGATCGACCTTGGAGGTGTCGAACCATTCGGCGCCGTCTTGGATAATTGTCCCGCCCTTTTTGCGAAGCAATTCAAGGGTTTCGTCAACTTTTTTCCCGGCGCGAAGCCGGGTTTCGCGATAGTATTCGTCGATATTCGTTCCGAAGGCCTCGAGGGTCTCGCGAATTCCGGCGATCATCCTATCGACAATCCATTCGCGGAGCGCGGAGAAAAGCCTTTTCTTTTCCTCGTTTCCGGTGATTGTGAAAAATCCGGTCACCCACTCGGATGTGATCGTTCCGCCGAGGTTATCGGAGAGAAGCTTAAAAAGCTGTCCGGTTTTTTCCGGCTCCGTATCGGTGAAGAAAACCGCCTCGTCGGCGAGATAATCCCCGCGGTAGCCGTCCATGCCGAACTCGATCGAGAAGCCCTTTAGTTCCAACACGCGCAGGATAAACGAGACAGTGAGTTCTTTAATCTGGTTTCCGGCGTCGTTGAGGTAGTATTCGGAGCGGACATCATAGCCTGCGAAACGAAGGATATTGACGAGCGAGCTTCCGACCGCCGCGGCCCTTGCGCTGACAACATTGAGTGGGCCGGTCGGGTTCGCGGAGACATATTCGATCTGGTATTTGCCCTTATGGGAACCGATTCGACCGAGGATACGGGGCTCTGCGGCAACCTGAGCTAAAACCTCTCGAAGGAAAACATCGGAGTAGTAAAAATTCAAAAAGCCCGCACCCTCGGGCCTAACCGTGGAGAAGGCGGCCGGCAATTCGATCCTTCCGGCGATCTCCGAGGCGATTTCCTTGGGCGGCCGCCGAAGCTCGCGCGCGAGCTGGAAGGGCAGGTTGGACGAGAGATCGCCGAACTGGAGGTTGTCCGGGATTGTAAGCTCGGGCTTGACATCGATTTTCCAGAGGCTGTGGGCGGCCTCCTTGATCGCTTTAACAAGTTCGTCCCTCGCCTCAAAGATCATCTTGCGCTCCGCTATTATCGGCCTCCGAGGCTTCGATCACAATCGAGGGGGCGTCTCCCCAATGACCCTCCAGCCCGAAGAATTCGCGCTTTTCGGGCATGAAAATATGAACAACGACATCGAAAATATCGATAATCACCCAAGACTCGCTGTTCAGTCCCTCGACGCGAACCGTCCCGATATGTGCCGATTTAATATCGTCGATAAGCTCGTCGGCGAGAACCTTGAGATGCCTTCTGCTCTGTGCGCTGGCGATAACAAACCAATCGGCTATGTCTGTAAGCTCTCTCATATCGAGGACTCGAACATCGCGGCCCAATTTCTCAGCGATTGTCTCGCCGATTGCGATCGCGATCTCTCTCGAGGTCGCTTTTTCTTCCGTCATATTGTCTCTTTTTCTTTTAGTTTGGTTAAAATTTCGGGATAGTCGAGGCCGATGACGACCGTGGCATCAACCATAAGATCGTATTTTTGAAGGACTATCCTATCCCGGGGCAATCCGAACAGGCCGGCCAAAGACTCGGCCACCTGAACATTACCGACCCTATCGACGATAATGCTCGATGGATAGAGGAACCCGGTTTCCTGTTTGAGATCGACAACATCTATACCGATCTCCCTAAGCTTCGCGCCTATCTGCTGAACCTCAGAGCCCCGGCCGCATCCGCCGAACAGTTCGATCTTGATAGCTCCCTTATCCGGAAGGATCTTGGCGGTCGGCTCGGGTTTATTGGGGTTGAAATATTGAATTGCGATATATACGCCGACAATAGCCAAAACAACGATTACAGTCCAGTCAACGACCTTGAGAATCCTTTTTGATAACGGTAAATCGGATTTAGCTGTGCGGGTTTTTGCCATTTTGGCGAGTTAGAATCCTATCGGCCTATGCCATGGGTTAACCAAAAAATTATCTCCCGAAATCTTCTGCGGTGCGAGCTGAAGGTCGATCCTCAAGATCGTTCCGTCCTTCGGCCTCCAGTCCAGATGCAACGAGGGGGTAAGCTCGGTTTTTGTCAAGCCCTTCGAGCTTGTTTGAGAAATATCGACTGTGACCGTGGTTCTCATCGAGTTCGAAATCGCGTAATCGAAGCCGTGGGTATAACTGAGAACCGAGGCCGAGCTATTGTTTCCGGAGTAGTATCCGAAGCTCAAACTCTTGTTTTGAGCGAGGCCGTCCTTGGCCATCAGCGACGAATGGCCGCTCTCTCGGGAAATAAACGAGCCTTGTGAAAAATCGTTGTTCGCTCGCGGAGCCTCGACCTTCGACTTTGCGCTATAAAGGCTGTCGTTACCCGAGCATAATGCCGCGGCGACGATAAAAAATAAAACAAGAATAACTCGAATCGGCTTTTTCATATTATTGAGGGTATCAGGTTCCGGCGGGCGACCATCAACGATTCAGAAATAATATACATTCGCAACGACTAAAGTCAAGTCGATTTTTCCTACTTAACGACAGGCACGATAATACCCTTGTCGGGGTGCGCGAAACATCGGCCGCCGTCGTAGTCGAGCTGGATTTGGACGCTTGTTCCGGTATAATCTTTGACCATCTTCGCGATACGAAGGGCATCCTCTTTTTCGTCGCCCTCGATCGATCGTTTGTAAACACGAATATAAACGGGGAAATGGTTTTCTATCGCGTATCCCTCTTGCGACAGCTTATTGATAACCTCCGTAAGCTCCGGAATCTCGACATTCGTGCTATAATCGATAACTACTTTGTCGGGCGGCGGCTGGCATCGAGGGGAGAAAAAGATAATTAAAAGGCCGAGCAAAACCCCCGTCCCGATTGCCTCGGCGACGGGTATTCTCTTTTTATCGCGATATTTCATTTTTTGATCAATAGTCATTTTCACAACGATACATATTCCATATCTCGATATTTGAGGGAACTTTCAAGTGAAATATTCCATCGGGTATCTCTTTGTCCAAAAATTCTTTTTCGATCTCGATCATAACCTTCTCGCCGCGAATCGGATTAGTGATCACGATACTACGAGGGCGGGCGATTCCGGAAACCTCGATAAAATCGGAATAGCCGATATCCAATATACCGCTTCCGTCCTCGGTGAAAATCTGAATAGTCTTCGGCGCCCATATTGAGGGCAGGATTTCAATCCTCGTGAAAAAAGGCCCCTCAGCGAAGATCAACTCGTAGCTTTGTCCCTCCTTGTCGAAGCTCCGAAGGCCGTCGCGCCTTTCATCTATATTCAGCCTTCCGATAAGCGCCGATACCAGATCGGCCGTGCCGATTTTCAAGCCGACAACCGGATTCACACCGTCGCCGTCGATCGCGACAAAGAGCGTCTCTTTGCTCGGAACATAAACCGCCATCGAATCACCTATCGAGATCGCGACCGCGGGCACAGAACCAACAAGGCCGCGAATATTGGCTCTGAAGCTATCCGGCCGGGCAAAGAAATAATCGGCACTGAACGAGCCGGACAAGGTCGGCGACTCGAAGCGCAAGGAAAACCTTCCTGCGAGGGATTCGAGGCGGGTATCCCTTAGGGATAATGAATCGAGCAACGCCTCGGATTCGATATCGACCTTTTTGAAATCGGTGATTGTTCTCGGAGCGGCGCAAGCGAGAAAAAGTGCGAAAACAATGATAACCGGCGCTATCTGACGAGAGATATTCCCCTCCCTCCGACGACCTCGCCGCTCGGAGCCCTCATCACCGCCAAATAGATTCCGGAGGGCAACTCATCGCCGGATCGATCGACAGCCCTCCAGAACGAGCCGTCACCCGGGTGCTTGCAGACCAACCGGCCGGAGAGATCGTAAAGCTCGACCGGCATCGGAGCACTTATACGGCAGGCCGCGTTGAAGGGGTTCGGCTCGACGGAGATTAACCCCTCCGAAACCGGCCTTTCAACTTCAGGAATATCGGTCCATTCGAGCAAATAGTAGAGGATATTGTCGATATAACCGTCCCGCGCAAGGGTGCTCTCTGCGGCGCAGGAGTAAAACGAGCTGATTATTCTAACCGAAGTTCCGATATTTTTGAAGGCCGCACGAATAGGGCTGACAGTCGGCGAGGGGCCGAGGTGCGAAATCGCGATGGCATCCCCCCCGGAGGTGACGATCAGCTCGTCCGCGAAATGATCGGCCTCCGAGCGGAAGGCATAGGAGATAGTATCGCCCTCATCGATCGACTCGAAATCCCTGTATAGCACCAACTTCTCGATATTGCCGGTCGAGGCGGAGAAGCCGTCGGCACCGTAATCGACACCGAAGAGGCCGAAGAACTCCCGCGCGGCGAGGCTTCCGGTGCTGTAGTCGCAGGCGTTGTCGAGACCCTCCCAATAAACGCTTCCCCCGGCGCCGACAAAGTCGGTGAGCGCTCCGATAGAGGCGTCATCGGCGATAGCATTAGTTCCGAGGCGATTTCCGGTGAAAAAGGCTATCGCCCGAACACCGGACAGATCGAGCGAGGCGATATTCGGGTCCTGAGCGGTGATTCCGGCATCGACTCGCCCGGAGACCATGGAATAAAAGGCCTCCGCCGGTCCGATTCCCCACGGCATTAGGACATCGCCGTTGTCCCAGTCGATCACCAAGAGGTCGTAATCCACCGGCCCGCCGTGGAATAGAGTGAAATTGATCGTAGTATCGCCGAAGAAGACCATCGGGAACGCCGAGTCCGGCTCGTAGCCCACGTGTGAAGCGACGATTTTATACATACCGGGGGTAAGGCCGGTGAAGGCGTAGGCCCCAGCCGCGTCGGTGGTGTCGTAGAGAACCGAGGAGTCGCCCAAAATCGAGGTCATCGAGAGGATGCTCCCCGCGTGGACAGCCGCACCGTCGAGCGTGACAGTTCCGCTCACGCTGTTGCCGCCGCCTCCGCCGGTTGTGTCCTCCATGAGGACTAAGTATATCATCGTGTCGCGGGTCATTGTTATGACTGTGCCCGCGTTAAAATAGTCTTCCCTGCTCGCGACGATTGAGTAGGTCGCCGATGGGAGCGAGTCGAAGATGGTCTGCCCCATATCGTCGGTCATTTGCGAGATCGCGAGTTCGACGATCTCGACCTTGGTCAGCGCAAGCGAGGTCGGCGGGGGAAAGCCGGTCAGCATCGTTTGGACTGTGAGCGTGAGGGAACTGTCCGAGGGGCCGGTTCCGCCGGAGATATAGAATTCTATTGTGTCTGAAGCGATATTCGCCGGAGTCGCTCTATCTTGAACTTGAGCGATGGCTCTGACCGTCGCGCCGGCGGTGAAGGGCAAGAACGGTGTGAATTGAACCCGAACGCCATCGACGATAGGGACCTTCGTCGTGATGAAACCGTAATCGACCGTGTCGATCCAGAAATGCACGGAAAACATCGAGGTGTCGATGCCCGAGGAGTCGGTGGCTTCGAAGTAAATCAATGATATATCGGGGCTTACAGTATCGCCATCGGCGGGGAACCAATTCGCGATTACCGGCGGAATCGTGTCGATATCCCCCGGTTCGACCTCTTGGATCATCTTGAAAAAGGCGAAATATCCGACGGGAATTACAAGCGTGTCAACCGCATTCATCGGGAACCACTCGGCGACGGCATCCTCGGACATGCCATAACCGGCATAGATTTGGCACATCGAGTCGAACGGCGCCCATGTGGGCATCCATCTGGCCTTGATATCCGGCGCGGTGTAGTTGCTGAATTGTGCCTTCCAGATGATCAAGGAATCGGTATCGGAGCGAATATCCTTCGCAAGGTTGAGCATACCGCCGTCGGTGGCCGCAAAGGCCGCCCCAAAGGTCAAGAATGAGGGAATAGCGATTGCATCGACTCCAAAATCGAAGCCGTCGGTCGCCCCCGGCTGGACACCGAGTGTGCACGAGGCCCACGATGTCGGTTCGTCCTCGAATGTTATCGCCATCCAGAATGTGTAGCCGAACGACAAGCCACAAACAGCGGCGAGCAACAACGATATTCTCACAGCTTTCATTTTTCCTCCCAAAAACCGATAATTTTCCTTAATAATATAATATCTCCGACCGCCGCTGTCAAGGTTATACCCAAAAAATTCGAGATGCAAATATCTAAGCGGTTTTACTCGTGGAAATAATAATGAACTTGCATTCGCAATTTGAAATTCTTATAATAATGAATCATATTGAAAGTTAAAATGACCACGTGGTCACATTCTCAATCCAAGGGAGGAAACGATGGTTCCAAAGGATTTGCTGTTCACAAACGAACACGAATGGGTCAGACTCGAGGGCGATATCGCCACTATCGGCATCACCAAATATGCCGCGGGCGAGCTTGGCGATGTAGTCTTCGTCGAGCTTTCCGGCGTTGGAGAGGCTGTCGCTCAGGGCGAGGGCATGGGCACTATCGAGGCTGTCAAGGCGGTCAGCGATATGTTCGCGCCTATCTCCGGCGAGGTCGTCGAGGTCAATGAAGCGCTCGAGGGATCGCCCGAGTTAATCAACAAAGACCCCTACGGCGACGGCTGGATGGCCAAGATAAAGATCTCCGATAAGGGCGAGCTGGGCAACCTGCTTTCCCCCGAAAAATACAAGGAACTCATCGGCGAATAAGAGGTTAATATGGGTTATATACCAAACACACCCGCCGGCCGCGAGGAGATGCTCGAGGCCCTCGGGCTCGCTTCTATAGAGCAGTTGCTCGAAAAGGCCGTTCCGAAAGAGCTTATGCTCAAGCAAAAGCTCGAGCTTCCCGAGCCTCTGTCCGAATACGAGGCGCTCTCGGAGGCTCTATTCCTTTCCTCGGCCAACTTCGATGTTCAGACATCGGTCAGCTTCCTCGGAGCGGGGGCCTACGACCATTTCGTGCCCGCCGCTGTGCACCATATCGTAGGAAGGCCGGAGTTCGAGACGGCCTACACGCCCTATCAGGCCGAGGTCTCGCAGGGGACGCTTCAGGCGATCTTCGAGTTTCAGTCCATGGTCGCCATGCTTTTGGGCATGGATGTCGCGAACGCCAGCGTCTATGACGGCGCCAGCGGGGTAGCCGAGGCCGGAATGCTCGCCCTCGCTTCGAGCAAGGGCAGGAAGATTATCGTCTCGGGACATCTGCATCCGCATTACATCTCGGTCTTGAAAACCTATCTCCACCCCAACGGCGCGGAGATAGTCCACTGCCCGACGGTCGGCGGCCTCACCGACTTGGCCGCGCTCAAAGCAATGATCGACGACAACACCGCCGCGGTCATTATGCAGAGCCCGAACTTCGTCGGTTGCATCGAAGACGGATTCGCCTTCAAGGAGGCTATTTCCGGCTCGAAGGCCCTTCTCATCGCGGTCGCAGACCCGATCTCGCTCGGAATGCTTACCCCTCCGGGCGCCTATGACGCCGATATCGCAGTCGGCGAGGGGCAAGGGCTGGGCAATGCGCTCGGCTTCGGCGGGCCGTATCTGGGCCTATTCGCCGCGAAGGACGCCTTCGTCCGCAAGATGCCCGGAAGGCTCATCGGCGCCTCGACAGACGACGCCGGAACGCGAGGCTTCGTGATGACGCTTCAAACCCGCGAACAGCATATCCGCAGGGAAAAGGCCACAAGCAATATCTGCACGAACGAGGCGCTTTGCGCGCTCGCCGCCTCGGTCTATATGGCCCTGATCGGCGAGAGCGGAATCAAGACCGTCGCGAAGCTGTGCTTCGACAAGGCGCATTATTTGGCGGCGAAACTGGCTGAGATCGAGGGCGTCGAGATCGTTCACAAGGAGCCTTTCTTCAAGGAATTCTTGATCAAAACGACAGCCGAAGCGAACAAACTCGTGCTCGATTTGGCCTCGCAGGGCTTCCTCGCCGGAGTCCCGCTTTCGCGCTGGTTCCCCGAAAGGCCGAACGAGCTTCTCGTCGCAGTCACCGAAAAAAGAACTAAGATGGAGATGGACTATTTCGCCGAGGCGCTGGCCGAGGCTGTTAAATAATCGCTCCTCATGTCGAATTTAAATTGGGAGGTGCTTTGAAAAGGCTTGCTCGAATTATAATAACAGCCTCGCTGATCGCGTCGTTCGCGATTATAGCGGGGTGCGGAGGGTCGAAGGGTCTCGTCATCGACAGATGGTCGGGAACCAAACTCGACCGCGCTCCAAATATCATCATGGAACTTCTCGACGAGGCGGGAACCCGCAAGGACTGGCCGAACGCACATACGATCTCGGTCGTCGATTTCGACTCGACCTTCTTCTATCCCGACGGGAACCAAGTCTCTTCAAACTACAGCTTGGTTAAGCTCCTGACGATGAAGTCCACCAAGGACTACGGGACGATCCCCATCGGCTACGACACACAGCAGATGACCATCGAGATAGTCTATATCCGCGTTATCTACCCCGATTCGACCGTATTTACAATCTCCGACTCCTCCATCTCCGACGAGACCATGGAGGGCTATTCCGGAATGGACATCTACTGGTCGAACCTGCGGCAGAAGGTCATTCATATGCCCGAGCTCGAGGTCGGTTGCGGAATCGAATTCGCGCTCAAGATTCAAACCGTCCAGCCGATGCTCGAGGGCCAGATGGACTTCAGCTTCGGCTTTCAGGGGACCGACCCGGTGATGCATGCCGAGGCCAAACTCGTCGTGCCCGTCGCGGAGAAGATGAACTGGAAGGTCTTCAACGACCCCGAGGGCAAAGTCGGATTCTCGGAAACAACCTACAAAGACTCGCTACGCATTTATCATTGGTTTGGCGAGGATTTCCCGATCTTCGTCACCGAGGATGCTATGCCGGAGGCCGGCGAGTTCCTAACAAAGGTCCTCGCCTCGAACACCACTTGGCATGATTATTCCGAGAGGGTTTACAAGCTTTCGAAGGCGAATATGGTCGCCGACGACGCGATCCGCCAGACAACGGCCGATCTAATGAAGAACGCGACCTCGGATATCGACAGTATGCGCGCTATCGGCTACTATGTCGCGCAGAAGGTTCGCTATATCGGCCTCTCGCTCGGCGAGAAGGAGGGCATCACGCCCCACGATGTCCGCGAGACCTTCAAGGCGCAGTGCGGCGTTTGCAAAGACAAGTCGGCGCTTCTTGCCGTTATGCTCGAAGAGGCCGGTTTCGAGGCCTATGTCGCGCTGTCGAATCCGGTTCAGCGTGTTTTCAAAGAGGTGGCCGCGAACCAGTTCAATCATATGATCGTTGTGGCCTTCGACCGCGCCGGCAATGAGGTCTGGATGGATCCCACCGATGCGGTTTGCATGGATCTGCTTCCGGCATATCATATGGAAAAAGCAGTTCTCATCTGCAAAGAGGGCGGCGACGACCTCCGCTATTTGCCGGTGCTTCCGCCTGAAACACAGGCGGGGACGATCACAGCGCAGGGCGAGATACGCCCTGACGGCAAATACACCGGAAAAGTGACAATCACGGGCAAGGGCATATACGACGAGCTTCTGCGGATTATCTTTCAGCAGATGGAAAACACGCAACAACAGCGCTTCTGGACCGATATGCTCAAACGTCAGGTGCATCCCTCGGCTCGCTTATTGAACTACTCTATCACACCGACCCCGATCGAGAACCTCTGGGAACCGGTTGTCGTCGAGATGGAATACGAGATCCCCGATTACGCCATCGTCGCCGGAGACTATTTGCTCGTTAAAACGCCGGTCGCAACGGGTGCCTTCGATATAATGGGTCTCGTCCTCGGACAGACCACCGGCCTCACCGAGCGGAATTACCCTTTGAATATCCAGTTCACCGCCGGAAGCGTTTATAACGAAACCATCAAACTCCCGGGCGGCTACTCCTCGAAGTCCATTCCGGAAAATATCGCGATGGAAAATGAAGCCGCTTCCTTCACCTCGAACTATACTCTCGACGGCAAGGCGATCAGCTATAATTCATCCTTCATGGTGAAACAACCGCAGATCTCGCCAAAGGATTACCCCGACTATAGAAATACTGTCAAAAAATCGGGGAGCGTCAGCCAAGGCATGATAATTCTCACCGAAGAAGGAGGTGCGAAGTGAGGCGTATATTGATTTTAGCGCTTTCCTCGTTCGTGATCGCCCTGAGCGCCTTTGCTGTCCCTTCACAGGCCGACACGCTCATCGAGCCGAAAACACTCGAACTCGTCAAGAACGCACCGACCACTAAAGACTACTCCGACGCCAAGCTCGTGCATCTCTTCGGCGAGAGAACGATCAAGCTCGAACCGGACGGCGGCTATACCGTCGAGTGGCACGATATATTTAAGGTGTTGACCTTCATGGGCAAAAAGGAGCTCTCGAATATCAAATACCAATTCGATTCCTCCTATGAGAATATCGATATCACCCGCGCGAGAAGTATCACGATGAACGAGGATTCGAGCTTCTCGGTGGTTGTGGCCGACAGCCTACAGATCAACGATATCACGATGCCCGGCCTCTCGGACGCGGGCATGTATTCCGACCTCAAGCAACGGGTCGTCACGATCCCCGGCCTTGTTGACAGCTCGGTTGTCGAGATCAAAGGCACGATCAAGACCTTCGGAATCCCGAAGAAGCCCTTCGGGGGAATCGAATTCCTCGCGAAAAGCGATCCGGTCATCGATTACCGCCTCTCCATCGATATCCCCCTCGATAAAGACTTCGTCTATCTCTCGGCCAACGGCGCTCCTCAACCGAAGATAGAGGGCAACCGCTATATCTGGTCGATATCGAGCTGGAAGGGCCTCGTGCCGGAGCCGCAAGGCCCGCTCGGCCGCGACCTTCTACCCTGTGTTTACTACTCTTCGACGAAGAGCTGGACACTCGCCGCCGATCTGATTCAATCGCAATTCGCACCCAAGGCGATGCCCGATCTTCGGATAATCAACCAAGCCAAAAGCATTGTCGGCGAGCTTACCGGCCTCGCCGAGGTCGAAAGCCTCGCCTCGTGGGTTGCAAGGAATATTCGCCATATCGATGTCAATATCAACGATGTCGGCTTCATTCCAAGCTCTGCGACCAAGGTTCTCGATAATAGCTATGGAGATTCTCGCGACAGGAGCGTCCTTCTCTCCGCACTGCTTCGCGCTCGGGGTTATAACCCACAATTCGCCCTGCTTCCGCCCCGCGACGCTGTCGTCCAAGAATCGGTTCCGACATTAGCGCAGTTCAGCAGAGTAACCGTTTGTGTCGATATTCCGAATACCGGCCTCGTCTGGCTTTGGACTGAGGACGATTTCACTCCGAACAACAGACTGCCGGGATACGACGGCGAGAAGGCCTTGCTCGTCTCGGTTGGAAAGGGCCAACTCGTCGAACTGCCGCGCGTTTCGCCCGAGGCCAACGGCATGGATCAGGACTACCAAGTTACCCTCGACGAGAAGGGTAGTATCTCCGGCAAGATGTCGGTTATCTTTAAGGGCGATTATGAGCGGGATGTCCGCGATGTCTTCCGCGACTCGAAGCCGCGGCATCGTGTTCAACGCCTTCAGGAGATTGTCTCCGGCCTTGGCGGTGGCGAGCTTGTCAGCGATTCCTCCTTTGCATTCGAAAATCTCGAGGACAACTACAAATCCCCGACGCTGTCGCTCGAGTTCTCCTCGAAGGATTTCGCCTTTATTCAGGGCGATATGATGATCTTCAACTTCCCCCAGAACCCGGTTTCTTTCTCGGGGTCGGCGATTTCGACCAGCCTCGACGAACGCACCGAGCCCTTGGTGATTCGCACTCCCTTCAAAGAAAGCTACTCCTTCAAGCTGAAAACCCCCGCCGGATACAAGGTTGTTTGGGCCAGCGAACCTGCGAGCTTCCGCAATTCGATCGGAGTGATGAATGTCTCCTCGGAATTGGGTGAGGGAGTTGTCGATTATAATGTCTCGCTGACAATCATGAAGACATGGATTACCCCCTCGGAATACAACGAGATCCGCGACCTCATGCGCGCGTATATGGCCCCGAAGAACCGCATGGTTCTCCTCGAAAAAATAGTCGAACCGCCTATCGAAGTTGAAGGTGAATAATGCCTAACAAAATAATCGAAACAACGCTGTTTGAAAAATCGATAGAAGGGCTTTCCGGCGCGAGCCTTCCCCCGCAGGATGTTCCCTCTGCAGAGACCTTTGGAATTCCTGACAAGCTTCTTCGGAAGGGCAAAATCGGCCTACCGGAGCTTGCCGAGGTGCAAGTCATGCGCCATTACTCCCGTCTCGCGGCCCTCAATCATCATGTCGAAAAGGGATTCTATCCTCTCGGCAGTTGCACGATGAAATACAACCCGAAGGTCAACGAGGACGCCGCCGCTATGCCGGGCTTCGCGCTCACTCATCCGCTGGTTCCCCCGGAGTTGGCCGAGGGCGCGCTGGAGCTTATGGCCCAACTCGGCGAGATGCTTTGCGAAATCACCGGCCATGATGCCATCACGCTTCAGCCCGCGGCCGGTGCCCACGGCGAGCTGACCGGTCTCCTCACGATTCGCGCCTACCACGAGAAAAACGGCTACGCCCGCAAGAATGTGATCATTCCGGACAGCGCCCACGGCACTAACCCGGCGAGCATCGTTTTCGCGGGTTATGAGCCTATCGAGATCAAAAGCCTCGAGAACGGCCTCATCGACATCGAGGCCCTGAAGGCGGCCCTCTCCGAGGACACCGCCGCGCTCATGATCACCAATCCCAATACCCTCGGGCTTTTCGAGAGACAGATCAAAGAGGTCATCGAGCTGGCGCACGCGGTCGGCGCTCAGGTCTATATGGACGGCGCGAACCTCAACGCCCTAATGGGCATCGTCCGCCCCGGCGATTTAGGTTTCGATGTCGCGCATATCAACCTGCACAAGACCTTCAGCACGCCCCACGGCGGCGGCGGCCCGGGAAGCGGCCCGCTTTCCGTCGCGGAACACCTCGCGCCCTTCCTGCCGACACCGATTGTCCTCCGAAACGAGAATGGCGATGCCTATTTCGATTTCGACAGACCGGATTCCATCGGCAAGATGCAGGGCTTCTACGGCAACTTCCTCGTCATGGTCAAGGCGTGGATTTATCTCCGTATGCTCGGCGCCGAGGGAGTCCGCGAGGTCAGCGAATGGGCGATATTGAACGCCAATTATCTTCTCTCGAAGCTCGTCGATCATTACAACCTCGAGTATAAGCTCACGCCTATGCATGAGTTCGTTATCGACAGCACAAACCTGAAGGATTTCGGGATCAAGAACATCGATGTCGCGAAAAGCCTGCTCGACCGTGGCTTCCACGCCCCGACGATGTCCTTCCCGCTCATCGTCCATGACGCCCTGATGACCGAGCCTACGGAAACCGAGAGCAAAGCCAGCCTCGACGCCTTCGCCGAGGCGATGATCGACATCGCCCGCGAGGCCCGCGAGAATCCCGAAGCGCTTCACCGCGCACCGGTGAAAACTCCCATCGGGCGCCTCGACGAGGCGAAGGCCGCGAAGCTCAGAATCCTTCGCTGGCCGATTCCGAACGAAATATAAGTTGTAGTTAAATAAGGCCCGGCTGGGGTCGGGCCTTTTTTTATTAGGAGGGAATTATGTTGAAAAAAGCGATGGTTTTCATCGACGGCAACAATCTTTATTTTGGCTTGAAGAAGAATATTGGGAATTACAACCTCAATTATGGCAAGTTTATCCGCGAGTTAACCTCGGGACACGACCTTATTCGCGCCTATTTCTACACCGCTGTTTTTAAAAGAGAGGACGACGACAAGCTCTTCAACGGCCAGCAGAAATTCCTTAGCTACCTCCAAGAGGTTCCCTTTATGCAGGTTATGCCCGGCAGGATCGAGAAGCGCGGCGACGAGCTTGTCGAGAAGGGCGTCGATGTCCGCCTTGCGATCGACCTCGTCCGCTTCGGCGCGAACAGGCTATACGATGTCGCCTATATCGTCTCCGGTGACGGCGACTACGCCCCCGCGGTCAACGCGGTCAAGGATATGGGCCTCAATGTGATCAATTGCTTCTTCACCGACGAGGCCTCGACACATCTTAAGCATGTTTGCGACAAATTCATACGCCTCGACTACGATCTTCTGAAAAACTGCCTGTTCGCCTCAATCACCCCGACCTTCGTTCGGGACGGCGTCGAGAGCCGCGACCCGGAGGATGTCGAGCGGGAATATTACGAGACCTCGTCCGGCGATATCTAACGGCTCTTGATTGTCCTCGCGAATTCGTCGAGCCAATCGAGATGCGCTTTAAATTGGGCTATCAGTCTGCTGTATATAGCTTTATAAGGTAGGGACATGGAGCCTTCGTTTTCCGAGAGGAAATGCGAGATTTCGCCGAGCCTGCGCTCGACCTGCTCTCTATGAATCTCCAAAGCCTCCGCCGCCTTGTCGGAGGGAATCGCCTCGGCGCCCAAAAGCGCGATATAAAAATCGTCGCGGAAATCAACCGGCTCGGTTAACATCCGCAAAAGCGAGGCGACAAGCGCGTTCTTGCCCGAACCGGTGATCCTGTAAACCGCCCGCGGCGGCGATTTCCCGACCCGAACCTCCTTCGCCTTTATATATCCCATCTGCTCGAGATTCTTCAGCGAAAGATAAACCGAGGAGGCCGCAAGATCGGCCCAATCGGAGATCCCGCTCTCACCGGAACGCTTGACCAGATCGTAGCCGTGAATCGGCCCCTCCGCGACAAGCGCGAGAACAAGCATGTCGGTGTTGGATCTGGTCGGCATAATAAAAAAACGCCGTGCACCCAACCTTCGCTTCCCGTCACCTAACGATGTTGACCGAACGAGACCCCTCGAGTCCGGGTTTCCCGCGGCACACGAACACAGCTCCTTACCGTTGCTCCCTTCCGGACCTGGCGGGGTTCGGGAGGCGTTCGTTGCGCGAGAACCGGGCTGTCAACGAGGTCTGCGCGGGCATCGCCGGCCGTGGAATCTCGGCTGGGGATTAGGCCCTGCATATGGCGGATTTCAGGTTCAGGAGACCGCCAACCCCCCGCTTAGCACGGCGTAATTAACTCCTACTTTTCAAGAACTTCACATACTCGATAACTTTTTCGAGATCGACACTGTCCATTCCCCGTGTCGATAAGAACAAAGAGCGGTATATTTTTCTATTCTCCGGCGAGAGCGCCCTCTCGAACTCCGACAGCGGAAGCAGTTCATCGACCTTAGTCAAATCGCCCTCTATAAGCTCGCTTGGTTTAATCTCGACTTCCAAGCAGGCGGCGAAAAACTCCGCGACTGAAGCGAGATTGCTCTTATGCGGGATCTGGCCGCTTTCCCAAGATATGATTGTTCTACGTGTCAAGCCCATCCTCTCGGCAAGCTCGCCCTGCGAAAACGAACGCCCCTGTGTCACCAAACCCGACGCGCGCCGAAGAAATCGAATATTCCGCGCGAACCTCTTTCCGTTCTCGGACTCTAACTCGCCACCCATTAATTCACCTCAGTGAGAAATATAGCTTGACATTCTTGAAAATCGACCTATATTAATAGCGAACAAATGTTCGTTATTGCGCCTCTTCGAAAATGAATCCGATTCGGCCGGGTTTTGAAGCATCCTCCTCAACCTCGGGAAAATGAACGATAGAAGAGATATACTCATAGCGGAGAAGAACGAACGCGACATGTTGCTCGCGGTGCCGGACGACATTGTCGAAGACGGGGAAGTCTTGCACCTTGATCCAAATCCCCAGCTCATCGACAGATTCGATCTGAGTCACCATCGTGAGAGTAGGCTCACCGGATCCGATGCGCGGTCGCAGATAGGGGTCTTGAAAGTCCACGCCCGCAAGGGTAATCCTGACGGTTTTTCCGATAACAGAGTTGAGATCCATCTTTTCTCCGATTCAGGTTAATTTATTTAAATATAAAGTTTTATATCTTCGCTGTCAAGCACTGCGAGAAAGACAATCCCTAATAAACGCACAGTCAACAACTTATTTTAAAGGAGCCTTATGAACCATCGCAAGAGCCTCAACGTGAATGAAACAAAGCCTTCTCCCGCACAAATGCGCGCCCGTGCACTCAGGGAGAATCGCCGCCGGAGAATAGACCTTCTTTCGCTCCAGAAACTGCCGGTCGAAAAACTCGAAACGACCTTTCGCAGAATCGCCTCAGGAGAGATCAGGCTTATCGGCCTAAGGGAGAAACCCGAGCAAAGGCCGGCCTTTGTCGGGATCACCGAGGAGGATTAGGGCACGGTCTTACACCCGAGCGCGTTTATCAGGCTGTCGAGGGCAATCCAAACGCTGTCGCCGTCGGAGGAGAGGGGGATTCCCGAAAGCTCGATCAGAGAACCCTCGCCGAAGGGCGACAGCGTCACCCCGGCCGAGGGGCCGACAGGCCGCAATATAAGGCTGTCCCCGCCCTCGCGGAACAGCTTCACAGTGAAGAAAACACTCGCTGGAGCACCTCCGCAAAGCGTATCGATCGCAAAGTAGCGCGCGAGCAGTTCGGTGCAGGAGCTGAAATCGCCACAGGGCGCGCATTCGACCGAAACCTCGAAGCGGCTACAGATATCGACAAAGCAAGTATCCGCTTCCCAATTGCAGAAGCTGTCCCGCTGGAGAACAGCGAAGCTCGCAGGGCCGCAAAGCTCCGGTATCTCGAGGCTTAGGCCGCTTGGCCCCGCGGGATAGGCAAATCGCCCCGCGCCGGCCTCGACAATCAAGCTCCCCGGTTCCGCCGAAAAGAACATATCCTCGGTAAGCCAGTTGAAATCGACGCTATCGCCGATATAAAGCGGCCCCGCGGGGCAATCCATATTAACAGACGGCTCTTTCGAGTCGAGGCAAAGCGCGATCTCGGCCGAATCCTCGCAGGCCCAAAGGCAAACTCGATAGACCATATTGCTCGTATGGTCGGAATACCAGAAACATTCGCCGTCGAAGGTGATCCCCTCCGGGCCAAAGCCCGAGGGCGAGGCGAGGGCGAAGCTGTCGATGACATTGCCGGCGTAATCGAACTGGAGCAGGACATGGCCGGCCGGGCCGGGATTCCGCAGTATCCATATCGAACCGAGGGCAAAGACCAAAGCGTCGGCGCTGATCGCGCCGGCCATCAGCCCGGGGTGGATAGTCTCGAGGTCGAGCCAAAGCGTCGCGGTATAGGGCGGCGTCGGCGAGACGCGATAGATCTTGCCGTTCGAGTCGCAGGCGTAAAACCAACCCTCGAAATAGCAAAGCCCCTGCCCCCAACGCGCGCCGCCCCAAAGCGCCGCCGAGGAATCGACAATCGAGCAGGTCGCGACATCGACCTTGAAGAGCTTAGCCCTCTGCGGCGAAAGCCCGCCGCCGAGAACCCAGAGGTAACCATCGTGCCAGACGCAGTCCGCGGTGTAGCCGTCGAAGAGGGCATCGACAACACACGAGTCGCTGTAACTCTCGTGGGTGATTGGGTTTACGCGAAAGATTCGTTGTGTATCGAGCGGCGAGGAATACCAGCTTCGGGTCACCCAAAGATTTTCGCCGTCCCAAGCGACGCCCTCGGCCTGCGGAACTCGGAATGAGTCCGAAAGCGTGAGGATTTCGGTTGTTTCATTGAAGATGGACAACTCCGCCTCGAAGCCGCAGGACTCGAGACCGGGGCAATCCGCGCCGAAATCCCAGTAAAAACATCGAACCCCCGGGCTCACCCAGCCGAGGTTCGGCGGCGAAAAGCCGGGAACAGTTTCATATATTGTATGAATCGGCAAAGCTCCCTCGGGGCCGCTCACATGAATCGTCGCGAAGAGCGAGTCGATGACCGGATCGCTCGCGCGGTAGCAAATCTGGACGAGGTTTTGCCCGTCGCAATCCACCTCCTCGAAGGCCCAGAGCGAATCGAGGGAGAGCGAGCAGAAAAGGAAATCCTCCGAAAGCGCGGCTGAAACGGCGATTAACACCGCCGCAAAGACAATCGCGGATTTCAGACACACTCGGGCCATAGGCTAACGAATGAGTAGCGCTTTCACGGTTTCCGTCCCGCCGCGATGCTCGAGGCGAATCAAATAAAGCCCGCTCGGACTATCTTCGAGGTTCAGCGGGAACTCGTGTTGTCCCGCAACGAGATTCCCCTCGAAAATCTCGCCGAAATCCCTGCCGTCGAGGGAGAAAAGGTTCAGGCGAACCCGCCCGTTTTCGGGGAGTTTCACTGAAACGCTCGCTGAGCTGTTGAAGGGGTTCGGTTTAACCGCAAAGCCAATTTTCATTGGCCTATCGACCTCCGCGACCGAGGTGTTGAACCCTCCCGGCGAGCCTTGAAGACCGCTCGCCCGCCAACTCGAGGCGAGGCTGTTGTCTAATGAGGGATCGATCAGTTCGAGCGAGGGGCCTGTGCCGTTGGGCTCGGTCGGCCATGGCGCAACCTCGAGGAAATTTACAAAGTCCATTAGCGTTCCGGCCTCGTTGTAAAGGCGCACCGCGTCGCCGCCGGTGTTGTTGAGGCTCCAAGTCACCGGCCCGATCACACCGGCGATGCCATAAAAGGTCTGAATCGAATCGGGCGCCTTTGCGACCACGAGATAATCACCCGAGCCGATCGCAACGCCGCCATAGGGAAAAACGAAGGTGTTGAAGTCGCTGTTATCCTTCAGCACCCAACCGGAAAGAAAAACCGTCGCGCTCCCGCGATTGTATAACTCTATATACTCGAAGTAGTTATCTGAGTGAGGCGAGGCCGGGTTATACATAATCTCGTTGATAACGACATCGCCGTCAACTGTGTCGCCGCTGACGACACCGTAGGCGTAAGTCCATGTCGTATCGGAATATAGGCTGTCGTCTTCGACAACGATAAAGTATCGGACTGTCGAACCGGCTGTCGCGGGCGGAATGATCGCCCCCCAGACATCGTCACCGGAAGCGCCGTCGCCGTGCGAACCGTCGTCGGCCATCGAAAGCGAGTCGTTCGGCCCTAAGTCTATATTGTAAAACAGCATAGACTTTGTGATAGCGCCGTCGTCGGTGATAGTCGCCGTGACCGTCACATTGTCGGTAGGCCCGGGATTGGCCGGAGAATGCTCGATTCCGGTGACAGAGGGCGGATAATCGCCACCACCGCCGTGAATCGAGTTCTCCGCGCCGGGAGTGCCACCGTCCGGAAGGCTCGGCCCCCAATTCGCCGGATCGTCCGATGGCGCAAGGGGATCGACGCGTTCGAGAGTCTTGCCGTCGCCGTCAGCGCCCCATGTGTCAACATAGGCCACCGAATCGATGACAAGCGTCCCCTCGAGGAGAATGACCTCATCGCTTGTATTGCTGAGTGCGATTCCAAAGCCCGTGGCATCGATATCCGGTGTGAAGGGGAACGGCTCGGTGGCGTGTTGGGCTACCTTTATCGTGAGATATTCTCCGCCGCCGATCATAGTGCCGCTGAAGATATATGTCCCCTCGCCATCGGTAAGCGACCAGCTCGAATCGAGGGTGATCGGGCCGAAGGTAATGTTATACAGCTCGACCCATTCGTTGTCTGTGCCGGACTCGGGGCCGTTGAACATGATTTCATTGACAACAATATCCCCGGGAACTGCCGCCCAAGTGCTCATAACAAAAAGCAAAACACATATTAACACCATTTTCTTCCTCCTTTAAAATTACAATAATCTTCAAGTTTTTTAAACCATTCGAACGGAACCTCGACAGTGCCGATCTTAACTGGATTATAGTAATCGCCGTGACAATCCGAGCCGCCGGTTTTTAAAACCCCGAGCCGTTCGGCTATAGCCTCGAAATGCCGTGCAACCTCCTCCGGGTGGCGAAAATGTCGGCACTCGATCCCCTCGAGGCCCTCAGCGACGAAGCCCTCGATATCGTCGTCCGGTATAATTCCCTGCGAACCGCTCCAAAATCCCGGGTGCGCCAGAACCGCGATGCCCTTCGCCGAATGGATTATCTCGATCGCCCCCGCGACCGAAAGCTCGCAGGTTGGGAGATAGCATTCGCCCTCGTTGCCGATGAACTCGAGGGTAAAGGCCTCCGAGTTTCCGGCGATTATCCCCTTGGCAACCATAGCTTTAGCTATATGCGGCCGGCCGAGATAGCCCTTTGGCGACTGTGCGATGACATCTTCGAATGAGATATCGAGGCCTTTTCGTCGAAGTAGGCCGACCATGTCCGCGACGCGCTCGCTTCGGGCCTTTGCAATACTGTCGAGTTCGCGGAGCAGGCCGGGTTCGCGGTGGTCGATAAAATAGCCGAGGACATGAGTTTCGATGCCGCGGTGCAAAGCGGACAGCTCGATCCCGGGGATGACTCGAAGGCCGAGCCTCTCCCCCGCCTCTGTTGCCTCGTCGATTCCGCCGACTCCATCGTGATCGGTGATCGCGATTATCCTGAGGCCGACCTGAAACGCCCTTTCGGCAACAGTCTGCGGCTCCCAAGAGCCGTCGGAATAAACCGTATGCAGATGAAGATCGACCATTAGATTATCTTCTCCACCTCGAGCGGTCTTCCCTCGATGAAATTGCCGTCCTCGAAGGATTTGCGGGAGATGATTATAAAATCGCCCTCACCGTGCGGCTCGCCGAGATGGATATGGTTCGAGCGCAGGCCGCCGAGCCAAAAGCGTTTGTCGGCGATATAGAGCAGATCGCCGGGCTTCGCAGAAAGCTTCTCGATCGCGGTCGCCGGCAGTCGAACTAGCGCTTCTTCGCCCTCGACGATCTTGGGCGACAGGACGACCTTCCCGCCCTTTGTTTCATTGGGCTCGCCGCCTTTGAAACTGCGCTTCGCCGCCAAAATCGTATCTACCGTCAGGCCCTCGATACCCATCTTGGGCTTGGTGAAGAATGTTATCGCGACGCAGGCGATCAGCGTGACTATCAGCCCGAAAACAGAGCGGAAATAACCGTAATCGCCGGCGGTCTTGAAGCCGAATTTCGCCACCTTTCCGGGGGCGTCCTTCGGGAGCGCGTCGGAATCGACAAGCTCGATCATCGGCAGTTTGTTCGCGTCGAGACCCTTGTTCAAGATCGCGTTGTAAATCGCGCCGGTTTCCTTGTTCACAACCCTGAAGACATAACTGTCGCGCGGCTTGAGATCGCTGAGCGGGGCGCAATATCGAGTGACAGGGACATCGTCGATAGTCTCGTTTTTCTTGTAAACCGGTGCTGAGTTCGTGTAGTCGCCCTTGAAACTGCTCTTAAGTTCATATTCCACAACATATTCCGAAACTGCGCCGTCCTTTTCCGAGAAGATCTCCTGCCAATTATAGGCCGCGCGCGGACCCATAATCGGGCCTCCGCTCACCGACTCGAAGACGATATTCGCCTCACTGCCGTCAGTCAGGCCGTGGGTGCGGGCGATCGGGACGATGATTTCCGGAACAAAGATACTGACAAGGATCAGCGCCCCCCCGATAATCATCCCCCAGAATGCGGCCTTCGGAGTGAAGCGCTTCCAAACCACGCCGAGGAAGATTGCCACGAGCATCGGCGGAGTGATTATCGCGACGAAGGTGTAATGCGCCTGCAGGATGCTTCTGCTCTGGGCAAAAACCGGCACCAGCGCGAGCCCTACTACGGTCGCGATGATCGAGACGATTCGGCTGGCCTTTAGGTAATGCTTATCCGGCGCTTCTTTCTTGAAATAGTTCTTGTAAATATCGAAGATCCCGATAGCCGCGACGGCGTTAATAAGCGTGTCGATAGTGCTCATCAGCGCGGCGGTCAGCGCGGCGATCACGAAGCCGAAGATCCCCGGGCGCGTGACGATGTTCGAGACGATCATGAAGATGTCTTTGGCATCGACGCCGGTGTTGATCTGTCCCTTGGACACCATAGCGGCGGCGATCCATCCGATTCCGCCGACCACAACCGCGGAGATAGGCATCAGGAGCAAGGTATTGAATGTCAAGGTCTTACGCCCCTCGTTCACCGATTTCGCCGCGAGGTAGCGCATTATAAAGCCCTGATTTATAAATGTGAACGCGAGCGTTCCGACTATCCCCTCCCCCCAAAAGATGCCCGTGAACTCGAACTCCGCCGGCCGATTGAACCCCGGAAAGGGAAGCCTGTGCGCGACATCGAGATTAGCCCACCACTCGGAGATTCCGCCGATATGGGTAAGGCCATAGATGAGCAAAACCGCGCCGGCTATATAAAGGAAGGCGCCTTGAATCAGGTCGGTGAAGATAACCGCGGTCTGGCCGCCGGTGGTGACATAGATCGCGCTGATAATCGCCACGATCGGAATCGCGATCCACATTTCGACGCCCATGAGGCTCTTTATCGCGAGGCCCATAAGATAGAAATTCAGGCCGATATAGCCGACGAGATAGAGCAGGGTGAAAATCGTCGCGACGAGACGCGTCCGGCGGTCGAAGCGGCGGTCGAAATACTCCGGAATCGACTTGATCCGGCTGAAATATATGATCGGAAGCCAGCCGAACATGAAGAGCGGGATCATAAACCAGTCGTTCAAGTAGGTCATTGTCGAGCTGAGGCCCGAGGTGAAGCCGGTCTGCGCGTATTTGAGGAAGCTATAGCTTCCGATGCCCGTCGCGACGAGCGATGCGGCGATCAGCCACCAAGAGAACCTCTGCCCGCCGAAGAAGAAATCCTGTGTCGATTTCGTGAAACGGGCGAAATACGCCCCAAAGGCGAGAATCCCGACGAAGTAAACAATCAGAATAGCATAATCTATTGGCGCACCCATCATATGCATATCGGCTCCTTAAGAGTTTATTGCCAAAAGTGTCCAAACCGCCGTCACAACCGCCAAGCCGAAGAACCCCACAATAAGCGCGATAGTCCACTTGCGGTCCTCGGACAGCTTGAGGTCGGCCGCTTTGACCTTCACGACATAAACAAGACCCGCCGCGAAGAAAAGTCCGCCGATAATGAATTGATAAAGATATGTCACCCAGCCTTCGTGCATGACAACTCCTTTGTAAATTATAAAACAACAACTTTAGCGATGTTCTTCGGTGAAGACGATGCGCTCGAGCGCTGAAACCCTCTCCGCAATAAGATGGTCGTAAAGCTCGGCAAAATCCGGCGCGAGCTCGGTGGATATTTTATCGAAAAGGCCGATCGCCGAGCTGTGCGCGACAGCGTCGGCAAGAATAAGCTCCTCGCGGATCTCGCAGATATCCTTATTGTAATACTTTGCCAGCGCTTGGAGCGTGGGGTTCGGGTCGAAACCCTCGAGACAGGCCGCCGCCGACTGAAGAAAATAGGCCGCATCGACAATCTCCGGGCCGACCTCGGTCGGGCCGTCAACGAAGGCAAATCGACACTCTGAAACGAAACAGTTATCGACCCCCGGGTCGCCGTGAATAAGGCCGATGGGATATTCCATAAGGCGCCGAATCGGCTGTTTCGAGAGCGCGTCTCTCAGGACGATAAGCCTCGAGCTTAGCTCGGGGAGTCTTTTTGCGGAGCTATCCAGCGCGGAGAAATCGAGATCGGAGCGCAGAATACCCTCCGGCAACGGCTTATTCCCCCAGCCCTCTCGAAAGCGGTTGTCTAATCTTAAGAGATCCAAAACCGCCGAGGGAACAAGAGTTAAATCCTCGAGCGGAACTCCGGCCGGAACCGCAGTGACTGCAAAAACAGTGTTCCCGATCTCGAAATCGCCGAAAAAGACCGGCATAGCGCCGCCGAGATCCGGCGAAAGCTCCTTTCGAACCGCGGCCTGCACGGCAAAGGGGCTTTTATAGCCGCTAACAATGAACGATCCAATACCGTCGTAGCTGACCAACTCCGAGTTGGCTAAAACCCACCGCTTTGTGCGCTTTCGCGAGACCGGGGTCTCATTCCCCGCCCCAACGAGCGGCGACACGAAGAGCTTGATCTCCTCCGCGGAAAGCTCATAGGCCATCTTGCTTTTGTCGGGCGCACTGCTCATCGAATAACCTTGCCCTCCTCTATCCTGAAGCCGAAGACCTTTCGGAGATAGGCCCCGACCTCGGTCTTTTCGGGGTAGCGCTCGAGCCCCTCCTCGACCAAGTCGAGAATCTGATCGCGCTCGCTCGAGATCACATAACGCTTGACCATTCGGTCGATCACATGGCGCTGAAGGCAACACGGGCAATCGCCCTTCGCCTTTTGGAAATACTGGCTGAACCTTTCGATCGGAACCTTGCTATACCATACTCCGAGGTGATTAACCAGAATGCGCGATCCAAGCGGGGCGGTGGGATACTTCGCGGCGAACTCGTCGAGCTCGGCGCGGGTCTGGGGGCTAAGCTCGACCTTGCTCACTCCAACCATCTCGGCAAGGGCTTTTTCGCCGCCTACAATCGAGACGAACTCCTCGAGCGCCTTCGCATCCGCGCCGGAGGGCTCCTCGACCGTGAATTTCGTCTCTGATGAAACTTTTAAAAGCCTCTGGCGAACCTTGATATCCTCGCCTTGATAATAGCTCATCGTGGCCCTGAGCGTGTATTCGCCGGCGGAAAGCAACCCCGGGCCGAGATTCTCGAAGGTGCCGGATAGATCGACCTCGGAGATCGACTCCTCGCCGGGCTTGAGGAACATGCGCGGCGGGCGGGGGAACTCGGTCCGTTGAAAACGCTTAACCGGTGTGTTGTCAGGGCCGAAAAGCTCGAGCATCTTCGCGGGGAAATCCTTCATGGCCAGCTCCTCGGGGGAACCGTTTTTCACCTTGATCTCGAGGCAGATATCCTCGCCGACGACATAGCTCCCGCTCGAAAATTCGAAGCCGAACTCGATCTGGCCGGACAACTTTGGCTCGGCTGGCGTCTTTTTCTCCTCGCACGCCGAAAAGACAAGCGCGAGGGCAAAAATCGCCATCACACACAACTGCTTCATCGTTCTCCTAATCGATATTTTTCCAGCGGTCGTCAACGCCCGGCTCCACCGGCGAATGCGCCGCAATCCACCGCTCGATCGCGTCGCGCGCCAAAAGGCCGGTGAATTTCACACGATCCACCGCCACAGCCTCGAACTGCGGGATACCGTAACTATAATAGACATAATCGGTTGTGGCGAAATTATACACCGCCGAGGAATCGACTCGCGCGCCGCCGATCGAAAGCTCGACCACCCTCTTAGATCGGGGGTCGAAAAGCACCTTCATTCCGCCGACCAGCGCGCCGGAATACTTGCCCGCCATGCGTTCGACAATCTCGACCACCTCTTTGCCCGTGACCGGGACAACCACGAGCTTGTTGTCGAAGGGCATCACCTCGAAGACCGCCTTTTTCGTGATATCCCCCGCGGCAATCTCCGCGCGGACACCGCCCATATTCGTGGTCGAGATGTCCGCGCCTGTCGCCTCGATCATCGCGTCGCAGGTGATATGGCCGACGCGATTCTGCGCGGCATCCCCTCGCGGCAGGAAGGCGGTCGCACTTCCAACGACCTCCGCGAGACCCTTCTCGGATTCGCCGGCGAGGGAATCGACAAGGGCGAGCATCTCGGGGTTCGGCCAGAACTCCTCGGAAAATAGCGTCGCGAGGCAATTGTCCGTCGCGATCGGCTCGTATCCGAGAAAGACCTTGCTCCCAACATCGAAAACAAACGACACTCCGCCAAAACCGGTGCCTTGGGCGTAATTCTGAAAGACCAGCACATGGGTTCGCGGATCCTCCCATGGCGTCGAATAGCCGATATGTATATGTCCGCCGAAGGCGACATCGACATTTTTAAGCCTGCCGGCCATCTCGACCATATCGATCCCGCCGTAATGCCCCTCGTCGAACTGCGCGGAGGTCTCGTTCAATTGGGTGTAGGCCGCGCGGGCGTCGAAGGGCAATCCCATATGACAACTCGCGATGACGAAATCGGCGCCGTAATGGGTCTTCAGGCTGTCGGCGTAGAGGTTCGCGGTTTCGACCTCGTCGAGGATCTCGATACCGGCGGTGTTCTCGGGGAAGGACATATATTTTGTATCGATAGTGGTGATACCAATAATCCCAACTCGAAGGGTCGATCCATCTGGTAGCGTAAAATCCTTTATTATATAGGGCTTGACGCCTTTCAGCGGTTCGCCGGTGGAAAGATCGATAGTATTCGCACTGAGCCAAGTGAAATTCGAGGCTTCTACCAACCCCAGCAGATTGTCCAAGCCGTTATCGAACTCGTGGTTGCCGATTGTGACGATATCGGGGAGAAGCAGATTATAGGCCTCGACAATCGCCTCGCCCTTGGTGAGCGAGCCGACCGGAGCGCCCTGATAGATATCGCCCTGATCGAGATATAGAAAGCCCTCCCCGCGCTCGGCCGATTGCGCCCTTCGATCCGCGACAACAGCGGCCTCCGAGGGGAGTTTGCCCAGCGGTGGCGGTGTTTCGGGGTTCATGAAGGTTGCCGGCGCCGGCTCGATTCCGCCGTGGCGGTCGTTGTTGAAGATGACATTAAGCCGCCAACCTTCCGAGCCGAGGGCGCAGACCACCGTTATCAAGAGAAATATAGCCGTCTTTTTTATCATCTATTCCATGCCTCTTCGAAGGTGCCCTCCCAGTTCGGCCAAGCAGGGGCGAACGGTTCGAGGACGAAGGTCGAGAAATAAAGCCTCGCCGGCGAGGACAGCCTCGCGAAAACCTGTGTGAAGTAATACTTATCGCCATCGCTGGCAATGCCGATTCCGACGACATCGAAGGCGGTCGATAGGATGTTTGCGCGGTGTGGCGATGAATCCATGAAGGCAGTCTGCGCGAACTCGACCGGACTCGTTTGGCCGGAGTTCGTATGGATATTCTCCGCGATAGCGCTGAAGCTGATTCCGGCGTTTTCCGCCCTGTCCGATGGGGTTTCGCCGTCGGGGTTTGTATGGTCTAAGTAGTCCCGGAGGAACATATCCTCCGAATGGTTTCTCGCCACCTCGCGAAGCTCGTTATTATGCGACAACGCTCCGAAGCCGTAATCCGCCCGGTCGGAGTTCAAGAGATTGAACATATCGTCCTCCATCGGCCGAATCTGCGACAGCGGTAAAAGATCCTCGACATCGCTTCCGAAGGGGTCTTTTCCGCAACCGGCGACGAATGCGAGAATAATCGCGGAAATAACCAAATAAAACCGCCAGTTTATCGTCATGATCTCCTCTCGATTCCGAAGATTTGAACAAAAATCCACCAACGGCCGTCCGTGGCGACACCGACACCGACATGAGTGAAGCCCGGGCGAAGTATATTCGCCCTATGCCCCGGCGATTCCATGAGCCTTTGCATTGCGTCCGCCGAGGGATTTTCGGTGCGAAGCAGAGACGCAAGGTTCTCGCCCCAAGAACTGAAGCGGTTCATGCTTGTCTCGTCGATTCGTTCGACGAAGCCCTTGCCGGCCGGGTCGTTATGGCCGAAGAAACCGCTTTTAAGCATCTTTTCGGCATAGGCCCGTGCGAAGGCCGCGAGTTGGTCGTCCTTTTCGAGTGTCGTCAGCTCGTTCTCCTCGCGGACTTTGTTCAAGATCGCGAGGTGCTCCTCCTCGTATTTAAGCAACTCGGAGCGTTCCCACAACCTCGCCGTGATTATGGGCTTTAGATTGCCGTTCGCGTCGGTTTCCACCAGATGCGCACCCACGAAGACCGCGAAATACTCGCCGTCGAAGTATCTGACCGCGACACCCGCCGTGCGGAAATCTGGATTGTCGAGGATGCCGTCGTCCGCCGCAATAAGCTCGTTATGAGCCGTATTCGCCATATTGCCCGAGCGATTCTCGAAGGAGGCAATTATATGTCCTGCAATGATATAGGCTGTAATCCCATATTCGCGAAGAAGATCGCGGATCTGCAGGGACTCGAGCTTATTCTCCGTGGCGAGAAAGGCTATCTCGCCGGCCACTCGGTCGAGAATCTCGTCTCTTTCGAGGCTTTTGACACCGGCTAAGCGCCTGTCGGTGTTGATCTTCTCGAAAAGCTCGCCCTCCCAGCGCTCGATCTCCAAGATGCTCGGGGCCGAGCCGCCGGAACATCCGGCGAGGAACATCGCAAGCACCGCAACCGCAATGGTTTTAAAGCTCGACCGCAAGTGTCACGCCCCCGAGGATGAGAGATTCATGGATTCGGTCGTCGGCCTCGCGATTGGCAGTGCTGTAGGGCGCGGGAAGCCACGACTCGGGGAATTGGTCGTGATGGTAGTAGGTGCTCATCTGCCATCCGCCGAAGAAATCGAGCTTTACATTATTATATACCGCTCCGCTCCCGAGCGTGAAGCCGGTTCGAACCACCGGCTCGACCAACGGGACTTTGTAATGATAGACTCCCAAGCGCAGGGGCATATTGTTCGTGATTCGGTGCTCGAGGCCGAGGCGAAACTCCCAAGCGTCGGCCATTTCGGCGAAGGCGCCGTCCTCGTCGGCGAGGCTCGACCATTGGACGAGCTCGAACTCGACAACCACTCGGCTGGCGACGAAACCCGGCGGCAAATATCCGACGCCGAGGCCAACCCTTCCGGGCAAAAGGTCGGGATAGAGGCTTTCGCCGAGATTAACCTCAGGAGTCCAGCGGAGGCCGATTTGCCATCTGTCCGAGGGCGTGGCGACCGCCGAAAGCGAGATCATCGTTCCGGAAAGCTCCGCCGAATAGGCGGTATCGGCTAAAAAGGCCGCCTCCCAAGGCTCGGCGTTGTTCACGACCGAGTCTTGCGCCGCCGGACTGCGGTGCATCTCTATCGTCCCCGAGAGCAGAGTCGCGGAAAGGCCGACACTGCCGTAACCCAAGACATCCTCGCGGATCGCGACAGTCGGGCCGGCGAGAGCGCCCTCCGAATCCATACTCCAAGTCCCGAGAAGCCTGTCGGGCGGGTCTTTGAGGCGAACTTGCTCGCGATATGTGTAGTTCGCGTCGAAGACCTGAGAATATCCCGCCGAAAATGCGGGCATCCATTCGCCGGAAAGGCCGTAGGACAGCCATATTCCGTAAAGCGGATAGGTCTGCGAGGTCGCGGCGTAGGGTGTCCAGCCGACGCGCTCGTCGAAGGAGTCGAACAGTGGAAGCGAGCGCTCCTCGCGCATTCCCGCAAGGCCGAGCCCCGCGGAAATCTTCAAGCCGCCGCGGGAGATGCACGCCGGCGCCCAAAGCCCCGCAGAGGACTCCTCCGGCGGAAGGACTCGAAGGCCGGCCATTCCGGCAGAGGCCGATGAATTGGGCATCACCGGGCCATCAAGAAGAAACGCGCCGTGAAAGCTGAACGCTCCGGCAAAAAGCGCGGCTCCGAGCACAATTGCTATGACCTTTTTCATATCACCTCGCAAAAAAAATCAGAAGAAATAATCCATTTGAACCCGCCACGAGGCGGTGGTTTCCTTGAGGCGCGTCCCCTCGATCTCGCCCTCGCGGTCGCCGAATCCGCTACGGAAATCGACATTCGTCGCCTCCAGCGGGACATCGAGCGCGGTCTTGAAGGTCAGCGAGAGGTTCTCGACCAACCGGTTGCGAAGCGCGACCCACCAATGAAGCGCGTCGATCGGGCTGTCCAGCTCGGAGAACTCGTTGTCCTCGAAGTTCCACAGCCATCCGCGATAGACAACCGCCTGCCCGGTCACAGCGAGCCGCTCGGATAAGTTTATGTCGTAGTTCAACATAAGCCCCTCGGAGATATCCACGACACCGCCCAAGAGCATATCGTCGCCCAAGGGATCGGGGTTGCCGTAATACTGCGGCCGCGAAGGGCTTCCGAGGAAGCTGTGAACAACCGTGAAACCCAGACTGGAGTAGTTCGCGAGACGCGCATCGGCGGAGAGCCGAATCTCATCGACCGTGAAGGCCGTCGGCGTAAGGGAGTTCTCGAGGCTTCGTCCCTGCCATTTGCGCCAAAGCCGGAAAGTCATGTTGTTATTGGGTCTCCAGTTCGCCTTGAGGACAATTCGGCGGTAGTCGGTCTGGTCGGAAAGGCGGGTGAAGGCATCGAACTCGACAGTGCCGTCCAAGCGGCGGAAGGGTTTGCCGTAAAGCTCGAGATACAGGCCCTCCTCGGCCATCGGGCGCGGGTTCTGCTCCGCGAGCGTGACCAAGCTCGAATCGGTCAGGCGATAATAATCCTCGACGAGCGAGCCTTTGTAGCGGGAATACTCCGCGAAGCCGCGGTTGTAGGGATTGTCGAAATCGAGGCTGTAACGGCGATATAGCGCCAAGGCCGAAACTCGGTTCGCGGTGAAATGCGCCTTTGCCACGAAGCCGTAAGGGTCGTCGCCGATGGGCAGGAAGCTCGTCTTTTCGATTGCAACCGTATCGACCGCGCCGCTTGTGGCCCACCGGAGCTCGAGCGCATCCTCGCGGACTATCTCGGAGAACTCGGCGGAAAGCGCGAGGTTGCCTATCGCCCAAAGGCCGTGCAGGCCGATCGCCGAGCGGAAATCTTGGCCGTAGGTCATATTGAATAGCTCGGCGTCGCGCTCGTCAACCTTGGGCTTGCTTCCGCCGGGGAGATGCTCCGGCGCGATAATCGACCCGGGGTAGGGATTCCACTGTTTGTCGTAATTGGCGCGGTATCCGGTCAGTCCGACCCGCAGGTTGAGAAGCGGCGAGTAGGTCAAATCCCCCGCGAAAACAGTCTCGTGAACCTGATTCTGCCAGTTCTTCGCGCCGGCTAAAAGCTCGGCGAAACTGCCGTCCTCATTGAGGATAGCGTCTTTGTTTCGACTCGAAACGAGCACCGTCGGCTCGAGGGATTTCCATTTCAGCTCGAGCGCCGTGCCGCGGAGGGCGTAGGCTTGCGAGCTCGACAGATCCGGCGAAACGCCCAATTGGCGGACATCGAAGCCGGTCCCCGAGCGGCGTGGAACGAAATAATCGCCGGAGCTGAATGTGACGCCCTCGCCGAAGGCCGCGGAGTAGTCACCGATGACGAAGTTTCGGACCTTGACCGGACCGAGGCCGTATCTCGTGAGGCCGCCGTAGAATTTGAAGTCGGGATAATCGAGCGGATTCGCCCAATTGCCGTGGCTAATCGCCTCGCCCTCGCTTCGCCCGAAGCGGATTCCCTCGGAGATCGGGCCGTTGTTCAGGCGGATCTTCATCTGGCTCATAGGCAAGGCTTGGTCGGAGGTGCCTGAGAACCGCGCCTGCGCGAAGCCTCCGGTCAGCCAGTCGATCGGCTTGGGTTGGCCATAGCCGATGTAGGATCGAACCGAAACATAGCCGCGCGAGGACAACCCCTCGACCGAGCGCAATTGCCTTCTGTCCTTGATCTCGCCGACATCTCTGCGATGACGGAGAAGCGCGATCGCGTCGGTGGCCGAGACATTTTGGAATGAAACTAAATCGCGAAAATCGAGTTCCATCAAGGTCGGCTGAGTGCGGATAGCATCGACCCAGGCATCGACCGCGTCGTCGGAAACGCTCTCGCCGGCGAGCCAATCGGCGATGCGGAAATACAGCGAATCGATCCTGTCCATCGAGGCCGATTCGGCCGTTTCCGCGCCGATGCTGACAAGCGGCTTGAGCCGCTCGAATTCCTCAGGCGTGAAAACCCCCAATTGGTATAGCTCAAAGACACTGGCAAATCCCCCGCCGAAGCGCATCTTCGTGCAGACCGCCTCGCGCTGGGCCTCCGTGATGGGAAGCCCATCGAGCACCGAGCAGTCGTCGCCGGAGATATCGACCAGAGCGAACGCGGAGGCCGCCAATATGGCCGAGAGGGCTATAATGATTGCCGTTTTAGCGCTCAAGGTCGATTCCTATGCTTGCCGAATGTGTTAGCGGAAGCGCCGGATGGCTCTTGAGAGCGTAGTCGAAGCGCGCGAAACGATACTTCAGGCCGAAACCGGCCGTCACGCGGTCGGGGTTGGTGGCCGCGCCGAGGCGGAAGATGACAATCTCATGCGGCGAAAAGGCCACTCCGAGGCCATAAACGAACTCCGCGCCGGTCTCTCGGCGAAGATGAAATGCCATTTCGGTGGAATTGTAGGGCGAATAGCCTATCGCCGCAGAGACCGCCCGAGGAAGCTCGATATCGCCCTCGACGCCGAGGTTAGTCGCAGTAAGGTTCTCGGCGATCAGCGCAATCTTGGTTCTCTTATAGACGATGGCCTCGCCGGCAAGGCTGAGGCCGAAACTGCCGCTCGAGCCGAGATCGACGCCGCCGAGGCTGTTGCCGTAGGAGAGCGAGAAATAGTCGCCGCGAAGTGCGAGATTAAGCTCGGTGTGAATATCGGAAAAAATAGACCGCGTGAAGCCGAGCGAGACCGAGGTCTCCGACGAGAGATCGCCGGCCGCGCAAGACCCGAAGACCGCCGAGAGGCGCCCCACCTTGTCGTTTTGCCAGCCGGCCCAAGCCGAGAGTTGGTCGAAATCGGCATGGCCGAAGGAGCGCCGATAACCGCCGCCGGCCGTAATTCCGCCGTTGTAGAAAAGCGAGGTCGGCCCGGGGCCGATGGCAGGCGGAATATCGCCCATCGCGGTGGCCGAGGGATCCGGCGGAGGCGCCTCGAAGACAGCCATCGCCGAAAAAACTAAAACTGAGAGTGTAGCAAAGATTTTAAGTATGGTCATTTCAGGAAGCTCCCTATTACCAAGGTCTTGCGGACAGTCTCCCGCTCGCCGCTCACTCCGATGGACTCGAGCTGAAGAAGATAGATCCCCTCGCGGACGAATTGCGAGGTCTCGTCTCTGCCGTTCCAACTCAGGCTCATCGCCGCGGATGGCACCGCGTCATAGAGAGTTGCGACATTGCGGCCCATCCGGTCGAAAAGGCGAAGCACCGCCCGTTTGCCGGAAGGGACTGTGAAGCCGATGTTCATTAACTCGTCGGCCGATGGGACAAAGACGCCCTCGGGCAGGATAAGCTCGGCCGCCTCGCCGGAAGGGTTGACAGTAAACGGCACTGTGAGGATATCCTCGGGCATCGCGGGAAGCAGTTGAAACGCGCTGTTGAAGACACCACCGATGCCGCTGATTGTGATATCGTCCCCGACCGCGATCTCGTCGCCGTTGATTCCGGTCGTTGACCAAATCCGCGCGAGAAGCTCCGTTCCGCCGACATCGATCTCGACATTCCAGTTGCCGTCGCCGGTGCTGTAGCGGTCGGTGACTGTCCCGCGGGCTTTCATCCATGTCCCCTCCCACGGGATGGGATTCGCGGAAACGCTTGAAAATTCGAGCGGCGCAGGCATTGTGTCCGAGCCGACCACCGCCCAATCATCGACCTCGATCTCGGTCGTGCCGAGGTATTCGGTGACAGCGCCGCTAACCCTCGCGACCGCACCGCGAACCAGAAGCGACTCCATCTCGGCGGTGAGGCTCCATTCGAAAATCTGAATCCCCTTGCCGCTGGAGTCCTGAATATAGGCCTTGAGCTGATTATCTTTGAGCGCTCCGGCCGGCGCGGTGATTACCCCTTGGACGATCACTTCGTCGAAGCCGGCGGGGTTGGCCTGAATATCGGCGATGGGCGTGAAGACAGTATCCGGCGGGGGCGTCGTGTCGCCGGCGGAGACAATATCCGCATTGAATCGCGGCTCGAGGACGAACTCGTTCCAACTGTAGGAGATCATCCCGCGGATCATTTCGAGGGTATCGCCGGCTGAGGGCCGGTTGGTATAGCTAAAGCCCTTTTTGACCTTGAGGCTCCCCGTCGCGTCGCTGATCTCCCAAAGCGAATCCACCCCCCCAACGACATAGACATTAGCGATCTCGACCAGCACCCCCTCCAGCGACTCGGAGGTGTCGGCGGTTCCGCAGTTTGTCGGCCACGGCTCGGGAATCGCACCGGTCGAATCAACCGAGAGTGCCGTCACCGTCTTAAGCTCGGTCAGGCCGTAGTATTCATCGACAGTCGCGGTTAGGGTCACAAATTCCCCGACCGAAACCGGATGGCTGTAGTCGTAAACATAAACCCCGCTCCACGGCCCGCCGCCTCGGTCTCCGAGGTAGTATTTATCGCCGGAATAGTCAGTCGCGGTAATTATTCCCGCCACGGTGACAACCTGACCGTTCAGGGGCGAGGGGCCGCTCGAGGAAAACTGAATATCCCGAACCGAGAGCGTTTCGGCGATAGAGCTTAGTGCGATAAGGATTAGCAGTAATATGAGGCTTTTTTTCATAAGCGACCGTTCAATAAGGTTTGAAAATATCTTTATAATATAGGCAGGTATTCGTATTCGGCAAACTATTTTTGATATGATTAACCATCTTTTAACAATAAAAAATCGATTCCCTTTAATATATCGACTGAAATCTTGTTTTGTTTCTATAAAGTTCGATATATCGAAAATTATAATTCATTACTATTGCTTGATAAATCGAGCAGTTTGCTTATACTTTAAATAATATTTGAAAGGAGCTGAAATGAAAACTGCAGTGTTCTCTTTATTAGTAACGGCTTTCGCGGGGATGGCCTTGGCGGGCGGTGGCCCGGACGATTACGGCTACTATTGGGGCGACGACCTCGACGCCACGGTTTCTTTTTCGTGGATTACCCCTAACACCGCGAACGAGGCCTTTTTCCTGACTCCAGACGACGATCTGGCCTCGATCCCACTGCCCTTCGCGGTGCGTTTCTATGGTGAAATCTACGATTCCGCGATCTATGTCTCCACCAACGGCCTCCTCGGGTTTCTTCCGACCTCCGTGGACGCCTACTTTAATGCGACGATTCCGACCGCGAGCGATCCGAATGCGATTATCTGCCCCTATTGGGACGACCTCGAGCTGTTGGACTCGATATCCCATCTGTATTACCAAACCGAAGGAGTCGCCCCGAATAGGAGCTTCGTCATCACATGGTTCGATTGGTTCTTTTTAAATGAATACGACGATCCCGAGGATTCGCTGACCTTTCAGGTTATTATTTACGAGAACACGAGCGGTGAAAGCGATATCAAGCTCCAATACTTCGATCCCTATGGCGGCGAGCTTTCGGATACATGGGGTTCTAGCGCCACGGTGGGAATCGAGTCCCACACGGGAACCGACGGACTGCAGTATTCCTACAACTCAGCCTCGCTCGACTCGGGTAGGGCAATTCTATTTTACAAGCCGGTTATCACGGGGCACAACTGCGCTGTGAACGCGATAATCTCGCCAAGCGGCTCCTATATCGAGGGCGCTTCGATTCCGGTTTCCGCTGTGATCTCCAATCGCGGGGCCTTCGATGAGGCGGTTGTGCCGACCTCGCTGGATATCGTCAGCGCCGCCGGCGACACAGTTTACTCCCAAGATGTCTCGGCTTCTCTTCTAATCGGCGAGATCGACACTGTCACCTTCCCGAACTGGGATCCGACCTCCTTCGGGGATTTCAATATATATTGTAGAGTCTCGGTGCCGGGTGACACATTAACTATCGACGACCTCCGCACCGCGACAGCGACGGTTTGGGAGCATATCAGCTGGGGCGGCCCGGATTCCGCCGGCTATATGTGGTTCGATTCATACCACCCCTCGGGGCCGGCCTATGTCGCCCCGCCCTCGCTTTCCGCGACGATCGTCCCGGAGCTTTACGGCGACGATGAATACCATCAAATCGCGTTGCCCTTCAGCTTCGAGTTTTATGGCAATTCCCACGACAGTATATGGGTTTCGACCAACGGTTGGGCAAGTTTCGGCGAAGACCCGGCAAGCGCTTTCTACACAAACGATTCAATTCCCGGCCCGATCGGGCCTGCGGGTGGAATGCTCGCTGTCTTTTGGGACGACTGCGACGCCGACACCGTCTATGATCCCGATGCATCGGTCAGGGTTTACGACGACGGCGGTTCTTTCTGGATCATCTGGTATAATATCTTCTGCCCCTATGCATACACCGGCCCGACCGGGCAGGTGACCTTCGCAATCAGGCTTTTCCCGAACGGCATCGTTGAATACCATTACGAGGATGTTCGGACGCCCGAGGCCCTCGACCACGACAACGGCATGAGCGCGACAATAGGCATCGAAAACCCCACGGAGACCGACGGCTTGATTTACGCCTTTAACGGCTATCCACCGGCTAATCCGCTTTTCGATAACTTCGCGATCCGCTTCATCCCGCCCTCGGCCGGCCCGGACACAATCGGCCCGACAATCGCCCACGAATCCTCGCCGACGGGCTATTCCGATCCGCCGGACTTCTGCGTCTATCTGACCGCACAGATCACCGATTTCAACGGCGTTTCGGAGGCCTCTCTTCATGTCACCGAACCGATTTCGATAACCATTCCGGCCGACAGCTTCAGCGGATCGAGTTATTATTTCACCGCCTGCGGAATATATCCCCACGATACTCTTTGGTATCGTTTCTCCGCGCGCGACACGCTCGGGAATTCCCGCGACGGCTCGGAATATTTCAAGGTGATTCTGAACCCGCATTCCGGCGGGCCGGATATGATCGGCTACCGCTTCGTCGATAGCTGGGCGAGCTGGGACACGATGGCTCCGGCCTATTCGTGGTTCGAGATCAACCCCGACTCCGGCGGCCCGGGAACACACCTCGACCTCGCGGGCGGCAGTGTCTCTCCGCCGATCGAGATCGGCGGCAACTTCCCCTTCTACACCGAGGTTGCGCGGAAGATCGTGGTCTGTAAAAACGGCTGGATATCGACCGACACTAATGCGGTGGTAGGAGATGATTACCCACCAGTAACTATCCCGAGCGCAGGCGCGCCGAATGCGATCATCGCGCCGCTTTGGACATATCTCGTCCCCTCCGATGACGGCGCCATCTCCTACTTCGACAACACCGCCGAGGGTGTTTTCATCGTCCAATGGGAGGTTTACGACTCGGGCGGTGCGGTGACAAGTTTGGTTCAATTCCAAGCCGTGATCGACTACACAACCCCCGGCTCGTGGATTACCTTCAATTATAAGAACATAGAGGGCTATACGCGGCAATTCTCCGGCGCGCTTATCGAGGACAAATACGGCATCGACGGACTGGCCTATTTCAACCGCGACGAGCCGGTCGGGGCATTCGTCCCGAAGAGCGGCACTTCGGTTCTGTTTTATAACTCAACCCTTTACGGCATCGAGGACAAGCCCAATCTTCCGGCCGAATTGGCGATTTCAGCCTATCCGAACCCCTTCAACGCGGCTGTTTCGATTGAGATCGACGGCGCAGTCGAGAGCGCTAAGCTCGATATCTTCGATATCTCCGGCAGGGTGGTCCAATCCTTCGAGCTTTCCGCGGGGAGAAGCAGGATTCTATGGTTCGGGGAAACCGCCTCCGGCGAGGGGCTTCCCTCGGGGCTTTATTTCGCGCGCCTGAGCTCGGAGGAGAAAACTATCAAGCGCCGCTTGATGTTTATCAAGTAGGTTATAGGTTATGGGTTATAGGTTATAGGTATTACACGATGGCGTGATGAAAACGCCGAAAGAGTTTCTATAAAAAAGGGCGCTTCGGCGCCCTTCGTTATTGAATAACAGCTCAATCGGAACAGATTGCTTCGGGTTTCACCCTCGCAATGACGGTTACAGGCAGTCCGGCGCTTTCCTAAGCGCCTTAGTGTAATGCCCTTTACCCTTTACCTTTTACCCTTTACTTGATTCCATGCGCTCCCCGCGCCGTCGTGTAATGCCCAAAACCCATAAAATATGCCTAAAAAAAGGGCGTATTCAATACGCCCCTACGGTTATGCCTTTTACCCTTTACCTTTTACCCTTTACCTCCCCCGCTACTTGTCCGCCGGATTCGCTCTTAAACTCTTGCCCATAACCCATAACCCAGAACCCAAAACCTTCTTATTTCAACACCACGATTTTCTTCGAATAAAACTCCCCGCCGGTGCGAACCACGGCGAAATAGACCCCGCTGGGCTTCGCCGAGGGAATCTCGTAGGGGATTCGGCTGAGGCCGGCGTCGAGATTGCCCTCGAAAGGCTCGGCCACCGACCTTCCAGTGATATCGATTATCTCGACGCGGACATCGGCCCCGACCGGAAGATTCAGCTCGATATTCCCGTGGCCGAACGACGGCGATTGTGTGACTGAAACCTGCGCGAATTCACCGCTCTCGGAAGGCTCATCGATCTGAGTCGCATCGTTGCCGTAAATGTAGATAATACCGGCGTTGTCGGTTGTGTGAAGCGTTCGCTTCGCGGTTCCGGTGGTCGAGACGCCATACATGATCTTGTCGATATCGGCAATGCCGTAAACATCCATCAGCTGAAGGCCGTGGCCGGCCTCGTGCAGGGCGATCGATTCGACATCGTTCGCGGAGACCGGGTCGCCGGCGGACCAAGGCTCTGCGAGGTTGAAGCGGATGTCCATCTCGTGGATATACATAACCGGCCAGCCGTCGAGATATATTTGGCATATACCCAGTGGCGGCGAAGAGTCGGGGAAATAGCCGAAGTGAATTGAGTTATTACCGTTAGAGCCGGCGTCGAACAGAGTGTCGCCGTCGGAGGTCGGACTACCGTAGGTATAGCGCCACCACGCACCGGCGGTTGACCAAGTATTCAGCGCCGCTTGAATCGCGGGGCCGCATCCGGTCGAGGGGTAGGTCGAGGGATTATAATTCAGCGTCACATAAACGGGAGTAGCCGCCGGCCAGCGATTGCCCTTGTAGCCGAAGGTGACCGTGAAGTCCATCGGGCTGACCTGCGCGGTGCCGACCGCGGGCGTCACGCGGATCGGGCCGGAGGAGGCGTTCGCGGCAATATCTGTGCGAATCTCGGTGTCGGACCAATAATGGATAGTCGTCCACGAGGGGTGAAGGAAATTCGGCGGATAGCCCGGCCATTGGTAATAGGTGAACTCGACCGTGCCGGTCGAAAGGCCGAAGCCGAGGCCGGAGATAGTAAGCGTGATTGTTCCATCGCCGGCCAAGCCGGTGGTCGGAGTGATGCTCGAGATTGACATAGGTGAGGCCTCAGCCGAGGGCCGTGGCCGGGGCTTTGCGAAATCGACGCCGTGGGCGAGGTGGATGATATATTCGGCGAAATCCGGCAGGGCGATCCCGTCAACCGCGCCCTCGGAAATCCTGCGGTAGCCCTGAAAAAGGCCGTTGACGAACCAGTTGCCGCTAAGCTCTTCGAGGAAGATAACCGCGCGCTCACCGATTATCGGCTCCGGCTGATCCTCGACCCAAAGCCTCCTCGACGAGTTGGGGATTTGGCCGCCCTGAGTATAGAAAACAAGGCTCTCGCCGCCGGTGCCCTTGAGGAACTCCTCGACCTCGACCCGCCATGGGGTGCAGGTATTTCGCCCCTGAATGAAGCAGGTTGGCTCCTCGACGACGATTCGCCCGATGACAATGATCTCCGAGGTTTGCGCAAGGTGCGAGTCGGAGTATTGCGGCATGATCGCTATAGAGCTGAGGGCGATGAGGAGCAGGGTCAAGGCGGTTGAAAGGCTTTTCATTGCAGTTCCTGTCGTTGAAAAGTTATATATCATAATAATAATATAATAATTCCTCGGCGAATTTTTGTCAAGGCATAATGATGGCATAAGCTCTCCAAAAAAATTAAAAACGGCTTTATATAATCCAAAAAGATTGTAAATTATAGGCTAACATTATACATGATGATACTCGGAGGAATTATGTTTCATTTCAAAAAGGCCGTCTTGCCGCTCCTGTTTGTAATTGCTATCTTCGCGGGAACGCCCGATAAGAAAGAATTTCCCCCCGCAATCGATAAACAGGCATGGGGCAAGATCGACTCCATGCTCGCTTACTCCGGCCTGACGAAAAAGGACGCCGGCTTCGAGAAAAAATGGGCCTCCGACACGCTTTTTCAGCTGGAGGTAGTCAAGCGTATGCTCGACAACCCCTTCGAGCTTCCCGATACCCTCGACAGCTGGACTCGCTTCGCGCTGAAAAACTATGACAGCCCCGAGAAGCTTGTCCAATGGGCCTTTGCGCGGATCGACGCGAGACCGCCCTCGAAGATCACCGACAAGATCGACAAACGAATCGCGCAGATAGCCGAGAAGGATAAATCGCTCGAGGAGGTTCCGGAGCCTTATCGGTCGGCGCTCAAAAACCTCCTTGCCTCGTTCGATATCGCCTCGGAATACACAACCTCGATGATGCGTCGAATTCCGGCCGCCTCGCGCGATTCCCTGCTATACCTCATCCCAACCTTCTGGACCGACAGCGAGGACACTCTCGACGACAGCCTCGCGACCTTCCTTTTGGATATAGTTGCGAGCGATTTCGACACCAGCTACGAGGTTTCGCTGGATTCACTCTATGAAACCATGTCGCGCTTCGACCTCGTCGATCTCGGCACCGCGACCTATGCGGTTATGCTCGGGGTCGGCCGCGCGAGGGGCTTCGTCGAGAAGGCTACGACACTGCCGGCGCCGAAGGCGAAGATCGAGGTCATGACGCGCTGGGGGCTCGCGCTGATCGGCACCCGCGGCTCGGACACCTTCGGCGACGCGCAGATAATCCTCGATCCGGGAGGCGACGATTTCTATGTCGGCGAACACGCCACCGGCCGGATCGGCGGCAAGACCTTCGGCGTGGTGATCGACCTCTCCGGCAACGACATCTACGACGGCAGAAAATCTATCTTCAACCAAGCCTCGGGCGTCTTCGGAATAGGCGTTCTCATCGACCTCGCCGGCGACGATACCTATCGCTGCTCGCACTACGGCCAAGGCGCGGGCATCTTCGGCTCGGGGATTCTTATCGACCGCTCCGGCGACGACCTCTATTCGGGCGGAACCTTCGTTCAGTCAGCCGGCAATTTCGGTATGGGGCTTCTCGTCGAGGGCGCCGGCGAGGACGGCTACCGCTCCTTCTGCAACGCGCAGGCCCTTGCCGGCCCGAAGGGAGCCGCACTTTTGGCCGATCACTCCGGCTCCGACCAATACTTCTCCGGCGGAAAGTATTCCCACGCGCCGCTTTCGCCCTTCGACTATCACTCCTTCGCGCAGGGCTTCGCAATCGGCTGGCGCCCCGATGTCTCCGGCGGCGTCGCGCTTCTTTTCGACCGCGAGGGAAATGACACATACACCACCGGTGTTTACGGCCAAGGCGTCAGCTATTGGTATTCCCTTGCCGCGCTGGTCGATAACGCCGGAAACGATGTCTATACCTCGGTTTGGTATCCGCAGGGCTCGGGGATCCACCTCTCGGTCGGCGCGCTCGTCGATCGCGAGGGCAACGACATCTATGTCTCCCCCCAAGGCCCCGGGCAGGGCTCGGCGCACGACTATTCCGTCGGCTTTTTCTCCGAGGGCAGGGGCAACGACATCTATGTCATCGACGGCGGCAACGGCACCTCGCTGACCAACTCCTTCGTGTTGTTCCTCGACCGAAACGGCGACGACCTCTACGCCAAGCGCCGTAAGGACACACAGAACTGGGGATATTCCCGCGGCGCGCGCGGAACGGGAAGTATCGGCCTTTTCCTTGAGATGGAGGGCCTCGACCACTACTCCGACGAGTCGATCGCCGGAAACGAGCGGGTTTGGTTTATGGGCGATATCGGCTTCGGAATGGATATTGCCGGCGAGAAATTCCCCGACCCGGTGCAGGAGCTTGCGGAAAAACTCGCCGAGGAGGAGCCGGACTCGAACCGAACTATCGAGACTATCTTCGACGAGGCCTCGATGTGGGGCGTCGGCTCGGGGAAGGACAAGGCCGACAAGGCCTTTCAGGAGCTTCTCGACTCAGCGCAGGTCTCGGCGGATTATATCTGCGAAAACCAGCTCGACACAAAATCCTCTCTGAAGTCGCGGACAGTCGAGCGTTTCTGCCAGCAAAAACCCGAGCTGATGAAGCCTTGCCTCTATTCTGCCCTCCACGATGAGGAAAATCTGCGAAGGCGCGGAAGCGCAATCTATTTCCTCGGCGAGATCAAGGATGAGGAGGCGGTCGATTCGCTTCTGCCCTTCCTCGAAGACAAGAAAACCCGCATCGGAGCGATCTCCGCACTCGGGAAGATCAAATCGACGGCCTCGGTTCCCGAAATTATGAAATGGGCCAAGGACGAAAAGCAATCAGTGCGATATATGGTGGCAAAGGCCCTCGCCGATATCGAGGACGACCGTGCGGTCGCGATCCTCGTCGGCGCTCTTCAGGACGACTACATGACTGTCCGAGTCGCGGCGCAATACGGCCTCGTCGCGATGCGCGCGAGCAGTTTCGAGCTGGCGCTGAAGGGTCTCGAAAAGCCCAAAAAACCGGCCGTATTTCACCTTTTGAGGGTGCTATCTTCGTCATTGGCTAAATTCGAGGCCGACACTACGCTCGACAGCGCTATCGTTCAGGCGAAATACAGCGAAGCTCGCCGCGCGGTGGCGGCTCTCCTCGACTTGAAAGACCCGATAATTCGCGGCCACGCGGTGATCTGCCTCGGGGCTATCGGCGACGAGGCGGTCCTCGAAAACCTTCGCAACCGCAAAGAAAACGAGGGGAACTGCTTCGTGCGGTCATGTTATGACTCGGTATTGAGAGAGAAGTAAGCCTTTTCGCCGGATACCGGTGTCAGCTTGTGATCACGCTTAAAAACCAATAGTTGGGGAACCATTGGTTTTTTGCTATTTGTTAGATATCTTAGCGTTGTTTACAGTTTGGGATGATTATCTTAATAAAAACAGGAGGTATCCCGTGGTCATTCACAAACGGACGCGGTTGACGCCGATGCAACGGAAGGAGGTTTACACGGCTTATTTTCGTGAGAATCGAGGCGTGTCAGACCTTGCGCGTGACTATCATGTCTCGCGGCCGACGATTTACAAGATTTTGGAGAGAGGTCGTCAGAACGATTTTTCAATTCACAAAAGCACAAACGCACGGTTTCGTTGTCTTCAATATGGTGTCAAACGGCTCGAGAAGATCGAAAAGTCTATCGAGGAGCGGCTGAAACGGCGCGCAAAGCGTTATAACAAGGACTATCCGGGTCAGATGATACACGGCGACACCAAACGGCTTCCGCTTCTCGATGGCCAGAAGTCAACTGAAAAGAGAGAATATCTATTTGTAGCCATCGACGATTTCTCGAGAGAGCTGTTTGCCGCTATTTTGCCGGACAAAACCCAGCATTCGGCGAGGAAGTTTTTAGACCAAGTTGTTGACGAATGTGCATATAGCATCGAGCAGTTTTATACGGATAACGGCAAGGAATACAATGAACTCAAGGGTTATGCCAATTTCTACAAATCGGTAAAACCACACAAAAGTATCAAAGGCTTGACGCCGATGGAGAAACTTATCGATTATTTTTATCCCGATAAATTGTAAATAACGCTGGAAATTCTAACAAACTAAAACCGGTAACAGCGTTGAGGGCGATGTAATTATCGAAACATCCTTATAAGGCTTGTCTTTTTTTAATAAAAGATTATCTTGAATTTCGATATAACAAACTTGACACTATCCAAGGAAGAGAAAGATGAAGAAAACGACGATATTAACTATCGCAATCCTCGCCTGCGCCTGCCTCGCGCAAACCCAATTCTCGGTCGCCGCAACCGGCTCCCACAGAGACGAAGCGCAATCGACTATTCTATCGAGCGGCGGCGGATATGTTTCGACCGGATACACAATGAGCTACGGCGCCGGAAGCCACGAACTCCTCCTAATAAAGCATTCTTCCGACGGCGACATCCTTTGGGCTACGACCGTCGGGGGCATTTACTCCGATAACGGCTCCTCGGTTTATCCGACCGGCGACGGCGGCTATATGGTCTGCGGAACCACCGCGAATTTCGATTTGGGCTACACGGGGCCGTTCTTCGTGAAATTCTCGGCGGCGGGAGTGATGGAATGGGCGAAAAGGGTCGAATCCCCATATTATGAATACGGCTATTGCGGCCTGCAGACATCGGATAACGGATATTTCTTCTTATGCAACACATCCGCCTATGGCTCGTCCGGCAACCGGATTTTCCTCGTAAAGCTCACCTCGGCCGGGGCGGTCGATTGGGCGAAGGTAATCAACGGGGCCGGCGACGATCAAGCCTCCTGGATGATCGCGACCGCGGACGGCGGTTATGCCTTGGTCGGCAATACGACAGGCTCCGGCGCGGGCGGGAACGACCTTTTCATCCTGAAACTCGATTCCTCTTTCAATGTCCAATGGGCGAAAGCTGTCGGGGGAATCGGGGAGGAATACGGGATGTCGATCCTTCAAGCCGGCGACGGCGGATATGTTTTAACCGGCCATACAAACAGCTTCGGCGGGGGGTCTTATGATTTTCTCCTGACGAAGTTAAATTCCGCGGGTGAACTTCAGTGGGCGACATCTGTGGGCGGTTCCGGGGCCGAGTATTCCTCAAAGGCAATCCAGATCGGCGACGGCAAGTTCGTCGTTGTTGGAAAAACCGAAAGCTTCGGAGCCGGTTCGGGGGATATTTTCGTGACAAAGTTCAATTCCAGCGGTGCGTTTCAATGGGCCAAAACTATCGGCAGGACATCTGACGACAAAGGAAACGCGCTCGTTGCCACGCCGGATGGCGGTTTCGCCCTCTCCGGCTCGATTGAACATTGGGATAGTTCCGACAATCTTCTCCTCGCAAAATTCGATAACACCGACTATAACTGCCTCGCGGTGAGCGCTTCGCCGACCACGCGGAACCTTACCGACAGCCTCGAAGTCGCATCCGCGACACCCTCCGGCGAGCTTGGACTCACGATTAATGTGCATGATGTCTCGCCAACAACCCTCTCGGTGACCTTTCCCGATTCCTTCCTCTGCGGCGATGTCGGCATCGAGGAGGATAATCTGCCGAAGGATTTCGCCCTCTCGGCTTGGCCGAACCCGTTCAACTCCGCGGTGACGATCGCCCTCGACGCGCCCGTAGGGGCGCACGGCCGTGCGCCCCTACAAATCGAGATATTCGACATCTCCGGCCGGCGCGTAGCGCAATTGTCCGACCGCGGAACCGTAGGGGCGGGTCTTGCGCCCGCCCTCAACGATGTCGCAGACAATAACGAACGGGACGGCGCAAGACCGTCCCCTACGGCCTGCGAATTCACATGGACGCCGGACGAAACCCTCTCCTCCGGCGTCTATCTCGTCCGGGCACGCTTCGACGGGCGAGGAGACCTCGCCCCTACTGGGCAAACGGCGGTGCAACGGGTGGTGTATTTGAAATAACCGCGTTCTTTTTAACATTTCCAAATAAAAAAACGGTGACTTACGCCACCGATTTCCTTGCTTTTGCCGAAGGGAGGATTTGAACCCCAACATCCTTCTGTGATCCTATGATGACGCGCTAAAACTTAATAATTATAAGCATTAAGCAAAAATACATGTTGGACAAACTTGGACAAAAGTGGACAATAAAAGGATATTTTTCGTATTTATTTGTGTTAATATAGTGACATGCAGAATTTTTTTTCAATTTAAATTGTCCCTTAGCGAAGAACGCATATTGTCAGGATCTTTCCGAATGTCAAATCATGTCTTCGAATGTGCGGAACGCTTTGTATGGTTACTCTGAGGAGTGGTCGACCAGAAAACGCTATTTAACAATGGAAAACCGAACAAAACCCGAAATCGAAACTGAACTTAAAATGAATTTCAGAAAGTGTAGGGCTTGACTGAGAACTTACAGTTGCCGACTGCAATAATGTCACTTATTGATACAATAGTCACATTATCTATTTTTCTATAACCTATTATGATTTATAGAATTACGCTATTTATCTGCCACGCCTTGGATTTTAAGTATTGAATATATGATACTTTATATGTATATTATCATATAATGTATCTATATTTGAAGGGGTAAGAATGAAGCCTAAAAGACCAGTCGAACCTATCAGAAAACTTAAAGATATCGAGAATGTTAAGAAGATCCTCAGGAACGAGAAAAGCCTGCGGAATTATTGTCTGTTTATCTGCGGAATAAACTGGGCATTACGCGCGTCGGATTTGCTCGCGATAAAGGTTGGCGATGTGCGGGAACTTACAGTTGGGCAGACAAAGCCCATTACAGAGCAAAAGACGGGCAAGACGAATTATATCACAATGAACTCGGCTACGCGAGAGGCCATAGACCTATACTTGAAGCAACGAAAACAAGCGATACAAGACTCTGCCCCTCTGTTCCTGTCGCAAAAGGGCGGTGCAGTCGAAGTTCGAAGCCTTAATCGTCTTGTCCAACAGTGGGCGGATAGTATCAATTTAAAAGGCCATTATGGCAACCACAGCCTTCGAAAGACTTGGGGATATATTCAGCGCAAGGAGTTCGTGACACCGATCGAGTTGATACAGGAACGCTACAAACACACATCGCCATCAATAACCCGTCTCTACATCGGCATCGAGCGCGAGGAAGTCGAGGAGATTAATCTGAAGGCGATTGGGTGAGTTAGCCCAAGAGTCTATGCTTCTATTGCGGCAGTGTTTTTTGATCTGCGTTCCAAAACTCGAGTTCGCAAACCCATGCACTTTCGTCAACTACCCAAGAACATTTTCCACCTGCCCAAACACCCTTGTCAAGCATCTAAAACCCGAACATCCACCGTAACCCATTACACCCCAATACCTTACCTATATTCTTCGTTCCCACGCTCCCGCCGCTTGAGCCCGTCTGGGGTTGATAACCCCTTAACAAGGGGGTCGGCCATAGGCCGGGGGGTTCTCTTCGTTCCCACGCTCCCGCGTGCGGAACGCCTCCCCGACGCTCCCGCGTCCTCGCTCATTCTACATTATACATTATAAATTCTACATTGAACATTACTCTTCATCCTCGATCACAAACGCGAATGTCCGCGCATTGACCGAACGAACATCGAAGCTGTCGCGCGCCTTGAACGGTTTCAGCACAAAACGGTTCCCGATGGTTCCGTCCTCGATCAGCCCTGCAACTTCGGTGATGTCGAAACGGAACACCCCCTCGCGGTTCGGCGTGGCGGTAACCGTGTGCGTGTAATCGAGTTCCGACGTCGCCTCCTGCACGTCCGCGGACGGCCCGGGCGTCGATGCCGCCCTCGTTAGCGGGATCAGCTGGACGCACTTCGTAATATCGACATCCTCGCCGTATGGAAGTTCCGCCTCGATGAAGACCTTGTCGGCCCCTCTTGCGTCGTGCGGGACGGAGATCGTGAGATACAGAACCGGCGGGAATTTACCGGCGGTCTCCGCGCGTGCACGGGCGCGGATGTCCGCTCTGCGAATATCGTTCATGAGGCTGTGATCCGATTCGGAACCGAGCGGGGCAAGCGGCGTATCGGCCTCCTCGTGGACAAACCCGGGTGGGTCGGTGAATGTCGGCTCGACATAAGCGATAACACCCGGATCGTCTATGGCGTTCCACGAAAACCCCTCCGCGACCCGAATCTCTTCGGCATTAGCGCTTAGCGCAAGCGCTAGCGCAATGTATAATGTAGAATGTATAATGTATAATGTTTTCATTTTCATGGTTTCTCCTTTAGATTTAAATTTGTTGTTAATCTGTCATTCCGCCACTTTGTCATTCCCGACCGCTCTTTTTGTCATTCCCGACCTGATCGGGAATCCAGCATCAAAGTAATCCATCGTATAAATCCTCCCAGTTCGGATTGGCCTTCTCGATTAATTCAAGCTTCCATTTTCTATTCCATTTCTTCAATCGCTTTTCTCTTTGTATCGCAGATCCAATATCCGCTGTTTCCTCGAAATAAACCAACCTATGAACACTATATTTATTCGTAAATCCTTCAATCATGTTATTTTTATGTTCATAAACTCGTCTTATCAAATCGTTTGTAACGCCAATATAAAGCGTGCCGTTGCGTTCGCTAGCCAATATGTAAATGTAATACTGTTTCATATTTCTGGATTCCCGCTTTCGCGGGAATGACATCCGTTTTTGTCATTCCGCCACTTTGTCATTCCCGACCACCATTTTTGTCATTCCCGACCGCCTTTTTTGTCATTCCCGACCGCCTTTTTTGTCATTCCCGACCGCCTTTTTTGTCATTCCCGACCGCCTTTTTTGTCATTCCCGACCTGATCGGGAATCCAGTCCCAACACCCCACCTCTGGATTCCCGCTTTCGCGAGAATGACATTGCTATTGTGATATTTCACCTGCGTTGTTACACCCTCACGACGTTCTGCGAACTCTTTCGACCTAAACAGTATTTCATTCCTTGTTTTCATAACTCTTTAAATCCCTGCATAATGTTCATTTGATGTTCACGCACCCCATTATACATTATACATTCTACATTATGCATTACTTCAACAGCGTCACTGTCTTCGTTTCCAGATCCGCACCGCCGATCTTCATTTTCACGAGATACACCCCGGAAGAAACCTCGCGGCCACTGCTGTCCTTGCCGTCCCAGGCCGTTTTCCACTGGCCTTTGTCGAAAGGCCTTCGCAGAAGCCGTCGCGCAAGACGCCCGTCCATCGAGAACACATCGATCTGGACATCGGTATTTTCCGAAACCATGAACTCGACGGTAACAGTCGAATTGAAAGGGTTCGGATAGATATCGCCAAGCCGGCTGACTTCCGGGAGTTTCACATTCGCTTGCTCCGCATTTTTGGGTGAATATTCCCCGTAATACTCATAAGCGCCGATATCGAAAGTGTCCGTTCGCTCGATCCCGTCGAAATCGTTATCGGGCGCGTCGAGTGTGTCTTTCCCCGCATCTATACAGCTCGACGAATCGGTCAGATGAAGGTCTAACTCTTCCTCGTCCCAGAAATAGGGATCGGAATCGACTAAGCCTATCTTCGTATTCAAATAGTTTTTCCCGTAAATATCCATAGTGTCGATATTGCAATACAACAGGTGATATGTCGAATTTTCCAAACATATCTCATCGCCGGTGCCGTCGGTCGAATCGTTGCGAAAAACGCAATTCAGCCATGTCGCCGAGCTTCCCACGGTCTGGTTTGTGGCACCGCCTTTGAGTGCGGCATAGTTGCCAAAGAACGTGTTGTTGTAATACATATTATACGGCGAATATCTGGAATCGATTGCACCGCCCCATTTAGTTGTGGCGTTTTGCTCGAAAATGCAGTTTTCTATGTAGGAGTAATTCTGGGAATAAATCTTGATCCCGCCGCCGTATTGCGCAGAATTATTTGTGAAACGAGAGTTTTTCACCCAGAATTTACTGTCGTTGTCGCGGGACTCGACAATGGTGAGGCCTCCGTAATTATCGATGAAATAGCAGTGATCTAAACTCAATCCCCCTAACCACGAACCTATAGCTCCTGCGGCGGTCATCGATGAGCAACTCTCGAATTTCACGCTATCCAGCATAACAAGACCGTTGATGGTATATATCTGCCATCCCGCCGCCGAACGGCTATCCGTCGTCGTAGTGTCGAGGCCGTTTCTAATTGTGAATTGCTCAGCCCAGATGGTATCGCCCGAAGCGAGATCGTCCGTCGTGAAAACACGCGGCGGAAGGTTCTGCCCGTCGATAATGGTGGAATTCATCCCAAAGCCTGATATAAGCGTTTGTTGTTCGATAACAAGTCCGCGTTCTTGGAAGGTTCCACTCGATATATATATTGTGTCACCCGCATCGGCCACAGCAATAGCACTATCGATGTCTGGATACTCCGTCGGCACACAGTGGACATTATCGGAGAAACAGTCGTAACGCATGGAACTCGCGCCTATCCACGGATAATACCACACCTCACTCTCAGCGTCGTCGGCGATCTTATCCGGCTCTGGTCCTAAGCTATCGCCCCACCAAACATTCTGGCAATATATGCCGGGGTAATTGGGATTGCTATTGGCATTCTGAACATAATAGGTCGAGCAATGGAGAATGGAATTCCCCGCCAAAGAATCGGCGCTAACGGTATCACCCGCCCAAAAGTCGCTTCCGTTTCCGACCCAAACAGTCAAGTCCTAAATTTTCTGTAA
>DIWU01000003.1:0-96494 GCA_002428525.1 bacterium UBP14_UBA6098
AAAGAGGGGAATACGGGCCGGCGCAAGACCGGCCTAAACGAAGATTCGGGCGAATCGCTAACGCCTTAGGGTAACAAAAAGATTGCTTCGTCGGGCGTTGCCCTCCTCGCAATGACGGCGGCGGAATTTGACATTAGAGCATTAGGGTTTGGTTAGGCATTCGGATTTAGGATCTAAAAAAGGGCGTATTCAATACGCCCCTACGGTAAAACCTTTTACCTTTTACCCTTTACCCTTTACCCTTTACCCTTTAACTTATTGCCTTTTACCCTTTACCCTTTACATTTTACCCTCCCCCTTTCCCTTTTCCCTTGACATCCGATACTCAATCGCTTATTTTAGTTGGCTGTTAAAAAAAACTCTGGAGGTTGAAATGGTAGATAAGATTATGAAAGCGCTCGACATCATCGAGGACGGCCTTCTGATTGTCAACAAAGACTATGTCATCGAATACGCCAACGCCCCGGCAAAGCGGCTCCTTCGCCAAGACGAGGTCGTCGGAAAGCACTCCTACGAAGCGATTTGGGGCAGGGCCGCCCTCGAGGGCAAATCCCCGAGCTTCATAACATTCACCACCCACGAGGTCTCCAGCGCCGAGCGCACCTTCGACGACGGCGTATGCCTCTATATCCGCTCGCACCCGCTCGACGACGAACACATCGTGCTTACTGTCTGGGATGTCTCCGATTATGTCAGCCTCGAAAATCGCCTGAAGAAGGCCGGCACCGACCCGGTTACCAACCTCCGCAACAGCGACGGCTTCCGCGAGGAGCTCGAGAAGGAGCTCGACCGCGCCAAACGCACGAACTCCAGCCTCACGCTGATGCTCATCGAACTCGATTCGCTCGAGGGCGACTCCGGCGAGTCCCACGAACAGCTTCTCGCGAAGTTCTCCGAGATCGTCATCGACACCGCGCGTAGCTACGACATCATCTTCCGCCTCCACGGCGACACCTTCGCGATAATCATGCCCCATTGCTCCGAGGATGCCGCGAAGAAAACCGGCGAACGTTTACTCCAGAGAGCGCAACGGACAATCGGCAATATCTGCACGACAATCGGCATCGGCGGCTCGACCAGCGCCTTCACCGGCAGAGATATGGTCAGGCTCGCCGAAAGGGCGATGTTCGTCGCGAAGCACCGCGGCGGTAACACTTGCGTCATCGGGTGATGGAGACAGAGCAACTCGGCGAGATTCTCGATAACATAGAAATCGGCGTCCTGCTCGTCGATTCGGGCAAAAAAGTGTCCTTCTGCAATCGCACCGCCCTCAAGATGCTCGGCAAGAGGGCCGAAGAGCCGATTTTATCGTGCCACAGCTTGCTGTTCGGGTTTGAAACCCCCTGCAAGGGCTGTTTCTTCGTCGATGGAGCGGCTGAGTCGGTCGAGATTCAGCCGAAAGACTCCGACCGAACCCTCGAATGTCGCCGATCGATGCTCCCCTCCGGCAGTTTGCTCGTGCAATTGAAGGACATCACAGCGCTGAAAAGCCTTCAGGCCGATATCGAAAGCTCGACTGTCACCGATTTCGAGAGCGGGCTTATCAAGCCGGCCTTCATCGGCGATCATCTGCAAAGGGAGATGAGCCGCGCGCGGCGCTTCGGGGGAAACATCAGCCTCATTATGCTTCGCATCACCGACCTCGCGCACCCGGGCGTGAACGGCATCCCTAAGATAGTCGCGCGAATACTTCGCGGCATCGGCGAGATCCTCGGTAGCGACCTTCGCGCCTACGACCTCGCCTTCCGCTACGACCTCGACACCTTCGCGGTGATCCTCCCCGGCGAGGACATCGACGGCGCGATGACAGTCGCGCACCGGCTCTACTCAAAGATCAAAAACCTCGGGATTCAGCGCGCGCGCATCGGCGTCTCCGTGATGGGTTCCGCCACCTCGCCGCAGGCCGTCATCGAGTCGGCCCAGCGCGCGCTCTATATCGCCGAACACACCGACGAGCCCATCGCGACGACATAAAAAAAGCCCCGTCTCGAAATCGAGGCGAGGCCGGCTGGGGAGCCAATATCAGTTAACTATTTGATAAACAATGCCTTAACGCCGCTAACCTTGCCGCCGGCGCTCATCCGAACAAGATAGGCACCGCTCGAAAGATCTCCGGGCGACCATACACAGACATAGCTTCCAGCAGTAAATGCCCCGTTCTCGACAACATCGACAACCCTGCCCGTCAGATCGAGAACCTCAATACGAACCTCGGCCGATCCGCCGAGCTTGAATCCTATCGCGCAGGTTGAATTGAAGGGGTTAGGGTAAACCGAAGCAAGCTCGAAGGTGTTCGCAAACACCGTTTTTTCGCCGACTCCGGTTGTTGGAACCATCTCGATATCGAGGCGGTTTTCCCAACCCGTAAGCTCGACCTGCACGAAATCGATATCCGGCATGAACCCGCAATAATCGCCGAAGACCTTGTAAGTTCCCTCTCCGATATCGTCGATCGAATACCGGCCCTCGTAATCGCTGATTCCAAACGCGACCGGCCTGTCGTCCTCGACATCGAGGACATAAATCCGAACTCCGCGAACATTAAGCGGCACCGCACTCCGCGACTCAACCTCGCTGTAAACATAACCCCAGATCATACGGTCGCCGCTCCCCAAAGCGGGGATAAGTTCGAGGTCGATTCCGGAAACATCCGCCGTGACATTCACCACCGTCGCGGAACCCCATTCGAGCGTGCCGTCGTAAAATGAAGGAATATAGCTCGAATGAAAAGCGAGAACATAGTATTCTCCAAGAGGCACATTAAGCTCGTAGTTGCCCGAGGGATCCGTAAGCACCGCATCCTGAATCTCGTCCTCCTCGCTCGAAATCGCGACAACATAGGCCGCGTCGATAGGGCCGTCAGCCTCCGCCAACACCGAGCCGTTTATCGTGCAGAGCATCGGTGCCGACGGGAACATATGCATCGTTGTCAAGATAATTGTATCGGGTGAAGCGGTTGTTATGAAGATCGGGTCGGCCTCTAAAAGCCCGGGACGTTCGTAGTAAAAAACGGGCATATAATGCGAAGTGCTGTCGAAAGCTCCGAGGGAGTAAGTCCCCGGGTAAACCGTGAAGGAGTAGAAGCCGTCGATTCCTGTCGCCGAGGTCAATCCTGAAATCGGCCCGCCAAGGTAATCGAAAAGCTGAACCTGCGCCCCGGCAACAGGGATTCCGGTGCCGGCTTCGACAATACGGCCCCTAATGTAATGCAAATCCGCCGCCGGGTCACCAACAACGAAGCGCAGGTTTTCAACTCTCAGATTCGGGCCGCAAAAATCCCTCCACGCTCTATCCGCCGCCGATATTATCATCATAACACTATCACCATGGGCAAGCGATATCCCCGCGGCACCGAAATCGAAATAGACTTCCTCGACAATTAACGATACTCCCGGGTGGCCGATTCCGTAAGTCCCGCGAAGGACTCCATCGACCATCACAGTGATAGAGACCGATTCGTGCGCAAGCCCCGAGCGCGAGTCGTGAATATGATACCTCGCGACGATCGTCGGCCCCGGGCCGAGCGGAACCGTCGAGAGATCGCTCGGAAAAACAGGGAACATCACCGGGTTTGATAGATCGATCCAGAAGAACAGCCTCGCACCCATAACTTCAGCTACGACAAGACCTTCCGACCACGGCATCGTAGGCGTGAATGTCACAGTGTCCCCCGAAACTGTCAGCTCGGGCGAAGCCCCAAGCGTGTAAAAGCCCCAGTTTACATGGACAATCAGGCTTTCAGGAACAAACGGCTCGATCCTAAACTTTATCTGCTGATATGTGCAGGCAACATACGCCGAATCGACCGGCGTGACGAATCGAACAACAAATGTATCCGGTGGAACAGTCGAGTCTGCGGCAATCGAAAACTCAGTAACTCCATGAACTCGATGGCCCCAGCAGTCCGAGACCGCGAAAAAAGCCCGAACGTTCGCTGAAAATGGCCAATCGAACGGTGCCTCGAAGGTGATTCTAATCCGCCCGAAATCCCCCGGCGCGAATGAAACATCCGCAGGACTAAGATAAATCGTGTCGGAGACCGTCCCCGGAACACCGAAGGTTACCACGCCCTCGAAGCTCGCAGTGTCGATGCAGAAGGTCGTGCAAGCGGGGTCAGCCGGCCCGAAAACCATAGTAATCGGCGCATCCCGCGGAACATCGATATCCCCCGGCGCAGGAGTCGCATGGTAAAACATTATCCCACAATCCGGCGGAACTGTCGTGTCCGCGATAGTCGAAAATCTAATCGTTCCGTCGGCAAAATGCCCGTCGCAATCCGCAATCGCCCACCCACCATGGATCTCAGCCCCATCTGGCCAAGGGCTCGAATGGTGATATTCAATGCCGATATTCGGAGCATCGCCAAACCAGAACTCGACATCGTCAGAGTCAATCGCCACAGTATCTGCAAGCCCGTCGTGGTGAATCTCAATCCAGCCGTGAAAACTCGTCGTGTCCCAGCAAACGCTGTCGCAGTGGATACCTCGTGGCCCGAATATAACATTGATACCGTGGGAATAAGCCACACCCGTAGCACCTAATGGGGGCATCATCTCTATAAGCTCGGGTAGGCAATCCGGTGGAACAGTCGAGTCTGCGGCAATCGAAAACTCAGTAACTCCATGAACTCGATGGCCCCAGCAGTCCGAGACCGCGAAAAAAGCCCGAATGTTCGCTGAAAATGGCCAATCGAACGGTGCCTCGTAGGTGATTCGAATCCGCCCGAAATCCCCCGGCGCGAATGAAACATCCGCAGGACTAAGATAAATCGTGTCGGAGACCGTCCCCGGAACACCGAAGGTTACCACGCCCTCGAAGCTCGCAGTGTCGATGCAGAAGGTCGTGCAAGCGGGGTCAGCCGGCCCGAAAACCATAGTAATCGGCGCATCCCGCGGAACATCGATATCCCCCGGCGCAGGAGTCGCATGGTAAAACATAATCCCACAATCGATTTGTGCGTATATAACTGGCGATAGAATCAGCATAATCGCTAGTATTAACGGGGTTATTATTTTTCTTTTTTTTGAAATCATCACACACCTCCTCATTAAAATTGTTTTCTCAGTTTAGTAACGCATTTTTCTTGCCATAATTTATATTGTGCTTATCTCATTGTATTGCAATATGTTACATATTTATAGAATATTTACAAGACATATTATGTTATATATTTATAACTATTTATTTTTAAATAATTTTATCTTATTGATATATATTATGTTATATACTTTACAGGGTGTTATAATAATATAACACTATTGCCGCTCTTTTTCTATATTATATTTTTTCATTAATTGCTGAAGGCGGCTTCTATCGATTTTAAAGGCCTTAGCGGCATCGGTGGCCTTCCAATTGTATTTTTTAAGAAGCTTAATTAAAACATCACGCTCGAAACTCTCTGCAACATCTGTTTTCAGCGCTTTCAAACGGCTGTATTCTGAGGGAAGGGTAATTCCATCGTCGGAAGGGCTAAAACGAGCTATTTTTAAGGGCAAATCGTCGATTCTCAATATGCTTGTCGAAGCGAAAATTACCGCCTCTTCGATCACTCCGATAAGCTCGCGAACATTACCGGGCCAAGGGTATCTCGTTAGTGCTGAGATCGCGGTGTTCGTTATCGATTCAAATTTTCGTTGAAATTTATTAGCAGATATTTCTATGTAATGATACGCTAATAATGGAATATCATCGGGGTGTTCCCTTAACGGCGGAATATTGACTGTAATCGGTGCGATGCGATAATATAGGTCTTTGCGGAGAATATTCGTTTTTAGCGCTTCTGTAATATCGAGATTAGTCGCGGCTATAATTCGGACATCGACAGGTATATCGGAATCGCCCCCGAGTCGCTGAATGCTCCTTGATTCGAGCACGCGAAGAAGCTTAACCTGAAGCGCGATGGGCATCTCGCCAATTTCATCGAGGAAGAGTGTTCCGCCATTGGCGAGTTCGAATTTACCAATCTGCCTTTTATCGGCTCCTGTGAAGGCACCACGCTCGTGGCCAAAAAGTTCGCTTTCTATAAGGTTTTCGGGAATTGCCGCGCAGTTTATTGCTATAAATTGACTATTTCGTCTTGCGCTTTCAGAATGGATAGTCCTTGCTATCAAGTCTTTTCCTGTTCCTGTTTCGCCGGTTATTAATAAAGAAATATCCTCTGCGGCAATAACACTCAGCTTTTCTCGCAACTCATTGATCACTTTGGACTTACCGATTATCACATCCTTCCCGAAACCGCCGATTGCGCGTGCCATCCCGTCCCGTTCAGCGCGAAGATCGTCGAAAAGCTCGGCATTTCTGAGCGCGATGGCCGCCTGTTCGCCTAAAGCGGCCATAAAATCGAGCGTCCTCTCGTCGAAGGCACCCTTGCCGATCCGCGCATCGGCATAAATCAAGCCTTTGAGGCCATATTTCTCAGTGGAAATCGGAACACAAAGCGCCATTGACAAATCGAGGTCTATCACCGACTCGCGCGAGGAAAGCGAGGCGTCCTCCCCTACACTTCCCACAAAACGGGCATTTCCGCTCTTCATAACATACTCGACGAGACCGTGGGAAAACCTCGCCGACTCGAGCGGCAACTCCGCACCATCGGCGGATATAGCCATCTCGAGCTCCGCGGATCCCTTTTCGACGAGGAATAACAGCACGCGCTCAGAGCCCGTCGCCTCGAGCGTCGAATCGAGGATCTTCCTCAGAAGGTGGCGAGAGTCGAGTGTCGAATTCAGCGCTTTTAGAATCGGCAGAAGCTTACGGAGACTAAGCTCGCCCCGTGCCGGCTCGCTTAGGCTTTCGAGGAGACCGCTTTGTCGTGCGATCTCGGTAGTGTTGTCGAGGCCGGACATGAAAGCCCGCGACGAGGCCATCGCAGAGCGCGACGCGCCCAAATCGCCCAATTGTTGGAGAAGAGCGCTTTTTTTCGCGAGGATTCGCCCGAGGATGAAGGGATCCGCGAAGGGGAGCGATCCTTCGGCGAACTCGAGCGTATCGAGGGCCTCGCGGAATCTCGACTTGAAGGTTAAAATATCGGATTTTTGAATATAGAACTCATGAAGAATCCGTTTATCGACTCGCTCCGGTTCTTGTAATACTCTGTCGATCAATGAGATAGCCGGTTCGAAAGCGCCGCTTTGCGCCTCGGAAAAGACCTCGAACAAATCGCGTATCCCCTCGGGGAGCACTACCCGCTTGATCCGGGGAAGCGCTAAACCATCCACCGCTGAAAGCATCGCGGCCTCGACGAAGAAGCGCTCGCGCTCGGATTCGCCGAGATAGATGAACATCTCGGCGGCGCGGTTCAACGAGGCCCTCGCCGAGGAATACTCGCCGGAAAACCTCATAACCGCCGCGCGCTCTATTGCGACCGCCGAAAGACCACGCTTTCCCGCCGAGGCCGCGGCCCTCTCAGCCTCATCGATAGATTTAGCGGCAAGTCGCGAATTGCCGAAGAGGCGATGTATCTGGGAGATTAAAAGTAACGCTTGGAAAAGGATATTCTCGAGGCTGTGCTCGCGCGCGATCGCGGCAGATTCGAGAGTAAGCTGAAGCGCAGAGGCTAAGTCGTTATCAGCTATCGACATCTCGCCGAGGTTGAGTTTCACGGCGGCGAGGCAAAGATGGTTTTCGAGGAGATTAGCCTTCGCGGTGGCCTCTATGTAGGCCTCGCGCGCGGGGCCGAACTCGCCGGCAACCTGAAGCGCTCCCGCGATATTCACCAAATCGATCAGCGCGCCCTTTTCGTTTCCGAGCGAGTCGTGAAGCCCGTGGGCGCGGCGATAGTATTCGAGGGCCTTTTCGGTGTTGCCCTGCTCGAAAAAAGTGACGCCGATATCGCCCGTGATCGAGGCCCTTTGCTCGGTGGAATCGGCGGATTCGGCCAGAGCGTTCGCTCGATAATAGGATTCCCGCGCCCCCTCGAAATCGCCCAAGTTTTTTCGCGCGAGGGCTAACCTTTTGAGACATTTGACCTTATCCGTTTGCGAAACGAGGACGATCGAGAGCCGGTCGGCCGCTTCGAGCGCATTCCTGGCGGTGGGATAGTCGATCTTTTTCAGGGCCTCGGTTCCGACCTCGAAATAGAGCTTGGCGGCCTTTGAGGTCGAAAGGCCCGCCTCGAAATGGCGCGCCGCAGAAAGCTTACTCTGAGTAGTTGATGACGACTCCAGTATGCGTTCGGCGAGAGTGCAGTGGTTCATTGCGAGATCGTTCGAGGACAGAACCTTAGAAATATTCTGCCGAAGCTCTTGACTCGGAAAATAGGCGGTTTGCTCTGCCGTGACCCGTTCGCCGATCATCCCGGACGAAAGGGCCTTATAGAGAGCGAAGGCGAATTCCCTTCCGACTAACGCCTGGAGGTTTGCGATCTCGATCTCGCCGGAAATGGCGACAAAGGCGCAGAGCCTTTGAGTTGCGACATTCAAGACCCGCCAGCGGTCTTTGAAGGGCGACTGGAATCGGGCGAGTTCCTCGGCGAAATGCCAAGACTCCGTGCGGGGTTCGAGGGCGCCGTTTTTGACAAAACCGAGGGCCTCCGCGCGAATCCCCGCGGGGTTTCCGCTCGACCTCTCGTGAAGATTGACGGATAGCGCTTCGATTTCGTCGATCGGGCCGAACAGGCCGCGGACGAACTCGGCGGTTTCCTTTGTGTCGAGCGGTGAAAGCTCGATTTTACGGCCCTCGCCGAAGCCGTCGAGCAGGGCGAGAACTCGGGCGTCGGAGTCGGCGACTGCCTTGAGAAGGCCATCGTGAACCGGCGCTCGAAAATGAACAACGAGAGGGGTTTGGGCGGTCAACTCCTCCAAGAATCTCGCGATATGTGCGTTTTGGACATCGCCGCTTTCGAGCGGAGGCTCCGCGGCAAGCCCGAGGGCGTCGAGGTAATCCTTGGGAAGCTCTCCCTCGACGAGCGGGATGAGCGGCGGTAGATATTTCTTTACTATAGGTGAATATTCCGCCGAAAGGAATGGCGCTAACAAGGCCGGCAAAATCGCGCCCGACGAGGAAACCTCCGCGGTTAGCGCTCCTTCGAGGGCAAGCTCGTTGATCGCCCGTTCGCAAAGTGCGGTTTTGCCGACGCCGTCCGCCCCAAGGATAGCTATGCTCTCGTGGAAATCCCCGGAAAGCCAAGCCTTTTTAATGAAATCCAGTTCGTCCCTTCGCCCGATAAAAGGCCCCTTCGGCAGGAAAAACCCCTCGGCGGGTATCGGCTCAATCCCGAGCATCTCCTGAAGCGCAAACCTAACAGAATAGGCGCTTGGGGGCCGTGCAAAGGGGTCCTTGTCGAGCAGTTTGCCGAGAATGCTCTCGAAGGGCGCAAGCTCACTGCCGAGTTTGGGGATTTTCGGTATGAAATCGAGCTGAGCGCGTAGCGACTCCGCGGCCGTCGCCCTCGAAAAGGGGTTTTTGCCGGTGAGTAGCTCGAGCGCGATCACCCCGAGAGAATAGAGGTCGGCGCGGCTGTCGTAGTATTCGCGGCGAATAACCTCGGGAGCCATATACTCGGGAGTGCCGCAGATCCCGCCGCGGTTCGATTCGGCAAGGCCGAAATCCATAAGAAGCGGCGAGCCCTTGGAAACAAAGATATTCGAGGGTTTGAGATCGAGGTGAAGCGCGCCGTGTGCATGAATGAACTCGAGGCCGCCGGCGATCTCGCAGATCATCCGAGCGGCCTCGCGCGGTGGAAGTCTCGTCGATGAAAGCGTTTCGCCCTCGAGCAGTTTCGTCGCGAGCCAAACAGAGCCGCCCTCGATGCCCATAGCGAGATGCGGGACAACCGCCGGGTGATTGAGTTGCGCCACCAAATAGAACTGGTTGCGAAATCGATCGAGGCTAACCCTTTGTGTGACTTCGGGTTTGAGGATTTTAAGGGCGACCTCGCATTTGCGCACATCGTCATAGGCGCGATAAACGACCCCGGTTGCGCCCTCGCCGAGGCGGTCGCGGATTGTGAACCTGCCGAAAACGAACTCTGTCATTTACCGTCCCTCGAAGGTAACCGCCCATTTGCCGTTTTTAATAATAAGGAGTATCGTTGACTTTGAGAAGCTCTGCTCGCCCGAATCGGAGACGCTTTGAAGGAGGACATCGACCTCGGCTGTTTCCCTTGAAACATCGAGGCGAACATCGAGTATTTTATTGACAAGAAGCGTGATGTTGTCGGAAAAGCGCGGGATTCTGTCGGCGGAGTAAATCGTCAAATCAAGAATCTCGGCGGTGTCCGCGCGAGCGATCGCCTCGAAGAGCCGAACCACGGTGATCTCCGGCGAGGGGGATTTATAACCCAAAACCCCGAGGATGTTATCGTTTTCTCGCGGCTGTTGCAAAACCTCTGCGTTGAAAGCCGCGATCTCGGACATTGTCGAATCGCCTCTCGACAGCCAAAGCTCGGACAACCTCTCCCAAGCGAAGGACGAGCGATAGCGGAAACCCGCGGTGGTCGCGGTGTATTCGCCGACAACAAAGGGCGACATAGCATCGATCGCGGCGATGTAGGTTCTTTCGGCCGAATCGAAATCGCCTCGGGAGTTATAGACCGAGGCCAAACGGAAGAAGATATTCGGATCGCCGCGTCGGGCAAGTTTCACCGCCCGGTTTAGCGAGGCCGTCGCGCCGATTGTATCTCCGAGGGCGAGGCGGGTCGAGGCCAGCATATCGTGAAGCTCGGGAATCGTCGGGGCGCGGCGCAGAGCCGATTCGACCATCCTTTGGGCCTTAGGAAAATCGGACTCGGCCAATGAAATCCCCGCCAAAAACGAACGCGCCTTCCACTCGGAGGGGTTTATCGCCGCGGATAGGGCGGCTGAGGACTTAGCGGAGTCGAGCCGTCCCTCGGCGGCGAGGGCAGTCGCCCTTTGGGTCAGGTTTTCCGAAACACCGCGCAGGCCGAGCACCCCCGCAAGGAGGCACGCGAGGATAATCGCGGGGATCCTCATTCGAAGCGGCGCAGGCGGGCGGGCCGGGTCCGAAATCCAGCGATGGCCGAAGGCAAACATAAGCCCCACGGGCAAGATGATGCCCGCGTAGGCCGAGCCGATATCGACAGCCATATGCAAAAACACCGCGGTCAAGCCGGCCGCTATCGCCGGGACTATCAAGGGCGAGTTTCTGTCATAGCTTTTTCGCCACAATGGAACAAAGCTCGCGAGAAGCGCTATGCAAAGCAGGAGTATGCCGGGAATGCCGGTCTCGGCCGCGGCGCGGAGGTATGCGTTATGTGGGAAGGTCGGGAGAAACTTCAGTTTTTGCAGGTATTGGCCGCGGACCGCCGGCCATGCGCGCGTGCCGATCCCGAACAGGGGGTAGTCGGAGACGACCTCGATTCCGGCCTCGAGCATGGCGAGACGCTCGACATCGCTTTGGTCCTGAGAGGTTTCGATCGATTTGAACTCGGAGATCGAGGCGACGCGGCGCGAGATTGCGCCCTTCGGCGACATCGCGAGGCCGAGGGCGAGGCCTGCGACAACGATAACTGCGGCGATAGCAAGCCTTTTCCTCCCCGCCCTGATGGCCAGCGCCGGTGCGAACACGACGAGGTAGGCGACAATCGCAGAGAGCCATCCCGCGCGGCTTCGGGTGATAATCAAGCCACCTATCATCGCGATTGCCAGCGCGATGAGTAGCGCGCGGACGATGCCCCTATGCTCGAGCGCAAAGGCAATAACCATCGGCAAAAAGAGGATCAGGTAGGAGGCCATCGGGTTTTTCCAAAGGAATGGCCCGACGAAATATTTGATCATATCGGGGCCGCCGCTGACAGTGAATCGACCGAATAGGTATATATACCATCCTATAAGCGTTACAAGCGCGCAACCTATGATAAATAGAAACATCAACCTTTCGAGCTCGCGCGAGTCCGCCGGTGTCGAATAGACGATGAAACCGAGGGCGAGTATCCCGCAATAAAGCATTATTTCGCCGACGCTTGTGTCGATATCCAAAGAAAAAACCGAGGAAAAAGCGGCCCAGATTATAAATGCCGCCCATGGAAGAATCAAGGCTTTTCGGGGAATATAATATTGCCTATCTTTACGAGATAATGCAAGTATAAATACAGCTAACCCAACAAACGCCACCGCCCAACGAGAAAACGCCGAAAGCCCGCCGCCGTGAAGCGCTGCGTAAATCGAAAGAAGCACGGCGCAGTAAGCGGCGAACCGCCCGAGATCCTCCGAGCCTATCTTCGTGTCGGAACTCAAGACAGAACCGCAATCGCAGACATCTCGATCGGGGCATCTTTAGGGAGACCCAAAACAGCGACACATTCGCGGGCCGGCGGCTCATCCGCAAAGAATTTCGCATAGGCACCGTTGACAGACGCAAAATCTGCCATATCGCGCAGAAAGATCGTCACCTTGACCAAATGCGCACTATGGCCGGCGCTTTCCGCAATGGCAAAGATGTTTCGAAGGCACATCGCGGCCGCCTCGGCGATATCACCGGAGACCATTGCGCCGGAAGCCGGATCGATGGGCAGTTGTCCGCTGATGAAAACAAGATTTCCGGCTATACAGGCCTGAGAATAAGGCCCGACTGCGGCCGGGGCTGAATCGGTTTTGATCGACCTATGGCTCATTTTGTTCCTTTGTTTGGATTTTTATTTATAGAAAAATAATACGAACATTTTGTCAATCCGCAAGTGGGTAAGGGGATTCGGGGAAAAATGAGATTCCTCTTTGAAAAGCGGGTGAATTTCAATAGTATATTGAATAGTGAAAAAGGCGTTTTTCGACGAGGGTCGATTCCCCACGGCCGAGGCGGTCTCGATGATGTCGTTGAGATATTGTTTATATAACCTGTTGTTATAATATAAGTTAGGTATGATCGAATGAGACCTCAGAGCGATAAAACCCGCGAGCTTGCGCGCGCGATTACACAGATCGAGAACCGAGGTGCCGGTTACGAGGCCGCTATGGCGCAGTTTTACCGGACACCTCGCTCGGGCTCATACAGGGTGGGAATCACCGGCCCGCCGGGAGCCGGTAAAAGCTCGCTTGTTGACAAGATCGCGCTGAATTCGAGATACTTCGGGGACGAGATAGGCATCGTCGCGGTCGATCCGAGTAGCCCTTTCACCGGCGGAGCACTTCTCGGCGATCGGGTGCGTATGCGCGATTTGGCCGGCAAGAAAAACATCTTCATTCGAAGCATGGCCTCGCGCGGATCGATGGGCGGGCTGGCCTCCGCGACCAAGGATGTTCTCGTCGCGGTCGAGGCATTCGGCAAGCGGATAATTCTGCTCGAGACTGTCGGTGTCGGGCAGGTGGAGCTTGATGTCGTCGATGCCTGCGACACTGTGGTTGTAGTCCTGACGCCCGAATCGGGCGATTCGATACAGGCGATGAAGTCCGGGATCATCGAGATAGCCGATGTCTTCGCGATCAACAAATCGGACCGCGAGGGCGCGGATTTCTTTGCGATGGAGCTTTCCGCGATGCTCGACCTGAAGGACGACCGGCTGTGGCGACCGCCGATTGTCAAAACCGTGGCCTCTACCGGAGATGGGGTCGATGAGCTTGTCCGTCAGATCGAGGCACACAGGGAATATATCGTCAAATCGGGGCTTTTTGCCTCGCATAGAATCGAACAGATCGAGCGGCGCATTCGAGAGACGATCCTCGAGAATATCGGCAATATGATTGACAGGGAGATACTGCCGCAAGCCGAGCTTCGCGCCGCCGCGGAACAGGTATTCTCGGGAGATATGGATCCCTATTCCTTTATCGGGGGCCAAATAAAAATGATAACATCATCACTCGATAACTACAAGCTATTCATTGGGAATTCAAAGGGGAATCGATGATTCAGGTTTACACCGGCAACGGCAAGGGAAAAACCACAGCCGCACTCGGTCTCGCACTCAGAGCGCGCGGCCATGGCCTCAAAGTGATAATAATTCAATTCATGAAGGGCAGTCGCGAATATGGCGAGGTGAAGGCCGCGGAGCGTTTCGGGATCGAATTGCACCAGTTCGGCCTCGAGAGCTTTGTGAAGAAGGGCGACCCCTCCGCCGAGGATCTGCGACTCGCCCGCGAGGGCTTCGAGTTCGCGAAGAAGACACTCGCCGAGGGCGATTTCGATATAGTCATCCTCGACGAGATCAATGTCGCCGCGGATTACGGCCTGATCGAGACGGGCGAGGTTTTAACCCTCGTCGAAAAAGCGCCCCCCGAGATCGAGCTGATTCTCACCGGCCGTTACGCCGCGCCCGAGATTATCGATGCGGCCGATCTCGTCACGGAAATGAAAGAGGTCAAACACCCATATTCCAAGGGGATCCCTGCGCGAATGGGCATAGATTTTTAAAGCCATACTTGACATCGCACTGGAAATAATGTAGATTATGTGTTTTCAAATTGGAGGAAAAAATGGATAAAAAGATTCGAATATTGCTTGCAAAGCCCGGCCTCGACGGCCACGACCGCGGAATCAAAGTCATCGCCAATGCCCTCCGCGACGCCGGAATCGAGGTAATTTACGCCGGCTTGCGCCAAACCCCGGAATCGATCACCGAGGCCGCTATTCAGGAGGATGTCGATGCCATCGGGCTGAGTATTCTTTCCGGCGCGCATATGACCATCTTCCCCGCGGTTAAGGCAAAACTCCACGAGTCGGGTGCCGACGACATCCTCCTTTTCGGCGGAGGAATTATCCCCGACGAGGACAAGGTCGCGCTCGAATCGTCGGGCATCGGAAGGATTTTCACCCCCGGAACGACCACGCAGACCATTATTGATTATATAAAATCCTCGATCGCTTAGGCCAAATCTAAAGGCTTTCGAGATCGTCTTCCCGGTATGGCTCGCTGTATCGGGATTTTTTTATTAAAAAAAACCGGCCTCGAAAGGCCGGTTTCTTTTGCTTGAACGCCGTATCGGCTACTTGAGTAGCGTCACCTTGCGGGTGATCGTGTTGCCGATACTATCCTTGGCGCGGACGAAGTAGGTTCCGGTGGGAACATACCAGCCGTTGTCGGAGAAGCCGTCCCAGACGAAACGGCGCCTGCCGGCGTCGAGCTGTCCGTCGTGGATCTGCGTGACGGTTCTGCCGGTAATATCGACTATATCGATGGAGTATTTGCCGGCCTGATAGGTGTCGAACCAGAAGGCCGTCGCGACATTGAACGGGTTCGGATAGCCCGAGCCGAGGCGGAAGTCGATCGGAACCTCGGGTGAAACCCTTTCGGTGATGTAATCCTCGCCACTATAGGCTGTTCTGATCAGATAGTTCTTTTCCAAACGAAGATAGGCGATATCGCTGAGCGAAACTTGGCCCTCCTCCATCGGATAGAGGCCGGCGTCGCTATCGATGACGAAAGAGATGTGGACATTGTCGTCAACGCGGTCGGCGACTGTCACTTCGATCTCGGATTTGCAGGTGCCGGTGGAACAACCGGGTGTGGTTGTGTTCGAGATATTCAGGGGGTCGGACCAGAAGCCACTGTCCGGGCTGAAGACCGAGCAATAGATCTCACTGCTGGGGAAATTCAGCCTCGAGTTGTCGATGAGAAGCGTTCCGGTCTCGCACCACCAATATTCCGCCCAGCGTTGCTCCCAAAACACAAAGATATTGCCGTCTTCATCGACGGTCACCTGCGGCTCGTGGCTGGCGCCGATCTGGCTGGTCCGGAAGGATTCCGGGCGATAGTCCGTCGGCGGAACGAAGAGCCACCAAGGATCCCATGTGACTGTGTCGATAACATCGCGGGCTTCATCCCAGTGGAAAAGCACTTCGAGCTGATAGGCTCCGACAGAACAAGCCGCCGCACAGGAATTCTCCCAGCCCTCGTGGGGCGAAAGAACAAAGCCGCCCCAGACAGCGTGAAGGACGCCATCCGGCGAGTAGGTGATATTCAAATCGACCGGGCGGGTGTAGGCCGGGCGATAGACCTGTATGGTCTCCGGCGGTGTCACTGTGGAATCGAGCATGTAGCCGACATAGATACTCTCGGGGTAGGTCGAATAAACATGCGACATAGGCTCGGTGACGAACTCGGGGGCCGACCATGTCGAGCCCATATCCGATGAGCGGCGGACAATCAAGGCCGCGGCATCGTAGAGGGTGGTATAGTAATTCTCTGCGGTGCAATAGCAAGTGTCGTTGGCGATAACGGTATCGACCCAAATATAAGCCATCGCGATTTGATTGGATTCGGGGCCTTTCCAAGCGGAAAGATCGCAGGAGATATCGACTTGATCGTCCTCGATCATGACCGGGGGTTCGAAAGCCAACTGCTTGACATAAAACTCATCCGGTTTGATGAAACCGCGGTAAAAAATCAGCCTGCTACCGCATTTTTCACCCGTCGCGGGAAGAGTGAAGGTATCGTTCGAGCAGGTGCTAACCATGAAGACTGTTGTATCTATCTGGGCGGCCTTCGGCCAGATTGCGGAGCAATCGAAGGTAGGCTCTTCGGGGGGATAATAGGGATCGGGGCCGACCGAGGGGTTCGTGAAAACACAGCGCTGGGTGCCTTCTTCGCCGAGATAATAGATAATATCGAAGGCCGCGTTGCATTTCGGATCCTCGGTGGTTTGGACATCGTGGTAAACAACAGTCGGGACTGTCGAGGCGTCGTCGAGGGCGATGTTCACATAACCGGCCTTAGAGCGGCTGTCAACCTGAGTGCCGTCGAAGGCGCAGACCCATCCGGTCGAGATATCGCCGCCGCGGATGGAATCGATATGGAAATAGTTATACTTTGCGCGCCTTTGCGATAAGGTCTGTGTGATGCCGTCCATCCAAGCAACATGCACACCGCCGTTGATATCGACCGCGATGTTGCGGCCCTTGGAGGAGTTATGTTGCATGTCGTAGTAGGTGTTTCCGGCGATATAGAGCGGAAGATTATGATACGGCGGGAACGGAGGAATCGTATCGACCTCCATCGGCGCGAAGCTCTTGGCCATATTGACCTCGACCGGCATTCCATATACCGGAAGGTCAATACCGCCGTAGTTTTGTTTGACAGCATCGGCCGAGCCAAGCGCCGCGAGTGCGACGAGGACTAACGAAACCGAAATCAGGGTTACACGTGTCATGGAACCTCCATTGTTTGGTTAAATAAATTATCGAAGGTAATATACACATTGAGTTTCTTAATGTCAACAACACTTGGCGATTTCGATTCTCAGAAGGCTATGTTAAGAATGCATTTGCGGATAAAAAAAATTCTATACAATAATAAAAACTGCACCTTTCAATTTCTTGAAGGGGGCAGTTTTTTAGCAACCCGATGTTTTAAATCTCTTTCAGGTTAAAAAAGGCCGGTGATAATTCCATTCGAGTCGATATCGATGCCCTCGGCGGCGGGTTTCGAAGGAAGGCCGGGCATGAGGAGAATATCGCCGCAAACCGCGACCAAGAAACCCGCACCGGCATTGACATAAACGCTATCGACATTCAGGTTGAAGTCGCGCGGTCTGCCGCGGAGGTTTTTGTTGTCCGATAGCGAGGCCGGCGTCTTCGCGATGATCACATGAAGCCTGTCAAAGCCGCAATTGCAAAGGTTCTTGTCGATATTGCCCTTAGCCTGAGCGGAATACACGACACTCTTAGCGCCATAGACCTTTTTCGCGATGGCCTCGATCTTGTCTTTAACCGGCATATCCGAAGTGTAAACCGGCCGGACTTTGCCGCCGCGTTCGACGCTCCGTGAAACGGTCTCCGCGAGGTCGATACAGCCCTCACCCCCGCCGCCGAAGGGGTCGCAAATCACGGCCTCGATACCGAGGGCCTTTGCGTGTTGGATCACGAAATCCATCTCCCCGCTCTCGTTGTCGCCGAACTTGTTGAGAGCGACAACAACCGGCACGCCGAACTGGCGCATAATCTCGATATGCGCGTCCAGATTCTCGATTCCTTTCGACAGAGCCTCCGCGTTCGGAGCGACGAGGGCTTCCTTGTCGAGGCCGCCGTGATACTTGAGCGCGCGCAGAGTGGTCACGAGGACGACAGAATCGACATTGAATCCGCCGACCTGCGAGACGAAATCGAGGAATTTCTCCCCGCCCAAATCCGAGGCGAAGCCGGCCTCGGTGACAGTGATCTCCGAATGCGCCTGCGCAAGGCGAATCGCCTGAATCGAGTTAGTCCCGTGGGCGATATTCGCGAAAGGCCCACCGTGGATCAAGGCCGGTGTTCCCTCCGAGGTTTGAACTATATTCGGTTTGATCGCATCCTTTAAAAGCAGGGCCAAAGCGCCGACGGCCTTGAGATCGGCCGCGGTCACCGGCTTTCTGTCGGTGGTGTAGCCGACGACGATTCGCCCGAGCCGCGCCTTCATATCGTCGAAATCGTCGGAGAGACAAAGGATCGCCATAATCTCCGAGGCCACCGAGATAATGAACTTATCCTCCCGCGGAAAGCCGTTCTGCGTGCCTCCGAGGCCGACGACAATATCTCTGAGCGCCCTGTCGTTGATATCGAGCGCTCGTGTCCATGTTATCCGCCGGGGGTCTATTCCGAGAGCGTTGCCGTGGTGGATATGATTATCGAGCATCGCGGCCAGAAGGTTGTTCGTGGCGGTCACCGCGTGTATATCGCCGGTGAAATGCAGGTCGATCTCGTCCGAGGGCAACACCGATGATTTACCGCCTCCGGTGGCACCGCCCTTGATCCCGAAGACCGGCCCGAGCGAAGGCTCGCGAAGGGTGACTATCGATTTCACGCCGATCTTGTTCAGTCCCATCGACAGACCGATTGCCACTGTGGTTTTCCCCTCGCCGGCCGGAGTCGGGGTTGTCGCGGTCACGAGAACCTGTTTGCCCTTCGGCTTATTCCTCGCGGCAGAGATAACCCCCGGTTCGATCTTAGCCTTATAGGGACCGTAAAGATATAAGTCCCGTTCCTCAATGCCTATAGAACCGGCGATCTCGACAATCGGCTTCAAACCGTCGCGCATTATCCCTCCTTATGATATATGACAAAAATAAGGCCGGCAAGGCCGGCCTTTAGGAATAACTATTTAAGCAATGTTATCTTTCGGTTCGCCCAATTCCCCTTGCCGTCGGTGGCGCGGACGAAGTATATTCCGCTCGGGACAAACCAGCCGTTGTCGGAGAAGCTGTCCCAAACCAAGCGGACACGGCCGGGAGCCATCTCGGAATCGAGGAGCCTCGAGACAACCCTACCGGTCATGTCGAGCACCTCGACCGTGTAATGGCCGTGTTCGTAGGCGTCGAACCAAATCGAGGTGACCGCGTTGAAGGGGTTCGGGAAGTTTCTGCCAAGGCGGAAATCCGCCGGCATATTCGGCGCGAAGTTATCCTCATAGATATCCGAGCCGATCTGCTCGAGGGCGTAGGCCGCATGAACCAGCTCCGCGCGGGGAAGCCGGAGATAGGAGACCTCACCAAGAGAAACCTCTCCCTCGCCATCGATTGAGCCGGCGGGATAGGGCTTTAATCCGGCGTCTTTGTCGAGGATGAAGAACAGGTGAACATAGTTGTCAATCCTCTCGGCGACAGACACCTCGATCTCGGAGTAGCACGAGCCTGTGGAACACGCCGGCGAGGCGGTGTTCGAGATATTCAGAGGATCGGACCAGAAGCCGCTGTCCGGATTAAACACCGAGCAATAGATCTCGGAATTCGGGAACCCGAGAAGCGAATTATCGACGAGAAGCGTTCCGGTTTCGCACCACCAATATTCGGCCCAGCGTTGCTCCCAGAATACAAAGATGTTGCCCTCTTCATCAACCGCGACAGAAGGCTCATGGCTCGGGCCCATTTGGGTATAGCGGAAACCGTCTTCGGGGCGGTAATCCGAGGGCGGCCTGAATAGCCAGTAGTTATCCCATGTCACCGTGTCGATTACACCGGTTGCCTCATCCCAGTGGTAGAGGCATTCGAGCTGATAGGCCCCGACCGAACACGCGGCCGCACAGCTTGTCTCCCAGCCCTCATGAGGCGCGAGCACCAGCCCGCCCCAAACCGCATGAAGCACGCCATCGGGAGAATAGGTGACATTAAGCTCAACCGGACGAAGATACGCCGGCCTATAAACTTCAACCGTCTCCGGCGGAGTCACCGAGGAATCAAGGGACCAGCCGACATAGATGCTCTCGGGATAATCCGAATAGACATGAACCATCGGCTCGGTCACTTGCTCGGCGGCGCTCCATGTCGCGCCCATATCGGAAGAACGGCGGATATGGATCGCCGCGGCATCGAGGATTGTCGTGTAGTAGTTCGCGGTGTCGCAATAGCAGGTATCGGCTTCGACGATCGGGTCTCTGCGGATATAGCCCATCGCGACCTTATTGTTGCCCTCGAGGCCTTTCCATGCGGTGATATCGGGCGTGATTCCGATCTGGTCGTTTTCGATCTCAACCGGAGGCTCGAAAACCAACTGCTTGATATACATCTCATCCGGCTTAATAAAGCCGCGATAGTATAGCAAGCGGCTACCGCACTCCTCGCCGGTGAGGGGAACGATACCGCTCGAGTTCGAGCAGGTGCTGACCAAGAAAACTGTTGTGTCGATCTGGGCGATCTTCGGCCAAATAGCGATACAGTCTAAGGTCGGGTCCTCGGGAACTAAATACGGGGCGGGACCCAAAGTCGGGTTTGTGAAAGTGCAACGATACAGGCCGTCGGAGATATAATAGAAAAGATCGAAGGCCGCGTTGGTTTTTGCGTTGGCCGTGCTACTCAGCGCGTCGTGATAAACAACAGTCGGAACGCCGGTTATATCGTCAACGGCGATATTGGAATAACCGGCTTTTAAACCGGAGTTAACCTGAACACCATCTAAGAGGCAAATCCATCCGGTTGCCGGATCGCCGCCCCGAATCGAATCGCTGTGGAAATAATTGTATTTAACATTCCTAATAGAATGCGTCGGCTGGGAGGCGTCCATCCAAGAGACATGAACACCGCCGTTGGGATCGACAGCGATATTGCGACCCTTGGTCGAGTTATGTTGCATGTCGTAGTAGGTGTCTCCGGCGATATAGCGGGTGAAACCGTGATAGACGGGGAACGGCGGCGTGCTGTCAACCTCCATCGGGGAGAACGACCGCGAATAATCTACCGCCGGTGGCGCTCCTCCGATTGGGACATGAACTCCCCCGAGCCGCGGCCGAAGGGCGTCGTCCGCCATAAGGACTCCGGCAAAGATCGTCGCCAGAGCGAGAACTAATAAAGCCTTCCTCATCTTGCCTCCTTAGTTGTATGAATCATTTAAGTTGTTGATTTAACGAGTTTTCCCGATCGCAGTCGGGGAGTGCAGTCAAATTTAAAAATATTTTTAAATAACAATAATATATGAGCCAATAGCTTAAACCGGCACACGGCAAACGCATTCGTGTTAGCTTTGTCCTCCGCGACGACCCTTATGCAAAAAAACATATTTCAATATAATATAAAATATATTCTGCGATTACTCAAGTGATATTTTCCCTTCCGAACGAAGTTTTTCTATGAGCTCGATTTTCTCGGTTGCGGCGGAGAACGAGCTGTCGCGCTGAAGGGCGCGCTCGAAATCGTTGCGCGCGGCCCTGAAATCGCCCAACTGCGCGCGAACAAGGCCGAGGTTGTAATAGAGCTCAGCGCTATTCGAGCCGAGCTCAAGCGATCTCGCGAGGTATTTCAGCGCCGAATCCGGCCGACCGAGGTTTTCGTGAAGGGTTCCGAGAGCGAGATAGCTCTCGGAGAACCTTGGCGAAAGCTCAATCGCGGCCTGAAACCGCGCGAGGGCCGAATCGGTCCGCCCCCGGGCTAAACAGATCAGGCCGAGGTTGTGAAGCGCCCTTGCCCTGAGGGAGGAACTCGGTTCCGCACCGGCGGATTCTTGGGAATACCTGCCGGCGAGCTCGTATCTTACTATAGCCGGATCGGAGGAGTCCGAGGCCGCCCGCGAGAGGAATTCCTCCGCGGAATCGGCCATTCCAAGCTTCATCGCGGCCGCGCCCGCAAGCAGAAGCAGTCTAAGCTCGAGGCTATCCGCCGAAAGCCCCGCCTTTGCGACTCTAAGCGCCGAGTCCGGTTGCCCAAACTCGAGTAGAGACTGCGCAAAATTCACCCGCGGCGCAGACTCGAACGAACCGGCCTCGATCGAGCGAGCGCCGTAATCGAGCGCCGCGGCGGTGTCGGCCTCCAACCTCGCGAGCACACCAAGATTCGACAGCGCGAGCGCGCGCTTGCCGGATTTTGCCTCCCGCTCGAAGAAATCGCGCGCGGTGCGATAATCCCCCCGCCGAAATGCGACAATGCCCCTGTTTAAATTGGCGCGGTCAATCTCCGGGGAGGTTTCGAGGGCGAGCGAGTATAGAGAATCCGCGCTTTCAACCGCGCCGCCCCGAAGGTGAAGATTTCCGAGGGCAAAATAGCTCTCCGCAAGCCCCCTATCGCCGAGCCTTCCGGCGGGAAAGGCGCAACAAACCGCTATCCCCGCAATTAAAAGCGCCACCGAAGAGACTATCCGCAACCTCGATTTTACAAAAGGCTCCCCCGAGGCCGCCGCCGCTATCAAGCAAATAAGCGGAACTAAAAGCGGCAGGCGAAAACGGGCATTCACGAAAAACAGGACAACCGTCGCGGAATAGGCCAAGAAAAACAGCGCCAAGAGCGCGCGTTGTCGGTTCCACCGAATGAGCGGAGCTATAAAAAGTGCCGCCGGCAGTAGAAAGCGCCACCCAAATGGCGAACGAAGCGCCGGCGAGAAGCGCTTGAAGAACTCGGGGCTACCGTTGTTGCCGTGCTCGAGACCGGAGGCGAGAAGCAAAACCTTACGAAACATGAGGCCTGCGGCCCTTCGGGGGTCACCCTTGAAGAAATCGAAGGCCTTTCGGCGATAATAGCGATCGAGTTTGTCGGCGTCGAGAGGCCGTCCCGCCTCGATTTCGGCGGTTCGCCAAGCCTCGTCGAGCGTCCAGTCCCCGCCGAATCCCGGAAGCACCGGTGTGATGCCGTCGGTTTCGGGGTTATTACCTAAATATAAATTTATTCCACCTTGAGTCGCGATCAATGATCGAGAACCATAGGAAAGATTATGAATCGTCACTGGAGCGATAATGAGTATAGCGCCGCAAAGCGCGAAGGCAATCCGCTCAAACCTCACTCGATTACCGCCCTCTGAGGCAAAGAAAAGCCACCCCAATAGAACCGGAAAAACCGCGAGGATATTGGGTCGCGTCACAGCGAAAAGCCCGGCCGAAAGGCCGAGAACAAGCGAGAATATCGGCCTCCTTCGAGCGGATTCTATAGTGAAAAGTAAAACTAATGCCGTAAATGGCACGAGGAGAAAATCCAAAAGGAGCCTCGACTCGAACAAGGCCGGCATCGGGCTAAAAGCGAGCATCAGGCCGGCGGCGAGTGCCGAGCGCGTATTTCCGAAAACCCTTAGAGCTAAAAAATAAACCGCCCAACAACCACCAATCCCGATAAACCCTTGAACCAAGCGCACCGCCCATGGCCCCTCTCCGAAGAGCTTATAGATTAAAGCCAAGAGATAGGGGTAAAACGGCGCGCGAAAGAAGGGAGCTTCTAAGGGAATTCCCCGAGAGATCGAGGAGGCCCAGAGATGATGAAAAAGCTCGTCGAGGCTCGGAATGGCGAAATAGAGGGTTTTCGACCAAAAAAGAAGGTGAAACGCTCGGAAGCAAAGCGCCGCTAAAGAAACAAGCGCAAGATCGGTCGCTATTTTGCGGTCGCTACCGGTCAAAATCACCCCTAAAAGAAAGGCCGGGAGTGACCCCGGCCTCGTTTTTTCGGTCGGGCAACGCCCGATTTATTTGAGCATAACCATCCGTTTGGAGATCGACTTGTCGCCGGCCTCGAGGCGGTAAAGATATATGCCGGAGGGCATCTCGCGGCCTTTGTCGTCGCGGCCCTCCCAGATGATGCGATACGTTCCGGCTGTGAAGTTATCGTCCACGAGCGTGGTTACCTTCTCGCCGAGGACATTGTAAACCTCGAGCTTCGCCGGCTGGTCGGCGGGAATATCGAACTCGATCGCAGTTGTCGGGTTGAAGGGGTTCGGGGAGTTGCTCTTGAGGGCAAGTTCCTTCGGCAGATAGGACCCATCCTCGCCAACCCCCGTGACGCCGGTGACGACACAGCGGATCATCAGATCGATGTTGTTCAGCGGCGCGGAGGCGCTGGCCAAATCGCTTGTGTCGATAGCGACGAGCGTTCCGAACTCGTCGAAGTAATGGATTATCGCAAATCCTTTGCGATCGACCGGAGTCGTGTTGTCGATACCGACAACCGGCATCTGGCTATCGATCGCGACACCGACGAACACGAAGAACGTCGAGTCCGGAAGACTCACGGGCGAGTCTGACAGATCGATAGTCACCCAAGAGCCGTTGGTCGGATCCGAATCGATAGTATGGTTGGCGTCGTAAAGCTCGGTTCCACCGTTGGGGATATCGAAGATGCCGTTATCCAGCACCATCACGCGCGCTGAGCCGCTGTATTTCGTGAAGAATTTGACATGAGTAAGACGAAGGGTCTGAAGACCGGCCGTCTGGTAGAAGAAGTTCCCGATACAATCGCCGGCGACCATCGATGGGCCGAGGAAGCCATTATAGCTGAGGCCGCTGGTCGGGTCGGTGGCGACATCGTTCAAACCGTCGTCCCAACCGAGCTCGCGAACCTCGGCTCCGGGAACTGTGAATGTAGTTTGGAAGGTGTCGTTCGAGACATTGAGGTCGGTGCCCAAGGAGGTCCAGACCCTGATAGAGTAGTCACCCGGCTGAGTGAGTTGAAGCTGTGCAACCGCTGTGCCGAACTTCGCGGGGGCTATCGTCGGGCGCGGGAAGAAGGTCATCGTCGTGTCGTGCATATCAGGGAAGGTGATGACGCCGTTGACTTGAATCAGGCTCTCATCCGACATCCCGAGGTTCGAGACCTTAACAGTGAAACGACCGTAATCGCGGAAATTGAGCGGCCCGGTGACGACATCGGTCGGGGCGATATCGTGAAGCGGGGCATAGTTGCCCGAAATGGTGACATCGTCGATCTTAAACCACTGGGACTCATTCGGTTGGCCGTCACCGCGAGCCATAATCATGATCTGAATGTCCTTGCCGGCGAACTCGAGAAGCGAATTCCTCATGCCGTAGGCGACATCATAGAGCACGCTCTCATCGTAGAGACGCCATGTCTCGTCGATATAGCCGGGACGGTAATAGTTATGGGACATCTGAACCATTGAGTCCGCGTCCAAATCTTTGACATAGATGACGATATAATCGTCGAGCGAGCCGTCATCGTTGGGATCGAAATCGGCGCAGTTGGTTTTGATATAGAAACTGAGTGTGCCGTTGAAGGTGTCGGCAAGGCTAATCACCGGAGAAACGAGTGTGCTATAGGTCTCCGAGCGGTTGTATGCAACCGCGCAACCGCTTCCGGTATTGGCGTCGGTGGTGGTCGCCTCCCATGTCATAAGCTCGCGGCCTTGAGAGGCCACCGAAGCGCCCGAGCCGGAATCGTAGAGAAGCGTGTCGCTGTCGCTTGTAATCACGATCTCGTCAACAATCCAGCCGAACATAGTCGAGTCGAAGGCGTCGGCGTCGCTGTGCGTCGGGCCTGTGCTGAACATCATGTCCGACGCGAAGACAAATCTGACCTTCACTCTCCTGCCGGCGAAATCGGAAAGGGAGGCTGTGATCGTTTCGAAGGTGGTCGCGCCGTGAATGCCCGTCCATGCGGCATAGCCGGGGCCGAGGCCGCAGAAGCCGAAGCCCCAGAGGCTTGTGCAATTGTAGGCCGAACCGGCGCCGGGAGTGAGAGTCGCCCAAGTGGCGCCGTCATCGGTGGAAACCCACACCGCCGCGCCGTCCCAGCCGTCGTAACCGAAGGGCCAGCCGCTGGTTCCCGCAGGCTCGGTATTGAGTTTGTGCTTGAATGTTAATGTAGCGGTCATCGCGGTCATCGGAATAGAAACAGCCGGCATATCGAGGTATTGAAGCCAGCCGTCGTTGTAGCCGTTGTAGCCGGTCCCGCCGACATCCAAAGTCCCACACCAATAGCTCAATCCGTCATAGGAGTTGAATGTGTCCGCGTGCCAATAGGCATCTGTGTCGTCATACCAATACAAGTCGCCGACTTCCCATGTCATCGGCCCCTCGAAACCCTCATATAAAAGTGTATCGACCTGACCGAAGACGGCGCCGGCAAATATCGCTAAACACAGCGATAATAAAAGCCTCTTCATTAATCCTCCTTAGTTGGTTGAATAATTAATCGCATATATGTTTCATTATATTCGGCTTGCTCGATATGTCAAGACCGAAAAGCCAAAAAAACATATGTCAAAACTATCCATACAATATCACTCCGGGGCGTCGGGATAACTCCATCCTTTGGAAAGCGGGCTTTCAAAAGGATGGAGTTATCTCCGACAGGCCGGGCGGCGATTTTTGACATGGCAAAATTTTCGCTCCGGCCTGTCGGCCCGCGCATGCGCGGCCGACGCCCCTTTTTATTATGTTGAGTTTGAGAGCAAATAAATCTGCGTAAAGCTAATAAAATCTATTTGAATTTGGGAATAAAAAAGCATATAAATAGTAGATGAATCGTGAAAAGGTATTAAGCGAACTCGAAGAATTAGCTTCGCGGATAGGCATTACAATCCGTTACGAGAAGATGGGGACTATCTCCGGCGGTTTGTGTCGAATTCACGACGGCGAGGTGATACTTATCAACCGGCATCTCTCGACCGCGTCGAAGATCGAGCTTTTGGCGAAGGAGCTTATGCTTGAATCGGAGAAGCTCGAGGCCGTTTTCATCCTTCCCGAGATAAGGGACATCATCGGTCTATCGTGAAACGGCGCGTTTTGCTCCCGATGCCGCTTTTATGGGTTTTCCTCGCATTAATTGTCGGTATTGCTTTCGCGTCGAGCTTTGGTTTTGATTCGCGGGTGAGCTTGACGCTTTTTTTGGGGCTTGGGGTTTTGGCGTTAGTTTCGTCTTCATTTGTGAAATCCCCAAATTTCCGTTTTATTCCTTCATTACTGCTACTAAGTGCGGTGGCCTCTTTCGGGGTCTTCAGATACTCGATCGTCAGCGCGGTGAGTTCCGAAGATATTGTGCGTTTGGTAGGTCGTCAGGTGCGGCTTTTCGGCTCGGTCGGCGAGGAAATTCAGGTGGAGGGCGAAAGGCAGAGGTTCGATCTCGAGGTAGATTCGGTCTCGATCGAGGGCGGGGTTTATACAGCGCGCGGAATTGCTCGAATTTATCTTTATCGCGCACGGACAGTGGATTTCGGCGATATTTTGGCTTTGGACTGCATACTCGAACAACCGCGCCCCGCGACGAACCCTCACGGTTTCGATTTTCGTAAATCATTGGAACTCAAAGGGATAAAAACAATCGCCTTCGTTCGCGGAGACGACAACATCGCTATAATCGGAAAGAATACCGCGGGGCTATATCGGAGGCTGACCTGCGCGATTCGAGACCATGTCGAAAAAACAATAAAGCTAATTCCGGAATACGACGAAACCGCCTTGCTTCGAGGGCTTCTTCTCGGAAAGGGCGGAGAGCTTCCAACCCCTGTGCGAAGGGCCTTCGAGGACTCGGGAACCGTGCATATTCTCGCGGTGAGCGGCTTGCATGTCGGCATCATCGCGGGGATTCTATGGCTTCTTTTCGGCAAGATAGTCAAGATGCCTAAGCCCTTGGCCGTTTGTTTGTGTATTCTCGGGCTTGCGCTTTATGCCGGTGTCGTCGGTGGAAGGCCCTCGGTTCTTCGCGCGGCGCTGATGTTCTCGATCATTCTTTTCGGCTCTGCCCTGAAGCGCCCCTCGAACCCGATGAACTCGATCGGAGCGGCCGGCGCGACTCTGCTCGTCATCGAGCCGTTATGGCTTTTCGATATCGGCTTTCAGCTCAGCTTCGCGGCGACGCTCGGGATTATATATCTTTTGCCCTACTTTGAGGAATGGCTTCCCGCGAGGCATGTTAAATCGGGGTTTTTACGGAAGTTCGTCCTCGGAGCGTTGGCCGTCTCGATAGCGGCGAATATCGGCACCGCGCCGTTTGTAGCGTTTGTTTTTCATAGACTTCAAACAATTTCCCCGCTGGCGAATATCTTCGTAGTGCCCTTCGTAGGCTCGATCATCGGTTACGGCATACTCGCATCGGTGTTATCGCTCTTTTGGGAAAACGGCGCGATATGGGTGCTTCAGTTCGACCGCCTGATCCTGCGGGTGATTCTCGAAGCGGCATCGTTTTTCGCCACGACGAGGTTTTCGTATCTCCCCTTTCCAAGGCCGGCGATCGCCGCTTTCGGTTTGTATTATTTGTTTATTATCGCCCTTCCACCGATCCTATCGCGCCGAACAAAAGGCATCCTCGCAATCGGGATTTTCCTCACTGCGGCCGCCGCCTCGACATGGGCGATGTTCGAGATGTCCAGACAGAGGCTCGACTGCGACCTCCGAGTGACCTTCTTCGATATCGGCCAAGGGGACTGCGCGCTGATTGAATTCAAGGACGGCCGCAAAGCGATTATCGACGGCGGCCCGCCGGATAACGCCGCCTTCGCTGTCCTCCCCTATCTCGAATCGAACTCGATCGCGAAAATCGACCTCGCAATCCTTTCACACCCGGACGCCGACCACCTCGGCGGAATCGTAGATATCTTCGACGAGGTGCCCTACGATGCCCTCGCAGTCCCGCACAGAATAAGAACCAACGACCTTTACGGGCGCTTTCTCGATCGGCTCGATTCCCTCGAAGTTCCGATTACAATATATACAGCGGGGGACACAATCCCCGGCTTCCCAGAGCTGATCGCTATATGGCCGGATTCAACAGCCGTTTCACCCGCCGGCTCCCTGCTCGTCAATGTCAACGAGGCCTCGCTTGTAATACTGCTCGAGCTGGGCGAGGTGGAATTCTTGTTCTGCGGAGATATAGGCTTCCCCTCAGAGGCATATATCGAGGGCATCGAAGAGGAGATCGATATCCTCAAAGTCCCCCATCACGGCGGTAAATTCAGCTGTAGCCAAGGCCTCATCGAGACCGCGACACCCCTCGCATCGATAGTCTCGGTCGGAGCGAAAAACCGTTTCGGACACCCCTCCCCTCAAGTCTTAGATCGCTTGAATAAGTCCGGCTCGGAAACCTTCCGAACAGATATATCGGGTGCAATCACAATCGAGGTTCTCGGCGATTCGATATTCATCGAGACCTTCGACGGCAATACCCTCCGCTTCTCAGGCCTCGACCAACCCCTTCCGCGCCGAGATAGCCCGCAAATTTAACCCCGCCTCCGGGGCGTCGGGATATGCACCTCGGAAAAGCAGGCTTTTCCGAGGTGCATATCTCCGATAGGCCGGGCAAAGACTATCAATATTTATCGATTGTTCCTCCGGCCTATCGGCCCGCGCATGCGCGGCCGACGCCCCGGGGGCTTATGCTATTGACAAGTCCTATATCGAGAGATAAATTATAGGCTTACTAAACTCAATGGATAGGCTTAAAGGGGCGACTTGGAGAAGGATATTAAGAAGACTGTTCTCTCGAATGGCATACGGGTATTGTCTTTGCCGCTGGCATCGAGGCGCGGCGCGGCTGTTGGTGTATGGATCGATGCGGGTAGCCGCGACGATCCCGCAGGAAAGGCGGGCTTGAGCCATTTGGCCGAGCACATGTCTTTCAAGGGAACACCGACGCGTAGCGCTTTGGATATAGCCCGCGAGCTCGAGAGTATAAGCGCTTCGGAGGACGGCTACACCTCGCAGGAGGAGACTTGTTATTACTTGTATCTCCCGGGCGAGGAGATCGGCAGGGGGATGGAGATTTTGGGCGATATGGTCTCTCACGCCGCGATCGACGCGAAACTTTTCGAGCGCGAACTTTCGGTTGTTGCGAGCGAGATGAGCGATGTCGAGGACACCCCCTCGGAGATCGCCCGCGACTATTTCGCGACGGCGATCTTCGGCGACCATTCGCTCGGCAAACCGATCTTGGGCTACCCCTCGACCTTGAAGGCCATATGTCGCGACGATGTCGCCTCTTTTGTGAAGGGGCATTATGTCGCTCCGCGGATCATTCTCGCCGCAGTCGGAAATATCGACCACGAGGAGTTCTGCGACCTTACAACCCGCTTTTTCGATGTCAGCGGTGAAGGTTTACCGAAGGATCGTATCGCGCCTGCTCCAACGCCGACCGGAAAGCTTCACCTGATCGAGAAAAAAACCTCGCAACTTTCGATCTATCTCGGTGGCAGGGCCTATCGCTTCGATGACCCGCGCAGATACAGCCTCGCCGTGTTCGACACAATACTCGGTCGAGGCGCTTCGAGCCTGCTCTTCAACCGCCTTCGCGAGGAGGAGGGAATCGGCTATCGAATCTTCTCCTTCGAGGAATACTTCGGAGACTGCGGACTTTGGGGCATCTACGCCAATCTCGACCCCACGGATTTCGAGCGGTTTTTCGGGATAGTCGATTCGATTTTCGACGATATCGTCGAGGGAAGGGCCGTAAACGAGCGTTTCGAGGAGACGATTCGCGGCTTGACAGGCATGGCCAAACTCGAAGGCGATTCAATAAGCCAGTTGTTGACCCGCTTGGTCGAGACCGAGCTTTACTGCGGCAGATATATCTCGCCGGAGGAAACCCTCTTCAAACTGGCCTCGATCAGGCCGGCCGATGTCATCGAGACCGCGCGGGAACTGCTCGATCGCCGCAAGATTACAGGCGTTTACTACGGCAAATCAAAATCGCGAACCTTCCCCGAATGGCTCGCTCCGGTGAAGGGCGAATTGGCATGAATACTGCGCCAAAGGTTGAATATATAGTTGTCCGCGCGAATGCCGCCGAGCCTCGCTATATGAGCGCCGGCAGTGCGGGCGCCGATCTTTTCGCCTGCCTCGACGAGGCGATTATATTAGAACCGAAGGCCTTCGCGACAATTCCAACCGGAATCGCGATGGCTATCCCCGTGGGTTGGGAGGGCGAGGTCAGACCGAGAAGCGGTCTCGCGTCGCGCTTCGGAGTGACTGTTCTCAACGCCCCGGGGACGATCGACTCGGACTACCGCGGCGAGGTCAAGGTCATTTTGATAAATCACGGCCGAGTGCCATTAACGATAAACTCCGGCGACCGAATCGCGCAGATTCTTATAAAACCGGCGATTCGCGCAAATTACGTTGTTTCGAGCGAGCTGGACAAATCCGAACGCGGCGAGGGCGGCTTCGGCTCGACCGGCAAATAGCGCAAGTAGATAGGCAAAATGCTCAACACACTTAAAAAAATCGCTTTCGAGCGCGTCGGTGGAACCGAGGAGGAACGCCGCGTTTTCGATATCTTGGCCGAAGAGGTGCGCGCGCGCGGGATCGAGCCGACTCTCGAGGCCTTCGAGGTCGAGACCTTCCGCCGTGGCACCGGCGAAGTGACACTTCTAAAAGACACGCCGGTTCGCTTCAATGTCAATCCCATCGGCCTTTCCGGCTCGGCCGATCTCGATGCGGAATTCCGCTATATCGAGCCCTCGAACCTCCCCTTCGCCGAACCCTGCCCGGGACAAATCGTCATCCTGCCCGAGCGCGTCTCCTTCAAGCATTACGAGCAACTCGCGCGCATCGGGGCCGCGGGATTCATCGTCGTCAACCCCCCGGGACATAAGCCCGGATATCATTCGCTGAAAAAGAACTTCGCCTCCCGCTTCGGGAAGATTCCCGGCGCGGTCATCGGCTATGAGGCCGGCCTGAAACTCATCTCCAATGCTAAACATATGTTACATATGTCTTTACAGCAAGATGAGTTCGTCGGGGAAAGCCATAATCTGATCGCCACGATCGAAGGCGAAAGACCCGAAGGCGAGATCTTCGTCTGCGCCCATGCCGACAGTGTCGCCGGCTCCCCCGGCGCGGTGGACAACGGCGCCGGTTGCGTCGAGATGCTCGGCTTGATCGGCCACTTCGCCAAGAATCCCCCTCGCCGGACTATGCACTTTTGCTTCTTCGGAAGCGAGGAACTCGGCCTTTTGGGGAGTTACGCCTTCGTCGAACGCCACAAGGCCGAGCTCGACAAGATCGCGGTGGTCTTCAACCTCGATGTCGGCGGCGATATCTTCGGCGACAACAAGGCCCTCATCACCGGCGATCAGGATTTAGCGAACTTCGTCGATAGCCATAACAAACTGCGCGGCATGGGTTTACACGTCACGCGCTCGATCTATTCGAGCGACAATATGCATTTCGCGCGCTACGGCATCCCCTCGATAAACTTCGCGCGTTCGGGCCTCGGCGCCTCGCTCGGCCATTCTATCGACGACGACCTGCGCAATGTCGATGAGCGCTCGCTTCGCTCCCTCGCCGAGATTGCCCTCGAGTTCGCAATAGTCACCGCAAACGCAATAGCCATGCCCTTCGAACGCAAAATCCCCAAAGATATTTCAGATGAGGTGACGAAATACTTCGGCGAAAGGTTCGGCATTGAGACGTAAGTTATTATCATTATTTATGTTATCCCTTTTCGTCGCCTCCGGTGTCGCGGTTGAAAAGTGCGGCCTGCCCGAGCTTATTATGTCGAAAGCACCGTTGACCCTTTCCCGGCCTATTCGCGAATGCTCTTACGACTCAGGGCATTTCCGCGTTTGGTTCGACACGACCGGCGTCCATGCTATCCCCCTTCGCGACAGTCTCCCCGCCGACGGCGTGCCCGATTGGGCGCAATGGGCTACTGAATACCTTGAACGCGCCCGCGCCCTATTGGTAGATACTCTCGGCTACCGCCATCCGATCGCGGATTCGAGCACCTTTTCCGGCAGAACCGATGTCGGCGGCGATGACCGCACCGATATCTACTTCACCGATATGGAGTTCTACGGAATGACCTATCTCGATACGATGCTCGCCGGCGGTGTCGGGCCAGCATTCTTGACTATCGAGAACGATTATGAGGAAGCGAGTTTTCCAAATTACATCGGTCGCGAGGAACAAGCACTTGCTGTCACCTGCGCGCACGAGTTTTTCCATGCCATTCATTATGCCTATGGCAGTAACAGTTCTTGGACATGGTGGATGGAGGCGACTGCAGTTTGGGCGGAGGAGCGGGTGTTTCCACATGTTAATGATTATTTAGCTTATCTTACTGCTTTTCAGGCCTCTCCTGAGGCCGGTTTAAATAACAATACGCCTTCCGGCAGGTTTTACGGCTCCTGTCTTTTTCCTATGTTCCTATCGGCAAACTACGGCGATTCGGCTATTTTCGAGATTTGGTCGAACATTCCGTCGAACAATGTATATCCTGCTATTTCATTATGGGCAAATGATTTAGGTATTAATCTAAAATCTCTTTACGGCAATTTCGCATTATGGAATCTTCTGGTTGATGATAATTACCGAGAATATGGTTACATCGATGCGCCTCTAATGCCTAAACCAAAGCTCACTCATCGCGATTCACTGCCGGATAATCTCACCGCCGCGGGCGGTGCAGTCTATATTTCTCTACCAAAATATATTGATGGCGGCCTTTGGGCGGAATACTCGCCCGCAGATTCTATCTCGGCATTATTACATAGTATTTCATATACAGGTAATGATTTTTCAGATACTACTCTTAATATTTTTAATCGCCCCGACACAATCCCCGGAACATGGCGTTTCGATGGGGTTTACACTGTATTGGCCAATCTCGGAACTACACCGTCATCTTCGGCGAGGCTCGGGCAAATCCTTACAGGCCCTGCACCATCTGCTCGAGTCCCAATCCCCGACGATGTCCTCGATCGAACGCCTTATCCAAACCCATTCATTTACAGCGAAGCGGAAACGCTTTACATACCCTACACTTCTTCCGGTGAGTTCCCGATCCGCTTTTCCGTTTGGAATGTCGCAGGAGAGCTTATTTACGAGCGAGTCGATATGACTACATTTGGTTATCATCTAACAAAACGAGGAGCTCTCCCGTGGGTGCCGCAAAATTATACCGGCAAATCGCTTGCGAGTGGAGTTTATGTTTACATTTTGAGTATAGAAAATAATTCCTTTACAGGACGATTCGCAATTATCAATGATAATTAATTGTTATCTTTTTGTAACAAGTGTTATCTTTTTATAACACATAACATAACGCAATTTGAATTATATCTAATAAACTACACTTAAAGAATGGAGTTATTATGAATTGGCCGCTACTCATCGAGCTTTGCGATACACCCGGAGCGCCCGGGCATGAAGAAAGTATCGCGAAAATCGCTCACAGAGAGTTTTCAAAGTTCACGGATGATGTCACAATAGATTCTGTTGGAAATGTTATAGCGCACATCCACGGCGATGGCCTTAAAGTCGCTCTCGATGCGCATTCTGACGAAGTTGCCTTCATCGTCTCACATGTTGACAAAGAGGGTTTCATACGAGTTATTCCCTTGGGCGGAATCGACCCAAGAGTTTTCACTGCACAACGAGTAGTCGTTCACGGCAAAACCTTACTACGCGGCGTTGTTGGCTCCATTCCGCCTCATCTAACCAAGGGCAAAGAGGCAGAACGCGACCGTTCGGTGCCGATCGAAGATTCCTTCATCGACACGGGACTTCCGGCCGCAAAAGTCCATGAATTGGTCAAAATCGGCGACATCGTGACATTCGACAGCCCGACCACCGATATCGGCGAAGCCTTTATAGGCAAGGCTTTCGACGATCGCGCCGGTCTTTTCGCGATGATCGAGGCGGTTCGCTCCGCAAAAAGGATAGCCTGCGACCTATTCCTCGTCGCGGCGGTGCAGGAGGAGCGCGGCCTTAGAGGCGCAGAGTGCGCGGCCTTTTCCGTCGCGCCTGATGTCGCGATCGCAATCGAAGGAACCTTCGCCAACGATGTTCCCGGAACACCTACATACCAAAGGCTTGCCTGCCACGACCGCGGTCCGGAGCTTCGTATCGTCGATGGTCGCGTCATCGCAGATCGCGGCCTCGTCGCATTCTTGGACGAGTTAGCCGCCGAACGCGAGATCCCTCACCAGCTCATCGTGAAATCGGCCGGAACGACTAACGCCACAGCGATTCAGACCTCCCGCGGAGGGGTTCGCGTCGCGGCTGTCTCGATGCCGGTTCGATATATCCACAGCCCTACGGGCATAATAAAGAAAGGCGACATCGAGCAGTCTGTTAAGCTCATCGCCGCCTTCCTCGAAAACGCGGATAGGTTGCCGCCGAAGTCTATTTCCTGAGGCCGATCGGCATGAAATAGCGCGGCACCCCCGGAACCGCAAATAGCTCGGAAACCGCGTCATCATTGAATGCGCCGATTGCGACTGTGGATAGGCCGAGTCCTTCGGCGGTCAGATAGATATTCTGGCCGATATGGCCGATCTCCATGTCAACATAGCGCTCAGCGCGGTCGCCGTAGCGTCCGGAGGTTCTATTCACCACCGCGAAAAGGCAAATCACACAGGCCGCGGTTCGTAGCGAGCCCTGTCCGAGGGCGGCCCCGGCGAGGGCCTCCGCAAAATACCCCTCGCGAAGCAGTGAGAGCGAATGGCCGGCTTCGTTGTATTTGTAGATGCCGGGCGCAAGGCCCTCGACGCGTTCGACCAAGAGATAAGTGTCTATCGGATAGGTAGCCCCTGCACTCGGGGCCGCCCGATGCCCCGAGGCGGCATCGGTGATCCCCGCCGACGACCAAAGCAGTTCTGCGGCTTGATCCAAAGAGATAGCTCCCTCGGCGAAAACTCGCCTGCTTCGGCGGTTTTCAATCGCGCTGTGGAGGTCGATATCGTTGCCGGGCGGAGGCGGAAGCTTTACTATTTGGCTCATCGCTGATAACCCCATGAATGCTAATATGTAAATCGCTAACTTCACCGCTCTATTTCTTGACTATTTCAGCCTTTTGAATATAGACTTTATTTGCAGGTTTACCCATACGAGGATCGGCCATCTGGACTTCGGCTATCTTATCAACGACCTCGATGCCCTCCTTGACAGCACCGAAGACAGTGTAGCCGCCGTCGAGATGCGGTGCGGCCTGATGGCAGATGAAGAACTGGCTTCCGCTCGAGGCCTTCTCCGGGTTGACCTGATCACCCAAACGGGCTGTGGCCAAGGCTCCGCGGACATGCTTGAGATCGGTGATCTCCGCGGGGATTGTGTAGCCCGGGCCGCCGGTGCCGTCACCGGTAGGGTCTCCGCCCTGAATCATGAAGCCCTTGATGATCCGGTGGAAGGTCAATGAATCGTAGAACCCCTCCTGCGTGAGTTTGAGGAAATTCTCGACGGTCTTTGGGGCTTTGTCCGGGCGAAGTTCGACGAGGATGTCGCCAAAATCAGTCTTTAAGCGGACTAAAGGCCTTTCGGTTGCTTCTTGATTCGGTTGCGTCATTTGTTGATCTCCTTTCATCGCTGACATCTCGGCCTCTTTACATCCGGTCATAAAAACCGCTACGCAAAAAACCGCGAGCAGAATGGCTTTCTTCATTTCGTTCCTCCGTTCTATTTTTGGTTTGTCGAATTTGTTGGGGTGATGTTGTATTTTTTTAATTTACTTCGCGCCATTGCGACGAGAGAATCGTTTTCCGAGACCTGAATCAGCCATTCCCAAACACGCTTAGCATCGGAGAGAGAGCTTCGCGATTCGAGTGAAATCGCGAGGTCGTAGAGCAGGCTCTGATCCACGGTGGCGGGGCATTTGGAGGTCGAGACAACAGGGTTCGGGACTAACCTCTCAACCGCGAGATCGACCCATCCGAGGCGGAGGGCGTGTTTGCCCATCTGCACTCCAAGCTCGCACTTGAGGCTATCCTGAGGCAGTGTATCGAAAACCGCCCTCGCGAGGTCGAAGCCGTGCTCGAAATCGGCCATGGAATACATGACGCGCACAAGGCCGATAAGCGCTTGAAGCCTGAATTGAGTAAGGGCGCGCTCGTTTTCGTAAATATTCTTAAAAAGTATCTCCGCTTCGGGGAACTTGCCGAGACGCTCATAGCTGGCCGCGAGTTTCAGTTCGGCGAGGGCGATCTGCTCTTCGTTTTTGGCAAACTCGAGAACTCGGTTGTAGGTGGCGGTGGCCGATTCGAACTCACCTATAGAGTGGAGATAATCGCCGAGCGCAATAACTCCGCGTGCCGCGGTCGCCGAGGTGTCGAACTCGCCTAAAAGTTGCCCGAAGATCTCGCCCGCGGCGGTCGTGTCGCCCATGCCAAGATAGCAGAGGCCCATGCGATAGCTGGCCTCGATCCAAAGCGAGTCGGGGATATTTCGGTGGCGCAGGCGGTCGAAGGCGATAGCGCCCTTTTCGTAGTCGCCGACATTGCAAAGATAACTTCCGATATCGAGGAGAATCTCGCCTATCAATGGCGAATCGGGGTATTTTTGAAGGAATTTCTCGGAGACCTCGAGCGGATTTGAGTAAATTCCGGCTTGGAATCGCGCCCTTTCGCCGAGGATTCTGACCCGGTCGGCCTTTTCGCGGGAGATCGAATAGATATCGACTTGATCCGAGAGCGGTATCAGCTTTGTGAAGTCGCGGCGGCTGAAGAGGATATCGGCATACTGCGAGACTATCTCCTCCGCGAAGGGGCTTCTGCGGAATTTCGCCATGAACTCCTGCGAGGTGACGATTATTCGGTCGGTATCGCCGGTGGCCTTGTAGGCCTTTATCAGGTCGAAGAGGATATCATCGACGAGGTCGTCGTGTGCGAGGGGCAAGAAATCGTTAAGTTCGGCGATCGCCCGCTTCGGCCTGCCCTCGAGCAGGAAGGTTCTCGCATAGGCGTGTCTGGCGGACTGGGAGAAATCGTCTTCGAAGCCGGAGAAGACCGAGGATAGGTGGATTCTCGAGTCGTCGTAGTTTCGGAGCTTCAGGTATGACCATCCGAGGCCCCAGCTGGCCTCTCTGAAACGGTTGTTGCAACAGCTTTGAGTGATCTTGTAAAAATCTACCGCCTCCGAATACTGCTTGCGGTTGTATGCGCATTCGCCGGCGAAGAGGAAACATTCGCCGGTGAGGGTTTTATCCTCGGCGGTCTCCGCGGCTTGCAGGAATCTTTCTTGGGCTGTGACAAACTCGCCGTCCTCCATGAAGAGGTAGGCGATTCTCATAAGGACATCGGCGTAGAGGTCCGGGGAAAGGGCCTCGAGCAAGGCGCTGTCGCGGGCGGCGTCTGTGGCGCGCGTCTCGATTTCGCTGATAATCGAGAGATAGGGCAATCGGCCGATATACGGCGATTCGGGGAAGGAGTATTCGAGCTTCTGAAAGCGCCGGACCGCAACGATATGGCGCCCCTCCATAAAATCGACGGCTCCGAGCATGAATTGCGCCTCGTCCGACCACCAATGGGCGGATTTTCTTTGGGAGAGGTCGTAGAACTCGAGGGCTTCGGTGAGGTAGTTTCGGCAGGAGGCCCAGTCCTCGCGGGCGAAGGCTATCGACGCGAGGCGATATTTGATCTCGCCGCTCAGGAGGCTACGTGGAAATTTTTCGAGCAGTTCCTCGAAGGCCGCGGTAGCGAACTCCGTCTGCCCGAGTCGGCTGTAGGACAGGCCGAGAAAGTAGCCGGATATCAGTCTGAGTATATTCTGGCTGGAACCGTCTCGAGAGATGGGTATGAAGACCGTGATCGCGGAGTCGTATTCGCCGCCGGAGAAAAGCCATGCGCCGAGCCAGAACCTGCCCCACGGCGGACTTCGGGTGCTGAACACCTCGCGGACGACGGATTTATCGCCGGCCTCTTGGGCCATCTCGCCGATCCAGAAAGCGGCCCAGTCGGCGAGGGGCGAGCCGTTGGGAATCGAGGCGATCTCCTGATAGTTACGGAGCGCGCGGTCGTTCCATCCGGCGCTTTGGAAGCTATAGGCCCGAAGGAGAATATCGCGGGTGTCGGTGCTTGCGAGTGTCCTGCGCGGGACGAAGAAATGCACAGCCTGCGGTTCTTTATCGAGAAGGCCCCTTGCCCAATAGCCTGAGAAGGGGCTTTGATCCGGTCGAGAGGAAATAATCGACGTGGCGAAAACGAGGCACAGCAGGAAGGGCCTAAGGCCTTTCGATAGCTTGATCCTCCTCGATCTCGTTTCTATTCGGGCTATATACTTGTGAGAGTCCGACGCCAATCGATGTCTCGCTTTTTCCCCAATAACTTGTCTCCAACGATAGAACATAACCTTTGCCGAGGTCGATGTCAAGCCCAACTAACGGTTTTGGATACTGTTGGGGGTCGTTGTAGAGGCCGGTGAGTTTGGCGTATGGCTCGCTCGAGTTCTGCGAGTATGCTTTGCGATATCTTCTGCCGGTGAGGTAGGTCCATTTGACGCCGAGGTAGGGAATCGTTCTGCCGAACTGCCAACTGCCGTAAAGCCCGATATCGACATGCTGAAATCGGTAGGAGTCAACATAGTGAAGAACGCCTCCGCCGAAGAACACCTCGTCGTTGCTGACTGTAGTGAGCCAGTTCGTGACGGCGTAAAGCCGGACCGGCTGTTTCGAGATTCTGCGGCAGTTGAAGGCCGGATACCATACGGCGAAATGGGTTTTCATCCCGAGGCCGAAGGCGAGCTCTTGGCTTCCGTTGAAGTTGGAGTAGGCCCTCGAGACAGCGGGGAAATTGAGGTCGGCCATGCCGAGAAGGCCATAGGCCTCAGTCCAACGGAAGATCCCGAGCGAGGGCTTGACGATCAACCTTTGGGAGTTGAGGTTGTAATTTGGGCCGACCTCGTAGCGAATAAGCCATTTTTCGTAGTCGAACTCCATGGATAGCGAGAACTTTTCGTAGGGCGTCTCCTTCGTCGGGTTTCCGATGAGAAGGGCCATCGTCGGGCCGGCGAGGGCGAGCATTAGGTTTAGAAGTAGTATCCGCTTCATTGTTTTCCTCCGGCCTTTCGCATTAGTCTCTTCTGCCGAGATAAGCCTCTGCGGGGACAATAGCAGTCTGAGGCGGAACCTCGGCCGGGATTTCGAATTCAGAGGGCGGCGACGGGCGGCGTCTCGAGGAGTATGTCACGGGGACATTGATTGTTCCGCCGGTGCTGTTGATCCTCGCGATGATGACGCCCGAGCTTGGGTAGTTAGTATCCGGCGCGGCCGCTACCGTGAAAGAGATCTCTCCTGTCGGGCCGGTGACGCCCGATGTCGGGGGCAAGACGGTTGCGTTTGCGCCGAACAGCTCGACCAGCTCGCCGCAGATCGGGTTCTTCCATTGATCGACGATACGGACGCTGACGGGGAAGTCATAGCCGTAGGGCACGCTTTCCGGTGCGGTGATCTTGGATTCCTCGGAGTTGGGCGTGTCGTGTTTGAGGAAGATTGTGTCCGACTGACTTATTCCACCGACCGTGCCGGTGACCCTTGCGAGGCCGCCGGTGTCCGAGGCGCAATAGTTGTCGATATAGACATTGCGGGCGGTGTATCGCCCGATGGCGTAGCTGGCGTAGCACTCGTTAGTTGTGTAGATCGGCGAGATCACACTCCCCCAGTCTGTGACGAGCTGAACAGTCGTGCTGTCGGTGACTGGATTCTCGTTGACATCCCAAACATCGACGCGGACATCGGAGAAGCCTGTCGAGTCGGCATAGGTGAGGCCCGGCAGGACGCTGATATCGATTCGGTTCGGCCTTCCGCTGGCATAGAATGAAACCGAGCCTTGGCGGATTCCGCTTGTATCTCTTGTTTCCGCGGTGACTTCGACGACGCCGTCTGTGCGCGGACTCGAGGAGAACCATGTCGCGAAGGCGAAGCCGGAGTCGTTGGTTGTGGCGGAGGTTGTGATCGCGCCCTCGTCGGAGGTGAACCACACAGCGGTTCCCGGGGCGACCGGGTTGAGGAACTCGTCGGTGATGATTGCGAGGATCTGGTTGGGAACGCCGTCAACATCCCAGCCGCGGACATTGCATTCGTATGCCGAGACGGAGACATTGCGGGGAAGCCCGCTTCCGACCGTGATTCTCGGCGCACGCGTGACGAAGGTTCCGCCGCCGGGGAGGTAGGCTGTAGCCTCGACGACGATTGAGCCGGATCTGTCGCCGGCGCGGAGTGTCGCGCTGGCTCTGCCGTTGATTGTATAGACCGTGTCGCTAATAAGGGTGCCACCGGGGATAAGCTCGGGATCGAGAGAACCTCCGGTTGGATATGCGACGATTCGGAAGACGACAATACTGCTGTCGCGGACGGGGTTGTCGTATTGGTCGTAGATGACTGCGCTGATGACCGATTGATCGACCTCGCCGACACCGCGGATATAGATGAAGTCCCGGCTGACAGCAATGTCAGTTGTATGCGGCGGGCCGGCGTAGAGGAGGAAGTCCTTTCTCGCAGTGAGAGAGCCGACGCGGGCAACGATTCCAGTAAGTCCGGCTTTTAGGCCGGGGGCATAGTTTGTTCGGTAATTACCGCTGTCGTCGGTGGCGACGACAGGGTCTGCGATACTTCCCATACCGGTGCTATCGACTGAGATATAGACATAGGTTCCGCGCGCGACCGGGTTTCCGGCGGCGTCCGTGACCATGCCTGTGACTGCGCTGAGTGTGCTACTTCCGACAGTCGCGGTATCGGGTGTGACGAAGATGGTGATTGCATCGGCCGGGCCGGCGTCATAGATGACCTCGACGGCGATTGTTTCGGTTTGGCAGGAGGCCCAAACTGTATCGACGCTCGGCCTGTCGGCGGAGACGAGAATCGCGGTCGCGACGCCGCTTTCGAGGGAATCGAGCGGCGCGATCAAGCCGTATTTAGCGGTGAATCTAACGATAACGCCGTCGGAAACCGGGTTGCCGAGGCTGTCGGTGACGATAGCTCGGACATTAGCGGTGGAGGTTCCGTCTGCGGGAAGGCCGCGCGGGGTCACAGAAAGGGCGATATTCGCAGTCTTGGTCGGGATGAACTCCACCGGCAGATAGCCTGTGACGCCGCCGGTCGAGGCCTGAAGATAGGTGTTGCCTATTCGGTTCGGCGCGGTGATTCTGAAGGGCAGTCTGCCATCGGAGCCGGTGACGCCGATCGGAGGAACGACGGTTCCGGTGGCGAGCGTGAGGTTGAGCGTCGCGCCCGGAATTCCGTTTCCGAAGGCGTCCTCGACGCTTATCGAGGCCTTGATCGTGTCCTCGCCGTCGGCCTTAAGTTGGACATAGTTGATTTGCTCGTAGTCAAGTGCTCCGAGCGTGTCGAAGCGAATTGTCGAGACATTGCCCGGCTGGAAACTGACCTCGAGCGTTTCGACCGAGGCGATCGTGTCGAAGCCGCCGAGGCCGTCCGGAAGGATGCAGTAGGCGTAAATGGATGTGCTTCCGACGAAGGTCGGGGCTATGAGGTTTATTCGGGCGAAGCCGTCGGAGGTTGTGACGAAGCTTGGGTTGAGCAGGGCGGGCTGGCTTCCGGGGGTGACGATTTGGCCGAAGCGGACGCCTGTTCCGTCGGCGATCTCCATGCCGGAGGAATCGGTGACGAAGGCGGAGACTTGGGTGGAGCTGACGCCGTCGGCGGGCATAAAGCGGTCTGCGACGGAGACATGTATCTCGTTGACATTTGTCGGCTGAAGCTCGACCTGCGTGATTCCGTCGGCGCCCTCGCACTCGGCGCGGATGATCGCCACACCGGCGTATCTTCCGGCCCTGAAGGGGACATCGACGAGGCCGTCCTCGTCGGTGACATCGGCGGCCCAGATTGTGCCGTAGCCTGCGGGTTCAACGGAGAAATTAACCACATGGCCGATTCCGACCGGGTTGCTGGCCTGATCGAAGACCTGTCCGAAGATTCGGGTTGTATCGGTCTCGTTGGCTGTGAGAATTAGGTCGGCGGAGCTGAGCAGGATATAGTCCGGCGGGCCGGAGATGAAGCTGATCGTGTCCCACACTTCTATAAGGCCGCTTCGGGCGTAGAGAGTATCGAGGCCGGTGGAGGTATAGGAGCTGATAGTTGCGCGGGCGATACCGCCGGTAGTCGTGGCGAAGATCGGCGTGATGCTTCCGAGGTTGAGGCCGTAGAAGCGGACTGTGGTGCCGTCGGAGATCGGCGAGCCGAGGGAGTCGAGCACGACCACCGAGACCTCGGCGGTGCTTGAGCCGTTCGCGATGAGGGTCGGCGGGATGATAGTAAGCGTGACATCGCTGACCTGAGTCGAGATGAACTCGATCAGTATATTGCCCGTTGCGGAGCCGGAGGTGATTGTCACATTGGAGAAGCCGCTTGTGTTTCCGGCGATGAGCCTGACTGTGACATAACCGGCGGTGTCGGTGTAGGAGGTTGGGATTATCGTTCCGAGGGTGGCCGAGAAATTCACCGCGACGCCTGAGGCGACGGGATTGCCGTATTGATCGAGAACTCGGACGGTAATCATCGATGAATCGACGCCGTTTGCCTCGATAATCTCGCGATCGGCGGTCACTTCGATGACTGCCGGCGGCCCGGGAATAAACTGGACGAACTGTGTATCGACGGCCGCTCCGCCGGCGCTGGCGGCCACTGCTACCGAGTCGAAGGGGCTGGTTCCGGCCTTGAGAGTGCTAAGGGCGATTCCGCCCGAGGTATAGGCGACTGCGGGATTGATTATACCGTGCGTTGTGCTGAAGCGGACAATCGTCCCGTCGGAGACGGGCAGGCCGGCCGAGTCGAAGACGACCGCGGTGAGACTTGCGGTCGAGGAGCCGTTCGAGATGAGAAGCGGCGGATCCACAACTAAGACTAAGGAATCCGCGGTGAGCGGGATAAATTGGATCGTCGCGTAGTTAGTCGCGCTTCCGCAGGTGGCCGAAAGGCTTGCGACGCCGTAATCGGTGCCGGAAACGACGACCGCTTGGGCGTAACCGACGCTATCGCCGGGCCAAACTCCACCGGTGGCGCTGATTGGAGTGACATAGCCTTTGTTGATGCTGAAGTTGACCGCGAGGCCGTTAGCGACGGGGTTTCCGAAGGCGTCGCGAACTCGGACGATAACGGTTTGCGTGTCTGCGCCGTCGGCGATCATAGTCGGGTTGATCTGGTGGAAATCGAGAATCGATGGCGCTCCCGCGACGAACTCGACCGCGACGGTATCCTTCAACGTCTCAGTGACTGTCGCGACGACTTGATTATCACCGACGATAACACCGGAGGTAAGCGTCGCAGTGGCTTGGCCGCCGCTTGTATAGACAGTGCGCGGGTTGACGACACCGGTTCCGATCACTTCGAGGAAGACGGGAGTCCTATCGGAGACCGGGCGGGAGCCGTCGATGCTCGAGGTGTCCAGCACTGTGACGGTTATATTGCTTGTCGAGGTGCCGTTTGCGATGATACGAACCGGATTCGCGACTAAATCGACGAAGTTCGCCTCGATGGCGAGGTATTGGATTACCCTGCTTCCGACCGCGGAACCGCTACGGGCGGTAAGCAGTGCGGGGCCGGTTTCGGTGCTCGAAATATAGGTTCTCGCCCTTCCGGTGGCGTCCTCGACGACTGTCGGCGTGATGACCGTGCCGCGGGTGGTTTCAAAGGAGACGCTCGTGCCTATCCTGACCGGATTTCGGAATTCGTCGAGGACATAAACGGCCTGTTCCATTCCGCTACCGTCGGCCGGAAGCGAATCCGAGAAGGCCGGATCGAACTCGATAACCGCGGGGTCTCCCGGCTCATAGACAACCGAGACGACATCCTCGACGGTGGCGCCAACCGTTGCGCTGATACTATCTGTTCCGACGGCCAGCGGCGCTGTGAGCGTCGCCGTTGCGATTCCGCCGGAGGTGAAGGCGATGCGCGGGTTGATTATTCCGTTGGGCGCGGCGTTAATATGCTGGAAGGACACGCGCGTTCCGTCGGAGACCGGCAGGCCGACCGAGTCGAAGACATAGGCGGTCACTTCGGCGGTGCTGATACCATCGCCGGGGAGCCTTGCGGGAACTATATTCAGGACGATTTCGGCGGCGAGTAGCGAATCGAAGCGAACTTGAACGAAATCGATGGCGTCGCCGCTTCGTATCGTCACGAGGGCGTCACCGGGGACTGTGCCGGAGGTGAGGCGTGTCGTCGCGAAGCCGCTGGTGTTTGTGAAGGCGGTCGCGCCGATCGACCCGAGTGTTGTTGTGAAGGAGACGGCGGTTCCGGGGGTGACGGGGTTGGAATATCTATCGAAGACGGTGCAGGAAACCGCGACATTGGAGGAGCCGTCGGCGAAGATAGAATCGAGTTCGGCGTAGGCATCGAGGCGGTTGGCCGGCCCCGGAAGAAGTCTGAGTGTCATGTTAGCCGTATCGGATTCGGCTGTAGCCCAAACGCCGATCTGGCCGGCCAGAGTGTCCGAGCGGAGGTAGATCGTCGCGATGCCGGAATCGGTGAAGGCGATCGCGGGTTCGGGGTGCGCCCATCCGACCGAATCCACCCAGAAGGTGACTTGCGTGCCGTTGGAGATGAGGTGTCCGCCGTCGGAGTAAACATGGGCATAAACCTTGGTTCGGCTTGTGCCGTTGGCCCTCATCTCGGTCGAGTCGGCGAAGAGGACGATATTATCGACATCGGTCGGGTGCATATAGACCTGATGGTATCCGGCGGCGTCGTCGCAACGTGCCTGAATGATCGCATCGCCGGGCTGAATATCGGCGGTAAGTAGCGCGCGGGCGACGCCCATCGTGTCGGTGATTGCCGAGCTGACGATTGTTCCGCGGTTGGTTTGGAAGCTGACTGTTTTGCCGGCGAGCATACGGTTGCCGTATTGGTCTAAGACCCGGGCGTAAATGGTTATATCGTCGAAGCCGTCGGCCCAGATCGTGTCTCTGCCGGGGTAGTCGAGGTCGAGGGTGTCGGCCCAGACCTCGATTGTCGCGGCGGGGCCGGGGATGAGGAGGATTCGAATGCTGTCGCTAATCTCCACCGCGGGGATGACGGTTGTGTCGGTGACGGAACCGATGACCCACGCGGAGCGGGTTCCGACATCGGTGCTTGCGGTGAAGGTCGTCACGCAACTTCCGCCGAGGGTTTGTTTCGGTGAGACGACGATGCCCATTGTGTCCGGATCGACGCGGAACCTCACGACTGTGCCGTCGGAGACGGGACTGCCGTCGGTGTCGAAGACTTGGCAGGTGATTATCGATTGGGACATGCCGTCGGCTACGAGCTGAACCGGGTTGGCGGTCAGAAGCAGTGTTCCGACCATACTTTCGCGAAGGATAACCTCTGTGAGCTCGAAAACACCGGCGCTTTGCGCCCAAACGCGGGCGATTCCGGGGTCGGTGCCGGCCCTTAATATAGTATAGGCGTCGCCGGCCGAGTTGGTGAATGTGTTCGAGGGTGCGATAGATCCGAGGTCGGTGCCGAATTGGACGGAGTTGCCGGAGAGCAGTCTGTTTCCGAAATCATCCAGCAAGGTGGCAACGACACGGGTTTCGTCGCGGCCGTTCGCGGCGATGCTTGCGGAATCCGGATTAAGAACGATCGATGCGCATGATCCGGGGATGATCTCGACGAAGCCTTGATCGCCTCTCCCCAAGCCATCGCTGGCGGAGATCCAAGCCCTGCCGCGCTTTGTGCCGACGCGGAAGCGTGTTGTGGCGATTCCGGTCGAGGTATATGCGATTTGCGGGATCAGCGCGCCGAGGGTGTCGGCCGAGGTGAGGAGCGTATCGCCGATTGTGTCCGGCCAAGTCGCGAAGAATATCGGAGTGCCGTCGGAGACGGGGTTGCCGAAGGTATCGAGGACAGTCGCGCGACACTCGGTTTCAGTGTAGCCGTCCGCGGGGATAATACGGTCGGTGATTGTCAGCGAGATAGTGATAATATCGGTTTGGACAAAGTGAACATCGGTCTCGCCGCGTGCGGTCCCAGCGCGGGCGACGATTCGCGCAGTGCCGGTTGTGAAATCGCTACGGAGTGTCGTGATAACGATACCGCTGGAATTGGTCTCGTCGGAGAGCGGGAAGATTTCGCCTCTGGAGGTCGATAGATCAACCGTCACGCCACCGCGGACCGGGTTTCTGTAGCGATCGAAAACCGCGACGCTACATATCGCCGTGGAGAAGCTGTCCGCAGGCAGTGTGTCGGGCGTCGCCCAAACCGCTATGCTGTCCGGTTCGCCGGGGACAAGATCGCAACGGGTTGTGTCCGAGATGAAGCTTGCTGTGGTGTCGCCGATATATGCAACGATATTGCACGAGCCGGCGCGCGTGGAGGCGGTGAAGGTTGCGTTGATTTTGCCGCTGTCCGTGTAAACAATTGTCGGTGAGACGAAGCCGAGAAGCCCGAGCGAATCGGGGAGTGTGTAAAGCCTAACCGGTGTGCCGTCTGAGATCGGGTTGCCGGCCGAGTTACGAACCATACCGCTGACAGTGGCCGAAGCGAGGCCGTCCGCGACGAGCGAGTTGGGATCGACTGCAACCACGATGCTCGCGTCGGCGAGGCTATCGGGGAGGAAATCCACTCTGCCGATTCCGACCGCGGAGCCGGAGGTGGCCATCACGAGGGCTGTTCCGGGGGTGATCCCCGAGCGAAGCTGTGTAATCGCGATGCCGTTTGTATCGTCCACTGTTCCGGTGACGGCGAGAGAATCTATTGTTCCCAATGTGGTTGTATAGTTCACGAGATAACCGCCGTCAACGCGGTTTCCAACAGCATCGTAAACATAGGTGCGAATCTGCGAACGCTGTTCGCCGTCGGCGGCAATGGCCTCGGGATCGGGGATAATATCTATCGATTGCGGCGGGCCGGAAACGAAGCGGACTAAGACCGTGTCGTCGATATATCCGCTATCGCCGGCCGATCCGACATAAGCGATAACAGTCGCGGTGTCCAACTCGGTGGAACTGCGAAGGCTCGAGGTCGCCACGCCGGCGATCGTGTAGGCCACTCCCGGATAGGCGAAGCCGACATCGGTTCTGAAGAATATCGGAGTGGAATCGGAGACCGCCATGCCCATCGAGTCGAGGGCAATCGCGCGAAGGCCGCAACTCGACACGCCATTGGCGATCAGCGACATGCTGTCGGCGAACAGATCGATCGAGGCGACATTGAGCGGAACCAGCCGCAGAATCTTCGTTCCGACCGGCCCCGCGGAGGTCGTCGCAGTGATGACTGCTGTTCCGGCCGAGGTTCCGGCGAGGAATCGGAAGGTGGTGGGTGCATCGAGGATCGTAAATCCGAAGGAGGGAACGATCGATCCGAGCGAGGCGACCGGCGAGATCGTCATTTCAATGCGGTTGCCGGATTCGACGGGATTTCCGAAGCGGTCGTAAACGAAAACGCGAATAGTGGAGGAATCGCGGCCGTCGGCGAAGATAATATCGCGCGGGGTTGTATCGGTTTCGGAAACCACCGATTGGACTATGACCTCGAATGGGTCGCCGGGGACGAATTGCACTTGAACTGAGTCGTAGAGATAGGTCGAAGCATCGACCGAGACGGAGCAAATCACCGTGGCGGTTCCGGTTCTCGTCTCGGAGAACAGCTCGACAGAGGCCTCTCCCCCGACCGTCGTAGCGACGCCCTCGATCGAGCCGAAGTCGTCGCCGGCCGAATCGATGGAGCGGAAATCGATGCGGGTGCCGTCGCGAACCGGCTGGCCGAGGACATTTTGAATCCTCGCGGTGATAGTCGAATAGCTCTCGCCATCGGCGACAATTCGCCTCGGGTCGGCGCGGAGGCTGAGGTATTCCGGCGGCGCGGCCTCGAATCGGACTTGGCCGATTCCGACTCGTCCGCCGGCGGTGACATCGATTCGGGCGATCGAAGGAACTGTGCCCGAGGTGAGTATAGCCTGCGCACTGCCGGAGCCGTCGGTGAAGGTATTCGCCGGTTGAATCGATCCGGCGGAGGTTACGAACTGGACAGTGATTCCGGAGCCGAGGGGGTTGCCATAGCGGTCGAAGAACTGGGCATGCACGACGGTATAAGCCTCGCCGTCGGCGGGAAGCAGGGTATCTTCGGCCCAAACCCAAATGCTATCGACATCTCCGGGGACGAGGTCGAGGAAGGCATTATCGCAAATCGAGGTGATTGTGTCAACTGTGCAACATGCCTTGATCCATACCCTTCCCGCGCTATCTCTGCTGAAGACCTGCACCGAGGCCTCTCCGGCCACAGTGAAAGCCAAGGTCGGCGAGAGCGAGGCGAGGGTGGTGTCGGTCGGCAGGCCGGGGGGCATTGTGTCGATTGAGAAATAGACCGGTGTGCCGTCGGTAGCGGGGCTTCCGAGGCTGTCGGTGACCATCGCGCGGGCGAAGGTCGAGGATCTGCCGTCGGCGACAAGCTCGGGGTCGTCGAGTGTGAGGTTGACGAAGCGAACCTCGGCGTTTGTAAGCGTGATATAGGTTTCGCCCCAAGCTGTGCCGGAGGTGGCTCGGATTCGCGCCTCGCCGGGGGTTCTTCCCGAGGTGAAATCGGCGACGACCAAGCCCGAGGGATTTGTAATATCGCTCGTGGGATCGATAGTCCCGCGCGTTGCGGTGAATAAAACCGAATACCCCGCACCGACCGGATGATCGAAGCGGTCGAAAACAAGCACGGAACATCTGCTTGTGGAGAAGCTGTCCGCGGGAATCGAGGTCGGGGATGCCCAAACCGAGCAACTCGCCGCCGAGCCGGGAACGAGGTCGATGAGGACGCTGTCGATTACAGTGGCGCCGGCGCGGGCGACTATATAGGCCGGGCCGATGATAGTGCGCGAGTTGAAGACAGTCGCGAAATCGCCGCTATCGGTGGTGGCGATATTCGGCGTAATGAAGCCCATACTATCGGGGTTGACGCTGAATGTAACCGGTGAGCCGTCTGACACGGGCATTCCCACCGCGTCGAGAACCCTGCCGGTCACGGAGGCGGTGCTACGGCCGTCGGCGACGACATCGCGCGGATCGACATAGAGGACGATGTTCCGGGCAAAGGTGCTGTAGAAGCTGACAGTCACCTGAGAGAGCGCATCGCCGGAATTCGCCCAAACGACTGCGGTTCCGGGGGTTGTGCCCGCATAGAGGAAGACCGAGGCCGCGCCGGTCATGTCGGTGAAGGTCATCGAGTCGATTGTTCCGAGTGTTGTTGTGAAACTGACGCGAACCCCCGCGCGGACGGGGTTGTTGTATTGGTCATAAACGAGGACGCGCACTTCGGTGAAGGTGTCGCCGTCGGCCGGGATGTCGTAGGGCGGCGGCGTGAACTCGATAATCGCCGGCGGGCCGGGGATGAACTCCACGGTTGTCGAGCCGGTGACGCTGTCGCCGGCGTCGCCTGTGATCGTGGCGAAGCCCACTGTTGTCGAGGCGCGGAGGGTTGTCGTGGCCTCGCCGGAACTGGTATAAGCAACTCCGGGGAATACAAAACCGGAGTCTGTGCTGAATCGCACCGGTGTGTTATCCGGCACGCCTACGCCCATGGAGTCGAGAACGATCGCGCGGATCGTCGTCGTGCTGACGCCGTCTGCGACGAGGCGGACATCGTCGGCGGAGAGGAAAATCTCGCTTGCGACAATCGGGGAGAAGAAAAGCTCGTCGTAGCCGGTAAAACCGCCGGCGGTGGCCATGACGGTAGTATTGCCGGAAACATTGGAGAATATCTGCACGGAGACGGTGCCGGTGCTGTCGGTATAGCCGCGGTCGAAGACGTATGTTCCAATCGGCGAGGCCGAGAAGATGACCAATTGGCCGATAATCGGGTTGCCGTATTCATCGAAGACATAGGCCCAGATTGTCCCTCTCGATTCGCCGTCGGCGAAGACGACTGTGTCGGAGGAATCGACCCAGACCGTGATTCCGGCCGCCGCGCCGGAGATGAAGTCCACGATTGCGCTGTCTTCGAGGCCGAAGACACTTCCGTGAACCCATGCCTTTGCGGTATAGTTCGGTGAGCGCCAAGAGATTGTCGCGTCGCCGCCGGAGGTGGCCGCAAAGGGCGGCATTGTGCCGACCGGAGCGGTTCCTCCGAAGATATTATTTGAAAAATCGACGACTATTCCATCGGAGACCGGCAACGCGGAGGCGTCGAGGACTCTCGCGACGACAATCGCGGAGTCAACGCCGTTGGCGGTGACGCGGTTCGGTGTGGCCGTCACCGAGATGAAGGCCGCTGTGGTCTCGATCTGCTCGATATAAATCCATGCATTGGCGAGGTCCAAGCTCGCGCCGATGCGGACGAGGCCGACGAAATCGCTGGCCGAGTATTCAGTTGTGGCGATTCCGGAGGCGTTCGTCACAACCGGCGAGATGATCGAGCCTTGATCGCTTGTGAAGACGACCTGCTGGCCGGCGCCGAGGAGGTTGCCGTATTCGTCGGTGCAGATTGCGGTAATCGTAGTCCTCGCTCTCGGATCGGCCAGCAGGATAGTATCTGCGGCTTCGATCGAGATATAGTTCGCCGCACCCGACTCATAGCGAATAAACAGTGTATCGGCTATGGTATCTGTCGTTGTTATCGTCGAGGCGACGACTGTGTCTATTCCGGCGTCGGAACCGGTAATAAGCGTCGTATTGACGAAGCCGCCGACTGTGAACTCGTAAATGCTGGAAAAACCGCCGAGGACGCTGGAAAAATCTATGCGAGTGCCGTCGGAGACCGGACGCCCGATACCATCTACACAGTAAGCGGTGAGGCCGAGGCCCGAGCCGTCGATGGAAATATGAGTGCTGTCAGCTGTGAGAATCAGAGTATGTGCCTCCGAGCCGATCAGCTCGATGTTCGTCATGGCCGTCGGCGCACTGCCGGCGTTCGCTTGAATCCTTGCGGTGCCGATTGTAACACCGGCGGTGAATGTAGTCGTCGCGATGCCGTTCGTGTCCGTGACTGAGGGCGAGATTATCGAGCCGAGATCGGTGGTGAAGCTGACCGAAACGCCCGCCTCCGCGGGGTTGCCGTAGACATCGGTGCAGGTCGCCGTGACAGTAGAGGTGCTGACGCCGTCGGCGGAGAGGATTGGCGGAAAGGCGGTAAGGGCGATGCTCGTCACCTCGCCGGGGAGGATCTGCACTGTTTTCGTGTCGGCGATTGCACCGACAGTTGCGATGACAATGCAAGAATCGGCTGTGGTGTTCGGCCTGAACTCGGCAGTGGCAATCCCTCCGCTTGTTACAGGGCTGGAAGGAACTATAGTTGCCAAGGTGTCCGGCAAGACCGTAAATGTAACATGCGTGCCGTCGGTGATCGGGTCGCCGATGCTGTCATAGACATTCGCAGTAACATTCATCACACTGCCAATGTGAATGCGCGCGCTGTCGGTCGAGAGGACGACCTCGCCTGCGGAGGAACCGGTGAGCCATATTCGGACATTCTCGCTCACCGATGGGAAAAGCGACAGTTTCGCGTTGAGGACTGCCTCGCCGGCGGTGTAGAAGCTCCTGAAGGTTGTATGCGCCTGACTGCTATCACTGTCGTCGGTCCAGTCGGTCAGTGTCACCGGTGCGCCGAAGATCTCGCTTCCGGCGGCCATCTCGAATTCAACGAGGAAACCGGGGCCGACGCGATTACCGTGGGCGTCGAACACCGAGGCTGTAATCGCGCTTGTGCTCGAGCTGTCGGCGAGAATAGTGTCAGGCTCGGCGGTGAGGTGAATCCTCGAGGGGGCGTCGGGGACGAAGAAAACCGTCATTGTGTCCTCGGCCCAAGTGCTGTCGCTGGTCGCGACGCTGACATAAACGAAGGTGCTATCGATCGTTGTCGGGGAGATCAGGTTTATTCGTGCGATGCCCGCGGGAAAAGACCCGCCGGTTAAAACTGTGAAGCTGTCGGCCATCGGCGCAAATGTCGAGATTCCCTCGAATGACTCGCGGATAGGATCGTTTCGCTCGGCCCTCATGCGCGGCGCGGAGGTTCTTGCGATCTCCTCTTTTTTCCGCTGAATATCGAGCTTTGCGCTTGAGAGCGCGGCGGCGCGTGACGCGGCGGGAAGGAAGGTTCCTCTTTCCGTGCGGAATATGACCGGCGTGCCGTCCGAGCAAGGCCTGTCCTCATCGTCGGTAACATAAGCCGTAATAAGGACGCTGTCCGCGCCGTTTGCAACCGCCGAATCGACATCCATAAGAAGACGGATCTCGTCAGGTAGAATCGGGTAGAAATATATATCCCCGCTTCCGGGAGTAGCTCCAGAGGCCGTCGCATAGACCGTATGCCAACCCACGGAGCGCGAGCTTGTAAGCTTGGTTTCCGCGCGCCCCGAAGCATCGGTATTGCTGGAAACAGGGTTAACCGTGCCTTCATCCGGGTCGAAAGTGATCAAGTGTCCGGCGAGAACGGGGTTGTGATAGGGGTCGGAGACAAAAGCGGAGACCTGACATGTGTCCTCGCCATCGGCGAGGATGCTGTCTCTGCTGAATGTAACGCTGTCCACCTGGCTTGGATCTCCCGGCAGGAACGGTAACATCAAAGTATCTGTCGCGGTGATGACCGTATCGCCTAAAATAGTATCGTAAATCGCGAACCATGCCGCGACGATGCAGGTATCCGCGAGGGTTCCGCTGGTGAGTGTGACGCTGGCGAAGCCTCCCGAGGTGACGGCTTGGCGGAGGTCCATCGATTCGAAGACGAATTTGCCTCTGCCTCGCATTGCCTTCGCGCCGGAGAGTGTCCCGAGGCTGGAGGAGAAATTGATACGGACGCCGTCGGAAACGGGGTTGAACAATGAGTCGAGCACCTCGGCGGTGATCGTCGAGGAGCTTGTGCCGTCGGCGACGAGCTGGTTCGGTTGGGCGTTAAGCTGTATGTATCGTGGAATCGAGCTTGAAAGGAGCACCTCGGTGAATCCGGACACGCCTTCGCAGGTCGCGATAACGCGTGCGTAGCCCGAGATCACTCCGCTCGTAAGGACTGAGCTCGCGCTTCCGGTGGTGTCGGTGTTCGCGGAGGGCGGGAAAATCGTGCCCTTGTCCGTTTCAAACGTCACCGACCATCCGGAGGAAGCAATGTTACCGTATTGGTCGTAAACGGTAGCTGTGATGCGTGTTGTGTCGTGACCGTCGGCGAGGATCGGGCTTCGTGCGGCTTCGACGGTGATACTCATCGGGTCTCCGGCGGTGAAGCGAACCTCAATCGAGTCCTCGATAGTGCCGCCGGTGCCGACCGAGGCCGAGGCGGTGCAAAGCACCCTGCGCGCAGTAGTGCTACTGCGGAGCTTGACATAGGCATAGCCGCCCTCGGTTTGCGCGACGCGCGTGCTTGTCGGGCGACCGCGGAGATTCATAGGCTTGGTGTTTTTAAGGCCGGCGACATTGGCCTTTTTCGGGTTATCGGCCTTGAGATCGGCTATTGGCAGAAGGGTTCCATCCTCGGAAGAGAAGGTTATTTGCGTGCCGTTCGGCGCGGGGGTGCCGGTCGCGCCGACTGTGACATAGGCCGAAAGTATAAGCTCGGAAATCCCATCCGCCGGAATAGACGAAGGCTCGGCATGAAGGTCGATAAAATCGACATCCGGTATATCGAGCACCCAAACTGTATCGCGCGCGGAGACTGTATCGCCGATGCCGAAAACTGTGGCGTCGATGATAATCCTCCGGCTGTCGCTGGGGACTGTGAAATGCGCCGTTGCGATCCCGTTGCTGTTTGTCAGTGCGAAACTGTCAACGATCATAACGAGGTCGCCGGGGTTGCCCTCGATGAAGTTGAACCGGACCTGATGGCCGGCGAGTGGCGAATAGGTCTCGCCGAGGACGCGCGCCTCGAGGTTCACCCGGCTGACACCGTCGGCGAAGACAGTGTCGGGAATGGCGTTGAGGAAGACATAGTGGGGATCGATGAAGTTGATCGGCAATATATCGATGGTCATTCGTTTTGTTCTGATCTGCTCGGCGGAGACCTTTGCGGTGATCGTCGCGGAGCGGCGCGTCGAGTCGGGGAAGGTGATGAAGGTCGTGGTCGCTATGCCGTTCTCGTCGGTGATAATACTTCTATTCTCGATCGTGTCGATGTTGGTCGAGAACTCGACATTGACCTCTTTGAGTGGCTTTCGCGAGTTCGCGCCGATAATGAGCGCGTGGATCTCGGTTTGGCCTCCCGAGACGATTATTGGATAGTCGGCCCATAGGCTGTCGATGAGGTAGTCGGTTTCGACATCCCAGCCGAAATTGCCGCTTCTTCCGCATCCGGTGTTAAAAATCAGAATAATCGATAAAAGGAAGAGAGTGAACCAGAGGCTGGTTCTAAGTATTTTTACCCCGGTCATGTTAGCTCCTCGGGTTGATATTAAAATCGAAACTATCTAACTATGTTTCATGTAATTATATTAAATCCGTTGAAGTGATTTGTCAAGCCTAAATTCTTTCTTCATGTCATTTAACAAAATGAGCATGAGACCGAAAAAGTGATTCCGGTCTTTCAAAATCGGTATTATATTTTATCAATTATAGGCGAAAGCGAAGATATAGCAACTTCTTCATTGCCCTCGAGATGCCGTTAAATACCTTATCTGCGGCTAAAAGACGAGGCGAAGCGTATCGCGGAAGATGCCCTTCGCTCCGAAGCCCTCTTTGAAATGCGCGAGGCCGAAATTCGGCTCCATATTGAGGGTATAGGTTCCGAAGTCGAACCATTCGAAGCCGCGGGCGATGCACCAGCGGAAGATCTCCCAGAACAGGAGGTTCAGGGGGCGGAATTTCTGCGCAGACTCGCGATGGCTGATATAGAAGGCGATGACTGCGCGCTCGTTGACCTCCCAGAGGTTGACACCGGCGACGGGCTCGCCCTCGGCGAGGGCGGTCATTTGGTGGATTTTTTCGGGGAAGCGGCGCTTGAGGTCGAGAAGCTCCTCGAGGGTGTGCGTGGGTTTGACATTGTGGCGCGCGCCGAGGTTGGCCTCGAGAATCGAATAGAATGGCGGGATTTCGGCATCGAGATCGATTATGACACCGAGCTTGGCGGCCTTGCGGGTTGAGGTTCGCGCCTCTGGGGTGAAACGCGCGAAGGTGGCCTCGTCGGTTGGGCCGAGGCGGAGAACCGCGGTCAGTTCGCGCTTGACGAAGAAGGCGCCCCTTCGCATGAGAGCGAAATCGACATGCTCCTCGGGCATCGCGTGGTAGATCGTCGGGACGCGTGTGAACTCGATGCCCTCGTAGCCGCTTCGTTTTGCCCAATCGATCCAAAGCTCGACCATGCGGTGCGCGCCCTCGACGCCGACCTCCGGATCGAGGGCGATTCCGCCGAAGCTCGCGCCCGGGTGGCTGACATGAACTATCTTGCCGTCGCGGTTGCGGGTTGCCCCGGGAAGGATTCCGAGCATCTTGCCGCGGTGCTCGAAGAAAAGGTGGCGCGCGTCGAAGCGCCCGGCCGGGTGGTAATCGAGGAAGTTCTGTGTGTGGAACATCGTGCCGTTATTGGCCTTGGAGGCGAAGGCCTCCCATTTTTCGCGATGCTCGGGGGTGTATTCGACGATCTTCATAGGTCATTCCTAATGAGTGCTATTTTTCCGCGGGCGATGCCCCTTGAAGAGGGGGCGATGAGGATATAAACCCCGCTCGCGACGGGTTTGCCGGCTGTGTTGCGGCCGTCCCATTCGACAGCGGCGGTGGGGCCTTTTTCGGCGCTGGTGATTGTGCGAACGAGTCCGCCGTCGGCGGAGAAGATGTTCAGATCGGCGTCGGCGGGGACACCGGAAATAATCACGCTCGTAGTAGCCCAGCCGTCCCATATGAAAGGATTCGGTGCGGAAATTAGGTCGGAGAGCTTATCCCCCTCGCTACCGAAGCCCGTCGTTAGGACACCGATCGCGCCCTCGCCCATAAACCAAACCTCGCCGTTGGCGGGATTGACTTTAACCGAATAGAGATAATCGACCGGCAGGTCGGTCATCTCGTGGGAATCGGCGTTTGTGCTGAGGCGGGATTTGATTGCATGCCATGTCGTGTCGGAGCTTCGGAACATAGCCGCGCCGTCGTCGGTGGCAATCCAGACATTGTCCCACTCGTCGATCGCGACATCGGCAACACCGAGGGAAATATGGTCGGGGATAGTTCTTTGTAGGACAATTCCGAGGCTCGGCTCGATCGTCGCGACACCGCCGTCCGCGGCAATCCAAGCCCGTCCCTCGCTGTCCGAGGCGATTTGGAAGACCGAGGAACTGGGCAAGGCGTCTCGGTAGGCGTAGATTCGGTCGTCGGAGGTTTCGGCGATATTCGACCCGAGGGCGATTTCGACGACACCCTCGTCCTTGATGACAAGCCAAACTCTCGATTCGTCGACGGCGATGCCGTGAATATTATTCGAGGTGATGCCGGTGGAGCCGCTGTAGTATGAAACAACCGGCGAATCGAGACCGCCGTAGGGGCTGAAGGCCGCGACCGCCAGCGCCGAGGTAGCGTAAAAGTTCGTCACCCAGATTAGATCGCGGAAGGGATCGTAGGCCAAGGCGCGGCAAACGACCACCGAGGGCGCGCCGGTGATTCCACGGAGAACGCTGTTCGTCTCGTTGAAGACTTGCCATTCGCCGTCAGAGGCGCGGCGGAAGACGCCATAGCCGTTCGTCCCTACCCAGAGGGCGCCGGTCGCGTCGATATCGATGCTGTAGGCTGTGAAAATTCCCCGCTCAACTATCGCCATAAGCGAATCGGAGGTTGAGATTGTCCAATCGGAGAAGGCCTCCCATCGGTCGTTTTCGAGGCGCATCACACCGAGATTCCGTGCGATGAGCCATACAGCGCCGTCCGGGGCGAAGGCTACATCGGAGAAGCCGGTGCCGGAGGGGGTATTCGGGGAAATCACGCGGACAGTGTCTTCGCGAAGGACGCCGAAGCCGACCTCCATACCGACGAAAAGCTCGCCGTCGTGGGAGGTTCCGCCGTGAACCGCCCAGTGTTCGCTGAGGCGGACTGGAGCGAAGGTGCCGTTCGGCCTGTGTTTGAAAAGGCCTGAGCCTCCGGCGGCATAGAATTCGTTATTGAAGTAGAAGAAATCGTCGATTATTCGATTGAACATGTATGAATCGGTTAGTGTATCGACGATTGTGCCATCGGTCCAGAAGATCGAGGGCTGTCCCGAGATGGGTTCGAGGGCGAACCATACACCGCCGGAATCGGCGAAGACTCCGTTGACCGGCCGCGAGGTACTCATGTTGCGCCATCCGCCGGGGACAAAGAGGTTATCCGATAGCCGGGCGAAGGCGAGGCCGGAGGCGGTGGCGGCCCATATGAGGCTGTCGTCGGCGGAGATCGCTGTGACGGCGATGTTGCGGTCGAAGCTCCCGAGCTTGGTGTAGTTCTCGGCGATCTCGATGGGGTCTGTGCCCGAGAAGATATTCAGTTTGGATATGCCGACCGAGGTCGCGACGAAGAGGTTCTCGCCCGAGGCGATGAGGTCGTTCGCAGAGATATTCGACCGAACAAGGTCTGAATTCGTCCGAAAGCGATTGCCCTCGAGGCGGCCTATCGAGCCGTTAGAGGCGCAGTAGAAAAGCTTGTCCCCTAAAACCGCTAAGCCTGTGATATCAAGGCCGCCGAGGCCGTCGAGGTTGGTCATGACCGTCGAGCGCTCGAGGGCGGGGTTATAGCGGATTAATCCGCCTTTGGTTCCGACGAAGACCTCGTCGCCGAACGAGGCGATCGCGTTTGTGTAATGCGCGTCGGCGTAGGTTCTCCACGACCCGGCCAGCTGACCGAAGACCGAGGATAAAAGAATAATAAGAATTAAAAAATGCTTCATTGAGTCTTCAATAATAATACCGCTAAAACGAGCAGAAAAGGAGTAGCAAAAAGACTGCCATAGCCGAGCCATTCGCCGGATCGGGTGAAGAATGTTCCGCCGGAGGAAACCGGGATACTGCCTACGAGCGTGGCTTTGACGCCGAGGGGTAGCGACGAGATGAGCCTCCCCTTTGTGTCGATGAATAGCGAGATCCCGGTCTGAGCGCAACGCGCGACCGCGAGGCGCGTTTCGACGGCGCGGAATCGGCTGAAGTTGGCGTGTTGGTAGGGGCCGGGGGTCATGCCGAACCAGTCGTCGTTGGTCAGGTTCACGAGGAATTGGGCGCCCATGCGGGCAAAGCCTAAGGCCGAGCGGCTGAAGACCGATTCGAAGCATATCGGCGTGCCAAATTTGCCCTTTTCGACCTCGAAGACGAGAAAGTTCTCGCCGCGGGCGAAATGACTTCCTCCGACATCGAGATTCCGGAGGCCGGGAATGAACTCTTGGAAGGGGATCTGCTCGCTCATCGGCACGAGTTCCATCTTGTGGTAGGACTCGCTAATACGCATCGGCTCGATGAGCACGGAGGCGTTGTAGTAGTGGGTCGAGCGGCGTTCGGGGTCGAAGTCGAGCGTGCCGGTTATAATCGGCGCGCCGGCGCGGTCGGAGGCCTGCTGAAGAATACCTATCAGTGCGGGATAGCTACGGTGGTAATGCGCGGTGGCCGTCTCGGGCAGGACGATAAGATCGACCGGTTCATCGAGCGAGTCGATCATTGCGCTGTAGATATGGATATTTTGCCTGCGAAACGGGCCTTCCCATTTCTGCTCGGCGGGGATATTGCCCTGTATGAGGGCGATCTTGATCGACTCCGACGGCTCGGGGCGTTTAAGGCAATATAGGCCATAAATGATTGGTAGGACGAAGGTTAGAATCAACGCGATTATCAGGATCAGCCGCCTTTTTCCGATGAAAAACAGCGCAAAGATGAGGGCGTTGATCGCGACAATCCAAAGGCTGATGCCGAGGTGTCCGGTGATATCGGCCATCTGAATAAAGACTGTGTAGTTGCCCTGAGTGTAGGCCAAATCGAGCCACGGAAAACCGAGGCGGCCATAACCACGGGCGAACTCCATCGCGACCCAAAGCACCGGCGAGGCCGCCAGCGCTAGCGCTTCGCTTCGCCGCTCGAGGAATGAGTAAAGCAAGGCGAAAAGTGCGCTATAAAGTGAAAGAAGAGTGACGGCGCCGATCATGCCCGCAAATGTCGGCAGGGCGATCCAGTAAAGCGAAAGCAGGTTCGAGGTGAAGCCCCAAAGATAGCCTAATGCGAAGGCCGAGCGGCCGGACTTTCCTCGAAGAGCGGCGAAAAGCGGGACAAGGCAGAAAAAGGCGAGAAATGCCGGAAAAAGCGGCGGTTGCGCCGCGGAGAGAAGGACACCACCGGAGACGGCATAGATCAGATCGCGACTCGAGGCCTTATCTCGAGGTTTGATGCTCAACGCAAGCCGCCGATCTCGACCGAGCGCTCGCCGGAGACTATCTCGCCGCAGGGGATTGCGGCCAATTCGAAAGCCATCGGGAGATCGTTCGGCCGAAGGGCAAGTATGAAGCCGGCGCCCATGTTGAAGACCTCGAACATCTCGCCCCGAGGGATATCGCCGGTCGAGCGGATCAGCTCGAATATCGGCGGGATGGGGATTTGCGAAACCTCGACGAGTGCGCGACAACCCTTCGGAAGGACGCGGATCAGGTTTCCGGCTATGCCTCCGCCGGTGATATGCGCCATGCCGGAGATTTCTATGTTGTTCTGTAATAGCGATTTAACCCTACCGAGGAAACTCGGGTGAACCGCGAGCAGGGCCTCCCCCACCGACTGGCCGCCGAGAAGCTCCGGTCTGTCGTCGGGGGCGAATCTGCCCGAATCGAGCAAAACCCTGCGCGCGAGGGAATAGCCGTTTGTCATGAGGCCGTTGCTGGGGAGCGCGACGAGGCGGTCGCCGGGGCGGATGGCACCGCCGTCGATGTAGGTTTCGTCGGTGGCGGTGCCGACTATGAAGCCCGCGAGGTCGAAATCGCCGGGCGAGTAAATCCCGGGGAGTTGAGCGGTCTCACCGCCGATGAGCGCGAGGCCGTTCTCGACGCATGAGGTCGAAAGCCCCTCGACAAGCTCGGCGATCCTCTCGGCGGTCATATCGGAATGGCCGATATAGTCGAGGAAGAAAAGCGGGGCGGCGTTCAGGGTTAACAGGTCGTTGACGCAGTGGTTGACGAGGTCGCGGCCGACCGTGTTGAAGACGCCCATCGCCGAGGCGACCTTCAGCTTAGTCCCGACGCCGTCCGCGGAGGCGAGAAGCAGATTTCGCGAGCCTTCGGGAAAACGAAAGACCCCTCCGAAAGCGCCGATATCCGAGACCACTCCCGAAGTGAAGGTTTTCTTTGCCAGCGCGGCAATTCTGCGCTTGGCCTCATCGCCGGCGGAGATATCGACTCCGGCGGCTCTATAGGATTCACTACTTTTCACGCTAATTTCACTCCATTGATTATAAGCTCGAAGTCCGCGCCGAGGTATTCGGCGGCGACCTTGCTTGAATGCATTCTTTGAAGGAAGATCTCGAAATACTCCATAACAGAGGCCACCTTGGGCGCGATCAGAATCTCGATGCCTATCGTTTTGCCCTCGTTTTTTATGAAGATATCGCTACTGACCGCGGCGAAATTGACGCGGTCGTGGATATCGCCGACGACATCGCCCGAGGCGCGGACGCGCGAGGAGTGGACATCGGATTTGTCGGCGATAATCAGCGCGGCGGAGATGTTCGAGACCGGCTCGCCCTCGCCCTCGTGGTGGTTGCCGATTGCTGCGATGATTTTATTGGCTTCGTCGAAGTCCATGCCGAGGCGAAGGAGAATCGGCCGCGCCAAAACCGCGCCGAAAAGTGCGTGTTGCCTTCGGTTGACGACATTGCCGATGTCGTGCATATGCCCTGCGATTGCGGCAAGCTCGGCCTCGCGCTCGGAATGGCCGAGGCCGAGGATTATCCTGCGCGCGCGCTCGGCGACAACTCCGAGGTGGCGCGGGCCGTGCTCCGTGTAGCCTATTTCCTCGAGGTTATGGTCGGCCGAGGCGATAAGGCTTTGGACCTCGGGATCGCTGATTATCGTATTCAGTGTTATTTCGCTCATAGACTTTATTTCTCCGCGTATCGAACTACAGATTTATTAAAATATAAAACAATCCGATTCATGTCAAGGAAATATGAAGAATGGGAATCGCCGGGATGAGGCGATGTAAATTGCATGTTGACGCTTTTTGCTTTGCATTTTCGATAAAAATTCATATATTTATAAATCTTGATATTAATCGGAATGATGGAATCTATACCTTGTTAACACAAAGCAAGACGAAAGGACACCAATGAAGCAAATCCTCGAAAAATTCGGCCTCACCGGAGACCTTTACGGCGGTTTCGACGGTGAATGGTTCGGACACGGCAGTATTCTCGAATCCTACAGCCCGATCGACGGCAGTCTTTTGGCCAAGATTCATCAGGTCGACAGTAGCGACTACGAACGCATCGCTAAATCGGCCGAAAGGGCCTTCGAGGTTTGGCGCGATGTTCCCGCCCCGAAGCGCGGCCTTTTGGTTCGCGCGTTCGCGGACAAGCTTCGCGAGCACAAGGACGATCTCGGCGCGTTGGTCTCCATCGAGATGGGTAAAATCCATATGGAGGGCAAGGGCGAGGTTCAAGAGATGATCGATGTCTGCGACTTCGCAGTCGGTCTCTCGCGCCAGCTTTACGGCCTGACGATGAAGTCCGAGCGCGAAGAGCATTTCATGATGGAGCAATGGCATCCGTTGGGGATAGTCGGCATCATTACCGCCTTCAATTTCCCGGTTGCGGTTTGGTCTTGGAACATCGCGCTTTCGCTGGTTTGCGGCGATTCGAATATCTGGAAGCCCTCGAGCAAAACCCCGCTTATCGCTCTCGCCTGCACGAAGCTCGCCGAGGGCGTCTGCCGCGAGCAGGGCGTCGATCCGGCGGTGCTTTCGCTGGTAATCGGCAAGGGTAGCGATGTCGGGGAGAAAATTCTACTCGACGACAGGGTGAAGCTGATTTCCTGCACCGGTAGCACCTCAGTCGGGCGCCGTGTCGGCAGGATTGTCGGCGAGAGGCTCGGACGGACTATTTTAGAACTCGGCGGAAACAACGCGATCATCGTCACGCCGGATGCCGATATGGAGATGGCGCTGAGGGCGATCCTCTTCGGCGCGGTCGGAACCACGGGCCAGCGTTGCACCTCGACGCGCAGGATCATCGTCCATAAGTCGATCAAGGAGACGCTCGTCAACCGACTGATCAACGCCTACAAACAGGTCAAGATAGGTAATCCGCTCGACCCCGAGACGATTATGGGGCCGATGGTCGATACCGGCGCGGTTAAGGAGATGATGAACGCGATCGGTCTTATCAAGGAGCAGGGCGGGAAGATACTTTACGGCGGCGAGCAACTCGATCTGCCGGGAGGGTGCTATGTGACCCCGTGCATCGCGGAGGCCAAGAACGAGATGGAGATCGTGCAGAACGAGACCTTCGCGCCGATTCTCTATATCATCGAATACAGCGATTTCGAGGAGGCTTTGAGGCTTCACAACGGCGTGCCGCAAGGGCTGTCCTCGGCGATCTTCACGAACAACTTCCGCGAGGCGCAGAGTTTCCTCTCGGCGGCGGGTTCGGATTGCGGAATCGCTAATGTCAATCTCGGCACCTCGGGCGCCGAGATCGGCGGGGCGTTCGGCGGCGAGAAGGAGACCGGCGGCGGTAGGGAGTCCGGCTCGGACAGCTGGAAGACCTATATGCGCCGTCAGACGAACACATTGAATTACTCGAAGAACCTGATTCTCGCGCAGGGGATAAAGTTCGGGGAATAGAACTTTAGTTGACTTGGGGGGGGCGAACGCCCCCCCATTTTGTTGAATGGAAAAAATGGAGAGAGAATGAAACAAAAAGGTGTAGAAACGAAGCATGGTCGTTTCACTGCGATAATCGAACGAGACGAGGACGGCTATTTCGTCGGCACTGTTCCGACTTTGAAAAGCTGTTATACGCAGGCAAAAACTATAGACGAATTAGTAAATAGGCTCAAAGAGGTTATCCTTCTTTGCCTTGAGGAACAAGAAGCTACCGAACTCGAATTCGTAGGTATCCAGACTATTGAGGCTTAAAGATGAGCCGTCTTCCGACTATCAACGCAAAAGTTATGATCTCATTTGTTGAGTCTAAAGGATTTGTTCTCTCAAGGCAAAAAGGAAGTCATAAAATATTTCGTCATCCTGACGGTCGAACGGCAACAATCCCATGCCATAAAGGCGAAGATCTGGGAAGAGGGATTGTCGTAAAAATATTAAACGATGTCGATTCGAATATTAGAGATTTTGAAGTATGGTTGAATAAATGAGTTATAAAACGGCTTGAAACCTCTCTTTTGGAGTCAATATGGCACTTTCGCCGCTTGAGATTAGAAATCAGGATTTTCCAAAGTCGCCGATGGGGTATAAGCGCGACGATGTCAAGTTCTTCCTCGCGCAGGTTGCCGAGTCGGTCGCGGAACTTCACAAGGAACGCGATCACCTTTCGCGCCGCCTCGAGACAATGACCAAGCGTATAAGCGAACTCGAGGCGCAGTCCGGCGCTATCGGCCATGCCCTCGATCTCGCGAAGAAAGAGGGTCAGGAGATAATCAACCGCGCGCAGGAAGAGGCGCGGCATATACGCGAGGGCGCCGACGACGAGGCGCAGAAGGTCATGTCGCGATACACTCAGCAGATCAACGAGACCAAGCAGGAGCTTTACGAACTTACTACAATAAAAGACGCATATTTTCGCAAGCTTATGCGGGTTTTGGAGCTTCAGGACAAGGCGCTGAAACAGTTCGACGAGGAATACGAGGCCAGAAGGATTCGCGCCTCGATCGAGACGCTGGCCGCGGGTTTTCGCATCGAATTCCCCCTGTCGGACGAGTCGGTTTTCGGCAATTCAACACACAGGAGAAGGCGCTCGTCGCTCTTCCCGATGGATTAAGGATATTTTATGATCGAGATTAGAAAACAACTCGCCGACTCGGTGCCGTTTGTGCGGGCGAGGGCAAAGACCAATCCGAAGATTGGGATCATCCTCGGCACAGGCATGGGCGGATTGGCCGGAATGATAGAGACCGAGGCGGTTATACCCTATGAGGATATCCCCCATTTTGTAGCCGGCGAAACGCCCGGACACGACGGCAATCTTATTTTCGGCAAGTTCTCCGGAATCCCGATAGTCGCGATGCAGGGGCGAGTCCATTTTTATGAAGGGTTTTCGCTGAAAGAGGTGACCTATCCGGTTCGGTTGATGCGGGCCTTGGGGGTCGAAACACTGGTCGTTTCGAACGCCGCCGGCGCGCTGAATCCGCTGTTTCGCAAGGGCGATGTGATGCTCATCACCGACCAAATCAACCTCATGGGCGATAACCCGTTGAGGGGGCCAAACGACGACGCCCTCGGAGTGCGTTTCCCCGATATGAGCCGCGCCTATACGCCCGAGCTCAGGCGAGTATTCGAGGCGACGGCGCTGGAGAACGGAATCCGCCTCGTCGAGGGGGTTTTCGTCGCGCTGATGGGGCCGTGCTACGAGACCGCCGCGGAATACAGATTCCTGCGGACTATCGGTGCGGACGCGGTCGGAATGAGCACGGTGCCGGAGGTCATAGTTGCGGTTCACGGCGGGATGAAGGTGGTCGGTTTCTCTATGATAACCGATATGTGCCTGCCGGATTCCTTGGTTCCGGCCGATCATAACGAAATTATTCAGGTTGTCAAAGAGGCCGGCGACAAGCTCGAGAGCCTGCTCGAGATCGCCTTGCCGCGTATAACAGATTCGATTTAACTTTTTTCTACGGTGGAATTATGGGTGATGCACTTCGAGCAAAGAGCCGTTCTTTCGAAGAGGAGATTCGCGGGCTGTATTCCGAGTTCTCGCAGATGAAGAACGGTGTTATGTTGAACGCACTCAATGTCTGGCATCCGCCGACCGATGTTTGCGAGACCGAGGACGAGTTTGTGATTACCTGCGAGCTTGCTGGGATTCGCAAGGAGGATATTCGGATTCAGCTCTTGGACGATGTCGTTCAAATCTCCGGCACGCGCATCGAGAAACGGCCGATCGCCCGCGCGATCTTTCACAACCTCGAGATAAACTACGGCCCCTTCGAGAGGAATATCCGCTTTCCGAAGAGGTTTCTCGGCGCGGAACCTCGCGCGAGTTTCAATGAGGGAGTGCTCTGCGTCAAGATTCCCGCAAGCCCTCCGCATCCGAAGGGGAAAGTCGAGATCGAGGTAGAATGAGGTTCGACGAGATGGATATCGATAAGGACAACGAAAAGACCGAGGTTCTCGGGATACTTCCATTGATCCAGAATGTCGCCTTTCCGGGACAGATCGTTCCGCTTGTGATTCAGGATGAGCGGCATATAAAGCTAATCGACGATATTGTCGGCGAAGACAAGATTATGGCTATGGTCCCCGCGCTCCCCGGCCGCGAAGTGGCGGATAGCTTCGAGAGCCTCTTCGAGTTTGGAGTGCGCGCCTCTGTGATGAAGCTCCTGCGCTTTCCCGACGGGAGTTTGAGGGTTTTGGTCAGATGCCTCGAGCGGCTAAGGTTAATTGACCGAATCAAAGAAAAGCCATATATGGTCGCGCGTTTCGCGCAGGTCGAGGAGTCGAGGGTTCAGGGCGACGAAGAAACCGCGCTAATTCGGACGATTTTAGAACAATTCAAAGAGGTGGCGAAACTCGCGCCCTATCTTCCCGACGAGATTCCGGTCGAGGCCTTCGATATCGAGGACCCCGGCCGTTTCGCCGATTCGATTGCGGCCTATCTTGCTATCGATCCGAGAAAGAAACAAGCGCTTCTTGCCGAAACGGATATTTTAAAGAGGCTCAAAGACTTGCGCGAGTTTGTCACCTACGAACTGACCGTGCTTCGCCTCAGTAGCGAGATACAGACCGAGGCCAACGAATCGATCCGCAAAGGCCAGCGTGAATTCTTGCTTCGCGAGCAGATGAAGGCGATTCGCAAAGAACTCGGCGACGACGAGCACCCGGAGATCTCGCAGTTTCGCGATAGGCTCGAACAGAAGGCCATGCCCGAAGAGGCGAAGAAGGCCGCGGAGACCGAGATAGACCGCCTCGAGCGGATGAACCCCGCCAGCGCCGAGTATTCGGTTTCAATCACATATCTCGATTGGCTTTTAAAGTTACCGTGGCTCGAATCGACCGAGGACAGGATCGATATCGCCACCGCGCAGGCGGTTTTGGACGAGGATCATTACGGCCTCGAGAAAATAAAGGAGCGAATCGTCGAGTTTTTGGCCGTGCGCAAGCTCAAGCCCAACGCGAAATCGCCGATTCTACTTTTCATCGGGCCGCCGGGAGTTGGAAAAACAAGCCTCGGAATGAGCATCGCGCGATCGATGGGGCGCGAGTTCTATCGTATGAGCCTCGGCGGAATGCGCGACGAGGCGGAGATCCGCGGACACCGGAGAACCTATGTCGGCGCGCTTCCGGGGCGAATCCTTCAGGGGATCTCGCGTTGCGGCTCGAACAATCCGGTCTTCATGCTCGACGAGATCGACAAGATCGGGCAGGACTTTCGCGGCGACCCCTCCTCGGCGCTTTTAGAGGTGCTCGATCCCGAGCAAAACCGCGCCTTCGTCGATAACTACCTCGAGGTGCCGTTCGACCTATCGAAGGTATTCTTCATCGCGACCGCGAATTATATAGACCCGATTCCGAGTGTGCTTTTGGACAGGATGGAGATGCTCCGGCTTCCGGGCTATACGAATCGGGAAAAACTCAATATCGCGAGGCAGTTTCTCGTCCCGCGGCAGATCGAGGCGCACGGCCTCGACAAGGCGAAGATATCCTTCTCGGAGGAGGCGCTCGCGGATATCATCGATAATTACACGCGCGAGGCCGGAGTGCGGAACCTCGAGCGAACGATAGCGGATATCTGCCGAAAGGTCGCCCGCGAGATTGCAAGCGGAAAACGAAGGCGCGCGGTAATCACCGAAGGACGTGTGCGAGAGTATCTCGGGCCGGACAGGTTCGCGGATGCGGCGCTTCCCTCGAAGATCGGCCCCGGCATGGCCTTCGGGCTGGCATGGACGCCGACCGGCGGCGAGGTGCTCACGATCGAGGCGACGGCGATGCCCGGCAAGGGTAGCCTTATTCTGACCGGCCATCTCGGCGATGTCATGAAGGAATCCGCGCAGACGGCCCTCAGCTGGCTGAGGTCTGAGGCCTCGGAGCTTGGGGTCGAGCGCGATTTCAACCAAGCGGATATTCATCTGCATGTCCCCGCCGGCGCTATCCCGAAGGATGGCCCCTCGGCCGGAATCGCAATGGCCACATGCCTGACCTCGCTTTTCACCGGCCGATCGCCGATCCCGAAAACGGCGATGACCGGCGAGATTACGCTTCGCGGCGAGGTTCTGCCGATCGGCGGTCTGAAGGAGAAGATACTCGGAGCTAAGCGCGCGGGGATCGAGAGGATAATCGTCCCGCGGCGAAACGAGGTCGAACTTGAAGACCTCCCGAAAGAGATTAGGAAATCGGTGAAATTTATTTTAGTCGATAATATGGGGGATGTGATAGAGGCCGCGCTGGTAAAAACCTGTCTTTAGGAGAATCTGATGTCGAGGATTTATTTGCTCTTAGTGCTTTTAACGGCGATGGTTTGCGCTTTTGCGAACGACGCCGAGATATACAGCCTTGTTCGTGTGCCTTGGGGCTTCGAGGGCAAGGTTCCCTCGGAGATCACCTCGGCGAGGCCGGGGGTTTGGGCGGAATTCGCGATTCCGGAGGGTGACCTCGCCCTGCTTCGCGCGCGGGCGGTGCCCTTCGAGGTGAGGATTCCCGATATGGCCGGCTTCTACGCCTCGCGCCTCGACGACAGGCTCGATATGGGCGGCTGGCGCACCTACGAGATGATCTATGCCGCTCTCGATTCGCTTCACGCGGAGTTCCCCGAGTTCGTTTCGGAGCCGGAGTCCATCGGTGCCGGCTGGAACGGCTATATCATCAAGGCCGTCAAGATCTCGGATAATGTCTCTGTCGATGAGGGCGAGCCGGAGGTGCTTATCAACGGGGGAATCCACTCTCGCGAGGTGATAGCCCCCGAGATCGTGCTGACCTTCGCCCGCTGGCTTCTGGACTCGATGGCAACAAGCGAGGTCGCGCGGCATATCGTCGAGAAGCGCGAGACATGGATAGCACCGCTTCTGAACCCCGACGGCTATATGCAGAATCAAACCACGAACCCCACCGGCGGCGGGATGTGGCGCAAGAACCGCAGAAACAACGGCGACGGGACTTGGGGCGTCGATCTGAACAGAAATTTCCCCTATATGTGGGGCAACGACGATATCGGTAGTTCGCCTTCGACTAATCAAGAGACCTATCGCGGGCCCTTCGAGGGAAGCGAGCCGGAGACTCAGGCGATTATGGAGTTTTACAATTCTCGCGAGTTCCGCTCTTCATTGAGTTTCCACAGCTATAGCAACTACTATCTTTTCCCGTGGGGATGGACCTACGACCTGCCCGAGCATAACGAGTGGTTCCTTCGCGTCGGTTTCCGATACACCCGCGGAAACGGCTATCTTTACGGCCCCAGCGCGACAACTATTTATATCACAAACGGCGACGCCGACGATTGGGTTTACGGCGCAACCGACGAGCATCCGTGGGTCTTTGTCTGCACGCCTGAGGTCGGTGGGGATTCCGACGGCTTTTGGCCGCCGATATCGCGAAAAGCGCAACTTGTCTCGGAGAATATGCCCTCGTGTAAGGTCTGTTGTCAAATCGCAGGGGCGGCGCCCTTTATGACCGCGGCTTGGATTGACCCATTTTTCGGCGATTCGAGCGGTTACGCCGATCCCGGAGAGAGGTCGAGGATTCTGGTCGAGGTCGAGAATTTAGGCCGGGATCCTTCATGGTTTTACGCTAAGGCGATCGGCGCATCAGCTGGTGTGAGCTTCGTCAACGATTCAGCTTGGGGCGGAGAGATGGCCTCTGAGGGCTATGATACCTTGGCCTTCGTGTTCGAGATCGACGAAGCGGTTGTTTTCCCCGGCGATAATATCAAGATAGTGTTCGAGATTCGCGACACCAGCGGCTATGTCGCCCTCGACTCGACGAGTTTCACGTGCGGAACACCGATGGTGCTTTCGGAATGGGACTTCGAGACCTCGACCGCGGGGTTCACCGGGAGCGGCGATTGGGAATGGGGCATCCCGACCGGCGGACCGGACCGCGCCTTCTCGGGCTTCAAGCTCTGGGCGACTAAGCTCGGGGCGAATTATACAGACGACCGCCTCTCAGAGCTTCTTTTGCCCGCGGTCTCGATACCCGACAGCACGCATCGGCCGCGGCTTCAATTCGCGCATTGGTTCAGCTTCGAGCCGCCGAGCGGAGGGGATATCTACGACGGCGGGACGGTTATGCTTTCGAGCGACGGCGGTGTTAATTGGCGAGTTATTAGCCCGCTCGGCGGATACGATGGCGTCGCATACTCCTATAACGACTATGTCGGCGGCGATAGCGTATTCACCGGTTCGAGCGGCGGATGGCGCACCGAGACCTTCGAGCTGGAGCCATATTCGGGGACGAATGTGCTCGTGAAGCTGGTTTTCGGGAGCGACCCCTATGTCAGCGCCGCGGGGTGGTTTGTCGATGATATCCGCTTCGTTTATTACCTCGAGCCGGGGATGGCCGCGGGTTCGATACCCACGCCCTCCAGCATGAGATACAGTATTTTCCCGAACCCTTTCAATTCGGCCTGCCGTATCGAATTCGATTGCGATTTGCCGCGCGACGCGAGAATAGACATCTTCGATATTTCGGGGAAACTTGTGCGCGGCTTCGAGGGGAAGTCGGCGCTTTGGGACGGCAAGGACAACGAGGGCGACGATATTCCGACGGGTGTATATCTGGCGCGTTTTACCTCCGGAAACCGCGTCGGGCACGCTAAAGTGTCGATTATAAAATGAGCGGGCTTTCGAGAGACGATGTTGACCGGCTCGCGGGGATTCTCCGAGTTCTCGGGCATCCGGACAGGCTTCGAATACTTGCCTGTTTGCTCAACGAGGGGTGCTTCGTGAAGGATTTGGCCTCGCGGCTCGAGCTTCCGCAATCGACTGTCTCGCAACACCTTAGGGTGATGACCGACAGGGGGATTTTAATCAGTGTGCGCGAAGGAGTCAAGGTTTGCTACTACCCGGAGGACTCCTTCGCGAAGGATATCGCAAGGCTCGTGTTGCCGCTTTGTGCCAATGGTCGCGGCAATTAGAAAAAAGTGTTGCTTTCGGTCGAACGAATTTATATTTTTGAATATTAATCGGTCGATATATAGTTTAAGTTTTCGGTGAAGATTTAACTTGGATAATCAGCCCTCCGACAACGACGATAACCGACACGAATCGCGTGCTCGAATGAGCGGCCGCGCGATTCGGCTCCACGATTTTTACCTTTCGCATCGGGTCTATATCCTTTTAGCGATAACCGCGCTTTTCACGGTGCCGTTCTTCATTCCCTTCGGCGGAGTCGAATCGGACATCCCCGCCGTCGGCGATATTAGCACTAAAGAGGTTATCGCGCCCTTCAACTTCCCGATTATAAAAACCGACGACGAGTTCGAGCGCGAGCGGCAAGTCGCGCGGCAGAATGTGCCATTCGTTTTGGACTACGTTGACGGTGTGGCCTCGGGCGCGAGGTCGGAGTTCGAGGCGACATGGAATGCCGTGATAAAGCTCAGCGAGAACCGCGGGCTTTCAGCCACCGCGAAGGTCGATTCGATAAAGGGGCGTTTTCCGGGAATCTCGGTCGAATCGGCGCGAACCCTCGCAGAATTGAGGCGGCCCTCCGATGTCCGAACGGCGGTTAATGAACTTCTGCAAGAGGCATACGTAGAGGGGATTTTCAGCTGGAAAAGCCTCGCGAAGGGGGACACCGCCCAGCTTTTCAGTATTCGCAAGAAACAAACCGAACAGATAGTCCCCTCCGAGAGAGTGCCGACGGTCGAAACCGCGATTAAACAGCTCGAAGAAAAGGCCTTGGCGAGATACACAAGCTACCCGAATAAGGGGCGGCTCGTGTTCGAGCTTGCAAGCTCTTTTCTGAGGCCGAACCTTATCCCCGACACAGAACTCACGGAGCGCAACCGGCAGAAGGCCCTCGACGGAGTCAAGCGCGAGCGGGGCATTGTTCTCAAGGATCAGCGCATCGTTGACGCACACGAGCGAGTTTCCGAGGAGATACACCAGAAACTTGTTTCTCTGGCTATAGCCAAATCCGGGAAATACTCGAGCAGGCCGGCGGTTTTCAGCGCTTTGACAGTCTTGGCGCGTTTTCTACTCGCGCTTTTAGTGCTTTGGATTTTCGCGAAGTATCTCCAAATTCGCTCCAAGGCTATATGGCAGAATCCGCAAAGGCTTGGGATCGTCCTTTTTGCAATATGGCTACCGTGTCTTTTCGCCTTTATTATAAGGGCGGTAGGTTGGCCTGATTTCCTGACACCCATTGCCTTCTCGGCCTCGCTGATAGCGGTTTTATTTGGCCTCGAACCGGCGATCGCGGTTGTTTTCGCCTGTTCCGCAATTGTCTCGTTGACGAGTATGAATCCCCATAATCTGCTGATCACGCTTTTAGTCGAGGGGATAATCTGCGCGTTGTTCTTCGCCCGGGTTCAGATCCGCCGCGAGAGTATCACTGCAATAGCTTATACCTCCGCCGCGGCGCTTATTACGGTTTTTGTGCTCGATTTCATCTCCTTGACCGAATATGGAACTCTCGGGCTTCGCGCGCTCACCGTCCTTGCGGCGAGTGTTTTCGGGCCGCTTTTGGCACTGGGGCTTTTGCCCTTTTTCGAGAAGCTTTCGAAGATCGTCACCGATTTCACGCTCGTCGATTACGCCAACACGAACGCGCAAATCCTACAACAGCTTGCTATCGAGGCACCGGGGACATTCCACCACAGCATTGTTGTTAGCAATATGGCCGAAACCGCCGCGGAGGCGATCGGCGCGGACACTCTTTTATCCAAGGCCGGCGCGCTTTACCACGATATAGGAAAGCTCTCGCAACCGTATTATTTCTCGGAGAATCTCACCGAGGACAACCCCCATGAACGACTCAGCCCGAGAGTGAGTTTCACCGTGCTTTCCGGCCATGTGCAAGAGGGCATTAGGATGGCCGAAAAGAACGGTATTCCGAAACCGGTGGTCGATATTATTCAACAGCACCACGGCGACGGAGTGATGAAGTTCTTCTACGAGAAGGCCTTAGATGCCAAAGAGCCGGTGACCGAGGAGGACTTCCGGTATCCCGGGCCGAAGCCTCGATCGAAGGAAGCGGCTATTGTGATGCTGGCGGACACTGTCGAGGCAACGGTCAGGTCGATGGGCGAGCTTGAAAAGAAGGAGCTTTACCCGATAATCAAGAGCACTATCGAGGATAAGTTCACCTCGGGTCAGCTTTCCGATTGCGATTTAACAACGAGGGATTTAAGCCTCATCACCGAGGCCTTCGTCAAGATATTAGAGGGCGTATTACACCGAAGGCCGAGGCTCAAGCTTAAGGAAGGCGCTTCACCCTCACAGAAAGACAGCGTGGAGGGACTTCACCCCCCGCAAAACACGAACTAAGGAGGATTTCCCCCTCAAGGGATGCCGATGATAGCTATATTGTTATTGTTATTGGCTTGGGGTTTGATCATTGTGTTTATATATGCTGTTTCAACGGCCGAGAACGCCGCCTTTTCTCTGTCCGCGGACGATATTCGTTCGCTCGCGACCAAGGACGAGTCCGGTGCGAGATGGCTTTCGGAGCACCTCAAGAAACCTCGGGAATTTATACAGTTTTTCGTGATACTCAAGACCTTTCTTGCGGCATGCCTTTTCACCTCGGGAGTTTTCTTTTATATACTAACCCCGAATTGGTTAACCGTAGCGGTTTGCGGGGTTTTGGTTTGGATAGTTCTGATTATGTTCGCAAACGCATTCCCCGGCAAGGCGATCCGCGGCGATCGGATAAGAAAGGCCCTGCAGTGGTTGCCGTTTGTGCAGTTCTTGGGATTCATCCTGACGCCTTTGGTTTTGCTTTGGAGGTCTTTGCTCCGTGTTCTGGTTCCGGAGGGCGGGATCGGCGGGCCGTTGGCCATCGAGCGCGTGCTCGACGAGCTTATGCCCGAGGGAGAGGTTTTTTCCTCTTTGGAAACCGACGAGAAGGAGATGATCCGCCATGTCGTCGAGTTCAAGAACACGACGGTGCGTGAGATTATGGTCCCGCGGATCGATATGGTCTGTATTCCGGCCGATGCGACACCGCGCGAGGCCGTGAAGGTTATCACCGACGCCGGCCATACGAGAGTCCCGATCTATGAGACCCGCATCGACAATGTCGTCGGAGTGCTATACGCGAAGGACCTCCTGCTCGCGATCAGCTCGGACAAAGAGGTGAAGAGCCTTGTCGATATCGCCCGCGAACCGCATTTTGTCCCCGAATCCAAGCTCGTGAACGACCTGCTTCGCGAGCTGAAACGCACGAGAATCCATATGGCGATCATCGTCGATGAATACGGTGGCACTGCGGGGCTTGTGACGCTCGAGGATTTGATCGAGGAGATCATCGGCGAGATTCAGGATGAGTATGATTTCGAGGAGGTTTCGATAAGAAAGCTCTCGGATAATGTATATAATGTCGAGGCTAAGGTGCCGATCGACGAGGTCAACGAGCAACTTGGAATCGAGCTTCCCGAGGACGAATCGGAGACGCTGGGAGGCTTCATTTATAGTCTCGCGGGCGCGATCCCTAACGCCGGAGACCGCTTCGAGTTCGAGAATCTGTTGTTTGTTGTCGAGTCGGTTTCCGGCCAGAGACTTAAAAATGTGAAAATAATCATCAGGAAAAACAATGAAGAGAATTAGTTGTTTTCGGTGTAATTGCTTGGGGCTATTGATGTTATCGTTAGCCGTCGTCGAGTTCACAGCCGCGGAACTTAGACCGATCGAGGTCACCGCCGGAGGGTTTTCGGCTATCTACTCCTCCGATGGCTTCACTATCGATGAACTCGGTGAATACTCGACAATCGGGATCGAGAGCGCCGGTCTTCTGTCCCGGCCGGGGGATCCGGAACTGCCGCTTTTCAGCGAGTATATATTGCTCTCGGGCGGAAGGCCCTCTATCGAATGGGAGATCAGCTCCGCTGAAACTATTTTTTCGCCTCCGCCGGCTCCGGCGCAATATCCGCTTTTCGAGAGCGGTGCGGCGGGAGGCCCTCAGGTTGGCGAATCGGGTGTTTACCGCTCGGGCGCTATTTGGCCTGCGGGTTTTGCGGGAATCGAGGCCCTCGGAAGCGCTCGCGGTGTGCCCTTAGGACAGATGACTATTTTCCCTGTGCGCTACGATTTTTCACTGAGCGCTTATATTATTGTCAAAAGGGCGAGGATATCCGTCGATTTGGGCGGCGCGGTCGAGCTTCCCGAGGAGCGGCTTCAGAGCGCGCCCTTCATGGCGATGCTCTCCGAGATCGCCTTCAACGGAAACGCACTGCCGACGCCGCTCGCGGGCGATCCGGGTGAGTATCTCGTTATCTGCCCGGACAACTGCTGGAGCGCGGTGGGCGATTTCGCCGCGCATAAGGAATCGCGCGGGCACAAGGTAGTTTCGGTGCGCCTTTCCTCTCTCGGTGTGCCGGCGTCTGTATCGGCTATTAAAAATTTCATCAAAACACAATACGATACGCTCAATCCCGCGCCGACCTTCGTCGTTTTGGTGGGCGATATCGAGATGGACGACGGCACTGTCGTCCCGCAACACGGTTACACCTTCTACAACTCCGACCATAGCTACTCCCTCACCGACGGCGACGACTTCTTCAGCGATGTTTTCTTGGGGCGGATTTCAGTCGAAAACCTCTCGGAGTTCCGCGTGACGATAGAGAAAATTAAGCGCTTCGAGAATAGCCCCACGGCCTCGGGAGCAGATTGGATGCAGAGGGCGATGGTCGTTTCGACCTACGACCATGCTGTCACGCCGGTCTGGAATGTGCTTTGGATAAGGGAACTCCTTATGGCGCATGGATTTACACAGGTCGATACCTTCTTCGAGCGGGGAAGCTCGATCCCTCCGGCCTCGGATATCTCCGCGAAGATCAATGCAGGCCTTTCCTATATTGACTATCGCGGATGGGCGGGTTCGGACGGCTGGTGGGAGCCGGCCTATACACGCTACGATGTGCTTGCCCTCACAAATTCGACCTATCCGGTAGTGACGAGTATAGTCTGCGGCACCGGCGACTTCGGCTCGACCTTCACCGATCCCTGCTTCGGCGAGGCATGGATCCGCGCAGGCAGTGTGACAAACCCGCGCGGCGGCGTCGGTTTCTTCGGGACATCGGATCATGCCAGCCATACCCGCTACAACAACCCGATCAACAGCGGCTTCTATATCGCGCTTTTTGACCTCGATCTTCCGCATTTTGGGCAATGCGTTTGGGTTGGGGAGTCCGAATGTCTCCGCCTGCATCCCTTCGAGCTGACGCAGGTCGAGCAGTATTTCATGACCTACGAGATTTTAGGCGATCCGGGCTTGATGATGTATCACGGCGGCACGCCGGAGCTGGTTGTGAACCACGGCGCAGTGGGGCTCGGCGCTTCGGTCGAGGTGGAGGTCACCTCGGACGGCGCGGCCTATCCGGGAGCGCTGGTTTGTCTGTATCGCGCCGGCACCGGCGAAAAGACGTTGGCCTACACCGATTTCACCGGAAATGCGGAGCTTATCGTCCCCGGCGGCGGCTCGGGAACTGTGCGCTTGACCGTGGTTTCGCCGTTTCATATCACCTACACCGAGGACTTCACGCTTTCCGGCGCGCCTAATTTCGCAATTGCGAGCGTGAGCTTCGACGATGCTTCCGGCGACGGCGACGGCAGAATCGACCCGGGCGAATCGGGGCGTCTGGAGATCGAGCTTCGCAACAACGGCCCACTTGCGACGCATGTTGAAACATATCTCTGGTGCGAACACGAGGGCGTCTCGGTCGAGGCGAATTTCGACTCGCTCTGGCGGGTTTGGGGCGGCGAGGTCAGGACTGTCGCGTTCGATATCTCGGCGAGCGGTCTCGCCTCCGGCGGCGGCCCGGCGCGAATGAACCTCCTTTGCGACACCCGCGACGGCTCGATCCTCCTCCCCTTCGCGCTGGAGCTTGAAACCTCGAGCTTTTACTTGGATTCGATCATCTTCGACGATTTGGCCTCCGGCGACGGCGACGGCCTCTTGGAGCCGGGGGAAACCGCGTCGGCGCGGCTCGTCGTTCGGCACAGCGGTTCGGTCGATCCCTCGCCGCTGGAATTCGCGGTGTATTCCTCCTCCGGTTGGGTCGATGTCCTCGCTGAATCGGTGGTTGTAAGTGCCATTGCAGGTGGAGTGGGGCAATCGGCCCCCTTCACAATCTCCGCCTCCGCGGACGCCTTCGAGGGGATGCCGATTATTCTCCATGTCTTCAGGCGCACCGCCTTAGATGAAGTCAAATTCGGCGAATACTCCTTGAATTTAGGCCTCGCGACAAGCTCCGACCCTACAGGCCCCGATGGTTGGGGCTATTTCGCCTATGACAACACGGACATAACCTCCGGTCATGCACCGACCTCGAGCTTCGAGGATATCTCGACAACCGGAACGGCCTATCCGATCGGCGACGACGAGACCTTCGAGATCGCCCTGCCCTTCGATTTCGTCTTTTATGGCAGGCATTACGACACTTTGACGGTCTGCTCGAACGGCTGGGCGGCCCCGGGAAAACAACCATACTTTATGCTCGATTTCTATAACACGCCGATCCCCGGCCCGAACGGCCCGTGGGGAACACTCGCGCCATTTTGGGACGATCTTCAGCCGATTGTCGGCCCGGGCGGTGTTTTTTACCAATATTTTCCGGCTCAGGGGAAATATATCGTTCAATGGCAGAATATGGAGCATGCGGGAATTACGGGCATGGACAACACCTTCCAGCTTGCGATCTTCGACCCGGCGGTGAATCCCTCGCGCACCGGCGATTCGCCTATCGAGTTCAGATATTCGGGCGGAATCGAGGATGTTGATAATGAGGAGGAGTATTCGACGGTTGGAATCGAGTCGCCGGATCATGTTTTCGGGCTTGAGTATCAGTTCGGCCTGCGTTCCGACCCGGGAGCGGCCTTTTTGACCGACGGCAGAGTGATTCGCTTCACTACCGACTGCGGCGCGGCCTTGATTGAAGGCTTTGTGAGGCTCGAACGAGGCCATCCGCAAGGCGCGAGGATCACCTCGGCCGGCGGCCACCTCACCGAGCCCGATATTTCGGGCTATTACCGCTTCACAGAGATCGAGCCGGGGGTGAATGTTTTCACCTGCTCGGCTCCGGGGCATTTCGCGCAGGTTGAGACTGTCACAGTGGTTTCGGACGAGCTGGTCGCTATCGACTTCTACCTTCCGCAAGCGCCGATCCCGACAATTACCTACGCGAGCAAGGCGGACAGCGCAGGCAATATCGCTGTGATATGGACCTCCGCGGGGATGCCCTCCGGATATCGATTGTATAAATATCTCTCCCCCGGCTCTTCACCGGAGGTTTTCGAGACGACCGACACAGTCTTTTTGGATTCCGATGTCTCGGTCGGGCGGAAGTTTTGGTATCGGGTTTCGGCGGTGTTCTCGACCTGCGAGAGCTTTTTGTCCGACCCGGATTCCGGTTGGATAGAGCTTTTAACCGGAATCGACGAGGTTGAGAAACCGGAGATGATCGAGCTTTCGGTCTCGCCGAACCCCTTCAACTCCTCGCTCAGGATTCGCTCCGACCTTCCGGGGAACAAGGAGGTTGCAATCTTCGATATGCTCGGAAGGCGCATAAACACAATCCCGATGGCCGCGGGCGAGTCTGTCGCTTTTTGGGACGGAAAAGGCACCGCAATTGCCGAGGTTCCCTCGGGGATATACTTCATCGAACTGCGTTCAGAAACGCGCAGAATACTAAAGAGAGCAGTTTTAATCAAATAACCAAAAACCAAAGGAGAGAAGTTGAACGAACCTATCATCATCGATGTTTGGGCACGGGAAATACTCGACAGCAGAGGAAACCCGACTGTTGAGGTTGAAATAGAACTCGAATCGGGGGCCTCCGGCAGGGCGGCTGTGCCGAGCGGCGCATCGACCGGTATTCACGAGGCTATCGAGCTTCGCGACGGCGACAAATCGAGATACAGCGGCAAGGGTGTTCTTCAGGCGGTGGAGAATGTCAACGAGGTTATCGCGCCGGCTATTCAGGAGCTCGACGCAACCGACCAGCTCGGGATCGATCAGCTGTTGATCGAGCTGGATGGCACGCCCAATAAAAGCAAGCTCGGCGCAAATGCGATTCTCGGTGTTTCGATGGCGGTGGCGCGAGCGGCCTCCGACCACACCGGCCTTCCCCTATATCAGTATATCGGGACTATTAACAATCGCCTTCTTCCGCTTCCGCAACTCAATGTCATAAACGGCGGCGCTCACGCGGACAACAACCTCGATATTCAGGAATTCATGATCGTTCCGGCCGGGCCGAGACGCTTTGCGGAAGCGCTCCGCGCCGCAAGCGAGACCTTCTATGCCCTGAAAAAGATCCTCGGCGAAAAGGGCCTTGTGACGGCGGTCGGCGACGAGGGCGGAATCGCTCCGAGCCTTGGATCGAACAATGAGGCCTTGGATTACCTTATGAAGGCTATCGAGAAGGCGGGGTATCGGCCGGGAGAGGATATCTGGTTCTGCCTCGATTGCGCGGCCAGCGAGTTTTACAGCTCCGAAGAGGGCATATATACCTTCAAGGCCGGAAACAAGCGCTTCGACTCCGATGGGCTAATCGAGTATTATGCCAAGCTCATCGAGGATTACCCGATCGTCAGCATCGAAGACCCCTTGGCCGAGGACGATTGGGAGGGATGGAGCAAGATGACCGCGGCGGTCGGCGACAAGATTCAGATCGTCGGCGATGATATCTTCGTGACGAACACCGAGCGCATCGCTCGCGGAATCGAGGAGAAATCGGCCAACGCGAGCCTCATCAAGCTCAATCAGATCGGCTCTGTCACCGAAACCTTGGATGCGATCAGCCTCGCGTTGAACTCCGGTTGGGGCGCGGTTATCTCGCACCGTAGCGGCGAAACCGAGGACACCTTCATGGCCGATCTCGCTGTCGCGACAGGAGCGGGACAGATCAAGTCGGGGAGTATATGCCGGGGCGAGCGCATCGCTAAGTATAACCGGCTTCTCAGGATAGAGGAAGAACTCGACGGTGTATGCTCCTTCCCCGAGCCCTCGAGGTTTTATCCGAGGCTTAAGAAAAAATAATGCCTAAAACGAGGATACAGCCCGAGATCGACAAGTCCAACCGCTTCTTGCGCTTGGATGAGAAAGCCCGAGCCAAGATGTGGAGCGGGGCCAAGAAGACAATCTTCGTGTTGGTCTTATTGATAATGGCGCTACTTCTTTTCGGGGGGGATTTCGGGCTTATTTCTTTATTTAGATACCGACGCTTCGAGCGGCACCTCGAGTCTCAGATCGAGTTCGAGAAAGCGCGGCAGGATTCACTCAAAGAGGTGCTGATGCGCCTCAACACCGACGACGAGTTTAAGGAGAGGCTCGCGCGGGAGAAGCTTCGCATGGTCCGAGACGGCGAGGTTATCTATCGCTTCGAAGAACAAAAAGCAGGTGAATAAAAGAAAGCCGCCCATAAAGGGCGGCTTTTTTCTCGCTATTAGAGGCCGACTATATATCGAAATAAAGCTCGACCTCGCGCGGGACGGGATGTTTCGCGACATCGCGAATACTCCGTTCGGCGAATTCGGCATGTCTTTCGAGAAGCGAGTCAGTGAAAACTTCATCCTTGGTTAAATAATCTTTGTCCTTCTTCAGGGCATCGAGGGCGGACTCGAGTTTCGAGGGGATATCCTTGAGGCGCCTTCTCTTAGCCTCCGGCCATTTATCGACATTCTCGTCGAAGGGGCCATAACCGAGGGCCGTCGGATCGAGCTTGCGTTCGATTCCATCGAGACCGGCAAGCATCTGTGCCGCGATCGCGAGATGAGGATTGCATGTCGCGTCCGGGGGACGGAACTCGAAGCGCTTGAGTGCCGGAGCGTCGTCATATTTTGGGATACGGATCGCGGCGCTCCGGTTGGCGAGGCCGAAGAAGCGCTTTGTCGGGGCCTCGAAGCCCGGCACCAACCTGCGATAGCTGTTGGTGGAGGGATTCGTCAGCGCAACTATCGAGGGCGAATGCTCGAGCACGCCGGCGATGCATGAAAGACCCATCTGAGAGAAATGCGTGTATTCCCCCTTTTCATCCCAGAAGAGGCTCTTGCCGGCCTTTGTTAGGAGCTGGTGGAAATGCATTCCGCTACCCGGCTCGTCGAAAAGCGGGCGCGGCATGAAGGTGGCGTAAAGCCCGCGCTCGAGGGCGGCCATTCGGATTATATATTTAAGCTTCATAACATTATCCGCGGCGACAACCGGCGGGGCGGGCAACATCTCGACCTCGTGCTGGCCGAAACGGCCGACCTCGTGGTGGTGGTATCTTATTGGTATTCCGCAATCTTCGGCCAGAATGATTATTTCGCTACGGAGGTCGAAGGCCCTATCCGCCGGCGGCATAGCGTGATAGCCGGCTGTGGGCGGATGAGTAAAGGCGTTATCGCCGGTCTGAGTTTCCTTGCTCTCAAACTCGAAGAAGCCGAAGGTCTTGCCTGTTCCGAACGAGGCGGAATCGAAAAGATAGAACTCCAATTCGGGAAGCCATAAAGAATCCGCCGAAAGGCGCTTTTTAAGGAGTGCCTCCGCGCGCAGAAGTATGCTCCGCGGGTCGTCTGCGATACCCTTCCCCGAGTCGGCCTCGACGATTTGGCATATAAACACGATTGTAGGCATCTCGGTGAACGGATCCACGAAGGCCGATGTCACATCGGGTTTGAGGCACATATCACCGCAATTGACTCCCCTGAAGCCCGGGATGCTCGAGCTGTCGAAGGGAATGCCGTTTTTAAAAAGGTCGTCGGCCCTCGTTGCGGGAAGCGAGATATGATGCCATCTGCCGAGCAGGTCGATAAATCGGACATCGATTATTGCTATCTCCTCCGTCTCAATAAAGTTAGCGGCCTTTTCTATCGAATCGAACATCGAACCTCCTTAAGAATTAAATGTAAACTGTTTTTACTCGACTTAATACCGTAAAAAAACCTCGGCGGAGAAACCGTCGAGGTTGTGGACTTTTTAAAGGGCTATTCCAATTCTTTCAACGATACCGGTCTGGCAACCTGCCAGAGACAGTCGTAAGAGTTGATAAAATACTGGAGAAGATCCCTATTTCGTATGATAATTATAATGAAATCCTCCGGGGCAAGCTTGATGTTCAGGACGATGGTACTCGCGAAATCGTCGTAGATAGTCATTTTTATTGGAACCGAGGGCAGAACCCGGAGTTCGGCTATTCCTGCGACAATCTGTTTGTGCAGATACGAGCGAAATCCTGCGTCACCGAGCATCTCCTCCGAGGCGAGTATATGGCTGGGGAATTCCTTCTGGCCTAAAAGTTTGTCGAGAGCGCCGGGCTTCTCCCCCATCATCTCGACGACGGAGGGCATACATGTGAGCATTCTAAAGTTGCGTTTGGCCTGCGAGTAATACCTCGTCATCCATTCAGTGACATGGCGATAGCCCTTGAGGATCATGAATTCGACATCGGTTTCGGAGGGGAAATCGATTTCGCGATACATCGATTGCGCCCTCGATTTGATAAGCGACATTCCCTCTTCGATGCGTTTTTCCTGCTCGGTGAGTTCTTGAAGTCTCTTTTTGCTCAGGTTTATGAAGGCCTCTTCCGGCGGCAGGACTCTGAACCTCGAGGGTTTGCCTGAGACCTCCGCAACGAGGCCTTTATTGAGTAGGGTTTTCATGAGCGTATAGGCGTGCGGTCGGCTGATATCGATACGCTTCAGGCATTCGGCGATAGTCGCCTCGCCCAGCTCGAGCAGTCGAAGATAAAGCTCGACCTCGCCATCGCTGAAGCCGAGTGTTTTCATTGTAGCTCTCATGATAACCTTCCTATTCTCATAAATTAAGTAAAGTCGTTTTCCGTTCGAGTAAGAATCAGTTTAATTTATTTGTTCGATTTGTCAAGTTTCATAACTTTAAGCAAGGTATTATGCAGTCTGTCGAAATCGAAGGGCTTGCTTATATATTCGTCCATTCCCGCGGCCAAGAAGCGCTCCTTGTCGCCGGGAAGGGCGTGGGCAGTGAGTGCGACGATGGGTATATGGCCGCCGTTTTGGTTTTCGAAGTCGCGGATTCGGCGCGTCACCTCGACGCCGTTGAGGTCGGGGATGCCGATATCCATGAGGATAGCGTCGTAGTCGCCATACTGCCAAAGCACGAGGGCGTTTTTGCCGCTGTTCGCGAATTCCACCGCCCAACCGACCTCGGAAAGCATCGATTTGACAACGCGCTGGTTAACGAAGTGGTCTTCGACGAGGAGGATTCGCTTAGCCGGCTCCTCCTCTACTTTGGGCTCGAAGCTGTGGCCGTAGCCTTCGACTCCGAGTATATCGAGGGAAGAATCCAATAGTTCCGGCGGCGACACGGGCTTTTCGAGGCAGAAGGTGACCCCGCTGTTCAGTATCTTCTCGCGCTGTTCGTAAGTTTGGTCCTTGGTGATCAGAACCGAAACCTTGAGGATGCTGTCGTGCATCCTCTGAAGGGCTTCCGCGACCTCGAGGGCCTTAAGCTCGCCATCGGTGGTGTCCCAAATGAGGATATCGATCGCCGAACCGCCTTTCAGCGAGGCCTTGAGGATTTTAAGCGCGAGTTTCTCGCTCGGTTCGAGTTGAATATTGAAGCCCCATGTTTCAAAGCTATCTATGATGCTTCGCGTTTCGGGGTTTTCCCTCGCGACAAAAAGCACCTTTTTATCTTTAATATTATAGGTATAAACCATCTATTTCTCCCTTCCGGGCAGTTTGAAACTCACGGTGAAATGGAAGTCGCTACCCAAGCCCTCCTCGCTATCGACTTCGATATCGCCATCCATAAGTATAACAATGCTTTTCGCGATCGCAACACCCAAGCCAGTTCCTTTTTTATGTTTGATTGAGCTATCTGCCTGTTGATAGCTCTCGAAGATAAGGCCGAGTTTGTCCTTCGGGATTCCGATGCCTGTATCGACAACACTAAATTTAACTGAAACTTTAGAGGGGTCGTCGGATTTCATCGGCACGGCGGAGAGCATGACGGAGCCTTCATCGGTGAATTTGATCGCGTTCGAGACGAGATTCATAAGAACCTGCTCCAACCTGAAGCTGTCACCGATGATAAGGTCGGGCACGGCAGGATCGATCTCGATCGTGAACTTTATGCTCTTTTTGCGCGCAAGCACAACCATCTTTTGATGGATATTGCCGATCATCTCTCTGAGCGAGAACTCCTCTTGGGCAAGCTTCATCTCGCCCGCCTCGATCTTCGAGAGGTCGAGAATATTGTTCACGATCTTGAGGAGGTCCCTGCCGGAATCATAAGCGATGCGGATATTCTCGCGCTGTTCGGGGGGAAGCTCGGAGCGGAGTGTGACCTCGGTCATTCCGAGAAGGCCGTTGAGGGGAGTTCGGATCTCATGGCTCATATTGGCGAGGAACTGTGTTTTTGCGCTATTCGCCTTTTCGGCGGCAAATTTCGCCTCGATGAGTTCGTTTTCGGATTCTATCCTTCGAAGCACTACCGAGCCGAGGTGCGCGAAGGATTCGACCACGCCGGGGTGGTCTATAATATTGTCCCGCTTTGTCAGGATATTAGCGCTGGCGTAGATTTTCCCCTCCCATGAAAAGCCTATGAGATAGATAAAGCCGAGATTGAACTTACGAGCGAGGTGCCTTGAGAACTCGGGTGGAATTCGCCCAAAGCTGAGCATATTGATGTCGCCCTCGCTTGGAAATCGAATCAGCCGGTTCGAGAGAAGCGGGTCGATAGCGGCCTCGTCGTTGACGGGGAAAGACAATTCTAAGATATCGATACCGATTTGGTTTTTTATCTCAGCACGAATCGGTTCCAAATTCGCCCAAGCGCGAATCTTGAACTCCTTATTTACACTGTCGAAACGATTCACAATGATAATCGAGTCTTTATTAATCGAGCTAAGGCCGTGAGCGAGGAAGTTGAAAAGCAGTTCTTCGGAGCGAATCTTCATGAATGCCATACTACTATCGGAGAGAAACTTCATCTCGGCAAGACGCTGTTCGGCTTGCAATCCGGCGGCCCTTTCTTGTGTGATGTCCCGTCCAATATAGATAATACTCGAGACTTCACTATTCATATCGAGAAGGTTCCTTGTGCTCCATAAAAGTGTCACTTTCTCGCCATGTTTTGTTGTGATCGTGGTCTCAAAGTCGTCGATTTCGGTTCCATTTTTAAGAGACTCTTTTCTACGCATCTTAGCCAGCTCGGCAATATCATCTTCATAGAATATATCGAGTATCTTGGGGTTGTTGAAAACCTCCTCTTTGCTGAAACCGCTGATTTCCTCGGCGGCTTTGTTCCATAGAACAATCCCTTTTTTTATGTCGTAAACAGAGACCCAAACGCTTGCATTATCGATAATGCTTTGGTGAAACTGGCTTAGGTTTTGAATCTCGGACTTGGAGCGACGATGTTCATTCACCTCGCGGATAAGCGAGTCTTTAGTTCGTTGTAGCTCTTTCGTTCTTTCATCGACAAGCTCTTCGAGGCGCGTGTTGTATTGGAATATTCTATCCTGAAAGTCTATCCTCTCGGTGATATCTCGGATGAGAACCGCCTCGCCGAGATTCGACCTTAGGCCGGCGGAGATGACCTCGGCCGGAAACTCCGAGCCGTCCTTACGAATCGCCTTCGAGAGGCTGATATTGAAGCCCTCGTTCTTCATCGACTCGATAACCCCGGGGAGTTTTCCGGGATTCTGAGAGATCGGGACGATTATTCGGTCGATCGGGGAGCCGATCAGCTCGTCGGATTTATAGCCGAACATACGGACAATCGCGCGGCTACAAAGCTGTATCTCCCCGCAAGAGTCCGTGACGACCAAGGTATCCGGGTTGATCCCCTCCACAACCGCGGAAAGTTCCTGTTCCCGACGCGATGCTACAAGCCATTTACGATAGGCAAAGAACAACATGCCCACCATGACGAGAAAGATAATATTAACGAGGTTGCGGGTCGTGGGGAGAGTCATGTAGGAAAGGAAGAACTCATAAACCTCGTTAGTAAAATCGAGACCTATGCTGAGCGCGATAAGCAGAAAGGCGACAATAGTGAGGATTACTATCTGAATCGAGCTTGTCTTTTGAGGCTTGAGATACTTCATCGCAAATCTTTTGTATTGCCGGCTTACAAGTGTATTTTGTTATGTTATTTAAATTTATGCGAAATTCAATATATCTTTCAAATACGCTCGATGAATTCGATTATCGCCGGATAAAAAAGAGAAGCCCGAAGGGATCGGGCTTCTCGCGAAAGGAGAGGAAGCGATGATTACTTGATTAAGCTGACCTGTTTCACGATCTCGCGACCGGCGCCGTTGAGACGGATGAAGTATGTTCCGCTCGCCATTTCCTTGCCAAGATCGTCGCGGCCTTCCCAGACGAACCTATAAACACCCGGTTCGAGGTCGCCGTCGTGGATTGTGTTGATCTTGCGGCCGAGCAGATCGAAGACCTCGATTTTCACCGGCCCGCGGTCGCTCTCGGCGAGGCCGAATTCGATTCGAGTGATCGCGTTGAAGGGGTTGGGCATCGGCGAGTTGAAGTAGAACTGCTCCGGAACGACAGACGCCTCGAGTTGTTCTTTCGCAACCCAAGCCAGCGGCGTGATCGCGATGACCTCGACATTATAGACACCGCCGTCACTGATGAAGCTGTAGTCGCTTTGGGCGAGCATATCGATGAACTTGTCGTTCTTGGGGTCTTTGAGGTTGAGGCGCATCCCATCCGGGATATTCGCGACATCCCAATTCACGCGAACCTTTTGGCCCTTGACCGCACGGGCGTCGATCACCGCAGGCCAGCTCATCACCGACGAGCGGTCGCCCTTGAAGGATGAGGATAGCTCGCCCTCCTCGCCGGGGAAGAAGACGCGAAGATGCGCGGTTGGATAGGTGAACTCGGGCATTTCGAAGGTCGAATAGACCGGGTTTTCGGCCATCTCGTTATATTCCCTATAGCCCAAGAGGTTCGCATAATCGTTCTGGCCGTAGGCGTCGCATTCCGCGCCGATCCTAACCTGCCATTGCGCGACTATTTCATCGACAGGGCCGGGGCGTTCGCGCGTGCGCGCTACCAGACTATGCGGACGCATACGGATATAGACGGTATCGCCGGCGGAACCGGCGGCGGTTTTAACCCAGAAACCCTCGGCTTCGTAAAGCGCGTCGAAATACGGCGCTAAAGGGTCACCCTCGCCCGAGCCGACATTGATCGCGATGAAGCCTCCTCTGCGGAAGATTTGAGCTGTGGCCTCGATCCAGTTTGCCGTCGCCGCTTCGACGACTGTCTTCTTGACTGTCGTGTCGGAGGCGAGATAGACCAGTGCGTCGCCCCAGCGGACATCGATCTCGGTCTCTTCCAAGGGGTCGAAGAACGGGTTTGCGATCATATTATATGAGGAGAAAGAAGACCCGTTATAGACCCCGAGGGCAATGTCATAAGGTTCAGTTGTATCGACCAGCGTTCCGTGGACATCGATGGGGAGCATATTGCAATGGTCCTGAATGAACCAGAAACCGCGGCCGGGCCAGAATGGCTCGACGCTTCCCGCGATCGGCACTCCCGGGCCGCGATACCTGCGATAACCGCCGGTCTCGGGATAGTATTTTTGAACGCTATACCAATCGCCATAGGAGCCGAACACCGAATCTTGAATGCTTGCGGCATCGCAAAGTATGCAGTTAGAATCGAGGTCGTCATAAACAACGACATCCTGATCTCCTCTGCCATCGAAGCGGCCGACAGCCGGCGGCCATCCGGCGGGAACCGTTCCGCCCGCGCCCTCGACATGCACACGATATGCGGTAGTGTCTTCGGTGGGATAAAGCGGCACACCCATAAGGCTATAGCCGCGCCACATGAACATAGTAGCCGCGAGCTTGGCCTCCAAGATCTGGGAGTAAACAATCGATTTATCGATCGGTTTATCGAGGGGATTCCAATGGCGAAGGTTAACAGTGGTCCATCCGGCAGAGGTGAACTCAGGGAAAGAGAGCTCACTTGCGGCGTCAACCCAGCGGGGGAATCCCGGCGCCACGCCCGACCAGTCGTCAACATCGGTCCAGCCGTCGGGATCGCCGAACGCATGGAAAGCGCTCCAAACCACACCATCGACCGTCCCCGCGCCCGCGGGGGAATAGAGAATGTCTATATAGCATTTGTATTGCTGGAAATAGCTACACTCGATCGTAGCGCCGGCGTTCTCTTTGACAATATCGCCAGTAAGCATAACATCGTTAGAATACCAGCGAATCGGGTCGGTTCCGTCAACATAGTTGAAGTTGGCCGCGGAGTAGGAATAGTCCTCGTCTTTATCCGCCCAAACTCCGGAGGCGCTTCTATCGTCGTCGATGAAGACATGAGCGTCAGAGCCTTGGGACTTGAATGAAACCCTGACTGAATCGGTGGCGGTAGTCAGGGTTTTCATATTCGGATAAGTTGACGGATCCCATCCGGGGTAGAAGGCGCCGTTGTTTGTTTTAAGAGCGAACTCGACTTGATATTGCGTCTTGTATTGCGCGACGATATTCTGGCTTTTGTAGAATTGGATAGTGGTTACCGGGGAGTTTTCGTCGGCAAAAACCGCACCGTCCCATTTAAAGAAATAGTAACGGGTAGTGCCGTCGGTGATCATATCGTGCGCCTCGATTTCCATCACTCCGGTGGGTTCATACCAACCGGACTGAGTCAGTGGCGCGCCGAGATCGGGCGAGGGCGTGCTGTCGATAACGACATAGCTTAGATCGAGATAGAAGGGTCTGTGGATATAGCCCTGCTCGATCGAATTCGATGCGTTGGAAGCGGTTTGCGCGGCGGTTTGAACCATCGCGCCCTCGCTCATTGTCACCGTCCCATTGGTTTTTCCGGGCACTCCCGGTGCGAGGACACTTCGCTCGATGAAGTAATCGGCGAGGCCGGTTCCAATGAGAGATAGGATGAGAACTGCGAGAGCCAAAGCGAAATTTTTCTTTACCATAACGCCCTCCTAATTCGGGCTAATTAAACGAAACTCAAACAACATCGTCTGTCGTGACAACACTTAGCATGCATTATACCAAAAGCGTAAGTTATTGTATTGCAAACTATTATCTCGACACCCGACCTTGTTTTTGGGCTATATTCCCATAAAACTTTATTAATTATGGGTATTTTCGCCCAGCTCGAAAGGATAATACAATTTCAATTTTCCAAATACGGGCAAGACAACCCGATGATCAATAACCCGAATATAAGTGCGTTCATACTAACCAACGGGCTCTGCGCTCTATAGTTAGACACACACTAATCCAATATATTATAATATACTTTTTCCGATGAGTTTCAAGAACCGTTTTTTTACTTTTTCCGAGCTTGCGAGATCGTATTCTGTGATTCGATATAGACAGCATCGATAGAATAAGGGGCGGCCCGAGGACCGCCCCTTTATTGAACACGGTTTATGGCTCTACATCGATTTCATAGCTCCCCGGCTCGATGCCGCCGGAGGTTCCACCGGTGGCACCGATAGCAGATGTATTCAGCTCGCCCGAGATGCTTATATTGTTTTGGAGTCTGACTATACCGGAACCGGTTTTATCGATTGTGACATTGGTAAAGGCGGTTTCTCCGATAATCTTCGATTCTCCGCTACCATCGAAGAACACAGTCTTCGACCTCGGTAGGAAGGTGCCGATCCTCGTCCAATCGACGGCGACATACATGTCGTAGTTGCCGACATCCCAAGAGCCGGCGGTAAGTGTGAAGCTTCCGTTTATATCGATGTTGTGCGTCGAGAGGAGCTTAGTTCCGGTGGCGTTGCACTCGACATTATTGAAGGCCTTTGTCGAACCGGTTCCGCCGGTGCTGATATTCGAATTACCGCCCCTGAAAATAACGGTTCCCGTGTTGTGAGTGAAGGTTCCGTTGTTCGTCCAGTTGCCGTAAACCGAGAGAACTCCGCCGGCTCCGCCGTTCAGGACACCGCCCGATTGAATAGTCAGGTCGGCACATTTGGCGGTGGTGACATTGACCACCGGGTCGTTCGTGACATTCGGAATGACGACATTTGTTGCCTCGGTGGGGCCGGTGCAACGCGCCCAGTTTTGGGCGTTATCCCAGTTTGTGTTCGCGTATCCCGTCCATGTTCCGATAGTGCCTTCGTTATAGACATTAACGGTGACGCAGTTTGAAGACCATGTCCACCCGCCGCAGTCCGGCGAGCCGGTGGCATCCACTTCGCAACGATACATCGTTCCGGTAAGAAGCCCTGCGGGCGGGTCATAGGACTGAGATGTCGCCCCGCTGATGAGTGTCCATCCGGTTCCATCGCAAGCGCCGCCGGCCGCTTTTGAGGACCAGCGATAGGCGTAGGTTCCCGAGCCACCCGAAGGATTGGCTGTCATCGCTCCCGGATCGCCGCCGGAACAAATTGTTCCTCCGCCGCCGGTGATAGAACCGGCCGTGAAGTTCGGGCGAACCGTCACGGTCGTGCTCATACAAGTTGTGTTTCCACAAGAGGATTCCCAGCGACAATAGTATGTCGTGTTGCCTGTTAAAGATCGTGTGATATTGAGCGGGCTTCCACTACCGATAGTGGCACCCGAACCGCAACCGCCCTCATACCACATTAGACTTCCGCCGGTGCCGCCCGCACCTCCGCCCGATGATGTCAACTGGTAATTTGTCGATACGTTATAGCAAACAACAGAGGGAGTTACACTTGCGCTTGTCGGGGGTGTCGGGTTGGTATTCACTGTAATCGGAGCTACAGACGAAGTGACATTCGGGCAAGGGGAGGCTGTTCCAATAACCGCTCTATACTCCCAAAGGCCGGCAGTTGTCATCGAACCGGTGGTAATTAGATAGCTTCCCGCCCCGCCGATATTGGTCCATCCACCGCTATTTATGTTTCGTTCCCATCCCAAGATTGAGCCCGTATAACCGGTCACAGCGACTGTGGTGTTGCCGCCTTCGCAAAGCGCCCAAACACCGGGTGTCGCAGTGCCGCCCACCGGGGGGCTTTGAACTGTCACGGTCACGCTGGCGCAACCCGTCACTGTGCCGCTACAGGGCGAGGTTCCCACGCGGCGGACATAATAGGTGGTTGTCGAAGTCGGCGAAACAGAGAGCGATGAGCCAGTTCCCAAGACCGAACCGGAACCGCAACCGCCGGCATACCACTGGTAGGTGCAACCCGAGCCCGCAGAGCCGCCCGTTGCCGTCAGTGTCGTCGATTGGCCGGAGCAGATTGTGGTCGTGCCAGAGATGCCCGTCGGTGCCGTCGGCGGTGTGTTCACCGTCACCGTCACGCTGGCGCAACCCGTCACTGTGCCGTCGCAGGGCGAGGTTCCCACGCGGCGAACATAATAGGTGGTGCTCGAAGTCGGCGAAACAGAGAGCGATGAGTTAGTTCCCAAGACCGAACCGGAACCGCAACCGCCGGCATACCACTGGTAGGTGCAACCCGAGCCCTCAGAGCCGCCCGTTGCCGTCAGTGTCGTCGATTGGCCGGAGCAGATTGTGGTCGTTCCCGAGATGCCCGTCGGCGCTGTCGGCGGTGTGTTCACCGTCACCGTCACGCTCGCGCAACCCGTCACTGTGCCGCTACAGGGCGAGTTGCCCACGCGGCGGACATAATAGGCGGTTGTCGAAGTCGGCGAAACAGAGAGCGATGAGCCAGTTCCCAAGACCGAACCGGAACCGCAACCGCCGGCATACCACTGGTAGGTGCAACCCGAGCCCTCAGAGCCGCCCGTTGCCGATAAAGTCGTAGAACTACCTGAACATATAGGATTCACAGTGGCAGAGATGCCCGTCGGCGCTGTCGGCGGGGTGTTCACCGTCACCGTCACGCTGGCGCAACCCGTCACTGTGCCGCTACAGGGCGAGGTTCCCACGCGGCGGACATAATAGGTGGTTGTCGAAGTCGGCGAAACAGAGAGCGATGAGCCAGTCCCCAAGACCGAACCGGAACCGCAACCGCCGGCATACCACTGGTAGGTGCAACCCGAGCCCTCAGAGCCGCCCGTTGCCGTCAGTGTCGTCGATTGGCCGGAGCAGATTGTGGTCGTTCCCGAGATGCCCGTCGGCGCTGTCGGCGGTGTGTTCACCGTCACCGTTCTCGTCAGGTAGCTCGAGTATGAACTTTGAACAGACCCGCAGAATGTCCCTCGTCGCTCGACATAATATGTCGTCAAGGTCGTTGGAGAGACGGTCGCGGATGGCGTTCCGGAATAATCGCATCCTCCAGTCCATGCGACATAGGTTCCACATGTTCCGGGATTTCCTGTTGTCCAGTAGTAGGCTCCTCCCGCGCCGCCCGTTGCCGCGAGTGTAACCGATGAGCCATTACAAATGGTTATATTCCCGTTCGTTCCGTTAAGTGTGGCCGTGGCCGGCCCCTTCGGCGGCAACTGGAAGAAAGAGAGGGTGTAAGAGCCGTAGTTCGAGCCGTAACCGGTGACCTTCAAGTAGTAATATCCGGTGTATGTCGCCTGATAGATTATGTTAGATTGGGCGACTCCGCAGGCGTCGTCGTTCGATGTGACCTGCGAGCAACTGCTGTTATAAAGATACATGTATGTATCGAACGTTGCCGTTCCCCCCTCGCTCGCGCAGGTGCTGAATTGGTAGCATTGATTTAGGGTGAGATACATGCGATAAATCTTACAGCCATAAGCCGCCGGTGTGCTCGAAGAGTGTGTTTGAAATGTTGTCGAAGGGGTGTAAGCCCAATCGTAGCTCGGGCAGTTGTAACATACAACATTGTAGTTTATCTGCGTGTAGTTAATCGAAGCGACTCGTCCTATCGCTGGCGGGTTACTCGAATCGGATTGTCCGCCCTTCTGATAATTATAGCTATAATTACTGTAATAATATGTGTGGTATGTGCTTTCGTATGAGCCGTCGTAATGCCGGTATGACCATTGCAGGCTATACGAGTTGCCGTTATGTTGATAATATGTGCTGAACCCTACACCTTTCCAGCCTGTGCCGGTGGCGATAGATAAATTACCAAGCCCCCAAACGCTTGTGCCTTGCGTCTCCCAATTATCATTACTGAAATACTCGAAGCTTTGGTTATTTAACCATATCTGGCTGTTGTTGAGATAATCGTAGTCGGCAGAAGAGTAAGCGTAATAATACATCGAGGTAATCTCCGCGCGGAAATTAAGCCCCAACGAGCGGGGATACATCATCTGATCCCTGTGATAATTGTAATAAATATGCCATGGCCACCAACCACTTGAAACGCCTGTTCCGCCAAAGTATATTGTCGGGTCGACTATTATTTTCCTCTGTTCCCCCGCCTTTATCTTGACACTTATATCGCACTCGAAGGCGTTCTGCGCACCGGAGGATTGGATAATATTGTATTTCCCAAGCATGAACGGCAATGAATCGCCTTCGTAGGAAACCCTCACAGGGTGGAAACTCACGATGAACTTGTCGCCGTCGGTGACCTGAATATAGTTACCGAGATCGTCGCCTATCTGCTCTACCTGCGGCTTTCCAGCATCCTTCGCCATATCAAGCCCCTCGACGAAACGATACTCGAGATTCTCCGGACTATTCGGGCTCTTAAGGTGATACTCCGCCTTTAGTCCGACATTCGTCACCCAAACCATATAGTCGATATCCGGATACATATCTCTATACCAGATCGTGTCCCCGCTAACCTCCGGCTCGGTGAAAACAGGTCGATGCGAGGCCAAATGAGTCCCGTCCTCCTTGAAGACATCGAGCCTCTTCTGCTTGGTGTTTATAAAAAGCGAATCGACGAAGAAATCGACGCCGCCCGTTGAGAGATCCTTGTGGAATTTGGATTTGAAAAAGTTCTCGTTGTTGTAGTAATAATCGTCCTTGGTCTTGATTGTTGTGTTGATATCTTGCCATTGCCCGTTGCCGGGGTCGTAGAACATATTGCAGACGAGGAACGCTGTATAAGAGCCATCCTCGCGTCTGTAATGTGTGGAATTGACATTCCTCTTAGCTTTGATTTCCTCGAGGTTCTGAAACCCATCGAGGATTCCGCCGGGCTCGAATCTGGTCTTCCATGCGGTATAGCTCATTGTGCCGTATTCGGGGGAATTGAGAAGAGTTTGCTCATAGGCCTTTTGCGGGTCCTGACCCTTCTCGAAGAATCCATATGGGTCCCCCTGCTCTGCCATCGAGGGCTTTCTCTCCAGCCCGAAGCCGACACTCAGCAAAAACTGCTTCTTTTGCGTGTCGAGAACAGAATACCCGACATCGGGGACAACGCCCCACAGGTCGTCGCCTGATAAATACGCGGGGCTGAGGTTTTCTGGTTTTACTTCCTCGATACTCAAAGGGTCGAGTTTTGCCGTATCGCCGACATTGCCTTTCCCTCCCGGGCAGGTGGGGCAATCCGGCGGCTTAAGCTCGGGGTTGTTCTTCAGCTTCTCGATAACCTCGGGCGAGTATTCGGGCTTTCCGGGATTATCCGGGTCATAGCCCGCGCGCGCCCACTCGAGCTTGACGACATTCATATCGCCCAATGGCAAAATCGCCTCGTCGAACTCCGAGCAATCTATCTGCGCGACGCGAAGGGTATTGAATTTCTCGTTGATCACATCCTTGAGCTTCAGCGCGGACTCGTAGTCCTTATTCTTGAGGGCTATATTAAACTCGGCAAGCCCGTTACGGATCATCTCCTTCAAACCCTGCTCGTCGAGGGGCAAGGCCGCCGGCGCGGGCGCCTGCTCGAGGGGGATTTCAATCCGAGAGGCATTCACCTCGGCCCCGATGTCCGCCGAAACCGCCACCTCCGGCGCTTGAGGCTTTACACCATCCCGAGCGCTCGGGTAATCCGCCACCTCCGGCGCGGGACTCTTTCCGGTCAAAACCTCCACCGGAGCAACCTCGCCCAAGCCCTCGCCGGCCGTCGCGTCCGGGTCATCGACCACAACCGCGAACAGGTCTTCGCCGAAATCCAAGGCGATTGGCGACTCCGCGCTCGCGGTCGCGGCGTGAAACACCGATACCACACCGATTATTGCTACGAAACTTGCGATGAGACTAATTCTGTTCTTCATATCGACTCCTTTAAGTCGTTCCCCTAAAGCGCCTCCACCCAAACCGGCCCCGCGGGCGCGCTTTCAACCCCCGAGCGAACACCCGTCACCCACACATAACGGGTCATCCCCGCCGCGAGCGAATCGAGCGTAATCGAATAAACAAATAAATCGTGAAACATCGGCGAGGCGGGCATCCCCGGCGCCGGGCTTCCGTTCGGGACCTCGGCGACATAGAGATTGCAACCGTCATAGTAAGTCCCGCTGGGATTGGCCCAGCTCACCTTCGTCTTGTTGTCCTCGACCAGCGTCATAACAAGCAAAACCGGCGGCGCGGGCGCCTCGAGCACGACCTCCGCCGTGGCCTCCGCCGAATAATCCCCGAACGCCTCGCCCACTCGCGCGCGAACCATGTAATGATGCTTGCCGGCATCCGGAAGCTCGTGCAGAAACTCGGTGTCCGCGCCCTCATAAATCCTGAGGAACAGCGGCGGGAACTGGGTATGCACAAGATAATACCCGTCCGCGCCCGCGACCGCATCCCAGCTGATCCGCACATTGTCGCCCTCGACGACGGCCTGAAGATTAGACGGCACGCCTATCTCCGGCGACGGCTCCCCTCCCCCGCCCGGCGTCCAAACCTCGCTCGCCGGCACAAATCCCAAAAGCCTAAGCCGCGAATCGTCGTCCCCCCAGGTGAGGCAGGCAAGCGTGTAAATGTGCAACATAAGCTTACTGTGCCGCACGAAGGTCGCACGCTTGGTCTCGGTGGCACGGATCGCCTCATCCTTCTCGTCGAGGCGCGAACGATAATAGCTGTCCAGCGTGGCGAAATGCGTGGTCAAATTCCCGATGATCGTAGCGTTCACAACGCGCGGATCGCCTGCGGCGCTAAGCACCGCGTGCTCATCGATCCAGGTCTTGATCGAGTTATGAAGCCCCTTGTAATCCGTCGGCGCATCGACATCGAACCCATACGCGACAATGATCTTGTCGGGATATTCGATCTCGTGGATAACCCCGAGGAGATACGCCTTCGCCCTAACGTAATATTCGTATGCCGCGGCGATAGCCTTGTTAAGCTCCTCGGTGGCCTCCTGCGCCTCGCCCGCTTCACGCGTTGCCGCAGAGAGGTCTGCGTCCCACTCGGTCTGGGCGGCCTCGGCCTCGGTTACCTTCGCCGCCGGCAAACCCAGCTCGACCGCGACCGCACCGATATTCGCCGAAAGCGCGACCAAACGCTCCGTCCGCTCGCCCTCGGAGTCCTTCGTGAAATTGTTATTCTTCAACATTGAACCCCTCCAATTCGTTTTCGCAGTCTGAATAGGCAAATCCGCAGTCGGAAATCGTATTGCCGACAGCGAAATGATTTTGGAGTGCGGATATACTATACAAGAGTGCGGAGTTATGACAAAAAAGTGCGGCGATGGCATTTTCGACCAAGACCATACTTGACAAGAGTGCGGCGATATGAGAAAAGAGTGCGGAAATACGATTCACGACCGCGACTTCACGATTCGTGACCGCGGATTTGCGACCGCCGACCATGGCGACGGCAACTCCGACCGCGGAAACACAACCGCCGATGGCGATATTCGGGGAATAATCCGCGAATTTCCCGTATTCGTAGGGGAGGCCCTTGTGGCCTCCCGCGACGACGGCATCGCATTCGGTGAACGCGCGG
>DIWU01000003.1:96637-129364 GCA_002428525.1 bacterium UBP14_UBA6098
TCCCGTTTTCACGGGAATGACAGAGGGCGCCGTTGCGACCGCCGATGGCGATATTCGGGGAATAATCCGCGAATTTCCCGTATTCGTAGGGGAGGGTCTCAGACCCTCCCGCGACACCGGTTGTGGGCAGGTCGCACGGGCGGGTTTCAAACCCGCCCCTACGGATGCCGCGGTCGGCGTTTTCTGGATTCCCGTTTTCACGGGAATGACAGAGCGCGCCGTTGCGACCGCCGATGGCGATATTCGGGGAATAATCCGCGAATTTCCCGTATTCGTAGGGGAGGCCCTTGTGGCCTCCCGCGACGACGGCTCCGCATTCGGTGAACGCGCGGGGACAAGCCCCGCCCCCACGGATTGCGCGGGCGGCGATTTCTGGATTCCCGTTTTCACGGGAATGACAGAGGGGGACGTTCGGGATGATATTTTCGTGTCGTTCGGTCATATTATTGTGGGCGGGGGATTCCCGCTCGGGTTTCAATTTATCATTTAGATGGTGTGTTGACCTTATATATATAAGGTCAATGACCAAATTCATTTTTTTTAAGAATCGTAAAAATCAATATCAATACTCTCTGTCATAACTTCTCTATTTAAAGTCTGAAAAGAACGATTTGTTTAGCTTTACCGGATATTCCTTAATAGCTTTATATCTCATTTCTTCTTGTGCTTTACTCGCTTTTTCGTTTGCGACGTTTTGAAGACAGACCTTTTTAACTTCCTCGAAGTTTTTAACCTTTTCAGGAATACGCGAGAGTAAAACTAAATAAACTTGTTGCACGTCCATCTGGATCGGCCCGATTATCTGACCTATATTAGCGTCCCGTAAGAACTTATAAAATCTATGGCTGGAATTCAGTGTCAAATCCTTCTCGTAATTCATTGAGTAGATTCCTTCCGCGCCCATTTTAAATTGGTCGAGCGTCTCTCCAATTTTAGAATACTTTTTCAACAGCTCTTTGACATTCTTTATCGTTTCTTCGGAAGTGTCTGCTACATAGGCCTGAAGGAACGAATAGACTCCGGGCTCGGTAAATTGCGATAGATTGTTATTATAGTAATTGAGTGCTTCTTTTTCGGTGACGGATACCTGTTTGGAAGATAAATCTTTCTCGAATTTTTGTGCCAGATACGCATCTGTAATAAGTCTTTCTATTCGTTCAATAAACTCTTTGGCTTCGGGGGTTTTATCTAAACCGGCCTTTCTTGCTTCTTCGGCAAAGGCGTGATTATATATAAAGGATTTCTGCAGTTTGGCGGTGAACTCAGCCGAATCGGGCGTGAAAGAGAACTCCGGGTGAACGAACTGCAGCGTTTGCAAGAATAAATCGTCTATCGGAGTATCGCCGACAGTCCCGTATGGCTGCGCGAACAAAGCCGCGCAACCAATCAGAATAACCACTATTACAATATTCATACGCATATCTATTACCTCACCGGGCATACTGACCAGCCTTCACTATCGTCGCGGTTGTCGTCGAGGACTTTCCCGTTGTATGTAATCGGATAGGCTTTTGCCGAACTTCCGCCGGCTAATTGGAAACCGATTGTTGCGGACTGGCCGTTGGCCGCAGGCGCCATTTCATGGCGATATTTCACATTAATTAAACCTGAGCCTTCATGTATCTGAACCTGAAAGCGGACATTGTAACTATCTGAGTATGTTCGACATTCGAAGTCAACTACAACAGTTCTATTCGGAGATGAACCGACAGATCCATATCTTACATGATTTCCATTTGTAACCAAATCGTCCCAATAAGGGAAAATTGCCGGCATTGAAAAAGTCGAGGTAGGTAAAGAGGTATTGCCCAAAACCGAGGATCCGGGACTTCCCCCGAAAGATATCCATCCATTTGTGGAAATGGTAATACTGTTATATGAATTTCCCTCCATTGTTATGCTAAACGGCATTGTATATGAAACATAATTATCATCTCCGCTAAGCGTTGTAAAACCACTTATGTCGTCGGGGCTATAGCAGAAATTAGCGGACATTGTCATGGCATAATTGCCCTCGTTGCGAACATATCTGTTATCTGCATAGTCTCTGTCCATAGCGTCGTCGCCGGAGTTCGGGTCGGTTGTTAGGCTTATTCGTCCGCTCACAGAAAGTTTCTCTCCCGGGCTTGTCGTTCCGATGCCGACATTGCCGGAGAAATAACCCTGACCATTTACATTTAAATTACCCATATTGTGTGTTGCCCAAGAAGTACTGCTTCCTGCATTCCATATATAGTTTGTCACAGTCGTGCCATTAGCCGCTCGGTAGTTGAGATAGAGAGTGTTGGAGCCAGCTCCAATAGTCATTTCATTGCTATTAGTATGAAACCCGAGATAGCCTGTATTAGTTGTCATATAATTCTCGGCACTTCCAGCATAAACTGTTGAGCCATAAATAGAACCATTAACATGTAGCTTATACCCCGGGCTTGTCGTTCCGATGCCGACATTGCCGCCATTTGGCTGAAGAGCGAGATTGGTCCATGTCACGCCGTAGTTCCCAGCCTTAATATAACCGAAGCCGTTCGAGTTAGTGTCGTAACCCAATATCATACGCTTCCCCGGCACACTCGCGCCCTCGACGGACAGTTGCGCGCTTCCGGGATTGATGTCGCCGGACATGGTCATATCCTGCGAAACCGTGGTCTTAAAGCTCGGGCTTGCCGTTCCGATGCCGACATTGCCTGCTGTGCCGACATCAATGAATATATCGTCTGAGCCATTGCCGATGGTCAGGCAGGTCGCCATCGGCTCTTCCGGTCTTTCTCTCGCCGAGAGGGTGTCCGCAGTGCTGTCCGGTTTTGCGAGATCGGCGGGGGCGACAATCTCGTTCGCCGTTGCGGGCTCCGAAAGCGCGGGCGCAGATGGTTTCTCCGAAAGTTCGGAGACCTGCGCGAACGCAACAAGGGCGAGGGCGGTTGTGATTAAAATAGCTTGTTTTAGAGTCTTCATCTTGTTCCTTTCAATACAATTCAAGCTTCGGCGCACGGGCGGGTTTCAAACCCGCCCCTACGGATTGCGCGGGCGGCGATTTCTGGATTCCCGTTTTCACGGGAATGACAGAGCGCGCCACGGGTAGGGCGGACATTCCCGTCTGTCCGTGAACAGGCAGGAATGCCTGTGTTACCGTCGTTCGGGATGATATTTTCGCGTCGTTCATTCATATTGTTGCGGGCTTGGGATATTCCCCGCGCTCCGAAAGCGAGTCGTCCTTTATTTTAATAGCGCTGAGTATCATAGACTATAAAAGCTCCTTGAACTCTTCATCCGTAAGCTCGGCAGACCTAATTATGCTTCTGAGAGTATATGGGTTGACCCGATTGTTGTTAGGAATGGTAAGATGGCATTTGCCATTAGACATACCGATATGCTTTCCCTGCCTGATAACCCTGAACCCGACTTTAGACAGAGCCTTAATCACCCGTTCGGATGAAAGGTCGGTGAACAACATCAAACCGTCGCCTCCACTTCGTATAGAGTGCCTTTGACCTCGTCGGAAATCATTTCGAGATAAGTGATAATCGCATTTTGGATGTTTTCCAGCGCCTCTTCCAATGAATCGCCCTGGCTGTGGCAACCGGGAAGAAGCGGGCAATGAACATCGAAGCCAAATTCACTCTCATGCACAACAACTGGATATTTCATATAATCTCTCCTCGACAATCTGCTTGTTTATTCGGTCGAGGCAAGCCTCGACCCTACGGCGTTCATCGTTTTTAATCTGCATTCTCTTCCTATCGTTCCACCCATCACATTTCTTTCATAACGCGTTGAACTCTTCGACACTAAGTTCGGCTTGTTTCAATAACCTACCGAGAATGCCGACACCGAGTTCTTTGTGCTGAAGAACGGATAATGTGTATCGGTATCCCTGTTTAACAAGCATAATATGAGAACCAACCTGTCGATCTATTGTCCATCCCGCTCGTTCGAGTTTTTTTACCGCAGTAGCGCCAGAGCATAATTTAAGGCGAAGGCTCACACCGTAACCTCTACCAGCAACGTCTTGCGTTGCTTTGCCTTGTCGTTCATAACCGATAGCCATCCCAAAATAGCCTCTTTGATATTTGTTTCGGCTTCGGCTGTTGTTCGCCCCTGAGAGACGCAACCGGGCAACGCCGGCACCTCGGCAACATAATAGCCTGTCTCATCCTGCTCGATGACAACCTGTAATTTCATATAATCTCTCCTCGACAATCTGCTTGTTTATTCGAGTTTCATTATCGGGTAGGACAGACATTCCCGTCTGTCCCTGAACAGGCGGGAATGCCTGTTCTACCGTTGTTCGGGATAATATTTTCGTCGTGTTCGGTCATATTATTTGTGAGATGGGGATTATTCCCCGCCCCTTTGCCTATTATCATTTATTCTCCAGCGCCTCGATGCGGGCTTCGAGAGTTTTGAGGCGGTCGATTTCGGCTTTCAGGGCCTCTATTTGCGCTTGTTGCTCCTTGACGGCGTTGATTAACATATATGTCATCGCGCCATTATCGACCCCGAGGTATTCGGTCCGGTTTCCATTGCCGTCGTCGTATATCCAAGTATTTACCATGTATGGCGCAATTTCCTGCAGATCTTGTGCGATAACGCCAACGCCCGTGTCGCGTGGCATACCGGCTTTGCCGTTATAGGTGAACCATATTGGGTTAATCATCAGAATGGACTCCAGTCCTTCGCTGTATGGCGAAATATCTTCTTTCAACCTTTTATCCGAAGCGACAGTCCATGTACTGGTGCTCGGCTTTGCGGCGGAATTCGTCGATAATTGAAGCTGGTAACTAGGGCTGGTCGTTCCGATGCCGACGTTGCCGTCTCGTCTAATTCTCATCTTCTCGCCCGGTTCGTTAGCGGCATCCGTAGCATCGCCGACCAAGAAGCTAAGATACTCAGTATTCCAAGTCCCTCCGCTGTAACCGGCTTTAATTGAAGCTGTTCTACGAGGCCCTTGATCAAGACCGTAATTATCGAAAGTTGACCAGAAATCCAGAATCGAGGGACGACTCACAGACGAAGATCCACCGCCGACCGGTCCTATTCTCATTGTCACTGCGTTTGTAGCTAAATTAGGGCTAATTATATGCAAGGACGCACTGGGGCTTGTCGTTCCGATGCCGACATTCACGTTATTTGAAGCGCTATTCACTCCGGCGATACTGCCGAGGATGAGAGTATTCGAGTTGGGCGCGTAAGCTCTGTAGCCGATGGCGTTTGAGTTATTTGCTCCTATTACCGCATAAGCTCCAAGAGCAACTGAATTTGAGGGATATGTTCCTGAGATTTTATCTGCAAAGTTCCCGATAGCTACGTTATAATTCATTGGATACGAAGACGAACCCGGCAAACTTAACGCAGATTTCCCGATTGCAACATTATTGTTCTTATAAGACCCGTAAAACATAGCGTCCCAGCCAATTGCTACGTTATCATCTCCGACATTGCTTTCCATGTAACCATAAAGTGCGTTATTACCAATGGCGGTATTATCTATTGCACTTGACAGATTAATCCCTGCGCCTTCTCCTATCAGGACATTTTCAGTCCCGGTGGTTACTGACTTTCCCGCGCCATATCCATAGAAAGTATTATTCGAGGCGAGCCGACCAGATTTTTCATTGTTCACCCTAAAACTCAACGGAACATTGTCGGTCGTTCCGATGAAGTTAGTGCCATCGACTGTGCCGGTATTGCCAGTAAGATTCCAGCCGCCGGAGCCGGTGGCATCATTTTGCCAGGAAACAGTCGTTCCATTGCTCTTCAGCACCTGACCGCTGGCGCCAAGTCCTCCGTTTATGTCAATAGAAATGGTGCTACCACGCAAATAGAGCCTGTTATCGGCATTCAACTCTCCGACATAAACATAAGAGCCGTCGCCGAAGAACAGCCTATTATCCGTATATGAAGATGTATAGCCGATTTTTGCACTACTTGCGCCGCCAGTAGTTTGAACATGAAGCTTATAACCCGGGGTTGTCGTTCCGATGCCGACCTGAGGGGCATTGATATAGATATGATTCGACCCGTCGCCGATGGTTAAGCCGAGCGCCATCGGTCTTTCGCGTGCCGAGAGCGTGTCCGCACTGCTGTCCGGTTTGGCGATATCGGCGGGGGAGACAATCTCGTTCGCCGTTGCGGGCTCCGAAAGCGCGGGCGCAGATGGTTTCTCCGAAAGTTCGGAGACCTGCGCGAACGCAACAAGGGCGAGGGCGGTTGTGATTAAAATAGCTTGTTTTAGAGTCTTCATTTATGTTTCCCTATTTCTCTCCTAAAAAAGTAGCGCGGTCAGCGGCGACCCTGTCATTCCTGTCTGTCCGTGAACAGGCAGGAATGCCTGTGTTACCGTCGTTCGGGATGATATTTTCGCGTCGTTGGGTCATAACCTCATTCGATTAGTGATACCTTGTGACCACATATGTGACAGCGATCCCGCGCCTGAAAAGCTCTATCTTATAAGAGGAATAAGCGCTGGTTCCATAATTCGATTCGTAGCCGAGCCAGTATGTTCCTTCGGAGCCGTAGGAGGAACCGGAGCCGAGGTTGAGACTGGTGTTCAGGCTTCCGTCCCCGGAAAAGTAATACCATGTGTAAGACGAGGTGGCGATATCGTCGCCGTCGCGGTATTGAGTTCCGCTACCGTTTTGCATGTTCCAAGTTACATCCCACCAATAAGCGCTGGTTTTGTGCAAAAACTGGGGTTGGTAATAGGAGCCGTTCCACTGGATATCGACATTTGCGTCGGAGTAGATTGTTGTTGTCGTATAGGCATAGATGCTTCCGGTGGAGCTGACGGGGATCTGCGACCATGCTTGGGCCGCATTGTCGTTCGTTTTGCGGAAGAAAAGCCTTTGGTCGAAGAAACTGCCGGAGAACTGCATCGCGTAGTTGTTGCCATTGTTGCTGTGGCGAACATCGAGGAGGTGTTGCCAGCTCGAAGCTCCGGAGTAGTAGTTTGTGGGGCTGGAGGTTTCGAAGAAGCCGCTTCTGGCCCCGGCGTCGCCGCGAAGGCCGGCGTTATCGCGCGTCTGCGTGCGTGTGCCGCTGTTTCCCCAGCCGATATCGTTCAGGTTGGAGTATCCGTCGGGATCGAGGTAGTAGGCGGAATTATTTGCATCATACCAGATGCCGTTAAATGCATAGGTCGTTCCGTAAAACCAGTTCGTTCCTGCGCTATATATTCCACTGGGATGCCACGAGGCGTTACCGGTTCCACCTACATTTCCGTTACCCTGATAGGAATAGGTATATACTGCATTAAGATTGGAAGTGCTTGCGGGATCGACATAGTAGGCGGTGTTGTCGGAATCATAAAATATTGGTGCTCGGGAGCTCGCAGTGGCGAAGGTGTTCCCGGAATTATCGACACGGAAAGACCAGTTCCTGCTGGAATTCAGGAAGCCTATCTCGTTCGATGTCGTCCAGTGGATATAGCCGCGCGGGGTTGCGTCGGCGACTGTCCCGCAAATACCCCCATTGCCGGAGCCTGTGCGGAAATACATATCCGAAGCGTCTTTGGGATACACATGCCAACCGGTGTTGCTCCAGTAAGTCCCGTCGTTGTCGCTGTGGCGCACCCAGTTGCCGACATAGATTTCAGCACCTGCGGTAACATTGGCATTAGCTTGGACGGAGTAGTTAGTCCAGATTCCGTCGCCGATAGCGCTACGGGTGTTGCCATTGGACATAATCAGCATCTGGTGGCCCAATCCCGAGATGGATTGCCCGCCGATATTGGAGTGCGTCCACGCGATGCCGTAGAGGTTGCCCGGGCTTGTGCCGTCGGCGGAAAGGCGCCAAGAAGTTCCCATGGCGAAGACGTTTTGGTAGCGAGTGTCAGAATAGACCCCGACCAGACCGAGGCCGTAATTTTGTGTGCATTGGATATCTCCGACGGCGAGGATATTTTGCCCGCCGGCGGAATTGCCGGTTGAGAGCACACTGCTGAGGTTTTGGATCTCATTGGAGTTGCTTTGGTCGAACGATGATGAGTGGAGGCCGTCGAGCATGTCGGCGTTGAGGTTGGTGACAACGCTTGTGTTCCCGACGCTGACGAATTGGCCGGTGACATTTAACGCGCCTTGGACATTCAGGTAGTCCCAGACCTTGACCTCGCGTCCCCTGCCGCTGTTACCGGAGATATTGTTCCCGACGATCATGAGGGCCTTGTATGAACCGTTGTCGCTGACGATGTGGCCGTAGGAGGTGCCGCCATCGCTCCAGTTGTTGGCGCCGAGGCGAAGGCCGCCGGCGTTGCCGGTCATATCGAGAACGCGCGAGCCGCCGTAGAAGGTTCCGTAAACGTAAGCGCCGCCGTCTTTGACCTGAATGTTCCCGGTGCCCGAGGTCGGATAGCCGGGTTGAAGGATAAGGCCGCCTTTCGGGCGGATATAGAGGTCATTCGAGGCGTCGATATAGTTTGCCAAGACGGAGTAGATATCGATGTATCTGTAATCTCCCGAGGGTCCGGGATACGATGTCGAGGTAATCCGAGCTGTTCCGAGGACCTCGAGTTTCTGCTGGGGGTCTGTTCTGCCGATGCCGACGTTGCCGCCGCTTGGCTGAAGAGCGAGGTTAGTCCATGTCACGCCGTAGTTCCCAGCCTTGATATAACCGAAGCCGTTCGAGTTAGTGTCGTAACCCAATATCATACGCTTCCCCGGCACACTCGCGCCCTCGACGGACAGTTGCGCGCTTCCGGGATTGATGTCGCCGGACATGGTCATATCCTGCGAAACCGTGGTCTTAAAGCTCGGGTTACTCGTTCCGATGCCGACATTGCCGCCGGTTGGGGCGATGTAAATATCCCTCGGTTGATAATAACCCAAATACATATTTTTGCTCGGCGCCGGGTCGAGGTGGAGGTTTCCGTCCGTAGCGATAACCTGAGCGGTGAGAGCAGTGCCAATATTAGGTGTCGCTCCGACATAAAGTTTTCCCGCCCACGAAGCATTAGGCCCGAAAAGCGCGTATGATGCATCGCCTGCTGAGATGTGGAACTTCGCAAGCGGATCGTCGATACCGAGGCCGACATCGGAATTGATTCGAAGGTCCTCGCCGGCATTGCCGATAGTAAGCTCCGGTGTGTCCATCGGCTCTTCCGGTCTTTCTCTCGGCGAGAGCGTGTCCGCTGTGCTGTCCGGTTTGGCGATATCGGCGGGGGCGACAACCTCGTTCGCCGTTGCGGTCTCCGCAAGCGCGGGCGCAGATGGTTTCTCCGAAAGTTCGGAGACCTGCGCGAACGCAACGAGGGCGAGGGCGGAAATTAGGAGAATAGCTTTCTTTAAGGTCTTCATTTATGCTTTTCTTTCACAAAAAAAAGTGCATTTTGCCGGTGCGACGACACATGGTTTTCAAGCATTGGAGGACAAACCCCTCCCCTGCTTGTAGCGCCGATGTTGCTGACGGGCTGGATGATATTCACGCGTTGAGCGGTCATAAGATCCTATATTGTCTTGCCGTTCTTTCCAAGCGGCATCTATTATTATTTGATTCATAATAAATAAGCGCAGTTCTCGTGCCGCATCTTAACACATTACAATACAATAGGTTAGGATTCCCATATTAAGCGTTGCGCATTATCACCCAAGATTTTAAGGCTCGATAGGGCATTATTCCCCAACAACCTATCCGAAATCTATTCGATTATTTGAGATACACCCCCCTTAGTATCTTCGTCGTGCTCTTGGTTTCTATCTTATAGAAATAGATGCCGGAGCTTAGTTCTTCGTTGCCCTCACCCCTGCCGTTCCATTTTAGGCGATGGACGCCGGCCTTGAAATGGTTCTCGACGAAGGAGACGCGCCTTCCGGAGAGGTCGTAAATGCCGATTGAGACCGGCGAGTCCTCGGGAAGTGCGAACTCGAAACTGACATCGCTGTTGAACGGGTTCGGGAACGCAGAGAAGGCGAACTCGCGGGGGAGCTTCGTTTCGCCGATACCGGCTGGATAGATAAATATAACGGTAAAATCGGTGCGGCTTTCGTCTATCGTGAATGTTGTCTCGGCGGGGACGAATTCGACGCCGATAACCTTTTGGGGCAAAACCTTCCATGCGCCGTCGCAGAGGATGAAGGTATCTCGGAGGGCGCCGGAGTTATATGGGAATTCGAGCGTGTCGCCGAAGAAGTAGCCGTCGAGCGGGATGAAGAGTGTTTTTGTGATAGAGGAAAGCTGTGCCTCGTCGAGACCTCGGAAGCCGACAATCACCCGGGCGTTGGCATCATCGACGAAGATATCGCCTAAATCGAGCGTTTCGGCGATGCCGAGATAAAAATCCTCGCCGTTCCGGTCGGAGAACAAGACCCCACCGCCGTCATAACGAATGTCGAGTGACAGATTGGAAGGCGCATATATACTGTCGAAACGGAAGAAGCCTGAGTCGTCAGGTTCGGTCGTATAGACTGCGATGCTATCTCCGAGACCGATGAGTCTCACTACTATCGTGTCGAACACAACGGGGGATGCATCGAGCGAATCCCTAAAAAGCCTTCCCGTGACAAGCCCGTTGGGGGACGCCTCGCTGTAATCGAAGACAATATCGAAAGGAGGCGGTGTCGTTCCAATGGGAACATTGATAACCGCCTCAGGAGGGGATGGCACCAGCCCCGAGGGGATATTGGGACGTATGACCCAAGTTCTTTCGGGGAGGGGAATATAGGCGATGCCACCGGGAGCCGGGAATGGATACTCCGCATCCAAGGTAAAGAAGGGAAACTCGCCATAGGGAATCGAATCCGGCAATGGCGAGAGCGAGAGCGACGCGCCGGAATAGAGGCTCTCGGGCAGTCCAAATATGGAAACATTGGCTGAGCTTCGCTTGAAGCCTATATAGAAGTTATCTAACTCGAGAGTTCCACCGGAGTAGTTGAAATACAAAGTGTCCGGATAGATAAAGGTCGCGGCGGGGTCCCAAGCGAGGTATGAGAGGACGGCTTTATATTCGCCGTGAAGCAGTTCTCCTTCTTTGATGAAATATCTGATATAAACCGAAGGGGCCTCCCATGGGAAAACCTGCCATGGGGTTTTAGTCATCACCAATTCGTCGGCGTCGTTAAAGATATCGACGCGCATTTGGTTGGCAATGAAGAATAGGTATTGCCTATATATATTGCCGGTAATTCCGGGGGGCGAGATCGTCGGTATTTGAATCGGGAATTCCTGCCATTCGTAGGGATAGGTTGTAATATCGTAGCAATAGAAGCTCGTTTCGCGAACGGTCGGGACAAATCCGCCGGGGAAGCTGTCGGGCAGAACGACAGTCCACTGGCCGTCGCAGACATCGTGGAAGGCCATCACCGAGCCGTCGCCGTAGGGGTGCGCATCGGGGCGCGTTCGGAAGAAGAACAGGTCGGCGATGTAGTGATTGCTAGGGAAATCGGGGGTCTCGACGCCGGAGAAATCGCCGCGGTCAAACCAAATCGTATCGTCACCGAGGTATTCGGCGGGGTAGCCCTCGAGGGTTAGAAGCATCTCGCCGGAGCCGCTGTTCATGTATTTACCCACTCTATCGGGTCGATATGGACCTCCGACACGGAGATAATCGTCCGGGTTGGCGATAAAGTGGTGCAGGTCAAAATCCCATGGGGTTCCGACCTTGACGAGCAACTGTTCCTCGAAGATCGGCAAATTTAACGAATTACCCGAACTCCAGTGTGGGATAAATTGATAAACAAGTTCCGTGTCGGCTAAGGAGTAGTAATCGATGGTGAAGTTTTGGGGGCCAATTGGATACTGCCAGCTGTCGGCGGTGTCGCGTTTAAAATCCATGAAGAAATTGTCGACTGGCAAAACAGTCGTGAGATATATGCTATCTCCGGGCAACACGGGAATATTGCCGTTATTCTCGATAATGCGTGAGAAACCGAAGGTTTCGTAACGATATGAATTTGTAACACGGAAACGGCAGGAGTCGGTGAAACCGGAATAAATCGGTATCGCCTGCCAGCGGTTCGTGCGGAACTCGGCCTTGGAAGTATGACGGTTGTCGGGGGAATATAGCTCGACCATAAGCGTGCTGTCGATTGGTTCGTCGGAGTCGATATCGACATAGAGCCAGAAAACCGAATCGAGGGGATAGAAATAGATATTGTGGTTGTGGGTTCCCGCGCCGAAGGTCAGTTTCTCCTCGGGCGGCAACATGAAATTTACTGGGAATATATACGGCCTAAAATTATACTCGATGCCGGAAAAGAGTTTCATGTCGATAAGACCGTTCTCAGTATTGAAATTAAAACTGCAGTAATCATTGCCTGTCGGGTAATTGAAATCTAATATCAGATCAACCCTGTCATCAACTAAACCTCCGGTAATCGAAAGAAGAGAGCACGACAGGAAGACATCATAACGGCCGATATATAGATTCATAGTATCGCCGACTTCAATCGATGAGGAATTCCCATTATAAAAGCCATAGTCCTCCGGAAGCAGTGAATCCGAGGAGAGAGAAATAAAGTAGTTGTTATTCCATGAAGTCAGGGGTTCGGAATAGACCCATACACCGCAAGTCGAATCGCGGGGAATAGTGACCTCGGTCCAGCCGAAGGTGTGGTTTAGAACCTCGAAAGTCAAGTCGATATCGAGGGGGGTGAGACTCAAATCGTAGGTATATCGAATCCACAGGCTGTCGTTTTTTATATAGAAAGTGTCGAATGCTTCATATAGGGTATCTCTTTCAGGGTCAATCCATAAACCGAAACCGAATAAATCATTTGGCTTTAGCATTTCCGAAGGGACATTATCAAATACAAACTCGGCTCCGATATTGCCATTTCTCGGCAATGGCAGGAATGACTGCGCATAGCCGCCCTCGCAGTCGAGATAAAGGGTATCTATACCGACAACAATATCGGAATCTGCTTCCTCGACCCAGCGTATTTCTCTTAACTGGATCAATAGAAGTGAATCGATGTCTATAGGGTTATCGAAATTATCGACCGCGTGATATATGAAATTAAATGTATCCGGCACCCAGAAGGGGATGAAGAAATCGACGCCGGTGATATGGCCGTCAACATAGACGAGCGTCTCAGAAGCTTCACGGCTGTCAAAGTCATAGCCGAGCACATAATTGAAATAATCCGAAACTCTAACACCATCCGGCAATTCGCCCAATGTGCCCAACATCAATCCGACGGTTGTAGGTTCAAAAGGCCAATTCATGGTGTAGTTCCCCATGGAATCGACGAAAGACATGATCATGAAAAGAGAATCGAGCGAAACAAATCTTGAATCAAACCCGGTGGGTGCAAGGTATTTGAAACATGAGTCCGGAAGAGGCATATCTTCGAACTCGATTCTCCCGGATATTGAATGGACGAGGGGTTCGGGCGGAATTTGATAAATTGTTACATCGATAGTATCAAAGTCATCGAAGAAATTGAAAAAGACGGTCGATGGACTTATGGATATAGGAAATGGCATTAATATTCTTCCTAACGATCTATCACTGTCGTATTTGAGCGGTTTCCCCTCAGCCGATTCTCTTTCATCAATATTGTCCCAAAGAAGACCGTCTTCGGTCAACTTGAAGTCGCTCGATGTATAAACACCGTCGCCATCGAAATCGATGGCGATGAAGACGCCCAATGTGTCGTTGGGATCGCAGATAATCTCAAATTCGAAAGGCGTTCCCTGCGGGATAGTATCCGTCTCGACACCATCGACGAGGACGCGGGCGGAATAGAGCGCCGCGCCGGCGGAAATTGAATACAGTGCAATTCCGACAATTAACAGGAAAAGTCTGGATTTTTTCATTTTAGACCTCACAATCTTTCTCTCCCCTCTTTCGAGGGGAGAGAAAGAAATAATCACCACGAAAAGGGCTATTTCAAATACATACCCTTGACAATCCTCGTCTCGGTCGGTGTGTTTATTTTAAACAGATAAACACCGGTCGAGACATTTTTGCCGAAGCTGTCTTTGCAGTCCCATCTCGCGCGGAACGCGCCCTTGTCGGCAATTGTGCCGTTGAGCGCAGTTACCCGCCTGCCCATCATATCGAAGACCTCGATGGAGACCTCACCCGGCTCGTTCGAGCGGAAATCGATGGAGACCGATGCATTGAACGGATTCGGATAGACATTGAGCGAAAGCCCCTCGGGAAGTTCGGCCTCGGAGATGTTGTCGAAATGCACCGGAATGGCTATAAGCATATGCGGCCATGTATCCACGCGCGGGATGACGAAAGTCGTCTCGAAAACCTCGGGGATATAGCCTGCGGGCAAGGGATTTGGAAGAACCGCCGTCCAAGTCGCGGGGCACAACTCCCTACCACCGGAAACGACATAATCCTCGCCCTCGAGCTGGATATACATCTTCGCTCTGGAGTAATATCTCTGACCGTCCGGGCCGTCGCCGTAAAGGCTGTATTGAATACCGGTCATTGGGAGCGAATCCGGTTCGAACCCGTCGAGTTTGAGCTTGAAGTGGTAGCAACACTGGCTTGCGAATAAGTGATACTCTGCGGGGAAAGAGTCGGGTGTTACCCAGAGGGTATCATAGGGCGACAAGAAATTATGTTCGATGAACTCCGAATAGGTTCCTTCGAAAACAATACCGCAAGGGTATAATCTAACGGGGATATAAATCTCGCCGGAATCGGGGAAAAAGGTTTCGGCGACAATCGCGCCTGAAACCGGATCGAGATAGACCGCTTTAATTTCTCTTTGAGGGATATCCCAAAGGCCCGAGTCCTGTTCAAAGACGATATGAATCGAATCATCGATTGCGATATAGGGAACGAACAGGCTAATACCTGAATAAACACCGTCGAGATAGATATGGGATGTTGCGGAAGAGAATCCCCATAAAGGGCTGGGATATGGTTCCGCGATACCTATGTTGACATCCATATCTCCAGAAGCCCAGTTACAAGTGAAGGCCCCTGTTTCATCGACGAAGGCGTAATAAATTGTTTCGTGCCACATATCCGAAACATAAACAACGAGTCTGTCGAGCATCTCGTCGGGCGGTGTGATTGTCTCGATCGAAACTGTGCCTGAAACGCTGTGTGTGAGAGGATCCGGAGCGAGAACGGTGAACGATATTTGTTCAGATGCCATATCATCGTAAGCGTGAACAATGTAATTCCCCGGCGGGAAATGGAAAGGCGGGGAAACGGTTATTTCGCCCGGATCATCGTCTATGTCCCTATACCATTCATCCGTCCACATATTGTCCTCGATATACCATGTTCTGTCGAAGAAATTCCAATCGTCCGGGCCGATTGAGCCGTCGCCGTCGGTATCGACATAGAACTCGAGGTTCGCGTGCCCCCATTCCGCGCAAGCCATAGTGAAGCTGTAGTTCACACCCTGAGTATGCACCGTCGATTCAATGCCGTCTTCCCACATACGCAGATCCGAAAGACCCCCTCCGAGGAAAAACTCAATATCGAAGCCGGTCGAGTGGCCGTCAACATGGAACATGGGCATATCGGGGATGGCATAGCCTTCGACTTCCATAATGAATAAAGCGAACACGGTTGCCGTATCGCCCGGCCAATTGACATAGAAGTCGCCCCATTCGTCGGTTATGGCATACATGAGAATAGGCGGGTCCATCGTGCCGATTAGGAATATATAGTTTACTATCGCCGGGTCCGGCGGGGTGATTCCCTCGAAGGTTATTCGCCCGGAGATAGAATGGAGAAGCGGATCGGGCTCAAGCACATGATAGGGGAACGATATAGCGTCGGAACCCTCCATGCCGAGGATAACATAATGCCCGGGCGGCATATGAAGCGGCCAAAGTATGTTCATCGCTCCGGGGGTGGGATCCATATCGGGCGGGAATTCGTCCTCGTTATCCCAAAAATTCATCGCGAAATAAAGAGGCTCTCCCGTTTCTATTGTTCCGCTCGAATCGAGGTCGAGATAATAATAGACCGCGATAGAGCCGAGCGGCGCGCAATCCGCCAAAAGAAACTGGGTTTGTCCCTGAGTTTGGACAGTTGCGGGGGAACCGTCGATGGACATGTAGAAATATGTCAATCCCCAGCATGAGCTGACAACCGACATGGCCATCAAACCGAACCTTAAGCATTTGGACTTCATAGCTCTCCTTTGTTGTGGAAATTTACATTGTGTTAAAAATTTCTATTTGATCGATTTTTGCGAGAAAATAATCGAAGCTAACACGGGGAATATCCTCGTTAACAAATGAATTCATTAGTTCTTCTCTTGGAGCGTTACAAACTGCGATTCGAGGACTGAAACATAGAATGGCGTCAGACTGCAAGCCTGCCGTCGTTGGTGAAAAGGGGTCAACAGCGAAGTTATTTAAACAACTCATTGCGGTTCTTCTAATAAACCTCTCCTCCATAACACATCAGAGAAGAACCATGTTTCTTCGGCAGTTTAAAAACTATCTCGTTCGGTTCATAAACCACCATTTTTGTTACTTAGACAAAACATTATATTAATTATAAATAAATCATGGCCTTAATTCAACACCCATTACTCACAATGTTTTAGAATAGCTCGAGAGGCCCTTTGAAATCCCTCGATTTGGGCAAAAAAAGGGCGGCCCGGCGGCCGCCCAAAGTGTGAATAATAATGAGCTTCTTTTTATGGCGTTGCGTCCTGCCAATAGCCGGTGCCGGTGCCGACTTTGAGGCCTCCCGACAGAGTTCCCGGAAGGTTGATTTCGTTGCTCCAATATGCCACACCCGGCGTTGAAAGGATTGTCACGCCGTCCACGTGGGAATTTGTGACATTGACATTGTAGAAGGTTGTGGGGCTAGTTCCGCCGATTGTTTGGCCGACTGTTCCGCTGAAGGTGACGGTGCCGTTGCCGTGGTTGAAGGTTCCGCTGTTGATCCAGTTGCCATAGACATTAATCGTTCCGGTTCCGCTGTTGAGGGTTTTGCCGGATTCGATTGTGAGGTTTTTGCAATAAACGGTTCCCGAGACAGTCGGCGTGTTCGTCGCGCAGGGGCTGGTGGCCGCTCGGATGAAGACATTATTCGACGAGGTCGGAGCCGAGCCGGCGGCATTCAGCGATGTGCCGTTGAATGCAAGCCAGTTCGAGGCTGTCGCCCAATCCGTGCTGGTAATTCCCGTCCAGACATAATCGCCGTTGGACAGGCCGGATGTCGAGGGGGCGTTGACCGTGACCGTCGCGCCGGCGCAGGCTGTGTTGTTGCATGTCCCTTCGGCGCGAACATAGTAGGTCGTCGACGATGTCGGCGACACACCAATGGACGAACCGGAGCCGACGGAGGTTCCGCCGCAACCGCCGGAATACCATCTCCAAGTAGCGCCGGTGCCGAGCGAGCCGCCGGACACGCTCAGCGTGGTCGATTGTCCTTGGCAGATTGGGGTTGTGCCGGAGACACCCGAGGGTGCGGAGGAGTTGGTGTTCAATGTCACAGTGACCGCCGTGCGGGTAGGCGAGACGCAACCGCCGGAACCGGCGGCTGTGTAAGTAATTGCGACCTGTCCGTTGCCGGAACGAACGCCGGGTGTATTGTCTTGATCTGTGCCGGAATTATAGGAACCGCCTCCACCGCCTTCACCAGATGAATTTGCTCCACCACCACCACCGGAGTAACCTCCGCCACCACCACCTCCGTGACAAGTACCCCCCCCACCACCAAAACCGCCATTAGCACCATAACCTGTATATACCCAATCTCCGCCGGTAAAAGTAAATTTAGTTTTCCCACCACCACGATAACCATCAACGCAATCGCAGTCATTGCCATCACCTTTCCAACCAGCTCCGCCAGCGCCATCACACCAGGTGCCTCCAGGAGATCCTCCATATCCTGCTGTCCCTCCACTTCCACCTGGATCGCCAACACCACCTGACGTTCCAACTTGGCCATGAGTAGAAGAATTAACATAAGTCCATCCACCACCACCACCACCGGCTGCAATGAGAGGTTCTGCTGATGCCCCATCAATCCAAACAAAAGTGCCACCACCACCCCCACCACCAGTATTAGTTGAACCTGTACCTTGACCACCCATTTGGCCTACAGCTACTTTGATAACTTGTCCGGTAGTTAAGTTAAAGGATCCTCTCATTCTGGCCCCTTTTCCACCCGCAGTCCCATCGTAATGTTGACCCCCTTCGGCACCCCAAGCCTCTATCGTATAAATCCCTGAGGACGGGACTGTCCATGTTTGGACACCGCCCGTGTAACTAAATGTTTCTGTAGTCGGTGTTCCGCCGCCGGATCCGGTTGCTGTGCCGAGGTCGCGAAGGGCGAGATTCCATGAATTCCCGTCACAGGCATTCGAACCCTTTACGCGAACAAACAGGCCGTCGCCGGTGACATCAGTGTAGTCGCCGCCGTAGTCTTGTCCGACTGTTGTATAACCGGTATTGCTGTAAATCCATTCATATTCACCGATAGGTTTACTGCAATTACAGGATAACGCGCCGGTCCGGTAATAATATGTAAAGTAACCGCAGACGCCTATTGCGCAGTTCCCAACACCGTAATGGGATTCGCAGGCTTTAAGGGCGATAGTTTGCGGGGGATCGCCTAGATTATATGTAAACGTTCCGCCTGCACCGTTTAAATAACCCGACGGAGTGGAACTGCTCTGCGCCTCGGCATAATATGTGGTAGTTGAGGTCGGGCTGACAACGGCGGTGCCGCCTGTTGCGAAGGCTGTTCCGCCTGTGCTTGTTGTGAACCAACTTATAGTAGCTGTCCCTGAGGCACTGTATTTTCCCGCCCATGCCGCGGCATTAGCAATCAGAAGATCGGGGTGCGAACCGCCATCTCCGCCTGGCCATTGATTGAGACCCACTGTTCTGCCTGACCCAATCTCCTTAACCGCGCAACCCAAATATCCATTGGCCCAGTAGAATATAGCCGAAGCACTGGAGGTTAGAGTCGAAGTTTGGAAATAGTAACCCGGCGAGGCGGATGAAACTCCGGCCATTATCGGATGAGAAGGCGCGGAGATAGTCCCTATTGTTGTTGAACCGGAGACATATGAAGCAGTCTGCTGGATCGGATCGTAATTATTTGATAGAAAACCGCCGGAAATCCCAAAAGAGCCCTCGTTGTAATGCCCAAAAGTGCAAACGACAACGCCTCCACCGGCATCGACATAGGATTTTAAGTTATCTCCGAAGGTTGCGGAATTTGCGTATCCGTTATTTCCCCATGTTATAACGACATTATAGGGTAACATATCTCCCACGCTAGGTATTGAGGAAGTTGCCAACCACGAGGTGACATTGCCCGAGCCAAAGCGAGAGTCTGCTGTAAGATAGGTGTTCAGCCCTTGATCACTGCCGTCGGCGTAGACGATGAGGGCTTTAATTGGTCCTGAGCTAACACTACCCTCGGCTGTAAGTGTTGAACTGCTCCCCTCGCAAATCGTCGAAGGGCTTGCAGTGACGGATGTCGGCGCGGAGGGGGTTGGATTGACCGTGATCGTCGCGCTACCGCAACCGCTGGACCAGCAACCGCCGCCCGCCGAGTTGTAGCCCCTCGCGTAATAGGTTGTGGTGCTACTTGGCGAGACGGAGAAGTTCGCCCCCGGGGAACTTGTTCCGACAGATGTGACTCCGCAACCGCCGGTATACCAATAGATAGTCGTGGCATTGGTCGAGGTGGCCGAGATATTCGTAGAGCTTCCGCTACATATAGCCGCTGTGCCGGAGGTGGTTGGATTGGATGGCGTGGTGCAACAGGCACCGGTATAATACAAGCCCCCAGAGGCAGTACTTGAAGTAGTTCCATTGCAACTTGTATGGGCATAAACATAGAGATAATAACCAGTGCCACAAGCTAATGCACTTGTATAGACGCTTGTTGAGGTTGTCGAACCATTTGCAACAACACTCCAAGAACTATTATATATCGTGTAGTAATAGCTTACTGTGGGGCTACCCGCCGGTGAACCGGCAGACCAATAAAAAGTGCCATCCGTAGTCCCCAAGGAAGCTCCAAGCCCCGTCGGCGTGCCGGGGGTGGTGCAGGGAGATTGGTATTTATAGGCGAGATTGCCGGCATTGGAGAAACCGATACAAGACAGATGGCTCACTTGAATATAGTAAGTCCCTGTCGATGGGGCTGTCCAGCTACACGAAGATGGGAGCCCGGAGCACCAAGGCCCGGAATCGTCGTTCGTGAAAACTTCAATATAACCAGAATCGTAGATGCGAATATATGAGTCTTCAGAGTTGTCGCACAAGCTGAAATCGTAGATATTTCCCGAGGTTGCAGAAAAACCGTAGAAATACATATATCCGCTCGAATACGGCTGATATTGCCATGATGTCGAAGGGGATAGATTCACAAGAGAGCTGTTCCCGTATGGCGAAGAAGTGCTCCAATAAACCATACTTCCAGAATTCGAAAACGCCGTGCAAGTATAATGACACGCAGTCACATAATGAGTTCCGGTGGATGTGCAGGTATAGCTTATCGAAGAGGGTGTTCCGCTATAGAATGGGCCGTTATCGTCATTATATGCGACCTCGGTCAAACTCGAATTATAAATGTGCAAATACGAGTCCTCCGTGTTTGTGCCGAGGGTGAAATTATAAGTTGTTCCGGCGGTTCCCGAGAATGTCCAATATGGTATCGTGCCGGAGGAATACGAGGCGGTTTGCATGTAGCAATTAGATGGAGAAATCGTGCCAAGACTTGTATTTCCACAGCCGGGGGCCGGGCAGGCGGAGGTCGAAAAGGTGCCGCTTGTGGCTGTGCCTGAATTGACATAATTGCATGTGCTATAGGCATATACAGTAAAATAATACGATGTCCCGCATGATAGCCCGCTCGGAGATGCGAAAGTATTCGTGGTTGAACCGCTGGTTACATAAGAACCGCCGGATGTGTATAGGTTCCAAACATAATATACCGTTGCGGTGCCGGCGGGCGAGCCGGCCGACCAATATATGTAGGCAGTCGTTTCCCCTGTGCCATATCCACTCAACGATGTCGGCGTGCCGGGGGTGGTGCAGGGCGCCGTTAGCGTCCAATTTAGCGTGAAATTACCGGAACTTCCCGAACCGTAACCGTCCTGAATATACCATACCGTTTGTGTGGAACCCGTGCCGTTCGTCCATGTGTTATGCGCGTGAGCATCGTTATCCCAACAATTAATAGTATTGCTACCCGGGCATGAGCCACCCCAACCCATATATTCCCATTCATCATACTCTCTTGTTCCTTCCCAGATATCAATAGTATTTCCATTTGGGACGCTGATATAAAAAATGCGGTCTGGAGAACCTGTGTGGCAAACGCTTATATCGTCAGTATAGCCTATCGTAGTCGCATAGTAAGGGCTTGTAAGACTTGCGAGGTTTTGGGCGTTCGAGCAGTTGTCGCCGGGGAGAGACACTGCAACACAGGAGATCGACAGATTGAATCCCGCACCTACGACAGAACCATCGGAAGTGAATCTTATTGTTAATGCACCGGAGGCATCTGTAGATGTCTGCTGAGGAATTGTCCCAGAACTAGCTACGCCAGACCAAAGAAGTGTTCCGGAGATTCCTACTCCATTATAAATATATATGTAGTCGCAGCAAGTTTCACCTGATGTTGTTCCTGAAACTCTTATTGAATTGCCCGATATTGAAGGATATAGAACAGTATAGCCATTGGCACTGTTGCCATAGTTGCCAGCCGAACCAGCGTGATCGTATAAATTGCCAGAACAAACTGTATAAGAATTATTTCCAGAGTATGGAACGGTCATTTCCGCGGATATAATTGTCACTGTAAGGGCGAAACCGGCGTAAGTCACCGAGCCATCTGAATAGAATCTTATTGTCAAAGAATTTGTCGATGATGTCACGGGGCCCACAGAGATACCGGTTCCGGCTGTCGGGCCGTAAAGTGTGGTTCCACCTGTTCCAATGCCGTTGTAGATTGTGAGATAATCATAACCGCTCTCCGAATCAAGGGTTCCTGAGACGCGGATAGTGTTCCCCGAAGAGGTGTTCAGGACTATATAACTTGAACCGCTCGAACAGCCATTGCTATAATTTGCAGAAGGTCCTCCGTTATCATAGATAACATCGCCAGTGTAAACTGTCACAGAAGAAGTAGAATTACACGGGCAGTTATAAGTTGCCATCGGCTCCGTCGGGCGTTCGCGGGGTGCAGTATCGGGGGTGTCAGTTTCAATGTCTATAAGTTTTGCCTTTTCCGCTTCCTTTTGTAAGTCTATATCTTTCCTCGAAGGGCAGGTCGGGCAGTCGGGTTTGGTTGGAGGTTCTTCCGGCGCGGGTGCGGGAGTCGTTATAGCGACTTGCGCCGGCTCGGCGGGTGTCGGCGATTGTGGTATGGCCTGAAGAACCGGTCTATTCCCGGTCGGGGAGATTGAAACACCGGCGCGCTCCAGCTCCGGGAGGAACGGCGTCGGGTCGATGCCAAAATCGAAAAGGAGCGCGACTGTCTCGCGGAGGCTCTGGCGCCAGATCTCGGCCTCGGCGGGGTTGTTATCCGCGACGGCCTTGACGACATTTTCAGAGGCGGTGAGGATGAGCCTGATTTTGCTTATGCGTTTTTTATAAATATCCGATTCGGGGTCGAGCCCGGCAACGACGGCATCGATTCGAGAATCGCCCGTCGATCTGATATTGGTCACGCTCGAAGATGTCGAGCTCGAGGATAGGGGACTTTGTGAAGACTGGGCGCTTTCCGCGGGTTTGCCGAGCGCACCGACGGGCATGGATTCGGGTGTTTGCGGGTTAGGGCTTTCTTTGGCGAGCTTTTCGCTTTCTATATGGATATCGGGCTTTGAGGCCTTAAGTGTATCGGCATTCGATGTAGCGTCCGGGGTTTCGGTGGCGAGGGCGAAGAGGTCTTCGTTAGTCTTTGCCTTACATGGGCATTCCGCGGAGGCCGAATTCACAAGAATTGCGAATATAGAGAATATCGCGAGCGCGATAATCGATGCAACCAGCATTGTTGAGTTGCGCATTTTTTCTCCAATCATCCTTTGAGCATCGTAAACAACTAATTCGATAACCCAAAGCCGCAACCCTATTTGATCCCAAAGCCATCGAACTCCTCTCAACCCTAAACAAACAGGTTTAGCCATTAAGGCCTATCGGGATTATCTCTTTGGACTATATTATAATTATGAATCTTCTTTTGTAAAATTGTTTATAAAAGAATGATAATCAATTATTTTGTGTCCCTTCTTTCGAGGGCGGCGTTAAGATTGCTTTGTATTTCTTTGTTATCCGGCCAAATATTGAGGGCGAGCCGGAAATATGGAATAGCGAGGCTGTATTCACCATTAACGGCATGAATATAGCCCATTTGATTATAAATTCTCGCTATGTTTATATCTTTCGCAAGGACATCCTGAAAGACCTTCTCGTCATAATTGGAAAGGTCAGCATCGGAAACACCCTTATCGAGTATAGCCTGTGCGACGATACCAGCCATAGTATCCGAACAGGCATATCCAGCCGATTTGAGCATACCGATATAGTAATTTCTCATTGTAAATCTATTATCTAAGGCCATTTGAAAGCAGGCCAACGATGAATTAAAATCGTTTTTAGCGAGATATAACAGCGCCATCTTCCTGTAGGCGAAAATCGGGAACGGCGCGGTTTCGGCGGCCTTTGCAAAATACATCAAGGCCTTATCGGGGTTATTAAGTTTTTCGTAAATCTCCGCGAGATTATAATAGATTACATCGGGTTGTTCTGGATTCAGAGTTAGAGCTTTTTCAAGTGTCGAGATTGCTTGGTCGTTCATGCCGATTTTTGTATAGGCAATAGCCAAATTCACGGTGGCATCGATGAGATCCGGATCTATCCTCAGGGCGGTGAGATATTGAGAAACAGCAAGTTGATAATTGCCCTTTCGTAATTGAAGATCACCATAATTTTTCGCGGAACGTGCCTCGACCTTCCTTCCCGGGTTGGATATTTTCTCAAGCCAAGGCGGATTGATCGCGGAAACCAATCCGAAAAGCATCAGAAAACACCAAATCGCAAAAAGTGCGTAGGTGATTACCGACTTTCCGACCTCGCGGCCTTTTGATTTATCCTCGCGTTTCGGGTTAGCAGGTGTTATGGATAACAAAAAGGACATTCTTTCCTTCGTTTTTAAGCCTGTTAAACGTCTTGCACGCCTCGGGCGTTTTTTGGATTATTATCTGAAGACCTCTTTCCTTGAACGGATTATAAATGAACTGGCTTTCCCATTGCTCGGGAAACCCTTTGCCTCCTTTGCCCTCGGAACCACTGCCTATAAGGAGAATATACTCAGTCCGTTGTTCGAAAAATTGCATGTCTCTCATATTGAAAACATGCTTCTTGTCCGCGAGCCTGAAGGTGCCGTTCGGGTGGATCAATATATCGAAATATGGGATCGGGATGCCCTTGTAAACAGTGATTCCGAAGGAATTATAGACGATGTTCTCCTTCCGGTATTTGATGAAGAAGAACGACTGAACCAAGACGAGAATAACGGCAATTGCCGCGAAGGCTATTTTAAAAGGCCTTCGTTGCGAGAGGTGGAGAATTGCGAAGAAGAGAACGAAGAGGCCAAGGGTGATCGCAATCACGGTCAACCAATACTCCGAATCGCTGAGTATCGAGCTAAAAAACAGGAAGATATAGGCGAACACGATCTGAAGAAAGAGTAGCGGGAAGGGTGTGTTCAAGTAATCCGCGAGCTTGGGCTGTCTGATTCGCCAGCCGTTTTGGACAATCTTGCCGCTTTTCACCACGAATTGAATGATCACCATACCAATTAGAACGCCCCATGTGTCCTTGGCGATATCGCACATATCGAAAACACGGTTGGAGATGAACTTCTGGAGGATTTCGTCGCAGGATGAAATGAAAACCGCTGTAATAAAAGTCCAAAAGATTATCTTCGCCGGGGGAAGCCTCTTGGGCTCGAGTGCGCGGAACATCATGAAGGCGAAGATGCCGTAGGCGAAATAGTGCCAGTTGTGTTGTATGTCCCAGAACTTGTGGTTGAAGTAGTAATCGGTGGAATTCTGCGCGAGGGCGAACATCAGAACGACCGCAACCGAAGCTAAAACCCTGTATAGGGTAATATGGCGCCGCAAAACGATAATTGTCGCTGACAGAAGGATGATCGCGAAGGCGAGAACATAGGCGACCTCCAGCCCGAACAGACTGAACGAGAACCTCGACAGGCTCCCAATCGCCTCCTGCATATAATTCCGAAGCATCAGGAACGGCGTCGCGAACAGTAGCATGGCATACATAACAACATGAACGGTCGGCGAATGTATCTTAGAGGCCAGTTTCATAGCGATCTATAACTATTCCTTTTCGTGAGGTTCTACTTTGCGCTGAGACCTGACCCACCGGAGGTTTCCCTGCGCCAATTCATGATCGGGCTTGAGGCTAAGCGCTTTGAGAAGGGCCTCCTCGGCCTCGTCGAATCTGCCGAGTTGGCCGTATGTCCATCCGAGGTTGTTAAATGCGTCGATATAGTCGGGCTGAATCTCGATTGCCTTGCGGTAGGCCTCCAAGGCCAGCTCGTGTTTGCCGGCGTTTCCGAACGTCAGCCCCTCGAGAAGGTATTTCTTGGCGTTTTCGTCAATCAGGACGGTGTTATCGGGGCTTCTGGCGGCTTCATTTTTTCCTGTGACATCGACCGGGTATTCCGCCTTCGGGTATGGTTCGAAAATCATCTCGGCGGGATGTTTCCGCGGTTGATAGCCTAAGCGGAGCCTATCAAGATCGCCCTCGTCGCGCAACAATTCCCTGCGAACATAATCGCCGGAATGGAGGTGTTGGCCGTAATAATCCCGAACAACCAAATCCTCGTATTCGGTAATTGCAACATAGTCTCGAGAAAAACGGGGGTCTTTCTCGAAGGCGGTGACATAGGTCCAGAAGCCATGGGTGTTAATGAACGAGGGTTTCACGATATCGAAGATATAATCGTAGAATTCTTCATGTTCAAAACACCAATATATCGTGGACTTCTTCAATGTTTTAATAACGCCGGGCTCGCATAAACCTGCCGCGTCATGAACCCGCAAACGGGAATAATAAAGCGGCGCTCCGACATCGGGGAGAAACATCGAACCGTTTTCGATGCCGAGAATATCGGCATATCTATCGAATTTAAAGGCCCATTTGTCCGCGACATCCCCGAAGGGCGTGGGCGGGTTTTTTGAAAACCGATGAATCCTCGTGTAAAAATCTGAAAGGAGAAGGATTGAAAATGCAATACAAACAACTACAAGGCATATTTTTATATAGCGATTTTTTATTGTCGCGAAAAATGTATAGGTTAAAGCAGTTGTTGAAAGCAAAGTGAACAATGTCGAGGTCGTCCCGAATCTAAACTCACCCATCCAATCGGGATCGAGCCAGAGATAAGAAAAAATGGAGATTAAGCTGAGAATAACTAAAACGCGAATGGGTTGAGAAATCCGCTTTTTAATTAACAAATATATAAAAAGCAGAAGGCAAATCAGCACAATATAAACTCCGGCCGGCCCCGCAATCCCTTTAAACAGCTCCACGAGCCTCGAGAAGGTCTGCGCCGGATTCAGAAATTTGTCCGATAGTGCGACAACTAAGTTATCATAGGATTTCTTCGCGTAATAGGTGTGGGGGAAGATAAGGCCGAATGTGGTCAATCTGAAGGCAATGAATGAGCCAAAAGCAACACTGAATGAAGCAATAAAAATGAGTGTTTCCTTCGCAAGTTTCCCGAGTGGTTGCTTTTCGGCTATCGAGTCGAAGATTAGAACAGCCGGAACAGCGGCGAAAAACAGCGCCCCTTCGGGATGATTCATTCCAAGAAGGGCGACAAGCAAACCGCCTCTTATCAACCATTCAGGGCCTTTGAGAATAAGCTCGGACATCAAGAGGGTTGATAACAATATCGTGAGGCTGTTCTCCAACCCCGACATAGACCAAATGACGATCGGCGGCGATACAGCGAGCAACATTGTCCCGAAGAAACCGACCATTTGATTGCTAAAAACCTTCAGAAAGGCCTTTTGAATCACAAAAAAGCCGATAAGAACCAAAAACGCGCTAAACCATTTAACAAATACTACCGGGCCGAATATCCCCAGCGAGAAGAATGGGGCTAACAAAATGACCCAAAGAAAATTACTGAACCCTTCGACCGGTTCAAGCCCCGGCTGAGAAACAAACCCATGTCCGGCCGCGACATTCCGGGCGTAGGTATATGAGATTCCGGCGTCGTCGATAATCCAATCGCCGAGGATAGTGGCCATGAGGATGAAGACCGCGAAGGGTATTATTAGCAAAGCCCAATTGAACTTACTCGCCCGTATCCAATTTTGTATTTGTAATCCCATGATTATTAACGAGTTAAATCCCCTGCAACACTATTCATTTCAGCAAAAAGGCAAAATATAGAAATCGTTGTATTTACGGGAAACATCCTATTCGCACTCCTCGATTGCCCTCATTGCGCCCGGGTTGTTCGGCGCGAATTCGAGATACCTCTTGAAATATGGAACCGCCTCATCGCAACGCCCGAGGTCTTTCAGGGCGTAGCCAATGTTCGCGTAGGTTTGGGCGTAATCGGGCGTGTATTCTATCGCTAACTTATATTCCGCGACGGCCTTCTCCAACTCCCCTGTCGCCTGATAGCACCATCCGGCAAGGAAGCGAGAGGTATTGTAGTTCGGTTGAGATTGGTGAATCCGGTCGAGATATCCTATTGCGTCGCTGTATTTCCCCATGGTTTGCGCAAGGAATGCCGCGTCAAAGAGGTATTGTTTGTTGTAGTTATTATGCTTAAGAGCGTTTTGAAAGGCCTCGTAGGCTTTTTCTTGATTATTAGCCTTGAGATATGCGATAGCAAGCCAATAGTATGAAAAATCGAGGCAGATTGTGGGGCAAATTCGAACTCCCTCCTCGACGAGGGCGATTCCCTTCGCCGTGTCGCCGAGGTCGATCTCGCACAACCCGAGGTTAATATAGCCGAGATAATAGGCCGGGTTAATCTTGAGCGACAATTCAAGGTATTCTTTCGCTTTAAGGTTGTCTTCGCCGCGATATGACATTCCCAAATTCATCGCGCCCAAAGCCTCGGTGCCATAGCGAACGCTCTGGTGCCATATACGCTTGTCGCTACTGAAGTTGCGGTTCATGGCGTAGGTCGAGATTCCGAAGAATAAAAGTAGCGCTGAAGCTATCGTTAGATAGAGCTTTTTGGGAAGGAACCTGAAGATTATAACAAGAAGAACGAGCGAAATATATGGGAGCGAGGGATACATACGATAATCAGCGGCAAACTGGTGGATGGGAAGTATCGAGGAGGTCAGCGCAAACATCGACCAGTATGCGCCGATGCAAAAACTGACGATCGGCGCGCGCTTTCGCAACATCCATGCGACAACCAGCGTTCCGATGATGAAGATAGCCGCTATGATCATGCCCAAATCCAAGGGCGATTCTACAAAGCCGTCGAAGGGGATAGCACGTATCTTGAAGGGCCAGAAAAAGTTGCGGATATAGTGGAAAAGGTGTAGTCGGAGCTGTGTCATGAAATATATCCACCTCTCCCCCGGTTCTGTGGCCAGCAGATTTCCGACATCGGAGAAGCGAAGGGCGAACTTTGTCCATAACACGAAACCCAAACCGACACAGCCGAAGGCTCCGGCCCTCAACCAAGGCTTGATCGAGAGCGGTCTCTCCTTAGCGATCAGGAACTCGAAGAGCAAAATCACAAGCGGCGCCATCGCAGTATTTGTCTTAGAAAGGATCGAGAGAACAACGGCAAATATCGTCAAAACCCATCCCCACCAAGTCTCGCCGCTTCGCCTCATGCGCACAAATATGTAGAAAGAGATCATGAGGAACATCTGCATCATCAAAAGATCCCGCGCGCAGAGGTAGTTGACTGCGAACCCCGATACCGGATGAACCGCAAATATCCCCGCCGAGAAGAACGCGAGTAGCTCGAGGGATTTTCCTTTTAGGAAATCGTCATCCTTTCGAAACTTGAGCACCTCCAAAAGAAACAGAAAAACAAAAATCGCTGATATTGCATGGACTATATTGCTGAAAAGATGATAACTCCAAGGCTCGAGGCCGAAGAGGGCATAGTTGAAAGACAGCGTGAGCGGCAATAGCGGGCGATATTGAATAATGCTCGTTATTGTTGACATCGTCGTCGGGTCGGTGAAATGGCGCAGTATCGGCTTGACCTGTTGGATTCCGGGGTTGTCGATTATCCGATAATAGTCGTCGAGGAAGAAAACATTATAATAGGTATTACTGTAAACAATCAGGCATAGAAGCACAAGGATTGCGCAGTAAAATCCCCTTGAGGAAAAAAGATTCGATCTCCGCGACATATTCATTTCTTTTTAGAGTGCCTATAGACATAGCTGTTAAGCTCGTTGAAGGCGTTTTTAATATTGTCCAGAATAAGTCCCGTCACTCCGCTGACAAGGCCGAACATCACGAATCCCACCGAGAGGATCGCCAGCGGAACATGGGTAATATATCTCGTTTTGATGAATTCGACGATCACAACCGCCCCCGAGATAATCCCCAACGAAAAGCTGAATATCCCGAGCAAACCAAACAGCAGTAGGGGGCGGGCATAGCGGAGAATCGTCACGATAGCGTTGATGACTCGCATGCCGTCGCGGAAGGTGTTCAGCTTGGATTCGCTACCCGCGGGCCTCTCGATATAATCGACATCGATTTCCCTCACGACCATGTCCAGCACCATCGATTTGATCGCCATCTCGGTCTCGATCTCGAAACCCTTGGAGGACAAGGGGATTGCATCGACGAAGTATCGCGAGAAGGCTCTATAACCGGACATAACATCCTTGAAATCGGCCTTGAAAAGTGTGTTCACCAACCCGCAAACCAGCTTGTTCCCGAACTGGTGGAAGAGTGGATAGGCCTTTTCCCTTCGCACCGCGACACGCCGTCCGACGACGACATCGGCCTTCTCGTCGAGAATCGGTTGGACAAGCGCATGCGCGAACTCGGCGGGATAGGTCGAGTCGCCGTCAACCATGAGGTAAACATCGGCAGTGATCTTCTCGAACATCGCGCGGACGACATTGCCCTTGCCCTTGTGAAGCTCGAAGACAACCTCGGCGCCGGCCGCGCGGGCGTTCTCGGCGGTTTTGTCCGTGCTGTTATTGTCGAAAACATAGATAACGGCCTCCGGAAGGAATTTGCGAAAATCCTTCACGACTTGTGCGACCGTCTGTTCCTCGTTATAACAGGGAATCAGAACAGCGATGGACTTTTCGGGCTTAGCTATATTATCCATGAATTTCAGCCACTTTGCTCGGTGTCTGTTTCTTTCGAAAAACAATGGAGCGCCGCGTGAAAAAGTTGAAGACCATGAGTATCAAGACACTAATGACTTTCGAGGCCATATAATGCAGTCCGACGAAATCGGTGAAGAACCACAAGACGACCTCGTTCACGATTAGCCCGAGGACCGCGAACAGGAGAAATAGGTTGAATTCCAACGAAACTCGATATTGCCCGGGCTTGAAGATCAGCTTTCGGCTCATCGAGTAGTTCACGACCGTCGCGACGATGAAGCTTATCGGCGCGCTGATGAGATAATCGATTCGGACTAAATCCGTGAGAACAAAAAGCAGTCCTAAGTCGAGGACTGCTAATAGAATGCCGTTAATAAGAAAAAGTATAACTTGAAGTTTGAGTGTAATTTCGCCGTTGAACTGCCTTTTAATTTCGTCAAACATATTAATTTCTGAGTTTTCCGGCGATTTCGCAAACGGTTCTAAATTTTCTCTCTCCTATTGCCGCTGTGTATGGCGGCGATTATAACTCTGTTCTCTTTTGTTTGAACAGGTGTTGCACTCGGGCAATTTTGCGGGGGGTCAATCCCCGCCCGCGCGCCATCCTCAGTTGCTAACACTAACCGGCCCGCAGGCCGCGCTCTCCGCGCCGTTCTTCGTGCCTCAAAATATCGGTTTCAACCCCGCCTGTTTGCATATCTCGTTCGCCGTTATCCGGTCGAGTGTGCGATGCCTCTTGACCGGTATCGTCTTTTCGCCGTTCGTGTATATCGCATGACTTCGGCCTTCTCGTAACATGTAAAACCCGTTCTTCTCCAGATAGCGAATCAACTCGCTTCGTTTAACCGACATCCTAAACCTCGACCGGCATCTGCTCCATAAGCGCCCGCCCGATAGGAATCTCCCTGTTTTGTTCGCGGAACGCCTCGACCATCAGGCGAAGGGCGTCTTCGAGCATCTCCCTGCACTCTTCGAGAGACTCGCCCTCGGTGACAACCTCCGGCCAATCGACCAATTGCCCCATATAGCCGGAGTCGATTTTCGTGTATTTAGCCGTGTATGTATTTATCAAGCTGTCACCTCTCATCGCCCATTTCTAATTGCTAACACTAACCGGCCCCGCCGGCGCGCTCTCCGCGCCGTTCTTCGTGCCGGTCACCCAGACATAGCGCGTCATCCCCGGCGCGAGCGCGCCGAGCGTTATCGAATACACAATCAGCTCGTCCCAGATAGGCACCGCGGGCAGAGGCGGCGCCGGACTGCCGTTCGGGACATCCGCGACATAGATGCTACAGCCGTCGTAGGTGCTCCCCGCGGGCGCGTCCCACATCGCCTTCGTCGTGCCGTCGGGGTTGAGAATCATGTTCAAATTCTCCGGCGGCGCGGGCGGCGCGACCACGACCTCAACCGAAATCGCCTCGCAGTAGGCGCCATACTCGTCGCCGACCTTCGCGCGAACATTGTAATAATGCGTGCCGTTGTCCGGCGCGATATGCTCGAAAAATGTGTCCGCGCCCTCGTAAATCTTGAGGAACAGCGGCGGAAACATCGTGTGCGAAAGCCAATAGCCGTCGGCGCCCGCGACAGCATCCCACACCAGCCGAACATTCGCGCCGTTGAAGGAGTAGGCCAGATTCGCCGGCACGCCGATTTCGCCCGACGGCTCCCCTCCCCCGCCCGGCGTCCAAACCTCGCTCGCCGGCAGGAATCCAAGCAGGTTAAGCCTCGGATCCTCGTCGCCCCATGTCAAAATCGCGGCGGTGTAAACAAAAGACATCAACTTTGTATGCTCTTTAAAAAGGTCGTGAAGGGCGTCGTAGGCATCGTCCGCCTCGCGTTTTTCCTTATATGCCGCTGTGCGAAGATCGACCATCGTATCGCGCAAAGCGAGCAAATTCGCCATCGCGGCCGCGCTTAAAACACGCTCATCGAGAGCCGCAACAAGCAAGTCATGGTTGCTTTTCCAGGTCGATATTTTTGCGAGAAGCCCGGGGTATCTGAACGGCGACTCGCCTCGGAGGCCGTAAGCCTCGATGAATTCGTCCGGTTTCTCGCGCTCCCAGATGATCGCCAGAAGATGCTCCTTCGCTTTCGTGTAGAACTTCGCGCAATCGTCCTCAGCCTTGCGAAATTCCTCGAAAGCCTCGTCCGTCTGACCGGCCTGAACACCCGCATCGGCGATAGCGGCGAGATAATCGTCCGCGGCGGATTCCGCTTTTGTCAAACGCGTTCCCGAAACCCCGATCTCGACCGCGAAATCGGCAATATTCGCCGATAAAAGGGTCAAACGCTCGATGCGTTCGCCTTGCGTGTCCGCCGAAATGCTATTATTCTTGATCATTTCAACAACCCCTTAATAAATTTTGTCCCCGAAGCCCCAAAAAAACTTTTTCGGGCGATGTGGACGCTTTTTTCCACGATGTGAAGCTTTCGGAGTAGGATGTGGAGCTTTCGGAGGACGCTGTGGAGCGTTTTCTTGACAATGTAGAGCTTTTTGTGAGATATG
>DIWU01000016.1 GCA_002428525.1 bacterium UBP14_UBA6098
CACTATAGATATCGCGGACAAGTTTACCGGTGTTGTCGAATACTGTAACGGATATTTCTTCTTCTTCAGGAATCTCGATGTTTATAGAGACTAGTGCGTTGAAAGGCGACGGATAAACCATAATCGAGAAATCTTCCGGTGTGTCGGTTTCGCCCGAGGTTTCCTTATGCAACTCAGATTCTAATATGGGAGGTGTCGGTGGATGGGAAGGTATCGGATATGTAGTTCTCTCATTTCTACGGAGTTCTTCGATATAATCACGAATAACCGATGTATCTATGGGTGCCGGAATCGAGTCTTCATCTAGGAACCATACGTGAGAATGATATGTATGTTCGTGAATATCCTCATCCTCGCCTTCCAGAATATCCTTTGAACCGCCCTCACATCGAAGATCGAGGCTATATGGAAGGTCACCTGTTCCTATTAAATCGATCGGATACGTTTCGTAACCAAAGCGTGGCCTGACGGCCGTTGTGCCCAGATACCATCCACTGCCATCGGCCTGTCTCGATTCCCAAGTGGAAGCACCGGATAACTTACCATTCGGATAATCCTGCGGGTTTGAGAATGGAACATTGCAATTAACCGTACCGATTCCAAGGTGATCATTAGTGGCGTAATCGAGATAGCGTTGCTCTACTACCGGGATCCCGGAAATATTATACATCGCCGGCGGCGAGGCTATTGAATTAAAATGTAACCAGAACGAGAATGTTTTAAGAGTGTCAGCATAATCATCAAGGTTAACTGGCCATCTATAATCGTAATTATTCCCTCCGTCATATGTTAAATTAGCGTTATCCGTATTTGGGAATAAGTCGAACAGTGTCGTTGCACCCGGTTCGGTTGGGAGAAACGGCATAGTGATATATGCCCAGCCATTACCGCTTATCCTGTAGGTGAAGTTCTCTTCCGTTCCATAATCGTATGAAAGAGAGGCTATTAGGCCACTAATATGACTACAGGTATTTGCTAAGTTAAATTCAATGTGGAACGGATCCCCTGTTCCTCCAAGACCTCTAAATAGATCGGTTAGATCGTATCTATAAAGATTCATAAAGCCGTTTGGAGAACATGAGGTTCCATAGGCAACGCCTGTCTTGGAATTTACTATCGAGACTCCACCATAGTCATCAATAGATGCCCATAATGTAGCGCGGGATATATTGTTATAGATTTTAAAGTCTGGAGAATAATAGATGTACTTTTGTGGATTAGTAGGTGTCCCAACATGCCACCAGTGTATACCAGTATTGCTCCAAGATATCCACCTAGCATCATCGGCATATTGATAGAACATTCCCCATGGAGTGCAATTAGGTGGAGAACCCCACACATCATCCCATGGATTACCGGTACCAGGAGGCACTATTACAGCTGGATGATCATTTATTGGAGCTAATGGCCCCGTATAATCGATAATCCAATGATCATCAGTGTAGATTTTGTTTGTATAGGTTGCACTTAATACGATAGTTGCCATTCCTAATAAAATGGCAACAAATAAAAACCTTTTCATGTCAATTCCTTTAGAATTTAGATTTTATTCGTTCATAACAAAAAAAAATCATTTACTCTTTGCACCTCCTTTCATTTACATTCCTTTTTCTCCAGCCACCGATGCCCCTTGTCTTCCTTGAATTCGTTGGTCAGGGTTATCTCGCGGGGGGCACCCGTGGCGCCCTTCGGGCCGCGAAAAACCGTTTCGGTCTTATCGAGTTGAGACATCATTTAATCCACCGTCACATTCATCGAACCACCAAGAACAACAGGGGTTTCGTCATTGTTAGTTTCGCTTGAACTCACGGCATCGACCGAAAACGAAGGGGTTTTGCCTATTCTTTTTTTAAAATAATTCATCGAAACATTATCCGCAAGCGAAATTTTAACAAATTTTAGAAATTATAATTTCTTCATATCTTTATGTTATTCAATAACCTACATAAAAACAGAATTTACTTTTCGCTCTTCGATTTGGTTTTTTGTAAGGCCTTATTCTATGCTTCTGTGTTTTTTCGGATTACACCTCGGGAGAGGCTGTTAGGTAATATGTGGCTCGGTAAATCGTAAATGACCGCATATCATACATTTGCGAACAATACTTTTTCATGACGTCATGCGTGTAGTTATAAATAAAGCATAATAAAGTAGTATCAGAAAAGATTTTTCGGGTTAGCGAAAAGCCCTTTTCATCAATGTCCGAGGGCATAACTTTCCGAGTTCAAAAGTTTCAAGAAAAGGCTTACATTTCTTCGTTAAATGATACAGGCGCTCAGTGGATATTTCGTAAAAGAAATACCCCGTTCAACCCGAAGATAAATGAGTGAAAAGCGTTATCTGATCAGCGCAACCTTCGTGACAAGCTCTTTATCCTCGCAACGCGCCCGCGCGAAATAGATTCCCGAGGGCAGATTTGCGCCCGAATCGGACTTGCCGTCCCAAAGAACCGCGGAGTTTCTTTCGGCTGAGAGCAAGCCTGAGAGATCGCGGACAGGCCGCCCCGAAATGTCGAAAATCTCGAGCCTCGACGCAAGCGGAGCCTCGATCGTAACCGCGGAGTTGAACGGGTTGGGTCGAGCGGAGAGGGAAAGGGCCGAAGGTCTTTCCGAATGTTCTTCCATCCCCATGCTCGAGTTGTTGACCTGAAACGCGAGAGTGCCGAGCGTGAAGTTCGAGTCCGGAATTCCGCCGGTGGAATCGATCGGGCCGGTGAAGGTCGCCAAAATCCCCGCCTCGGTGCAGATCCAACTGTAGCTGTATTTCCGCTCGGTCTTGTCGAAGCCCCAGATTATATGGCTCGACCACGAATGCCTCTTGTTGAAGTTCTTCAGCCTCAGCGTTTGAAAGGTGCCGATCGGCGTAGTCACAAGCCCGTAGCCATCGACGCGGTGCCATGTTGTGTCGTTGTAGGAGTAATTGATTGTCACCAAAGCGCCGTAGGTGATTCGGCCGCCGCCGTTGGAGGCTTCTACCCAATTATCGAGATAGTGGACCGGGAAGGTGAAGGCCGGAGTGTGCGCCACATCGATTGCCGAGAGTGAGGCGTCGTTCCCGGTTTCCACATCGAAGGTTCCCCAAAGCCCGAGCGGGATTATCGTCGGCGATTCAACTCGATAAAACGCCCACCCCTCGGTGACCGAGGTATCTGTCTCGTTGCGGAAATAGGGGATATAATTCGGCGTGAGGAAGCATTCGCCGATATGCGGAATCGAGGCCGAATAGGCCACCGCTGTAAGCGAGTCAGTTCGTCCGCCGGTAAAACCGCTCAGATTCCATGAACCGGCGCCCGACGGCCCGGGGTCGAAAAACAGCGAATCGATAGTGCGGTTCGTGAATGTCGATCCGACGGCATAATTGTCGGGATTAAGATTCACCGCGGTTTGCGAGAATAGAGCGAGGGCGGAACCCATCACAATCGTCCAAAACATCTTCATCGACATGGCTTCTCCTTGTTAATTAAACAATTAAACTCAGGTCGTGAGCTTTGTCAATAGCCTTTTTGTCGCGGTGACTTGAATTTTTCTCGAAGGTCGCTATATTTTAAGCATGAATATTATAAAGAAAGCGCTTTTGACCCTGCTCGCCTTCACCGTAATTACCGGATCGATCCTCGACCTCCTCGGCCTCGACCGGAAGATCACCGCTAAGAAGGTTCAGGAGTGGGGTCTTTCGATGAAACCCGCCAGATGGTGGAAGCCGCTGGCCGGCGGCGGCGCGCAGTGCAGGCTTTGCCCCTTCAGATGCATCATCGACGAGGGCGACCGCGGGAACTGCGGAGTCCGCGCGGTCGTGAACGACACCCTTCGCGCGCTGACCTACTCCCGGCCGGCCTCGGTGAATGTCGATCCCATCGAGAAGAAACCGCTTTTCCATTTCACCCCGAGGGCGAAGGCGCTATCCATCGCGACCGTGGGATGCAACCTGAGCTGTAGCTTCTGCCAGAACTGGAGCCTCTCGCAAACCCTCCCCGAGGACACGCGCGCGAAGGTTCTCACTCCCGAGCAGGTCGTCGCCCTCGCGCTCGAGACCGGCTCGACCACGATTGCCTATACCTATTCCGAGCCGACGGTGTTTTACGAATATATGCTCGAAACCGCCCAATTCGCCCGAAAACAGGGCATCTCGAACCTATTGGTCTCCTGCGGCTTTATCGAGGAGGAACCGCTTCGAGAGCTTTGCGGCTATATCGATGCGGCGAATATCGACCTCAAGGGCTGGTCGGAGGATTTCTATCGCGACTATCTCAAGGCCTCCAAAGCGCCGGTTCTGCGGACTTTGAGGATTCTCGTCGAGGAGGGCGTTTGGGTCGAGGTGACCAATCTCGTAATCCCCGGCGCGAACGACGACCCAGAGGGGATTCGCGAGCTTTGCCGATGGATCGCGGACAGTCTCGGAACCGAAGTGCCGGTGCATTTTTCGCGGTTTCACCCGAATTACAAGCTCACCGACCGCCCCTCGACTCCGGGTTCAACACTCGAAAACGCCCGTCGCATCGCCGTCGAAGAGGGCTTGAAATATGTCTATATCGGCAATGTCCGCGGAAGCGAGCATGAGGACACCTTCTGCCCGAATTGCGGGAAAAAAATCATCGACCGCACCGGTTATTTCATAGAAAGCCTCGATATAGTCGGCGGGGCCTGTCGCTTCTGCGGCGCGGAGATCGATGGAGTATGGTAATAAGGTAAAAGGCAAAGGTAAAAGGTTAGATATATTAGCGTTGTTTACATTTTCGGGATGCTTATCTTAAAAAAACAGGAGGTATCCTATGGTCATTCACAAGCGAACACGGTAGCAATGACACGAACAAACAAAATTTAATTCTTCGACCCACAGAATCAATGAACTCAATCGTTATGTCAATTTCTACAACTCGGTGAAACCATATAAAGTAATAAAATACTTGACACCAATGGAGAAACTAATCGAATATTATTATCCCGATGACTTGCAGTCAACGCTTGGAAAAATAACAAATTAACAATTAACAATTGGTTACAATTAAGGGCGGCGAGGAGGCCGACCGGGGAGAATCCCCCCTGCTATTAAGTGGCGTGCCGAGTCACGAGGCGAGGGGATTGGCGGGGGAAATTCGCAGGGGCGAGATGAACACGCCCTTTTTAAAAAGAAATCTTCCGGGCGCACCCCGCGCCCTCGTGTAAAACCTTTCACCTTTTACCCTTTACCCTTTACCCATCTTCATGCGCACTCCGCACCCTTGTGTAAAACCTATAACCCAATACCCATAACCCATAACCTTCCCCTACATGAACAACTCGAACCTGTCCTTGCCGGCCTTGCACACAGGGCAAACCGCGGGCGGCTTCTCCCGGGCGCAAAGATATCCGCATACCTTGCAACGATAGACAGGATATTTCAAGGCGGTTTGCGTAATATTTTTCGCGGGTGCGCTTTCGGTTGCGCCGCCGACCGGTCTGCGGTCGGGAATATTCAGCGCAGAAGCCGCGCCCTCGGCGATCTCCCGCGAGACATACAGCGCGCAATAGCATGCGCCGAAGTCGTCGAGGTCGGGGTCGCGGTAATCGCAGGGGCAGATTATATCGAGGTCCTCCGCGCGTCTGCCGGAGGCGAGGCGGCACGGGCATGCGCCGTAGCCGTAGCGGTCGATATTCGCCAGAATCCCCGCGACCAGCTCCCTCGTGAAGGCCTCGTCGGGATTGAGGTAATATCCGCCGGCCTCTGCGTCGGCCCTCAGCTTTTGATAAAGCTCCTCGACACGCTCGCCCATCGGCCTGCTTGTGTCAGACATCTTTCGCAAGCCCCCTGATAGCCGCCTCGTCGAAGCCGATTATCGCCCTCGACGAATCGACGACCATCGTCGGGAACGACCTGCGCGGGTTCCATTCGTCGAGAAGCTCCAACGCCTCGGCCCTGTCGGCGCCCTCGAGAAGATCTACAAAAACAAACTCGAATTCGATGCCCAGTTCCTCGAGCAAGGCCTTGGTTTTCTTGCACCATACGCAGGTGCTCAGGGCGAAAAGGCGGATATCCCCGCAGTGCCGGCCGGCTCTTTTCTCAAATTCCACAAATCCTCCTTCGAAATGTCGTGTTGTTAATCACTCGTTTTATATTATATTTAAAAAATGTTTTTTCGCATCAAAAAGTGGCGGTATGGAGAGTTTCACCGAAAACGCGATAAAGATCATCGGCGGGATCCCCTTCGGGCGGGCGATGTCCTACAAGGCCGTTGCGACTCTGGCCGGAAATCCCCGCTCGGCGAGGACTGTGGCGCGGATACTTCACAGCATGACCGCGAAATACGGCCTGCCGTGGCACCGGGTCGTCGATTCGAGGGGGCGGATAGCCTTTCGCGACGCGGCCGCCGCCGAGGAACAAAGGCGCCTTCTGGAGGCCGAGGGCGTCCGCTTAAAGGCCGATGGCTCGATCGAGGAGGAGTTTTTGCTACGGTGAGCGGACTCTGGCTTGACATCTGCTATTTTTTGTTATAAATTGCCAAAAACGGAGGGAATTATGAAAAAGGCTCTACTTCTCGGGATCATCGTCGCGGCCGCCGCTCTCGGCGAGATCGCGGTGACTATATACAGCGACGGCTTCGCGCTCGTAAAAGAGCAACGAAAACTCAATTTCCTGAAGGGAATCAGCGAGTTCAACTACGCGCCGGTGCCCACACAAATTACCCCGCAAACAGTGCATTTCTCCGCCGAGGGGATCTCTGTGCTCGAGCAGAACTATGAATACGACATCGTCAGCACCGCCAGACTGCTTCAGAAGAATATCGACAAGGACATTCGAATCGACCTCGCCGAGGGCGGAGTCAGTGTCACGGGAACACTGCTTTCCGCCTCGAGCGACAATATCCTCATGGATGTCAAGGGCGTTTTGAGCTCCTATCGCCTCGAAGAGGTCGTCAATGTCGCCTTTCTCGAACGGCCGGAGAGGCTTTTCACAAAGCCCACTCTCGTTTGGAAGCTGAACTCCGAGACCGCGGACAAGAAGGACACCGAGCTTTCCTACATGACCGGCGGAATCGGCTGGAACGCGGCCTATGTCGCCAATGTCAACAAGGACGACACTCGCCTCTCGCTCGACGGCTGGGTGACGATCAACAACAACTGCGGCATGACCTTCGAGGACGCCAAGCTCAAGCTCGTCGCCGGCGAGGTGAACCGCGTTCAAGAGGCTCCCGCGCCCCGCATGGCCAAGGCCTCGGGCGTTATGATGATGGAAGACGCCGCTCAGGGCTTCGAGGAGGAGTCGTTCTTCGAGTATCATCTTTACACGCTCCCGCGGCCGGCCACAGTCGCCGACAGGCAGGAGAAGCAGTTGTCGCTTTTCCCCAGCGCCCAAACCGATGTCAAAAAGGCCTTCGTCTTCGACCCGAGCAAGGACAACAAGGTCCGCGTCGAGCTCGAGTTCGAGAACTCCGAGGCGAAGGGCATGGGCATGCCGCTTCCGCAGGGGATTATCCGCGTCTATAAAGAGGACAAGTCCGGCGCGCTTCAGTTTGTCGGCGAGGACAGAATCGACCATACGCCCAAGGACGAAGAGGTGCGCATCTACCTCGGCAACGCCTTCGATATCGTCGCCGAGAAAACAAACAAAGACTATCGCCGAATCTCTAACCGAATCTATGAGGAGGATTTCGAGGTCAAAATCCGAAACCACAAGGAAGAGGCCATCGTCGTGACAGTCGTCGAGAAGCAGTGGGGCGACTGGTTCATCAAGGCCGAAAGCCACAAGGGCAAACAGACAGACTCGCGAACCAACGAATGGGAAATCCCGGTAGGCAAAGACGGCGAGGCCGTTCTGACCTACACGGTTCGCCATAAATAGCGGGGGGACAATGGCCGCTCACTTCGACATCAACGAATTCATCGACGAGACAATCCTCGAGGCCGGCCATTGGCTGATATCGAGCGGTTTCCGAATCATCATATATCTGATCGCCGCTGTTCTTTTAATCAAGGCGATAAAGCGCATCGGCAACGCGGTTATCGCGCGCTATCAGGACGACGACCCGACAACGAAAAACGAACAGGAGCGCCGGGCGGAGACCTTAGTCTCGGTAGTCAATATCACCTCGAAGGTCTTCATTTGGGTGATTGTTGTCTTCATGACGCTTCGCGAGATCGGCGCGAATATCACGCCGCTTCTTACCGGCGCGGGGATCGCCGGCATCGCGATCGGCTTCGGCGCGCAGAATATAGTCCGCGATTTCTTCAGCGGCTTTCTGATTCTGCTGGAAAACCAATACCGCGTCGGCGATTGGATTCAAATCGCCGACAGAAACGGCCTCGTCGAGTCTATTTCGCTACGAACCACCTCGATTCGCAACCTCGAGGGCGTTCTGCACATCGTCCCGAACGGCGAGATCAAGGCGGTCGATAACTACACCTTCTCCGAAAGCCGGCAGGTCATCGATGTCGGGATCAGCTATAACTCGAGCGTGGACAAAGCGATAGAGGTCATCAAGGCCATCGGCGAGGAGATGCAAACCAACCCGGTGAGCGGGGCTGATATTCGCGACTTCGAGGTGCTCGGAGTCCAGAGGCTCGGCGACAGCTCCGTCGATATCCGCGTGAAGATTTCCACAGAGCCCTCAAAGCAATGGGCAATCGGCCGCAGTTTCCGATACCTCGTGAAAAAGCGCTTCGACGAGGCCGGAATCGAGATACCATTCCCGCACCGGACTGTCTATCTGCGCACCGAGGACGATCTGAAACCGAAAATTGAGATTGAAAATAAAAAGACTGGAGAGTAAATGTCGGAGAGCCTAAAAGTCCTGCTCGTTTCCGCCGAGGCCTTCCCCTTCGCAAAGGTCGGCGGTTTGGCCGATGTCGCCGGAAGCCTGCCGAAGCCGCTCAAAGAGCGCGGTGTTGATATACGAGTGATGCTTCCCCTTTATGACAAGATCGACCGCGAGGCCTACGGAATCGCCTTTTCGGGCGTGGAGTTCCCGGTCGATATGGCCGGCGAGGCAGTTCCGGCGCGCCTTTTCTGCGGCAAATTCCCAAATGAAGATATCCCCGCCTATTTCATCGAATGTCCGCAGTTCTTCGGCCGACCGGGAATCTACACCGACCCCGCAACCGGCGAGGCCTACCCCGACGACGCCGAGCGCTTCGTCTTCTTCTCGAAGGCAGTGCCGGAGGCCCTCGCCCGCCTCGGCTGGGAGCCGCAGGTCGTCCACGCCAACGACTATCAAACCGCCCTCGTTCCGGCGATCTACAAACACCGCCTCCCCGAAAAGCGCGTCGCGTCGCTGTTCAGCATCCACAACCTCGCCTATCAGGGGCGCTTCGAGCCGGAGCTTTTGGACTATATCGGCTGGGGCCGCGAGCATTTCTACCCGATGGGGCCGTTCGAGTTCTTCGGCAAGATCAACCTGATGAAAATCGGCATCGTATCGAGCGATATTATAAACACGGTCTCGCCGACCTACGCCGTCGAGATCCAGTCCGATCCCGAGTTCGGCCACGGCCTCGAGGGCGTCCTCAGATCCCTTTCCGACAGGCTGTTCGGGGTCCTGAACGGCATCGACCAGACGGTCTGGAACCCGAAGGTCGATAGGGATATCCCCTACAACTTCGACTCAGAGGACCTCTCCGGCAAGCGTATGTGCAAGGCCGCACTGCTCAAGGAGTTAGGCCTTCCCGAGGACAGGCTCGACAAGCCGATTCTCGCAACGATCAGCCGCCTCGCCGACCAAAAGGGCTTCGACCTCCTGATCCCGATAATGCAAAACATCATCGACCGCGACGCGACCTTCGTGCTCCTCGGCACCGGCCAAAAGGAATACGAGCGCGCCTTCACCGAGCTAACCGTAAAATTCCCGAAGAATGTCGCGGCGGTGATCGGCTTCAAGGGCGCGCTCTCGCACCTCATCGAGGCCGGCGCGGATATGTTCCTCATGCCAAGCCGCTACGAGCCCTGCGGCCTCAATCAGATGTATTCCATGGCCTACGGCACAATCCCGATTGTCCGCAAAACCGGCGGCCTCGCCGACACGGTGACACCGGCCGATCTTTTGACCGACACCGGCACCGGCTTCGTCTTCGAGGAGTATTCCAAAGAGGCCTTCCTCTCAGCGATCGAGCGCGCGCTCCGCGCCTACAAAGACGAGCGCGGATGGCGGCGCCTTCAACAGAGGGCTATGGCCTTCGACAGCTCTTGGGGTAAGTCGGCCGATAAATATATCGAGCTTTATAAAATGGCCATCTCGCGGGTTGGCCGATAAATAAACCTTTCGAGGCGGAAAATATGAAAAGCGTAATCCTCGCGGGCGGCTTCGGAACCCGCCTTCGTCCTTTGACCTTCAGGCTCCCAAAGCCCATGGTGCCGCTTTTGGGGCGGCCGATGATGGAGCATGTCCTCGAGCGGATCCGCGCGGTGGGGATCACAGAGGTCGTGTCGCTTCTATATTTCGAGCCGGAGATGATCTCCGACTACTTCGGCGATGGCGGCCGCTTTGGCGTCTCGATGGATTATGTCCTCTCGCAGGCCGATTGGGGCACCGCCGGCGCTGTGAAAAACGCCGCCGGCTGTATCGACGACACCGTTTTAGTCATGTCCGGCGATGTTCTCACCGATTTCGACCTCACCAAGGCAATCGCCTTCCACCGCGAAAAGGGCGCCGCCGCGACAATCGTCCTCACGCGCGTGAAGAAGCCCATCGCCTACGGCATCGTCATCGCCGACCCGAAGACCGGCCGAATCGAGCGCTTTCTCGAGAAGCCAGCGATGGGGCAGGTCTTCTCCGACACAATAAACACGGGCATCTACATCCTCGAGCCGCATGTTCTCGACTTTATCCCGCGCGGCGAGGACTTCGATTTCTCGAAGAACCTCTTCCCGCTCCTGATGGCCCGCGGCGAGCCGCTTTTCGGCTTCATCTCGGAGGGCTACTGGCGCGATGTCGGCGATCTTCGAGAATACCGCAGAGCCAACGAGGACGCCCTCGAGGGCTTGATCCGGCTCGATATCCCCGGGAAACGGATCGAGTTCGAGTGCGGCGAGGTCTTTGCCGGCGAGGATGTCCTCATCGAGGAGGGCGCCGTCTTCGAGGGCAGGGTTCTTCTCGGCGACGGTTGCAAAGTCGCCTCCGGAGCCTCAATCTCTAACAGCGTCCTCGGCGCGAACTGCTCGATAGGCCCGGGCGCAAAGATTATCGGGTCGGTTATCTGGGAGAATACGCGCATCGGCGGCAAGGCCCTCATCGAGCATGCCACTCTGGCCAACGATGTCGAGATCGGCGGCGGCGCAACGGTTTTCGACCACGCGGTTATCTCGGAAGGCTGTTCCATCGGGGCGGGAGCCTCGGTGCGCGCGGCGGTTAAGATTTGGCCGCGCAAGGAGATAGCCCCGAACAGCATAGTCACCGAGACATTGGTTCACGGCGACAGAACCGGCGGAGAGCTTTTCGTCGCGAGCCGGGTCTCGGGGGTGATCAACTCGGAGATCTCGCCCGAGTTCGCCGCAAAATTCGGCGCGGCCTTCGGCGCAAACCTCAAGGGCAAAGGCACAGTCCTCGTCAGCCGCGATGGCGACCGCGCGAGCCAGATCACCCAAAGAGCGCTGTTCTGCGGCATTATGTCCGCCGGCGTCGATGTCGAAGACCTCGGCGTCTCGCCGCTTCCGGTCACAAGATGGCTTCTCTCCCGAAGGCCGCGGTCGGCCGGAGTTCATATCCGAAAATCCCCGCGCGACCGCAACGGCCAAGACATCATCTTCTTCAACGGCAACGGCACCGACCTGTCAATCGGCCAAACGCGCACTATCGAGCGTCTCTTCGACCGAGAGGATTTCCCGCGCGCCAAATACGACTCGCTCGGCACACTCGAACGCCCGACCGAGGGCATGAGCGACTACAAAACCGCCCTTTTAAAGGCCATCGATGGCGAGGCGATTCGCAAGATGGGCTTCAAGGTGGTCGTCGATTGTTCTCATGGCGGCACCGCGGCGATCCTGCCGGATATCCTCTCCGATGTCGGCGTCGATTCTGTGAATATCAACGCAGTCATCGAGCCGAACCGAATCACGAAAACCCGCGAGCAGAGGGAGGCCGAACAACAGCGCCTCGCGGTGATTGTCCGCGGCCTCGAGGCCGACGCCGGCTTCCTGCTCGACCCCTCGGGCGAAACCCTACACCTCGTGGACGAAACCGGCCGCCTGCTCGACGTGGACGCCGAGCTGTGCATCGTCACAGACCTCGTCATCAGAACCGAACGGCCGCGAGTAATCTCCGTGCCGATCTCCGCGACTATGGGCGTCAACCGCCTCGCCCGCGAGGCCGGCATCGAGCTTCGTTACACACGCAACAGCCATATCGCCATGATGGAATCCGCGCTGAGCGGCGAGTCCGATTTCGTCGGCGGCACTAAGGGCGGCTTCATCTTCCCGAGATGGCTTTTCGCCTCGGACGCGATCTTCGCAGTCCTCAAGATCCTCGAGATGATGGCGAAATTCGGCCTGAAGCTGTCCTATCTCGCGGACGCCCTGCCGGATTACGTCCGCGCGCAACGCGAGATAAAATGCCCCTTCGAGAAGATGGGCACCGTGATGCGAAGACTTATCGAGGAAACCGCCGATCGTCCGCGCGACATCATCGACGGCGTGCGAATTTACACACAGGATTCATGGGCATTGATAATTCCCGATCCCGAACATCCGGTTTTCCACCTCATCGCGGAGGCGAAAAACCAAAAGGGACTCGAGGCAGTGCTCGATGAGTTCGAGGGCATGGTGAAGGGCTTCGTCGAGTAGCTCAAACGAGCTTTTCGATTATCAGCTTCGGGCTTTGAACCGGCGTATCGGAGAATTCGATAGCCTTCAAAATCATATTTCCCGCCGCCTCGGCCTCGGCCGCGTTGCGCGCGTGAACCTCTACCAAAACTCCCCCGCTCTCGACCCAATCGCCGACCTCAACGAAGAATCTGAATCCGACCGAGGGGTCTATCGCATCCTCGGAGCGAAGCCTGCCGGCGCCCAAACCCACAGCGGCCATACCGATAGCCCTCGTATCCATCTCAGCGATGAAGCCCGGGCGCGGCGCGACAATTCGGCCGACGAATCCGGCCCTCGAGAGCGGCGATAAATCCTCGATAATCCTCGGATTCCCGCCTTGGGCCTCGACCATCTCAGCAAATTTCGCGAGCGCGGAGCCATCGGCGAGTCGCCTTTTCGCGAGCGACTCCCCCTCCTCTACCGTTCCGACAACCTCGGCAAAATAGAGCATCTCGCCGGCGAGGCGGACAGTCACGGCCTCGACCCGCGGAAACTCTCGCTCGCCGCGCATCAGCAGAATACATTCCTCGACCTCGAGGGCATTCCCGACGGCCGAACCGAGCGGTTGCGACATATCGGTAATCACCGCGCAAATCCTTTGACCATAGGCCTTCCCTATCGCGATGAGCGACCGGGCAAGCTCGCGTGTTCGATCGAGAGAATACATAAACGCCCCCGAGCCGGTCTTCAGGTCGATAACCAGGCCCTTCGCGCCCTCGGCGATCTTCTTGCTCATAATCGAGGCCGAGATCAGAGGGATCGATTCCACCGTCGCCGTCACATCGCGAAGCGCGTAAATACGGCCATCCGCGGGGGCAAGCTCCGGGCTTTGCCGCGCCATCGCACAGCCGATCTCGCGAACCTGCCTCTTAAATCGCTCGATCGAGAGGTCGGTCGAAAACCCCGGAATCGATTCGAGCTTGTCGAGCGTTCCGCCGGTATGCCCCAGCCCTCTGCCGGACAGCATCGGCACAAAGCCGCCGCAGGCCGCCACCAAGGGCGCGAGTATCAGGCTAACCTTGTCGCCGACGCCTCCGGTCGAATGCTTATCCACCGGTATTCCGGGAAGTTCCGACCAATCGATGACCGTGCCGCTCTCGATATAGGCCCTTGTGAGCGCGAAAACCTCGTCCTCGGCCATGCCGTTCAAGAAGACCGCCATCAGGAAAGCGCTCATCTGGTAATCCGCAACGCGGCCGCCGAGGAAATCGAAAACAAAAGCCTCGATCGTTTCGGGATCGAGGCGTTGTCCGTCGCGCACCGCGCGAATAAATTCGGAGGGGTTCATAGCTTATTTGTAGATATGAAGGAACGAGATCCTTCCATTGCCCACCGGCCCCGGCGACGAAACCACAAAGATGCCGCCGCGTTTGCCATAAAAGTTCTTGATATATTCAACCGCGGTTCCGCACTGGGCGTCCGCGCCGTTGCCGTTGATATGAAAATCGTTGACCGTGTCGAAGCTCTGACTGCCGTTGAAGATCTCGACTCGGCCGCTACGATAATCGCCGATATCCGCGAAAGGCGTCCCGACCAAGAGGTCGGAGAACTTGTCGTCGTCAACATCGCCAAAGCAAAGCGAATAGCCGTAAAGGTCCTTCGGGTTTTGGCCGTAGATAGTCGCGATAGGATCGCGGATCACCGGCGCGCCGGCATAAACATAGGCCACACCCTCCGTGTTCGGGCCGTCGCCCGGGGCACCGACCGCGATATCCGGCGTTCCGTCGCCGTTGACATCGCCGAGGCCGGCCAGCGCGAAGCCGAAATTCGCCTGCGGGCGTTTGCCCTCGATGGTTTGCCACGGCTTAGTGCTAATTATCGAGCCGCCCTGATAAAGATACACCTTACCGGAGTTCCTCAGGTCAGCGCTGTTATGGTAGTAAGAGCTGACCGCGAAATCGGAGACGCCGTTCCCGCTCATATCGCCGAGAATCGCTATCCTCTCTCCGAAGCTGTCACCGGAGGACTCGCCATCGAGCACAACCGCCGGCGTCGTGAAGTTCGCCCCGCCCAAAAAGACATAAACCGCGCCGGAATAATTCTTGCCGCCGTAATTGGCTCCGACGAGAAGATCCGTTATATTATCGCCGTTGAGGTCCTTACTGCCGGCGAGGCTCGCCCCGAACCAGTCGTTATGGCGCTCGCCGAGTATTGTGATATCCGGAGTCGCGTCGAGCTGTTTTCCGCCGAAATAGATATAAACCTTCCCCGCATCGGTTCCGGCCTCGTCGTTCTTCGAGGCTCCGACCGCAAAATCACCGAAGCCGTCGCCGTTGATATCGCCGAGCGCGGTAATCGCGGTGCCGAAGCGGTCGCCCGCCTTATCGCCGGTGATCTCCAGCGCCGGCTTTGCCGGATCGGAACCGCCGATATAGAGGAAAACCTTTCCGGGTAAATCCTGCATCTGGTAGCTTCCGGGGGCACCGACAAGGAGGTCGGCGTTCCCGTCGCCGTTGATATCGCCGGCCGGCGCAACCACCACGCCGAAGCGATCGCCGGCTACGGCACCCGAAAGTGTGCTGACATAGGTCAGACCCCTCGCGGCAAAACCCGCAAGAACCAAGCCCAGAAGGCCGAGAATCACGAAACTGAAGCGACGGTTCATAAGAGAACTCCTGTGAATAATTGCACACTAAATGCAAAATTGGATTTAGAACATTTAAGTTTAAATTGTTAATCCCCGCAAGTCAAGCAGTTTTTCACCCCGGCGAAAATGTTCTATAGCCTTACTCTGTTAAACCTCGATAGAATCGGCGTCAGCCGAAACTCACCGCCATAATGTTTCCCAAGCGATTCCTCCGCTCGACCGCGCCCGCCGATCGAAACCGTTGACCTTTGAATATAAAAGTATTATTTTATATCAAACGAAAGGAATCTATGCCCAAAAGAATCTATATAATGGACGGCACGCAGTTCGCCTACCGCGCGTTCTACGCCTTCATAAACAAACCGTTGAAAAACTCGGCCGGCATGATCACCTCCGCGCCGTTCGGTATGATCAACAGCCTGCTAAAAATAATCGAGTCGGAGCGGCCGGACGCCTTCGTCGTGGCCTTCGACAAGGGCAAGCCTGCCGAGCGAATTGCACTTTACCCCGAATACAAATCCACACGGCAAAAGATGCCCGAAGACCTCAAAAGCTCACTGCCCTTTATTCGGCGGCTCGTCGATGCGATGAATATTCCGGTGCTCGAGCGCGAGGGCGTCGAGGCGGACGACCTCATCGGCACTCTGGCCAAACGCGCCGAAAAGGCCGGTTGGCAGGTCGTTCTCGTCACCGGCGATAAAGATTTTATGCAACTCGTCAATGAGAATATCTCGATACTCGCGCCGAGCAAGGGCGCGCTCCCCACCGAATGGTTCACCGCGGAGAACGCCGCCGAGCGCTTCGGAATCCCCCCCTCGCGCATGATCGACTACCTCGCGATCGTCGGCGACAGCTCGGACAACATCCCCGGCGTCAAGGGCATCGGCAAGGTCGGCGCGCTGAAGATTATCAACCAGTTTAAAAACCTCGACGAGATATTCGCCAACCTCGATAAAATCGGCGGCTCGACCGCGGCCAAACTCGCCGAATCGCGCGAGATGGCCTATCTCTCGCACAAACTCGCGACAATCGACACAGACCTCGACCTCGACTTCGACTGGGAGGGCGCCGAGGTCGGCGCGCCGAACTACCCGGAACTGCTCGAACTCCTGCGCGAGCTCGAATTCACAAGCCTCTTGGCACGATTCACCGAACAGGCAGGGAACACCGTCGCTGAACCGGCCGAGGCCATTCCGGCGAATTACTCGCTCGTCGCCTCCATCGAGCAACTGAACTCGCTCTGCGAAAGGCTCCGAACCGCCGGCCGAATCTCTATCGACACCGAGACTACCGACGAGCGCCCGATGTTCGCGGAGCTCGTCGGAATAAGCCTCTGCGCCACGGAGGGCGAGGCCTTCTATATCCCGATAGGCCACAACCGCCCGGGTGAGCTATTTCAGGACGCAAGCCTCAACCTGCCCAAAACCACCACTCTCGAAGCTTTGCGCCCGATCCTCGATGACAGCGGCGTTAAAAAGCTCGGCCAAAATATTAAATACGACCTGATTGTCCTGAAAAGGCATGGGCTAAGTATCCGCGGCCTCGCCGGCGACGCGATGATCGCCGACTACCTCCTCACGCCCGGGGCCTACGAGCACGGCCTCGACGCGCTCGCCCTTCGCCATTTGGGGCATAAGATGATGACCTTCAAAGAGTTAACCGCCACCGACTGCGGCTCGTGCAGTATCGCCGAGGTTGCACCCCAGAGCGTCGCGATCTATTCGGGCGAGGACGCCGATTTCGCGCTTCGTCTAACTAACCTCCTCGAGCCGCGGCTCGACGAGGCCGCCCTCAGGCCGCTTTACGACTCGATCGAGATCCCCCTGATTCCCGTGCTCGCCGATATGGAGATGACCGGAATCCGCCTCGATTCGGCCTTCCTGAAAAACCTCTCGGTCGAGCTGAAAGGCCGACTCGACTATATCGAGCGCGAGATCTACCGCCTCGCGGGCCGGCAATTCAACATCGCCTCGCCGAAACAACTGGCGGAAATCCTCTTCGAAAAGCTCGGCCTGCCCTCGCAGAAAAAAACCAAGACCGGCTACTCGACCGACATCACAGTCCTTCAGAGCCTCGCCCAAAGCCACGAGCTTCCGGCTATGGTCATACAATACAGAGAGTTAACCAAACTGATAGGCACCTATATCGACACGCTCCCCGCGCTGGTGAACCCCTCCACCGGCCGAATCCACCCGACCTTCCAACAGGCAGTCGCAAGCACAGGCAGGCTCTCCTGCAGAGACCCGAACCTGCAGAATATCCCCGTCCGCGGCGAGATAGGCCGCGAGATACGCAAGGCCTTTATCCCCGCGGAGGGCAACCTCATCCTCTCCGCAGACTACTCGCAGATCGAGCTTCGCGTCATGGCGCACCTCTCCGGCGACGAGAACCTCATCGCGGCATTCCACGAGGGCAAGGATGTCCACGCCTCGACCGCGAGCCGAATCTTCGGCGTCCCGGAGGCCGAGGTCACGCGCGATCAGCGCAGAATGGCCAAGGTCATCAACTTCGGCGTGATTTACGGCATGACCGCTTGGGGCGTCGGCGACCGGCTCGACATCGATTTCTCCAAGGCGCGCAATTTCATCGATGCCTATTTCGAGCGCTTCCCCGGAGTCGCGAAATATATGAAGGAATCGGCCGCACTCGCCGAGGAACGCGGTTTCGTCGAGACTATTCTCGGCCGGCGACGCTATTTCCCCGAGCTGAAGGCCGGCGGCCAGTCGAAAAAACTCGCCGAACGCGCCGCGATCAACACCCCGATTCAAGGCTCCGCGGCGGATATCATCAAAATCGCTATGCTGAATATTCACGCAAAGCTATACGAGGAGGGCCTTTCGGCGAAGATGGTCTCCACAGTTCACGACGAGCTTGTCTTCGATGTCCCAAAGGCCGAGCTGGAGGCTGTTAAAAACGCTGTCCGCGAGACGATGGAATCGGCCGCGTCGCTTAGGGTTCCGCTTGTGGTGGATATCGGCGCCGGCGAAAACTGGTTCGACGCCCACGAATAACTATCTCGTCAAAAGCACTATTGCGTAGGCCTTGACCGCGTCGCTCACTCCGACCTCGCCCATGCCCTCCGCGGTTTTAGCCTTGATATTGATGTGCTCGATCTGCACATGTAGAATCTGCGCCAATTTCTCGCGCATCTTGGGGATAAATGCCGCCAATTTCGGCCGCTCGAGGATGATCGTCGAATCGATGTTATTCACACGCCAAAGCTGTTTTTTCACCTCGATGAAGGCCTCGCTGAGTATTACCAAGCTCGAAACCCCCGCGAGCGATTCATCGGTGTCCGGAAAATGCACGCCGATATCCCCGAGGCCGCAAGCCCCGAGCAGAGCGTCGGTGATAGCGTGGCAAAGCGCGTCGCCGTCTGAATGCGCAACGGCGCCCTTCTCGAAGGGTATCTCCACACCCCCCAAAATCAGCTTGCGCCCATAGGCCAGCCGATGAATATCATTTCCCTGTCCTATTCTGAATTCCATAATAATTAATAAACCGATTATTCGTGACATTGCAAGCATAAATTTCCATTATTCGCAAACTCCGCCCCGCCCTCGCCGAAAATCGTGAAAATGCAAGTAAGTATTGACTTTATTATCAGTCTATCTTATAATTAGAAAGATGAATACAATTATTAACCGACTTAGTTATTCTTGAGGAGGATAACAATATGAGAAGCAAAGGGTTAGCTCTTTTCCTAATCTGCCTCGCCTTGGCCTGCTCGGCGCTCGCCGACGACTGGGCCGCGGCCAAAGCCGCAATGGCGCGCTCCCACACAAACGACTCAAAGGCGATGATCATCGCCCGAAACGACTTGATATCCGTCCAACTCGACGACGCCGACGGCCAATTCAATATCGGCACAACCATCGGCGCAGTGACCCTCATCTTCAACTATCCCTCTTCGCCGTGGTCGTCTTGGTCATGCTTCTATATCGACGGAACCCACTATTCCAACGACTTCGGCGGATGGCCCGATCCCACCGGCTCGGTCGATTTGGCCGGCGGATCCGTCACATATCCCTTCACCCTCATCCCCCACACAGGCGATTCCTCCTATATCCGCGGCGGTTGGCGCCAATCGAATATGGATATCTACCAAATACTTCAGCCGGTTTTGGTCGAGCATGACGGCTATATGGACGCCTACATCTTTATCAAATATGTCGTGATCAACACCGATGTCGTCTCGCACCGCGTCGGACTCATCCTCCAGATGGACACGATGATCGGAAGCAACGACGCCGCCGAACTCGGCACGATTTGGGGCTACAGCGGAATCGAGGAGGAATGGACCGCCGATAGCATGCCGCCTTGGTGGTTCGCCTATGAGGCCGGCCCGCCGGTGCCCTCCGGCGCTGTCACCGCAATGGGGGTCCTCGACGGCTTCGATGCCGTTCGACCCAATAGATTCGCCGTCGGCTCATGGCCGAACTTCAACAGCTCCGGCACTTGGACATACTCCGTCACCGGAATGCCCTACTCCGACAGCGCTGTTCTCTATCGCTGGGGAATCGATACCCTCGCCCCGGGCGACACAATGATCGCCGCGACCTACTACGGCCTCGGCCACCCCTTCAACTCGGGTGACTTCACCTTCGTCGTCGATGACGTCAATGTTGACAATTGCGTCTATTCGCCGAATCCCTTCAGCTTCTTCGTTATGTTCACCAACCAGTCGGCCATGGCGCTCGACAACGCGATCATACACCTCGTCCTTCCGCCCGGCCTCGAGTCGGTCTCCGGCTCGGTCGATACTATGATGATCGGCGGCGGCCACATGATTACCGGCGGAAGCGGCGTGATGACATGGAATATCGCGATCACCTCGCCGCCCGCGTGGGACTCGATCATGGTTTATGTCACCACGACAAGCTCCCCCGACACCTTCTGGTGCGATACCCCGTATCGGCTCACCCTCCCCTATGTCGGCGCACCGCCGCAGGCCGAGGGCATCGGCCCCTTCGACGGCGCATGGACGACATGCGCAAATCAGGGCGTCACACTCGAACTAACCTCCGAGAACGGCCTCGACCTTCCGACCGACATGACCTTCCTCATCGATGGATCGGTCTTAGATCTTACTTCTCCGCGACTCACTTGGGAGGACGATACGCTGGATTACTCCCCCGCTACCGACTGGACGGACGGCGCAACCATCGATTGGGGCCTCGTCGAAGCCACCGACGCTATGGGTTGCTCGTTGGTCGCCCCGGTCTTCGGCTCTTTCAATGTCGATCTCTCCGCCCCGGTCGCAGAGAACGAATGGCCTGTTAACGGCTCAGTTCTCGGCTCGCCCGACATCGAAGAAACATGGGTCGAACTTTACGATGTTATCCGCGCGGTCGATCCCGCGAGCATAGTCTTCACCTGCGAGGGCTCGGTATATACAATCGGCGATCCCGAGCTGACCTATGTTCGCGATACGCTTCGCTTCAATATAGAACGCGCCGGAATCGCCCTCGAGGACGGCGACACGATCTGCTTCGAGATCTCCTCCGCGGCCGACCTCGAGCCGGACTACTGCGCGGCCAATGAAATGGCGCCCTATAGCTGGTGCTTCAGTATCAATATCGTCGATTTGGCCCTGCCGGACACGCAACTCTGCCCGCCCGGCGACACCTTCGATATCCCGGTCTATTGCGAAAATCTCGCCGGCCTCGGGATCACCGAAATGGACATCACTATCGACTTCTTCAGCTCCGTTCTTCAACCCTTGGGCGTCGAGCTGACCGGCACGGTCGCGGCCGCATGGCCTCTTTCCGTGACTATCTCGACGAACTCGATGCGTATCACCGGTTCCGGCACTGAGCTGGGTTCCGGCGATATCCTGTTCTACCTCAAATTCTACGTCCCGACAGGCGGTTCCGAGGGAAGCTACAGCCCTCTTAATTTCCGCGAGGCGACATTCAACGCCGGCGACCTCACCTCGAAGCCGATCGACGGCTTCGCAACCGTCTGTTTCACTACACATATGTGGTCGAACGACCTAACATTCTCGATCAGCGAGCAGAACAAGCGCATCCTGACCCTCGGTGTCACCGGAAGCGCCACCGACGGCTTCAACCCCGGTCTCGATATTCGAGCACTACCGCTTCCCGCGACCTATGTTGACGGTTATTTCCACCTCGACGATCCGGCCTATCCGCTATATACGCGCCTCGAGCGCGATATGCGCGGCCCGGCCCCGCTCCCGATAGTCTGGCGCGGAACGGTGACAGCCCCGACTGCCGGAACCGTCACTTGCAGATGGTCGCCGAGCCATTTCCCCGCCGGAACGATCATCATGACCTACACCGACGGCACGATCACCCGCACGATCAACATGAAACGCGTGAACAGCATCACCTTCACAGACGCGACCGATTTCGTGATAACCTACGATCAGCCGCAGGTCGGCAGGGCGGATATGGTCACCTGCCCGGGCTGGAACCTGCTCTCGTTCCCCTTCGTCCCGAACGAAGCGGTGAAGATCCGCGAGATGGTGCCGCACGCTATCACCGACGGCTACTGGTATGACCCCACTGCGTTCTCCTATGTCTCCTCGCTGTATCCCGAGCCGGGCAAGGGCTATTGGGTCTTCTGCACCGACGGCGCTGAATTCCCGATCGGCGGGATGTTGGTCTATGTCGCGAGGCAGGATATCCGCACGGGATGGAACCTCATCGGCATGCCGTGGAAATCCGCGGGCACACTGCCCCTGAGCGCTTTGACCTCCGAGCCGGATGTCATCCTCCCGTCGAATATCTACGCTTTCGACGCCTGCGGAACCGGCGCGTATTATCTCCCGACCGAACTGGCCGTCGGCAAGGGCTATTGGCTTCTCTCAACGGCTAACGCCCTGATGACGGTCACCGGCGATTCCACAGTCGGCAAGGCGATCCCCGTGTTCGAGCCGACTTGGAGCCTTCCGATGACGCTCGACGGCGAGCCTTACGCAATCGGCATCGACGAGCGCGCCAGCGAGGGCATCGACGCCTTCGACCGCGCGATCCCGCCCTTCAATCCCGACGGCGGAATCAGCTACGGCGGCGTCTGCGATTACCTGTTCCTTTCGCGCGATGTCAAGCCCTCCGCGAAGGCGGAGTTCAAGCTCGAGGCCGCGGGCAAGTTCCTCGCTTGGGACCCCACCGCGATCTCGCCAGAATTCGAGGCGACGCTCTTCAACGGTCTTGTTAAAACCGATATGCGCTCGATCTCCGGCGCTCAGCTCACCGCCGGCGCGAAGATAGTGGTCAATCGCGTTCTTCCTACGGCTCCGGCACTCTTCGGCGCTGTTCCGAACCCCTTCAACCCGGTCACCGAGATCAAGTTCGCACTCCCCGAGGCCGGCAGAGCCGAGTTGGCTGTTTACGACCTCCTCGGAAAGCGCGTCTCGCTCTTGTTCTCCGGCGAGGCCGCCGCGGGAACGCACTCGACGGTCTGGCGCGGCGTTTCCGACGAGGGCGTCGAGATGCCTTCGGGCATGTATTTCTACCGCCTCAGCTACGGCGACGCCAAGACTATTACCAAGAGCATGATTCTGCTCAGATAGGGGCTATAAGTTCCGGCAAATAGTCATTACTCTAAAGGGCGCAAGCAATTGCGCCCTTTTTATTCGGCGCTCCCCGCGCCGTCATGTAATACCTTTTACCTTTTACCCTTTACCCTTTACCCTTTACCTTTTACCCTTTACCCATCTTCTTACCCCTTGCGTTTCGCATCGAATGTAATATATTTATAAGGATGAAAAATCTCGTATTAATATTAGCCCTATGCGCGGCGCTCTCCGCGAACAACGCCCCTGCGGCCTCGACCCACGCCGAGCATCAGCGCGAGTTCGGCGCCGAATGGATTCCCGGGCAACACCCATCGCCGCCACTCGAAAGGCCGAAATCCCCAGCGACCCTGAGCCACGAGGTTTACGGCTTCCTGCCCTATTGGGAATACAGCGGCTATTTGCCCGCGCGCTTCGACCTCTTGACACGCGTCGCCTATTTTAATATCACATTGAACAGCTCCGGCAATATCTCGAATTATTACGATTGGCCGGCCACGGCGTTGATCTCGGCGGCACATGCCGCCGGTTGCGCAGTCGATCTTTGCGTCGCGGTTTTCAGCTCGACGACTATCGCCTCGATTGTCAACAGTTCCGCAAACCGCGCCATCGCCTGCAATAATATCTGCGAGCAGATGGCCCTCGGCGCCGACGGCGTGAATATTGACTTCGAGCTTCCGAACTCCGCCGACAAGTCCGGATTCTATGCCTTCCTGCGCGAACTCGCCGACAGTGTCCACAACCGCTGGCCGGAAAGGTGGGTGAGCGTATGTTTGCCGCCGGTCGATTGGAGCGGCACCTTCACAAGCGACTCGCTCCTGCCGCACCTCGACGCGCTTTTCCTCATGGGCTACGGCTACTACTGGAGCGGCTCCTCGGCGACCGGCCCCCTCGCACCGCTCGACGATCCGCTCTGCGCCTACGACATCGCCTATGCGATGAACTACTACTGCGGCGGAGACCCCTTCAAGCGCTCGCGTTTCATTGTCGGGCTTCCGCTTTATGGCTACAACTGGCCCTGCTCGGGAACCTCCCGCGGTTCGGCCACGACAGGCTCGGGAACCGCAAAGATCTATTCCACCTGCATCGCCGAATCGCTCGACTACACAAACCATTGGGACAGTAATGCGCCCTGCCCTTGGTATCATTACGGTAGCTATCGCCAGACATGGTGGGACAACGCCCGATCTCTTGACCTTAAATATCGCTGGACAGTGGATAACGGCTTGATGGGTATAGGTTTCTGGGCGCTCGGTTACGACGACAACGACCTCGCATTTTGGGATGGAATCCAAACCGTCTTCGCTGGCGATATCCCCCGAGACACGATCATCGACGATGTCTCCGTGGGCTTCTCATACTACGGCGATATGGATTTCTGGCATACAGCCGCGGTCGGCTATCTTGGTCGAATGATGTGGACTTACTCCACAAACGCTACCGACCCCGATGACGATACCTGCTATACAATCTGGACGCCGAACCTGCCGGATAGGCGTTTTTACGAGCTATATGCCTACATTCCCTCCGCAAACGCTGTAGCTTCAGCGCGCTATGCCGTCAACCATGATTTTGGAGCGGATACGGTAGTCGTCCATCAGACGGACTTCTCCGACGAATGGGTAAGTCTCGGCACCTACTCCTTCGAGGTCGGCGCCGGCGGAAGCGTCTATCTCGGCGACGGCACCGGCACAGCAGGCCAGCGCATCGGCTTCGACGCGATATGGTGGTCGGACAGGGGCCAGCTCCCCGCGCCGGATACCCTCGTGACCTTGTCCTCCAACGGTTTCCGATGGCAAGGACCCATCCAATACCGCCGAATTGCCAACGGCGGGTTCGAGGGCAAAACATACTGGACAAATAGCATCACCTACCTCCCAGATATCAACGGCGGTTGGTGGCGCCCGAACCTCCCGCACGATGGCGATTTTACAGTTTCGGTCTTCATTCCGGAAGAACACTCCGAGGCCACCGTCACCTACCAAATCCGTCATTCGGCCGGCCTTTCGACCGTAAGTATAGACCAATCAACACATTCCGGTTGGGTCGAACTCGGAACTTGGCGCTTTTTGGCCTCCGATTCAAACTACCTTTATGTCGGTGACCGCACCGGCCTCTCCGGGCAAAACATCGCTATCGACGCCGCAGTATGGCGCTTTGCGCCTCTTACGCTTACAGTCGCAGATTTACCGCGATTACCATCTATTAATGCCTTTCCAAACCCATTTAATAGTTTCTGCACTATTGAATTTATTTCGATTTCCGAAGCGGTTTATATTTACGACATTAATGGTCATATTATAGCCACTTATGATAATATTAGCAATAATACCCGTTTAGTTTGGGATGCCCGCGACGACCTCGGTCGCCCCCTTCCGGCAGGTATATATTTTATAAGCACTTCCGGTTGTTATAAAAAGATAACACTTGTAAGATGAAGCTACTCAACATGATACAAAGTAGGTGTTAACAAATGATAACAGTGGACAAAAACTTGAAAATCCGCGGAAAAGTATGGGTCATTCGTGACAACAATAACCAACCCATCCACAATATCGATACTGACCAGATTTTCCACAATAAACACCTTGCAATTACCAAAATCGAGGAAATGGGTCAGTTTATCTTCGGAAACCTCGACGGATGGCAAGAATTCCCCAAAAAAGCACAACCCGGCGATATCCTGATCGTCGGCCAAAACTTCGGTTCCGGATCGTCCCGTCAACAAGCCGTCGATGGTTTCACCTCGCTCGGAATCTCCGCGATAATCGGGCAATCCTTTGGATCGATATACCGCAGAAACGCCATTAACGCCGCTTTCCCCATTGTTCAAGCACCCGATATTATGGACATAGACCTGCAAAATGGCGACGAAATTATCCTCGATCTCAAGAATTCAACAATTAATAACCTTAAGAATAACACTCTTATCAATATTGAACCATTGTCAAGAACTCAACTCGATATTCTCTTGGCTGGCGGCCTCTTCGAATACGGCCGAACCTAAGCGGCGCGATTTTTGCGTCCTTTCCCAAGGACTTAGCAAAAATCGTGACGCGCCGGCGCGGAAAAAGCCCGCCAATAAAGGGCTGGCGCGGAGATGGGCAGTGGAAGGGGAGGAAGTTTTTGCGGCCGGAATCATGTAACCATCCGCAACCGGACAAAGCAAAAACCGTGACAGCCTCGACATTCGAGCTAATTGGGAGGAAAAAATGAGCAGATTATCAGTAAATATCGACCATGTCGCTACATTGCGCCAAGCCCGTGGCGCGAAATACCCCGATCCCGTGCATGCCGCAGTCATGGCCGAGCAGGCCGGCGCAGACGGCATCACGCTTCACCTTCGCTCCGACAGGCGACACATTTCAGACCGCGATGTTTACCTTGTGCGCCAGATCGTCACGACGCACATGACCCTCGAGATGGCCGCGCGCCAAGAGATGATCGATATCGCGCTACAGATCAAGCCCGATATGGTCACGCTCGTTCCAGAGCGCGGCGGCGAGCAGACCACCGAGCGCGGTTTCGACCTTGCCGCGGAGGGCGGCGAGCTGGAATCGCCCATCGAGCAACTCGCGAACGAGGGCATAATCGTGTCGCTGTTCGTCAATGCCACCGAGGAGAACATGAAGGCCGCCGCGGCGCTTTCCGCCGACTATGTCGAGCTGAACACCACCTATTACGCCGAGGCGAGAAGTTTCGAGGAGGAGGTTTCCGCCCTTAGAATCATCGAAAAGGCGGCTCACCTCGCGAATAAAATGAAGCTCGGAGTTGCAGGCGGGCACGGCCTAAATTACCGCAATGTCACTAATATCGCGGCGATCGAGCCGGTAGAGGAGCTTTCGATCGGGCACTCGATTATCGCGAGGGCGGTTTTCGTCGGGATCGAGCAAGCGGTTCGCGAGATGAAGACCGCGATTCGAACCGCCCGCGAGCCGAGAATTGGCTGAAGACCGTAACATATTATCCATCAAAGAGTTAAATACCCTCGCGCGCGAAGTTCTGGAGGGCATGTTTCCTATTGGCGTATGGGTTCGCGCGGAACTTCGCAATGTCAAACTCCATTCCTCGGGCCATGTGTATCTTTCGCTGGCCGACGAGGAGGCCTCTGTCGATGCGGTGATGTGGCGCAATGTCTCGCAGGCCCTCGGTTTCAAGCCCGAAGATGGGATGAAGGTCGAGGCTTTTGGTTCACCGACACTTTATGACAAGACCGGCAGATATCAATTCTCTGTGCGAAGGCTTATCCCTATCGGCGAGGGCGCCCGCGCGGTAGCATTCCGCCAGCTGAAGCTCCGCCTTGCCGAGGAGGGTCTTTTTTCGCCGGAAAGAAAGCGGCGACTTCCGAGGTTTCCCTTCACTATTGGTGTGGTCACAAGCCCTACGGGCGCGGCTATTCGCGATATAATAAACGTCGTTCGTCGGCGCGCGCCCTTCGTCACTGTGATTGTCCGGCCATCGGCGGTTCAGGGCGATAGCGCCGCGCGGGAGATCATCGCTGGAATCGCCGATTTGAACAGGCTCGATGAGGTCGAGCTTATTATTATCGGTCGAGGCGGCGGAAGCGAGGAAGATCTTTGGTGTTTCAACGACGAGGCGCTCGCGAGGGCGATTTTCAGCTCTAAAAAGCCAATTATCAGTGCTGTCGGTCACGAGATCGATTTCACAATCTCCGATTTCGTTGCGGATCTTCGCGCGCCGACGCCCTCGGCGGCCGCAGAGATTGCGGTTCCCGATGTCCGCGAGCTTAGGGCCTCGATTGAGAATATGCTTAATTCATCGAGGGTTCGATGCAATATGCTCTTCGACGGAATGCGCTCGAGGCTCGACTCGGATATGCGCAGGGCGGCGTGGTTCGCGCCTTTGCGCAGGATTCACGATCTCGAGCAACGCCTCGATGTCATTATGGAGAAGGCGGGGTTTCTTGAGCGCGGGCTTATAGAGAGGCTTTCGGGAAGGCTATATCGCCATGCGGAACGGCTCAGCGGTCTTAGCGTCAAGAACACGCTAAAGCGCGGATTCGCAATAGTTTACAGAAACGGCTCCGCGATTGAGAGTGCAATCGAGCTTGCAACTAACGATGCTATCGAGATCGAATTAAAGGATGGCAGGAGGCAGGCTATCGTCGAATAGCCGAACGTATCGCTAATTGTTTTTATTAGATTAGCGTTGACAGTTCGATATCGGCTAAGGGACTCAATCGACGCAAAAACAGTTAAGCTCCACTGTATCGAATGCTCTTTGCTCGGTTTATTCAATAAGGAAAGGCCCTTCGGGGCCTCGCTCACGCCTTCGGACTACTTCTTTTTCTTGGTCTGAGAGCGAAGTTGTGAATAGAGCATTCCGAGAGCGATGAGCATGATAGACACCGAGGTCGCCTCGGCAAAGAACGGCAGTTTGTAGTTTATCAGCCACGCCTCGTGAACGAGGCCCAAAAGGCCGGTAATGAAAACAACGATTGTCCAAAAGATCATAGTTTCCCTCCTGAGGTTTTTCTGTTTATAATATTAAGCATATTCTTGGAATGCGCAAGAGTATATTTATTAAATTTTAACTTGTCGAATTCCATTTTGTTTTTTTGCGGGGAGTTCGCTTATCGGTCGATCTGATATAGAAACGCATTGACAATCGGTGTTCTATACATTATTTTATATACAAGCGACGTCCATAATTAAAGAAGACGAAAGGAAAAAAATGAAAGAACGTGGAGTAGAAACCTTTTTGGCGGGCTTTTTCCTTGGCGGAATAATCGGCGCGGGAGTTGCGCTTCTTTTTGCGCCGGCCTCGGGAGCCAAGACCCGCGAGCAGATATCGAACCAGTTCAACCGTATGCTCGAGGAGGGCAAAGAGGGTTCTGATTACCTCAAGAAACTGATTCAGGACGATATCGAGCATGTCAAGGGCAAGACCGACGCCGTGAAGGATGCAGTGGAGAAGGGCGTTTCGGAATACCGCAAACACAAAGTATAAAATGCCGATCTCCCTATCGATAGCGATTTGGGCGGTTGTCGCGATATTGGCGGTAATTGCGTTTTTCTTCGGCAGGTTCTTGCACCAGTTGACAAAGATCGGGGTCGAGGGTGAGCGGGCACTCAGGACATTGAACACCAATCTTCCCTCTCTCTTCGAGAGGGCCGAGGTTTTGATGAACAAAACCGACGCTACTATCGACAGAGTCAATGCCACAATGGATCAGCTCGAAGCCCCGATCGAGTATATTCGGTTGGCCGCTAGGCTTTTCACCGATTTCAACCTTTCGGCAAAGATTGGAAAAGCCGCGATGGCGCTCCTTTCCGGCTTCAAGACCGGAAAGGCAATGTTCGCGAATATACGCAATCGTTTTTCAGAGAAAAAGCAAGAAGATGCCGTCGCCGAAGAGTAGCGGAATGAGGATTGCCATTTTATGCGGAGGCATCTCGCCGGAGCGCGATGTCTCGCTAAGGACGGCTGTTTCGGTTCAAGGCGCGCTTATCGAGCTCGGCAACTGCGCTGAAATCCTCGACTGGCCGGAAAGCGCGGTCGTTGAGCGTTACGACGAGCTTCGAGGTTACGATCTCGTCTTTGTCGGATACCATGGCGGTGCCGGCGAGGACGGTCGCGTGCAATCGGTTCTGGAGCTTCTCGGGATTCGTTATACCGGAAGCGGCCCGTCGGCCTGCGCGGTTTCGATGGACAAGATTTTCTCGAAGCGTTTTTTCGAGCAGGCCGGAATCCCAACGCCGGAGTGGGCGGTTTGGGAGAGGCCTCAAGCCCCGACGGTGGATGAGGTAGTTTCGCTTTGCGGCTTTGGGTTTCCGATTGTGGTCAAAACGCCCAACGGCGGCTCGACGGTTGGAATATCGATTGCGAACGACCGCGACGAGCTTTCGGCCGGGATCGACGTTGCGAGGGGCTTTGAGGACAGGATTCTTTTCGAGCGGTTCATCCCCGGGCGCGAACTGACGGTTGCAGTTCTCGGGGGCGAGGGACTGCCGGTCGTAGAGATTGTCCCGAGTGGCGGTTTCTACGATTATCAGCATAAATACACATCGGGTGCAAGCGAATATATATGCCCCGCCGATATTAGCGGGGAAACGGCGCGTCGGCTCATCGATTGCGGGAAAAGGGCGTTCGAGGTTTTAGGGCTTCGCCATTACGGTCGGGTCGATTTTCGCCTCGACGGCGAGAGTTTATACTGTCTCGAGGCCAATTCGCTTCCGGGGATGACCTCGCTTTCGCTGGTGCCGAAGGCCGCCGCGGCTGTGGGGATATCGTTCGTGGAGTTAATTCAACGAATTATCCATATGGCCGGAGGAAAATAGGGCTGTTCTGTAAGAATTTTTTTATCGGAGGGATTATGTTCAACAAGGCGATTTTGATCGGGCGGATCGGGCAAGACCCTGAGATGCGTTATACGCCGTCCGGAACTGCGGTGACAAACTTCTCGATCGCGACCGACCGCAAGTGGCGCGATAAGGCCGGAGCTCTTCAGGAGGAAACAACTTGGCATGATATAGTCTGCTGGGGGAAGCAGGCCGAGTTCGTCGGGGAGCATTGCACGAAGGGTCGGCTTGTCTTCGTCGAGGGCGAGATTCAGAAGCGCTCGTGGGATGACAAGAACGGCGTCAAGAGGATAAGTGTCGAGATCAACGCGCAGGTCGTGAGGGTTCTCGACCGCCCTCAGGGCGGCCCTCAGGGCGGTCAGCAGAGTGGTGGATCGAGACCTCAAAGGGGGCAAGGCTTCGAGCCTTCGCCGAGTTACGATCTTCCGCCGGCCGAGACCGAGGACGATGTTCCGTTTTAGGGTTTAGCCGAATATCTACACATCGAAAAATTCAGGGGGCAGAAGCTCCCTGTTTTTTTCTTTTAGGAAGTTGACGACCTCGGAGTGGTTGGTCAAACGTATGCATGAGTCGGCGACGGCGCGGGCGTCGCGGCGATCGACTGAGCGGATAATGCTTTTTATCAGCGGAACCGAGGGGGCGTTGAGCGAAAGCTCGTCGACCCCCATACCGATGAGCATCAATGTTGCCGTAGGGTCGGCGGCCATCTCGCCGCAGAGGCCGCACCATATGCCGGCGAAATGCGCCGCGTCGATAGTGTATTTTATCAGTTTGAGGACGGCGGGGTTGAAGCTTTGATATAGGCGGCTGACGCGCTGATTTCCGCGATCGACCGCGAGGGTGTATTGAACGAGGTCGTTGGTTCCGATGCTGAAGAAATTCACGATCGGCGCTATTTCGCGAGCCATTATCGCAACGCTGGGGATTTCGACCATAATTCCGGTCTCGATTCGGTCGGCGCAGTCGATGCCCTCGGAGAGAAGCTCCTTTCGGGATTCCTCCATCAGGGCCTTGGCTTGAATCACCTCGTCGATGTTCGAGATCATCGGGAACATAACCTTGACATTGTTGCCCTTGGCCGAGCGAAGAAGCGCGCGAAGCTGTGTTTTGAGGACTCGCGGTCGGTCGAGGCCTATTCTGATCGCCCGCCAACCGAGGTAGGGATTCGGCTCGAAGGGTGCGCCGAGTAGCTCGGAGAACTTGTCGCCGCCGATATCGAAGGTTCGGATCACGACGGGCTTCGGGGCGAGCGATTCGGCCACCTGAGTATAAACCGCGGTTTGTTCATCCTCGGAGGGCAGGTTCGTGGAGCGGGTGTAAAGAAGCTCTGTGCGGAACAGGCCGATTCCGTCCGCGCCGTATTTCGGGATGGCCTCGGACTCACCGGGAAGCTCGATATTGGCGCCGACATTTATGTGGTGGCCATCGAGGGTTCGCGCCTCGTCGTCTTTGTATCTGGCCAGTTGGAGCTTGCGCTTTTGCTGGTCGGACTTGCGTTTGCGGTAGTCGTCGAGGGTCTTCTGCGTCGGGTTGACGATGACGAAGCCCTTTTTGCCGTCGATAATCGTCATCTCGCCGTTTTCGATAGCCTCTGTGACGCCCTGAATGCCCAATACACAAGGGATTTCCATCGTTCGGGTCATGATGGCGACATGGGATGTGGTTCCGCCCATCTCGAGCGCGAGGCCGACGAATTTGTTGTTGAAGAGCTGGGCTGTTTCTGAGGGCGCGAGGTGTTGGATTACGAGGATTCTGTCCTCGACGACATCGCGGATGACATGGTGCGCCATCCCGAGCAGGTTCGACAGCACCCTTCGGCGGACATCTTGGAAATCGTTGGCCCTTTCGGCCAATAGCGGATCGTCGGCGGAGCTGAGCGCTTCGATGCCGCGGGAGATCACGCTGTCGAAGGCTGTTTCGGCGGAGAGGAGCATGTCGGAGATGACCGCCTCGCTCTCCTCGACGACCGAGATGTCGGACATCAGCATGATCTGCGCCTCGATGATCGCGGCGGAGCCGTTGCCGATGGACTTCGCCATGCCGGCCTGAATGCGAAGGAGTTGGTCGCGGGATTGTTTGATCGCTTTTTGGAAGCGCTCGATTTCGCGGTCAACCTCGGAGGCGGAGATAGTTGTTTTCTCGACGGTTATATCACCGCGTTCGATTTTGTGTGCCGGCGCTATAGCGATCCCTTCCGAGACGCCGAGGCCGAGCAATGTAATTTCTTTTTTATCCAAAAAGCCGCCGTCCGTCGATGAATTTGGGTTGGCCGAAAAGCGACCTATCTTATAGAAATATATTGCTCGACAATAGATCGTGCAAGAAGAATATCGCGTTTCGAGGCGGTTTCGATAGAATTTGCAAAGATTTAACCGGCCTTTGACCGATTCGGGTTGAAACCGGACAATTTATTCGTAAATTATCTTCTAACATTAACATGGAGGTCAAGTTGAAAAAGGTATTGATAATCTTAGCTATTGTCTTAGTAGTGCTTTTTGTGGCGGCGCTATTTATGGTTAAGGCCATGTCGGGCTTCTCGGGCAAGGTGGCCTCGGTAAACAAGCCCTCGGTGCTCGTTGTCGATCTTTCGCAGGAATACCCCGAGCGGGGTTCGTTCGATTTTTCGGGTTACACCTTCAAGCGGCAAACCAATTTCCTCTCTTTGATCCGCGCGGTCGAGGCGGCCGCCGAGGACGACAATATCCTCGCCATGTCTTTGAAGGCCGACGGCGTCGGCCTTTCGAGAACGCAGATCGAGGAGCTTTCCAAAGCGGTGAAGGCCTTCAGGGAATCGGGGAAGACGGTCTATTCGTTCTTGTCCGGGGCCTCTATGGGCGGGCTTTTGGCCGCCTCGATGGCCGACAGTGTTTATATGCCGCCCACCGGCGATTTCATGCTTTTGGGCATGGCGATTATGCCGATGTTCTTTTCCGGCGCGGCGGAGAAGATTGGGATCGGTTTCGATGTAATTCAGATAGGCGATTATAAGGGCGCGGCCGAGATGTTCACCGAGAAGGGCTTCACAGCGCCGCTTCGCGAGAATTACACCTCGATTCTCGATGCGCTTTACGCCGATTGGCTTTCGACTGTTTCACAAGGGTGCGGAATTCCGGCGGAGAAGCTCGAGGAGGCCGTTAATACCGGTGTTTTCAGCGCCAAGGAGGGTTTGGAGATGGGCCTGATCGACGGCATTCTCTACCCTCAGGAGTATCGCGCAAAGATTCTCGCTTTGGTCGATGACAAAGATGACCGGATCGTCTCGGTTTCAAAGTATTCCTCCGCGAAGAGGGCGGATTCGGGCAAGCGCAAGATCGCGGTTGTGTATTGCCTCGGCAATATTCACGCCGGCCCCTCGCAGAACAACCCATTCCGCAATAACTATTCTATCGGCGACGAGACCTTTATCGAGGCTATCGACAAGGCCGCGAAGGACGAGACCGTCGAGGCGATCCTGCTTCGCGTGGACTCGCCCGGGGGAAGCGCGCTGGCGAGCGATTTCATCTGGAAATCGATCGTCGATGCGAAGGAGAAAAAGCCGGTGGTAGTAAGTATGGGCGGCGTCGCCGCGAGCGGCGGCTATTATATCAGCATGCCCGCCGATTCGATATTCTGCGACGCGAACACGATAACCGGCTCGATCGGGGTTATCTTCATGAAGTTCCATGCCGAGCAACTTATGGAAAAACTCGGCGTCACGGTGGATACGGTTATCCGCGGGTCGCTCGCCGACGATTTTTCGATTCACAAGGGCATGGACGCGGACGCTTACGAGGCCTTCCGCAAATCGACCGAGGGGATTTACAATATATTCACATCGAAGGCCGCCGAGGGCCGCGGCCTTGAGCTCGACTCGCTATTGAATCTTGCAGGCGGACGGATCTGGACCGGGCGTCAGGCGGTCGATAACCATCTGGCCGACCGGGTGGCGTCGTTCTCCGAGGCTATCGAGGCGACTGCCAAGATGGCCTCTATTCCAATGAATGAACTCGGAATTGTGACATATCCGAAGGAAAAGAGCTGGATCGAATTCGCGTTCGAGGTTAATTCCGGCTCGGCCTCTCGGTCGAACTCGCTTCTCGACAAGCTCGAGATCACGCTTCAACCCTATATCGACGCGGTTTCCATGTTCCGAAGCGGCGAGCCATTAATGCTTCTGCCCGTGAAGGTTGACTGCGGCGATTAAATAATTCCAACGATAGATAATATCGCGAGGGGAGCTTAGATATTATATCCGAGCTCCCTAAGCTTTGTTTTGCCGTCCTCTGTGATCTTCTCGACCGACCAGCGAGGCTCGAAGGTGAGATTCACCTTGACCTCATCGACGCCCTCGACCTGCGCGACCGCCTCCTCGACCATCTTAGTGAGTATCTGGTGCATCGGGCAACCGGGGATAGTGAGGGTCATGTCGATCTCAACGCGGGATGAATCGATGCGGACATCGTATATAAAGCCCAAATCGACGACATTGACGGGGATCTCCGGGTCGAAGACATTCTTCAAAGCGCTTATGATCTGTGTTTTTTCAATCAATTTGACTCCTCTTTTTTTGTCATAAATAAAAACAAATCTATATGAAATTTACTCCATATCGTCTGAAAATCAACAAATAAAAGAGGCCGGAGATAATTCTCCGGCCTCTGAACCCTAAAGGGTTTTGGATTTCGCTTACTTGATAAGCGTCATCTTTCTGGTCTGCTTGAAGTCGCCTGCGGTGACCTTGTAGAGGTAGATACCGCTCGGGACCTCACGACCATTGATGTCGCGGCCGTTCCAGATGATTCTCTGGAAGCCGGCTTCCATCTCGCCATCGACGAGTGTGCTAACCTTCTGACCGAGGAGATCGAAGACCTCGACCGTAACATTGGCCTTTGCCGGAAGCGCGACTGTGAACTCGGTTGTCGCGTTGAACGGGTTTGGCTTGTTGGCGGAGAGGGCGAATTCCTCGGGGAGTTTCCTTTCCTCGACCTCGAGCGGGACATCGCCGAGGGTCATTGTGAACCTGCGTGGGCTCGATGTGCTCGTGAAGGTGTAGGAGAAGGTCTCGCGCATGTTGACATGCTCGCCGGTTGTGATGTCGGTCATCGAGAGGTTCCATCTGCTGTCGAGGTTCATCACGCCGCAAGAGACATCGTCGGCGGTCGGGACTCTGTCCCTCGGCCAAGAGATGGTCACTTGCATACCGGCGGGTATGTCTCTAACGACAAATGTCCAGTCTTTGCTCGAGAAGCTGAAGTTCTGCTTCGTGTCTCTCGCGAGCCTCGAACCTGAATAATCGAAGAAGGCCTTAATCGTTCCACCGGGTGTGGGGATGTTCGGCTCGACGATATCATAGTCGCAGAGGCCATCGGTGGCGAGGTTGTTGACGCTGAGATAGTTATATGTATCGACGCGTCTGTCGGAGCCGTTGACCGCGGAGACCGAGATGCGAAGCGCGAATTCGGCCGGATTGATTGTCTTGACCTTTTCGGCGCTGGGCTTGAACTTCGCGACGAAGGTCTCGAGCGTTCCATCCTGCGGATAGATGATATTGGAGACCACAGCCGGGTTGCCGGGGCGGGTGTTGATTAAGTAGCCGCGCCAGCTATCGATGTAGTTGTCCTCACCGTGGCCGCCGAGGGTCGGGCTATAGAACTTATAGCCCTCTTTCTCGGACCATGTCCAGTATTCCGGATGGATATAGGTGAAGTCGGAGGCCGCGTAAACAGCGTCCCAATCGACGCGCTTGTCATACGGGTTACCGATCAACCACCAGCCGTAGCTCGGGCTTTCGGTCGGGTAATAGACGGGATAGGTGAAGTCGCCGGCGGCATAAGGCGCGCCGTAAACATCCCAGAACGTTCCCTCGAGCCATGTTTTGAGGTAGTAGCCGCGTCCGCGAGTGAAGCATGTGGGCAACTCGTAGATGCCGCCGTCCTGATTCCAACCCCAGATGTTCGAGCTTGTGTGATCGACATTGAACGGGACGATGTCATCCCTGAACTGGGTGAAGGGATCGACCGGGTTCGCGACGACCGGAACCGAGATTAGATTCCAACCCTTGTGTTCCTTCGGAAGGACTTGGACATGGGCTGGGATCACTGTCGGGTCGAGTTCGCGGTCGGGATAGAAATATAGGTCGAAGTCGTAGTCGCCAACCGGATTGGCATAAGCCGGGTTGACCAGTGCGAAGGTGACACATTCGCCCGGAGCGATGAAGCCGGTGGCGGGTTCGACGAACATACCGCCCGGAAGGGCCGCGGCGGGAGCTTGAAGGACATAAACCTTTCTGGTGTTCATATTGACGATCCAGATTCTACCCTGATGATCGACCTCGAGACCCGCGAGGGCATAACCGCCGGCCCAGCCGGCATTCGGCGAGGGGATTGCGTTTACGACTGTTGCGGAATTCGGATCGATTTCATAGAGGTAATCTGAGGGATCGCTCGTGGCATACCAAATCGTCCTTCTGCTCGGGTCGAAGCCGATGCCTGCGCAGTTGGGGGCGGAGAAGGTGCGAATCACCTGGCCGGGGACATCCCAGCTCTTGCCTTTGATCTCGTAGATCAAATTGCTGTTCCAGCCGCCGCAGTAGAACAAGTCCCTGCCGTAGTCGTAGGCGACGCCGCGCTGAGAAACTCCCGTCCAAGTCGGGTTTCCGAGGGAATCGACGATATCGCCGGTTTGGACATCGAAGGCGTAGAGCTTGTTGGTTCCGCCGACAGCGACCTGCCACATAAGCTGGTTGTTGTCGTCCCATGTGAGATCGCCCATCCAGCTGGCCTCGCCGAGGCCGGTGAAGTCGTAGCCGACACCGGTCCAAGCGCCGGTGGTCGCGCTGAAGCGCATATCCTCGGCTGAACCCCATCCAATGTCGATATTGGAGAGCCAGAAATGTTGAATATCGAGTCTCTTCCAGAGGCCGATGCCCCAAGGAGTATCGGTGATGAGTGCAACATCGAAGCTGTCGATGACATCGCCGACATCGGAAGGTCTTTCGCGAACCATATCCTTATAATCGACGGTGAGGGCCTTTCTGTTAATCGGGGAGATCTCGTTGTCGATTGCCTTTGTCGCGAAGGTCTCGGTGGGATCGATCTCGATCGAGGCCATCATGGATGCACCGCCGTCGAGCGGGAATCCGGACCAGAGATACCAAACTGTATCTTCGGTCGGGTTGCAAAGCTCGAAGAGCAGGGAATCGTCGATGGTTTGATCGAGCTGACCGACGATTTCGGTAATATCGATCGGGCAGATCGGGACGAGCACGGTCGTGACATGGTCGATGAAGACGATGACGTCCTTTTGGTTCGGCCAGTAGCCGGGCTTTCCGGCCATGACTGTGACCTCGCCGTATTGAATGTTCTCGAGGAGGACGCTACCGTCGGGGCCGGTGTAGCCGGAGCCGCCCGGAGCGTTGACCTTAGCGCCTTCGATGACCGAATAGGAATTGCAGTCGTAAACATAAACGCGAAGGCCGCCGGTCGGGGGCGGGGTGGTCATCCACACAAAGTCGTCCACATACCAGCCGGCGTCATTGATGGAGGCGTCGGAGGAGAAGTGGAAGCGAATGTGGGTCATATCCGGGTTGATGGCGATGCGCTGTTTTAACCAAATATCCCATTCGCCAGCGTCGCCGGACCAAGCCATCTCGCCGGTCATGTAGGGGTTGAGGGTCGAGATGGGGAGGTTATAGGCCGAATCGAGCGGGGTGGCGATGACCCATGTGAGACCGCCGTCGGTGGAATACTTGATGTTTCCGCCGTCGTAGGCTGTGGTTGATCCATCCTCCGCCTTGAGCCACTGCCACCATGAGAATTCTGTAGCCAGAGCCGGGACTGGGAGATCGAGCTTCCAGTTAGCGTTGGCAATGTAGTTAGCGGAGATGAGGGTTCCCCAGCATCTTGATCCGCTATGGGCGGTTGCCGGGCCGACCGATGATGGTATTCCCCACTCCCAGCCACCGGTGAGAGGATCGGGGACAGCGCCGCCGTCATCGCCCTCGAGGTCGATGATGGGGATGGGTGTAAGGAAGATGGTGTCAACATAGGTGGTTTCGCCGGCGACTATATCGACGACCGGGCTCCAACCTATATTATAATTGGGGAACGAAGCGATGACCTGATTATCGCCGATTCCGATTCCTTCGATGATGAAGTAACCGGTTGCGTCGGTGAGGGTGCTGAGACCTGAGCCGAGGCCTTCACAGATGATATTAGCATCTGCGCCGGGGGTGTCGGTGAGGTCGGCATAACCGACGATGTAGCCTGTCGGGCGCGGGGAGAGTGTGAAGTCTTGGCGGGTTCTTGCGCCCTCGACGATGATGACGCCGAACACGGTGTCGCCGAAGAACGAGGGGTGCGTGCAATATGCCGCATGTGTTCCCGGAAGGATATGATCGAACTCATAGTATCCGGTGGCGTCGGTGGTTCCGGTGAGGCTGGTTCCGACGATACCGACGGTAGCGCCGGAGTGGTCGGTTCTGCCGGTGAGGGTAACATAACCCCAAAGCTCTCCGCCTTCGGGCGGAGGAGTCGAGCAGTAGCGAACCGCTCTTCCGGGGATGAGGCCGAGGTAATCGGTGCTACCGGAAACGCCGTCATACCAGTATTGAATGCCTTCCGTGCCGTTGTCGTTGCTTATTCCGAGCGAACCGGTCGAACCGTTGACAGTTGAGTAGCGAACAACGACTGAGCCGTTGCCGCCCGGATGGGTTTCGATAGCGGGATTGACGAAAACGATCTGGAAGGTTTCCGAGGGGCCGGACCAGCGCGGAACGGCGTCATATTGGAAGATGACCGTGTCGTTATCGGCGCTAATATAGTAGTATATCTCGCCGGTGGTGGTTGTGTTGAAGTCAACCCACCAAGGGGCGATCATGGGCATCGGCTCCGCGGCGCGCGGCAATGGATAGTAGAACCAGGAAGTATAATACGGATTCAGGCCGAGCGAAATCCAACCGTTGCTGGCAATCCAGACGGTGTCGTAATCGACGCCATACCAACGATAGGAGAACGGCAGTAAAAGCCAACCGGAAATATCGTCGCCCCAAAGCCCGGTATTCCAGCCGATGGTGGAGATATCCTGCCAAGTCGGATTGGGGGACATCGGGAAACCGGTTCCGTCCTCGTAAACATAGTAGTTACCGCTGACAACCATATTACAGGTTGTAGAGGTTCCGGTCGAGGGCGGGGTATAGGTGTCGGTTGCCTTGAAATAGTAGCTGATCTGATCCCAGTCGCTCAGGCCGGGGATGGTCGCGGTGTAGGCACCCGTGCCGTCGGGCGCGCCGGTGACATAGGTCATCGTCACGCAGGTCTCGGCTCCGCCGTTAATAGTATAGCAGACCTGAACCGAGGTTGGAACCACGCCGGTTGCGTCGGCGATATTGACATTAACAGGATAGCTGGTGGTTCCGGAGGGAATCGACGGCTCGCATGTAAATGCGAAGATCGGGGGTTCGGGCTCGGAAGGGGCCTCATAAGCCAGAACGACTACATTATCGACTTCCCACCAGTTGTCGTCGTAGCTATAGCGAGAAGCGTGGAAAGAGATTTTGCAGTTGGTATAGCCATCCGCGAGAGCGGTGATATTGATCCTGCGCGTTTCGTGGATTGTTCCCGAACCGGTAGCGCCGTAGTTCCACAGGGTATTTGGCCATGTAGTTCCACCATCGGTGGATAGACGAACTTTGTTGTCCCCGGTGGTGACTGAATATCGGCTGTAGTCGGTTTCATAAACAACAACGATCGAATCGTATGTTCCTGTTGTTGTGTTGAAAGTGGGTGAAATCAACCAATCGTCCCATGTTTCGGCGGGTAGCCAGTGAAGTCTCGCGACGGGAGAAGTTGTCCACGATCCGGAGGGGGTGGCACTGGGGTGCCAGTCGTTTGCGTTCTCGGTGGGTGTAGTCTCGCTACCTCCGACAATTCTCGTCCAACCGAAAGGCGGTGAAGCGGGAGTTGCCCATGTGTCGAAAGTCTCGAGGGGGAAAAGCTCCACTTGCGCAAATGCGCAGAAAGCGAGCGTCAACAGCCCTAAAAAGAGCATAGCCTTAGGCCTCATTCTTAGTCCTCCTTCTTGATTTAGAATAATAATTCTCCGTTTTTCATAATTTGTAAAAAAATACTTGGCCCATCCCTCAATGTCAAGGCCTTTTTGCCCCAGATAATAACTATTTAGGCGAATATAATTCCGCCTTAGTTTTTAAAGGTTTAATTTTACTGTTTTCCCACGACTTTGTTGCGTGTTGAAAATAGCGACCATATTTATATATTCCAAGATAATAAGTTTTTTTCAAAAAAAAAGGACTAATTTATGAAAATTAAAATCGATGAGCCATATCCGCTTCTCGCGCCGATACCGGCCGCGGTGATCGCGGTAGCGAGCGAGCGTAGCGGCGACAATCTTATAACGCTTGCGTGGGTAGGCGTAGCGTGTTCCGAGCCACCGTGTGTGAGCATCGCGATTCGGAAACAGGCGCGACACAGCTATCACATTATTCACGAGAATCCCGAATTCACGGTGAATATCGCGCACCGCTCTCAGGTCGAGGCGGTGGACCTGTGCGGGGTGCTTCACGGCGACAAGGTCGATAAGTGGTCCGCGGCCGGTCTATCTCGCGAGGCCTCGGAGTTCATATCGGTTCCGAGGGTCAAAGAGTTTCCGGTCAATCTCGAGTGCAAGGTGGTTCACAGTGTAGTTTTGGGGACTCACGAGCTTTTTATCGGCGAGGTTTTAGCGACGCATATCGACGAGGGTGTCTTTTCGGAGGGAAGGCTCGATATTCGGGCTTTTGCGCCCTTGGCTTACATCACGAAAGTATGCGCCTATTATCCTATCGACACCGAAGCCGAGCTTGGCCAATACGGTTATTCTAAGCGGTGATCGGGCGGGCGGTTTTCGCGCGCACTTTGGGTGGGTATATTCGAGCGGTGACAAAGGCGTTGCCTACACTTTTTCATAAAGAACTTGACATACATGCCCGCAATCGGTATTTTAGGCCGACTATTTGAGGGTGTAGCTCAGTAGGTAGAGCACCGGCCTTTTAAGCCGGTTGTCGTGGGTTCGAAACCCCCCACCCTCAGGTTTCTTCTTCTCCATTCATGGAGATTTTCATAGGAGGCGGCGAGAG
>DIWU01000020.1 GCA_002428525.1 bacterium UBP14_UBA6098
GGCGCAAGACCGTCCCCTACGACCCGCGAATTTACATGGACGCCAAATGAAACCATCGGTAGCGGCGTCTATCTCGTCCGGGCGACATTCAACAACCCCCGGTCGCTGAGCGGAGCCGAAGCGGGCGGTGCGACGGCGGTGAAACGGGTAGTGTATTTGAAATAAGAATAGAGGCCGACCAACGGGAGGCCTTGCGGAGGGCCATGATAATAAAATGATCTTGGCAGAGTATTTTGCCCGGAGCCATGTTGCCGTCGGCCATGCCGACCGACCAACGGGAGGCCTTGCGGAGGGCCATGATAATAAAATGATCTTGGCAGAGTATTTTGCCCGGAGCCATGTTGCCGTCGGCCATGCCGGCCGACCGACGGGAGGCCTTGCGGAGGGCCATGATAATAAAATGATCTTGGCAGAGTATTTTGCCCGGAGCCATATTGCCGTCGGCCATGCCGAACCGACCGACGGGAGATATATCTCAAATGAAAAGGGCGCACCCCGCGCCCTCGTGTAATGCCTTTTGCCTTTTACCCTTTACCTTTTACCCTATTGATACACCGCTACCCGCGCCCTCGTGTAATGCCCATAACCTGATACCTAAAACCTATAACCTCTCTTCAACAACCACCACCGCGGCGGCGTAATCGGCCGTGTGGGTGATGGACAGATGCACATAGGCGGCGCCTTTGGCTGAAAGTGCCTCCCTGGCCGCACCATAAAGCTCAAACGAGGGCTTGCCCAGATGGTCGTTGACCACCTCGATCTCGCGCCATTCGATCTTTCCGCGAAGGCCTGTGCCGAGGGCCTTCAGAAAGGCCTCCTTGGCCGCGAACCTTGCGGCGAGGTTAATCTCGGGATTTTTCTTTGCGCGGCAGTATTCCGCCTCGCGCTCGGTGAAAACGCGCCGGAGGAGGTCGTCGCCGTATTCCCCGGCGATCCTTTTCACGCGGTGAATATCGACGATATCGATGCCGAGGCCGAGGATCATTTGCCGTAGAGCGTGCCGTTTTTATGGCGCAATGACAGCTTTTCGAGCATATCGCGCGTCATCGAGTCGAGGTCCCAGTCCGGGCGCCAGCCCCATTCGGCGCGGGCGACCGAGTCGTCGATGCTGTTCGGCCAAGAGTCGGCGATTGCCTGCCGAAAGTCCGGCTCGTAGGTGCAGGTGAAGTTCGGGATGTATTTGCGGATACTCTCCGTGATCCCAACGGGCGTCACGCTGAAGGCCGCGAGGTTGAAATCGCTGTGGTGAATGAGTTTCTCGAAAGGCGCTTCGGCCAGATCGAGCGTGGCCTTGATGCAGTCTGGCATATACATCATCGGGAGCATCGTGTGCTCGGCGAGGAAGCATTTATAGGAGCCCTCGGAGACGGCTTTGTAGTAAATTTCGACGGCGTAATCGGTTGTGCCGCCGCCGGGGAGCGTCTCGGAGGAAATGATCCCCGGATAGCGAAGTCCGCGGACATCGATGCCGAAGCGCTTGACATAATAGTCGCAAAGCCTCTCGCCGCAGACCTTCGTCACGCCATACATCGAGGTCGGGCGGAGGATCGTGTCGTTGGGCGTGTTGTCGCGCGGGGTGTCCGGGCCGAAGGCGGCGATGGAGGAGGGGATGATTACCCGATTGAGTTTCGCCTCTATCGCGCACTTGAGGATGTTAATCGTGCCGTTCATGTTAACATCCCAGCAGAGTAGCGGGTTTTTCTCGCCGACTGCGGAAAGGATCGCGGCCATGTGGAAAATTGTGTCGATACGGTGTTTGCGGACAATCGCCTCGATCCCGCTGTATTTGGTGACATCGCAAAGCTCGTAGGCGGAAATGTTCTCGATCTTGACTTCGCCCTCGGGGCGGATATCCGAGGCGACGATATTTTCCGCGCCGTATTTTTCACCCAGCGCAAAGCAAAGCTCGGTGCCGATCTGCCCGCAGGCACCGGTGACGAGTATTCTCTCGATTCTCTTCGACATGACAGGACCTCTGTGGATTTGGTTGAATTTAAAAACCCGCTCCGATCGATTTACCGGAGCAGGTCAATATAATCAATTTGCAGGGGGAAATCCCTATTTTTTTATCAAGCCGATGGGCAGAACCCATTTGCCAAAGTTCTCCTGAAGGACCTCGGCCATGGCCAAATATATCGCCGATAAACCGCAGATAATGCCCTCGAAGCCGGCAATCGTTCCGATAAGCTCGCTTCCCGTCCAATCGCGAATTGCGAGTAGCCAGAAAAGAACAGTCAGGCTGAAGAAGACAAACTGAAGCGCGCGGTTTTTGCCCCATGTCCCGAACCACATCGCGAAGGTGAAAAGCCCCCACATAAAGAAATACCAGCCAACGAACCCGGTTGGAGCGCTGTTGACTCCGATGCCCATGTTCGGCATAACGATCAGCGCGACGAGCGTCAGCCAGAAAAGGCCGTAGCTACAGAATGCCGTCTCGCCGAAGGTGTTGCCCTTCTTGTATTCCATAATGCCCGCGATGATCTGCGCCAAGCCGCCGTAGAAGATGCCCATGGCCAATATCATAGAGCCGAGCGGGAAAAAACCCGCGTTGTGGATGTTTAGAAGCACGGTTGTCATGCCGAAGCCCATAAGCCCAAGCGGCGCGGGGTTGGCGAGTTTATTCTCCATTTTTCCTCCTTCGGGGTATGCTATATTCTTCACGATCGTATTACAGCGCAATATATTCCGGCTCGAATTCACCCGCAATAAAAATCTCTTCTTTAACAAAAATAAATCGCGCCTTCGGGATTGGGCGCTTGACTAATAGGCAAATTATGGTATTTTCTTAGCTAAAAATGAGAATCGAGGAGAAACTATGAACAGGTTATCGGTTTTTGTCGCGATGTTTTTATTCCTTTCGCTTGCCTGCTTTGCGGAGACGGCTTCGCAAGATGAGGTTTTGCAGGTCGCGCAAACCCATACCGAGCTTTTCGGGAATGGCGTTGTTTCTCGAATCCATGCGATTCAAAGCGCCTCAGGCGCGATCGGCTTCGTTGCGGAGCTCGAGCCGCGCGGGTATATCTTGATTCCGGCCGATAAGAACCTTCGGCCGGTGATCGCCTATTCCTTCGAGTCGGATTTCGATTTGGCCGAATCGCGCGAGAATTTTCCCCTTGCGATTATGAAGCTCGATATCGAGAACCGTATTGCCGGAATCTCGCGCACTCCCTCAAGTATCCTCAGAGAGAACCGCGAGCTTTGGCTGAAATATACCGAAAAATCGCCCTCTTTTTTCGCAGAGCACGCCCTTTCGGCGATCTGGGGGCCATACACCGACACGCGCTGGAATCAAGATCACCCATACAACATGTTCTGCCCGATTGACCCCGAAACAGAGGTGCGTTGTCCGATCGGCTGTGTCGTCACTGCGATGGGGCAGATTATGAACTACTGGGAATGGCCGCCGAGTGTATCCTTCGACTCGACCGACAGCTACATCTCCACCGCTACGACACCGACAATTTTCATCGACGCGCCGTCCGCGAATATCGACACCATCGATTTCAACGCGGTCGGAGTTCACCCCGACGACACGACTATGGCGCGCATGCTCTTCGCCTGCGGTGTCTCGATTAATATGCAATACAAAGACGGCGGCTCTTCGGCCATGTCGCACGATGTCGCGACGGCGTTGGTCGGCAAGTTCGGCTACCTCTCCGCTGACGGCATTATGACCTCCTCGCCGTCGTTCTATACAGATTTGCTACTCGACATCATGAATTACCGCACGCCCTATATGAGCATGCACAGCCCCGAGGTCGGCCACGGCGTTGTCGTAGATGGCTATCGCGAATCGGGGGAGTTCCATGTCAACTTCGGATGGGGCGGCACCGCCGACGCATGGTATTTCCTGCCCGACAGCCTTCCCCACGACCTGACCATAGTCGATTACGGTATTGTGAATATCACGCCGCCGGTCATCACGCACCGGCCGGTGGAGAATCTCACCGCCGACGCGGTCACGGGCGGCCATGTCATGCTCCGCTGGAGCGCGCCGACGCTGATTACCGAGTCGGTTCATTACTTTAATGTCTATCGCCGCGAAATCGAGGTCGAGGACTATACCTTCATCGGCACATCCCACAGCCTCTCCTATATGGACAGATATCCGCGCGAGCTCACGAATTTCTCATATGCGGTGGGCGCTGTTTATGCCCACGGTGTCGAAAGCCGCCTTCAGCAGGCTCAGGTTTTCAGCGAGATTCACGACGGCTGGAACAGGGTTATTGCCCTTCCCGGAAATCAGACTCCCATGTCTGTTGCGCCCGACGGATTGGGCGGGTTCGTGGCTGTCGGTTTACTCGATAACGGCTCCGACGCTACTTCGGATTTATGTCTATTGAATATGAGCGTTTCAGGTTCTGTGCTGTGGGCTACAAACTATGGTGGTTCGGCGTTCGATTGCGGTTATGCTATCCTGAAAACCGATGATGACTGCTATCTGGCCGTCGGAACCACCGAGTCTTTCGGAGCCGGCGGGAGGGATGTTTGGCTTCTCAAGCTGGATTCGGTCGGAGACACGCTTTGGACTCGAACGATCGGCACCGCGGATGACGAGGGCGCGAAGGACCTAACGTCCCTGCCTTCCGGTGGCTTCGCGATCCTCGGAAATCTCGGTGAATCGATGTCGATTTGGGGCGTCGATGCAAGCGGGACGGCGCTTTGGCAAAAAACATACGCAGGTTTTGTCGGAAACTCAATCTTCGAAAACGGCGGTTCGCTTTATATCGGCGGCTATTATACGCTCGGGCCGCTCGGCAACCGCGACGCTATGCTTATGAAAACCGATCTCTCCGGCGATTCGGTTTGGACTCGGGCCTACGGCGGAGCCAATATCGACGAAGTGAATCAAGCTGTTCCCTCCGGTGACGGTGGAATACTGTTAGCCGGGATTTCACGCTCCTTCGGGATGCCGATTTTCAACAGTATCTATATCGTCAAAACCACCGCCGACGGCGACACGGTTTTCACCCGCAATTTCGGCGGTATGAAAGACTTTTCCGCCTATAGCGCGACGCAGATCGAGGGCGGTTACGTCACCGCCGGAGCCATCGTGAATAGCGGAAACCGCGATGTCTATCTCCTGTATCTCGACGAATTCGGCGACACTGTCAAATCTCACACCTATGCCACCGCGGGAACCGACCAAGGATACAGCATTCTCTCGCTTGCGGATTCCTCGCTCGCACTCGCCGGAAGAACCTACTCCGAGGGCTCGAACGATTTCTGGCTCATGAAGATCGGCGGTCCCGTTTCACCGGTATTGGAGACTGTAAGCCCTCTGCCGAATAAAATCGATGTCGCTGTTCATCCTAATCCTTTCAATTCTTCGGTTAGAATATCCTTCGATAAAATACCCTCCGAAGCGCAAATTTACGACATCTCCGGAAGAATTGTCGCAAGGTGGTCCGAGGGCGAACTCGACAATTTCGGCGAAATACTATGGGAGCCGGCAAGTTCGCTTGTATCCGGTGTCTATTTCATTCAAGTTAAAACAAAATCCGGAAATTCAGCCGCGGCCAAGATTATCTATTTGAAATAAATAACCCGCCAACGCGGGCGTCGGGATTTTCGCCATCTCGGAGAGCGAGCTTTCCGAGATGGCGAAAATCAACGACCGGCCGGGCGGGGATTGTCATGTAGCGCGATTCACTTCCGGCCGGTCGTTCCGCGCATGCGCGGCCGACGCCCGCGGGGGAGTTTGAGCTACAGGATATATTTCGCGAGATCGTCGTCTTCGGCGATATCTTTAAGTGCGGTTCGCACGGATGCGAGAGTGATCTTGACCTTAGGGCCTTGGTATTCTCGGCCGAGGAACATAATCTCTTCGAGCAGGGTTGTCATTACAGTATGAAGCCTTCGAGCGCCGATATTCTCGGTTCGCGAGTTGACATCGTCCGCGATTCGGGCGATCTCTTTGATCGCACCGTCGGTGAAATCAAGCTCGACTCCGTCGGAGCGCATAAGGGCTTGGTATTGTTTGATCAGGGAGTTTTCGGGCTCGACGAGAATTCGGGTGAAATCCTCGCCGGTGAGGGAATCGAGTTCGACGCGGATTGGAAGCCTGCCCTGCATCTCCGGTATAAGGTCGCTCGGGCTCGATTCGTGGAAGGCCCCCGCGGCGATGAAGAGAATATGGTCGGTTCGCACCATTCCGTATTTGGTTTGGACATTACAGCCCTCGATGATCGGCAGAAGATCGCGTTGCACTCCCTCGCGGGAGACATCGGGGCCGGAGCCCGAGCTTCTGATAGCGATTTTGTCTATCTCATCGATAAATACGATGCCCATTTCCTCGACATGAGAGATCGCGGTATCGACGACCTTGTCGTGATCGACGAGATTGTCTATCTCTTTATCGAGCAATAAATTACGGGCTTCCTCGACAGTCACTTTTTTAACCTTGGTCTTTTTGGGCATCATTCCGTCGAACATCTCGGAAAAATTAACTCCCATCTCTTCGAGACCCATCGGTGAGAAGATTTCGATTGTCGGAATCGATGTTTCAGGCACCTCTATCTCGACGATCCTTTCATCGAGGAGGCCGTTTTTAAGCTGTTTTTCGAGTTTCTCGCGAATTCGTTGAGTTCGTTCGAGTTCATCTTCGGTGGAGGAGGAGTTTCGCTTGGGGCGTTTCGGGGTGATTATGTCAAGTAATTTTGCCTCGACGATTTCCCTTGCGCGGTCGATGACCTCGTCCTCGAAACGCACGCGAATCTGCGATATTGCGATATCGACCAGCTCGCGAATCATCGATTCGACATCGCGGCCGACATAACCGACCTCGGTGAACTTGCTCGCCTCGACCTTGATGAAGGGCGCGTTCGCTAAAGCGGCGAGCCTTCGCGAGATCTCGGTCTTTCCGACACCGGTTGGGCCGATCATAAGGATATTCGCCGGCATTATCTCGTCGCGGAGCGGCCCCTCGACCATCTGTCTGCGCCAGCGGTTGCGGAGAGCGATAGCTACGCTTTTCTTTGCGGCCTTTTGGCCGATGATATACCTATCCAATTCAGCGACAATCTCTTTTGGCTCGAGAAGGCCTTTGTAATAATTATTCATAAATATTATTCAGCATTATATTGTTAATACAGTAATTTTATCATTAGTGAATATACAGATATTCGAGGCTATCTCGAGACTGCGCTTCACAACATCGGCGGGATTCTTCGGCGGAGTCGGGCCGGAAAGTATAGCGCGCGCGGCGGCGAGCGCAAACCCTCCACCCGAGCCGATAGCGCAAATCCCGTCATCCGGCTCGATAACATCGCCGTTGCCCGAAAGGACATAGTTGCCGGATTTCGAGACGACGACGAGCATAGCCTCGAGGCGGCGCAGATATCGGTCCATCCGCCAATCCTTGGCAAGCTCGACCACCGAGCGCGGCACATTGCCGGAATACTCGGACAGCTTTTCCTCGAAGCGGTCGAGAAGCGTAAGCCCGTCGGCGGCCGCACCGGCGAACCCGACGAGGACATCGTAATTGTCGAACTTTCGAACCTTTTTTGCGCCGGATTTAAATATCTCGTCACCGAGCGTCACTTGGCCGTCCCCGCCGATTGCGGCCCTGTCGCCGATACACAATCCCAAGATTGTTGTTCCATGAAAAGACTTGTAATTTTTCACAGTGATCCTATTTTTCGAGTTGCAATATCTTTGCCCCGGAATTTACAAGCACACACACGCCCGAGGCGACCTCAAAGGCCTTCTTGACCATATCCTGCGCGCTTTCTTGGACAACGGGCTGTGCGAGGATCGCGCGTATCGCCGCCAAAGCATATTGCTCGCCCGGGCCGACAGCGACCATATCCGCCTTTGGCGATTGGGCGGTCCCCGGCGCGATAACAATGGATCGCTCTCCATCGAGAACAACCACAAATGCGTCAACCGCCTTTGCGCTTTCGATTTTCCAAAACGCGGCGGTCTCTTCCGCGGCGGAGGTTATCGAATCTCCGCGCTCGATCGCCGATTTCAGATGCTCAAACCCGTCGATACAGCGCTTTGGGCCGGTATATCCGATAAGACAGCCATGAAAATTCTCAACAACGCCTATCTCGTCCTCGGCGGATTTTTTTTCGTCGAAGTCCGTGCCGAGCGCGGCGCATCCATCCTTGCAGATGCCTATGAGTGTAGTGCCGGCTTTTTTCCCCTCTTTATTTTTCGACCAAAGCATAAACACCTCCTATAGAAGCTTTATAATCGTATTTTACAAGCAGATTTCAAGCCTAATTTTTCGTAAGATATTTATTATTGACTTATAGTAGATAAAATGTATAATAAATACATGTGGGAATTGTATTGTTACGATAGCGATATTTTATCCTCGGGAATCGAGAATCTGCCTTCATTAGGGCCGAAAAGGACTGCTGTTTTTCAAGATCATGGAATATCGACTATACTCGATATGATTCAATGCACGCCGAATCGCTATCTGCATCGAAAATCCGCGATTCCGATCGACGAAATTATCGAGGGGGAGGTGGCGACTATCTCGGCGACAATTTGTTCGGTCAAGCGATCGCCAAGAATCTTCTCTATCGAGCTCGAGGACGATTCCGGAAGGGCTCGCGCGGTTTTCTTCAACGCCCCGCCGTATTTCTCGAGAACCCTCGTCAAGGGTCGAAGCGTCTTGCTCTGGGGGCTTCCCAAAAATGAGCGTGGGTTATCGGTTTTCACCCATCCGAATATCGAGCCGGAGGGCGAAGACCGCGAGCTTCTAATACCAATATATCCGAACGCAGATGCTTTCAGCTCAGTGAAGATAGGCTATCGGGTTCGCGCCAAGATTGCCAACGCCGCATCCGAGCGCATCGCAGACCTCGCGGACCCCGTCCCGTCGGAGATCATTCTCAAGACCGGTCTGCCGAGCCTCAGCCATGCGATAACCCAAATCCATGCGCCCTCGAGCTGGGACGAACTCGAGTCCGCGCGGCAAAGGCTCGCTTTCGACGAGCTTCTCGTCACCCAAATCCTCTTCGCGCTCAGGCGCCGCGAGGCCGAGGCCGATAAATCCGCTGTCCCCCTAAGGCCGGGCGCGCTGTTCTCCGCTGTTAAGCATGCCCTGCCCTACAAACTGACTGACGGCCAGAATCACGCTCTGGCCGGACTTCTGCAACGCGCGACCGCCGGCGGAAGATCGATGCAACTGCTCTCCGGCGATGTCGGATCGGGGAAGACGGCCATAGCTATGCTCGTCGCCGCGGCGGCCGTCGATTCCGGCCTTCAGGTTGCCCTCATGGTTCCCAGCACCTTGCTCGCGAGGCAACATGCCGAGCTTCTCGATGTAAGAATCGGGCGCTTCGGTGTCGGAATCGGCCTTCTAACCGGCTCCTCGCGCTCGGAATCGCTGGAAAAGGCTATTTCCGAGGGGAAGGTCGATATCGTCGTCGGAACGCAGGCCCTTCTTTCAAAACGGCACCGCTTTAAAAACCTCGGGCTTGTTATAATCGACGAACAACACCGCTTCGGAGTCAATCAGCGCCTCGCATTGACTAAAAAGTCCGGCGCTCATGTCCTCCTCATGAGCGCGACGCCGATTCCGCGCACATCCGCGCTCGCCCTTTACGGCGACCTCGATCTCGAGGTTCTCCACGGCTTTCCCTCGGAAAGGGCGGGCTTTAGAACCTTCATAAGAGAGGAAGATGCGCGGCCGGCGATCTGGAACTTCATCGAACGGAAGATCGAATCGGGCGAGCGGGTTTTCATCGTCCATCCGCGAATCGAGGGCGGGGATTTCACCTCGATAAAAAAGGGCTTCGATGCCGTATCCGCAAGGTTTCCCGGCTTGGTCTCTATTGTTCACGGCTCGCTTTCCGACGAGAAAAAAGAAAGCGCTTTCGCGAGCTTCCGAACCGGCGAAACCCCGATTCTCGCCTCTACAAGCGTCATCGAGGTCGGGGTGGATATCCCCGAGGCAACGGTCATGGTCGTCGAGAATCCCGAATCCTTCGGACTCGCCCAGCTTCACCAGCTCCGAGGAAGGATCGGCAGAGGAGGGCGCGAGGGCTTTTGCATCTTGATCGCGCGCTCAGCCAAGGATTCCCCCGCAAGAAAGAGGATAGAGCTTTTCGCTTCGACCTCGGACGGCTTCGAGATCTCCGAGATCGACCTCGAGTTCAGGGGAGAGGGGCAGGTTTTCGATTTCGCTCAATCCGGGAAAAACCTATATATATTCTCCGATCCCCTCAAGATGCCGGATTTGCTTGATTTGGCACGAAAATACTCGCTCGAAATCGTCGCCGACGATCCCGAATTGACAAAGAAAAAAAATTTCTATCTACGAAATGGCATCAAATACTTGTGTTCGACGAAAAATATTGTTAAATTGGCTGTGTAATTATGGATACCGAAGAGACAATCTCAGCGCAAGGCTCAACGCAACAAACCTCGGCCGAGGTTTTTCAAAGGCTCGCCTTCACAGACGAGCTGACAGGCCTTCGCAACAACCGTTTTTTCAAATATAGAGCGCCGGCCTATATTAACGCCGCCCGTAAGTCCCGGGCAAGCCTTTGCCTCGCGATGATGGACATGGACGGTTTTAAAAAGGTCAACGACACCTATGGCCACAAGGCCGGCGACACGCTCCTCGCCAATTTCGGTAAGATGATCTCCGATTACGTCTCAAAGCGCGGAATCCCGATTCGATACGCCGGAGACGAGTTCGCGGCGATTCTCTACAACATCAATAAGCCGAACGCCAAGCGCTTTTTCGACGGCTTCCTTCGCAAGATCAACGAGGCCAAGATCGATATCGGCAACAATGTCTCTCTACCTATAAGAATCAGTATCGGCCTCGCAAGCTATCCCAACGACGCGGACGATTACGAAAGCCTCTTCAAGCGCGCCGACGAAGCGCTCTATGCCGCTAAGGAATCCGGCAAGAACCGCGTTATAACCTACCCCGACGAGGGCAAGCTCGTCGCGCCGGGGAATATCTCGACGCTATTTCCCGTCGATCAGATGGTCGGTTTCGAGGAGACCTTCTCTGAGCTTAAGCTCCATACGATAGATCGAATTGTCGGCGAAAAGGCGACGCAGGAGATCGCCCTTGTATGCGGCGGCAGGGGCACCGGCAAAACGAGACTGCTTCAGGAACTCCGAAAATCCGCGGAAAATAGGGGGATGGTGACAATTTTCGCGACCGGTATGCCCTCCCAGAAAACACCGTATATCCCGCTTTTAAAGGCCATCGCGGAACCGTTAAACCACGATCAGGATCTACTACGCGAGATTGCTACATCTCTCACGGCAGTCGAGCGCAAAGAGATTGCTATGCATATCCCGAACCTCGAGTCTCTTACCGCGCCGACAATCGCCGGCGAGCCCGAGGACAGAAACACCCTCATCTTCAAAGCACTCAACAAGATTCTCTTCGGCCTTCAGCGCAAAGGCAGGATTCTCATAGTTCTCGACGACGCCCACCTCCTCGACCAATCGAGCTTGCAGTTTGTGGACTCATTCATAACTGAGTTCGCGAACAGCCGAATCGACCTCGCTTTCGGTCTAATCACGCAGGCCGAGGGCGGTGCCGAGAGCAACCTCTCGAACCTCGTTCGCTCGATTCCGAAGATCACTCAGTCGGCGGAGGTTTTCCGTTGCGAGCTTAAACCCTTGGGAGATTTAGCGATAGCCGGAATTATATACCAAATCACCGGCCATATCAAAATCCCACAAAACTCCCTCAAGGCCCTCACCGCCCGAACCGGTGGAAACCCCCTATTCATCGAAGAACTCCTCAAGCTCGCCATCGAGCGCGGAATGATCCAATACGACGGCACAAACTGGCGTGTCGATAATTTCATCGAGGAAGATTTCCCGAAGTCCATCGAGGATATCGCTAAAGAGCGCGCCGAATCTATGCCCTCTATCGACAAAGAGGTTCTATCGAAGGCCGCCGTCATCGGGGACAGCTTTAATGTCAAGGTTCTCTCCGAGATTGTCAATAAAGAGGAGCAGGAGGTTCAGGATACCCTCGAGGCCGCGCGCCGGGCGCATATCATTCAGGAAGACCTCTCCGGCGAGGCCGATTACGCCTTCCACTCCGGCGCGAGTAGGCAGGCCTTTTATAATCTCATCAACAATGAGGAGCGTAAAGAGTTACACTACAAAGTCGCCGAGGTTGAGAAGACCCTCAACGAGGGGCGCCTCGACGAGATTATGGACAAGCTGGCCTACCATTTCCAAGAGGCGGAGCGCTGGGACAAAGCCGTCGAGATTCTTTCCGCCTCCGGCGATCGCCAGTCGCAGGCGCAGATTCCTGAGGCCGTCCGCAGGATGCTTCACCGCCGGCTCTATGTTGACGATATGGTCAGCAAGAAGCAACTCACGCCGGAGGACTTACAGAATGGTTTCAATGCATTAAAAGACCTCAGAATCGCGATTCAATCATATAGATTCTATCCTCCTCAGAACGAGAATGTTCAAAAATCGATTCAAAAGACCTTCAAGGGGATATCGGATATACTCGCAAATGTTCCCTTGATGAGCCTCTCGCTGACACCCGACGCGATTCTCATTAACGCACAGGAGCCGCAAACCGACAACAAGGACCATCATTTAATCACTGAATATCATAAGTTATTATCAAGATATAATTTAAATGGTGTTATTTTCCTTGAAGGTTTAACTATTCAAGAGTTAACTGCATTCATATCGATATTTAAGATGCCTCGCGAGGATGTCGTCGAACGCTGGAGCGAGGTCATCGAGGAAAAACAGCTTAAGAATATAAAGCCCGACCAGACCGTTTATGTCGCCGTCGGGGCGCATAGCTCCCAGCTCGAGGGCAATAAATCCGTGCGCCTCGGCTCCGCACCGAGCGATGAGGAGCAAGCTGAGATAGCCAAAGAGATTGTCGATAAGGTCGATACCCTCATCGACCAGTTCAAAGGCCAAAGCGCTGAACTACTTAAAGCGCTTCAGTCCGGTTCATCTCAAAATGAAACTACGAAGAAGCTCTTGGATGTTCTTCGAGAGCTCGGAGGTTATATACCCCAAGGCTCGCGACCTCAGGTCAATCTCACCGCTCAGGTGTCCGGCGGCCCACAGCAAGTTGTTTCGATTCAGCCCGCAGAGTCTGAAGAACGAAAGCAAGATGCACTCCAACAACCCCGGAAACCCGGCCGGCACTACGGCACCGCCTACGAGATGCGAAACTGGATAAGCAATCTCGAGGCCGACGATAAGGTCGAACGCGCGAAAGCGGTTCAAAACCTGATCAAACAGGGCGATATGTCCATCGATGCCTGTATCAACGGCATTATGGACGAGGGCGAGCTGAAGACCCGCCAGCTTATGGCGGTGATACTCAACAAGATAGGCGAGAAGGGCATCAAGATGTTCTCGCGGACGATCGCGAAAGACCTATCGCCGAGGGACTTGATAAACCTAATATCGGTGGCCGAATTCTTCCGCGACGACATCGGCGTCCAAAACAGGCTCGCCGAGCTTGTATTCAGCCCCTTCGAGGATATCCGCAGGGAGGCCCTCGAAAAGCTCCGCGAGTTTCCGATGAAGTTCCGAATTGCCCTTATCGAAAGGGCCATCGAGTCCAACGACCCAAAGATCGTTTTCGAGGGGTTGTCGCGCGTCGGCGAGATGGGAATGCGAGACCGAATACCGCTTCTCTTGGGCTATATCGACAAAAAAACCATCGCATCGAGCCTCCCCGATTTCTCCTGCGCGCAGGCCGCGATGAAATCCCTCGCGGATTTCAAGGCTGTGCAAGCCGTTGATCTCCTGATTAAACTCACCGAGCCCCCCGGATTATTTAAGAAGGCTATGCCCGATCCAGTCCGTATCTTGGCTGTAAATGCCCTGGCGCAAATCGGCGGAAACAGGGCGAATAAAACACTACGAAAACTCGCGCACCGCAAGAACGACCCCGCCGGTATAACCGCCGCCGAGGCCCTCGAAAGGATTTCCGGATTGGGCGAAGAGATGGAGGAGAGTTGAGCCTAACAGACATGAAATTCAAGGTTCTGCCGACCGAGAGGCCGTTCACCGGCCCCGAGATGGCGCAACATTGGGCATACAAAAACTTCGGCCTTTGCGGCGACTCGATAGTTGCATTCCGCGGACGCTTCGAGGTCCCGCCGGAATCGTGGACAGACTTGGATGCTGTAGTTCACGGAAAGGACTTCTTCTTCGCCGATATGCTGAATTTCATCGTGGAGCATTTCGACAGCGGAATCCGCGAGGCGGTGATGCGCCAGTATATCCTCGTTTCGATTCTCGAGGAGAAGATGCTTCATCGCATGGAATGCGCCGAATGCCGTTTAGTCCGCTTGGGCGACGATCTTTTCGACGCCGACAACAGGCTCAGCATAACCGCCTGCTCGATTACCCCGGTCTCGACTAAGCTATACCTCGGGGTTTATCTCGATCCCTCGCCCAAAAACGGCATTCAGGGCCTCAAGTTCTACAATCTCAAAGCGCTCGATTTGGCCGAGTTAGTTATAAACCAATATCGCGCGGAGATGCGCCGCCTCGAGGAGAAGTCGTGGCGCACTAAACCGATTTTCTAATGGAGGCTCGAATGTCCGACGAGAGGATCAAAGCGACCGAGACCGGAATGCTATTCTATGACCTTTTGATTCTACTCCGCGAGATGGTTCGCCACCAACTCGGATACAATGCCAATCCCGCTACCGGCGAGGCGCAAAAGGATATCAAAACCGCGCGGCATCTCATCGATATGATCTCCGTGCTTCAGGAAAAAACCGCGGGCAACCTTACCGAGCAAGAGGCGGTCGTTTTGGAAAACCTTCTCAGCGAGCTTAGAATGGCCTGTGTTCGGGCCGAAAAAACGGAATAAGCGGATGCCGATTCTCTCTCAAGAAAATGGCGACCTTTCACAAGCGCGCCGGACGATGGTCGAGAGGACTATTGTCGCGAGAGGGGTTAATGATGCATCGGTGCTCGAGGCGATGCTGAAGGTGCCGCGGCACAAGTTCGTCCCGAAATCGGTGGTCGCGGAGGCCTACGAGGACAGCCCCTTGCCGATCGGCTACAATCAGACTATTAGCCAGCCCTATATTGTCGCCCTCATGGTCCAACTCGCCGAGCTCGGCCCGGCGAGCAAGGTCCTCGAGATAGGCACCGGTAGCGGCTATCAGGTCGCGGTGCTGTCCGAGATTACAAACTCGGTGTTCTCCGTCGAGATAGTCCCGGAGCTTATGGTCGAAGCTATTCGCACCCTCACCGGACTCGGATACACGAACGCGCATCTGCGCCACGGCGACGGCTATTTCGGCTGGCCCGAGGAAGCGCCCTTCGACGCGATCATTGTTTCCGCGGCGCCGCCCTCGATACCGAATATACTACTTGAACAGCTCGCAATCGGCGGAAGGCTTGTCGTGCCGGTCGGCCAAAAGAACCAGATGCTTCAGGTCGCCCTACGGCGCGAGGATGGCTTCGAGCTTCGCGATATCATCCCCGTCCGCTTCGTCCCGATGATCCACTGATAACAAATGCAACGACCCGATTTGCTTAAAAGCTTGATTTTCGCGGCGATTGTGCTGATAATCCTAACCTTGTTTTTCATCGGGATTTTGGCAAATCGAATCTCTATTCTCGAAGGAGAGGATCTGTCGATAAAAAGCGTCATTAGAAGCTTCGATTTACTATACGAAATCGTGGTTTTGCCCTACGGCAATATAATTCATTCGGTTATCGCCCTGCTTATGGCTACCGCGGTGCTTTCGACCTTGGGAAACAGAAGGGGAAGATTATGACAAAGAGGATAGCTTGCACGATTGTTTGCCTTGTTTTAGCCGCGCAATGCATCGAAGCCGCGGACAGCCTCGGAGTGAGCCTTTTGGGGCGCTTCACCGCAACATCGCCGGAGGATATAGTAGTTGTGGGGGACAGGGCCTATATAGCGAATTCCTCGGGCGGGCTTCAGGTTCTCGATGTCTCGAATCCGGCCGCCATCGCCGAATTGGGCTATCTCTTCCTTCCGGGAAAGGCTACCGGTGTATGCATCCTCGGCGATTATATCGGCGTCGCATGCTCGGATAGCGCGTTTCGCATTCTGAACGCCTCGAATCCTTCGGCGATCTCAGTGGTCGGAACCTTTAGAAGTTCTTCTGCGGTTTATCGTTGCGAGGCCCGAGGCGACACGGTTTTCACTAACGGCGGAAAATTTCTGGTAATAGACGCTTCGACGCCGGCCTCACCGACCCTGATCGGCGAATTCGCAAGCGTTTTCGATTACTCGCGCTTCGCGGTCCAAGGCGAAACGGCCTACCTCGCCGAAAAGAATTACGGCCTATCGATAGTTGATTTGGAGAATCCCGCCTCACCGAGCGCTCGCGGCCGCCGCTTCGCTCTCGAGCAATATATCAGGGGAGTTTGCGCCGACAGGTTCGGCAAGATCTATATCGCGGCCAACTCCGGCGTGTTTGTCATGCGTTGGCAGGGCGATACGCTCGCCCAGATCGGGTTTCACTCCACATCAGCGCCGGTGCACGATATCTTCGTGGACGGTGGTTTTGCCTTCATAGCCTGTGGCGCTTCCGGCCTGAGGATTCTGGACATCGCGGAACCCTCGACTATCACCGAGGTCGGCTTTTACAACCTCGGCTCCGAGTGCACCGACCTATTCCACAGCTACCCGATTGCTTGGCTTTCCGGCCTCTGGGCGCGTATTAACGCAATGAATATCGGCTCATTCTCCGAAATCGCCGAAGCGGTTGAGACCCCGAGGTCGTTCGAAGTCGTCCTGCTTCCGAATCCCTTCAACAGCTCGCTGACTATCTCCGCGGCAGAGCCTTTCGTAGCGGAGATCTTCGACATCTCGGGGCGGGTGGTTCACCGAGCCTCTTCCGGAGAGGATGGGACTTTCATTTGGCAACCCAACCCACAGACCGAGTCGGGAATTTATCTGGTTAAAACGAGCTTCGCCAACGGTGGCGCTACTTTGCGGAGGGCGGTTCTCCTCAAGTGAACACTTAAAAAATTCCTATATTGCTTGAAATACTGAATAAAAGAAATATAATATCGTATGAAGTTCGAGAAATGAAGGAAAACCGGAGAAGCTATGCTTTTAGGTCAGATTCTCATTAAAGAGGGTTTTTGCACCGATAAGGATATTTTGGCCGCGCTTGATAAGCAACAGCATGGCGACTCGCGTTTCATCGGCGAGATACTGATTTCCGATAATGTTATAACTGAAAACCAGTTAAAAAGGGCCCTCGAGATACAATTCGGGACTTATAAAAAGGGTCTCCTCAGCCCGAAATGGGCGAGAGTCTGGTGCTCTCTGAAAAAGGCTCTCTTCCAATAACTATATAACAATTAACGAGTTAACCGCGCCTTGCTCAAAGTTTTCGAGCGTTGTAAACGCTTCGGGAATCGAGGCGACTATATCGCCGGCGATCATACCCCTGCGCCCGAGCCTTTTTTCCGCAAGGTCTCCGGCAAGGCCGTGAATATAAACACCCAATCTCGATGCGTCAAGCGGCGAAAGGCCCTGTGCGAGCAATCCCGCAATCAGGCCTGTAAGGATATCGCCGCAACCGCCGGTGGCCATGCCGTCATTACCCGAAATATTAATATAGATCGGGCCGTCGGGCGAGCTTATCGTCGTGGGGGATCCCTTCAAAATGAGGACCTCGGCGCCAAGCTCGTTAGCCCATAATTGCATATTGTTAAATCTATTACATAATATCACATCAATTGGAGTATTAAGTAATCGCGCTAATTCACCGGGATGTGGAGTCATAATGACACTATCGCCGAACCGCACCGCGATTTCCCGATGGCGCAGATTAGCTATGCAGTTAAGTCCGTCGGCATCGAGCACCGTCGGTTTGGAGAGTTTCGGCATAAGCCTCGCGGTAAGATCGACTGTTTCGCGATGCGTCCCGATTCCCGGGCCGAGGGCTATAGAATCCGCCCCCGAGACAAGCCGTAAAATATCCCCGAGTGCCCTTGTGGAAAAGCATCTGCGCCTCGCGACCTGCGGAACCCCGCGAACAACCGACTCTTTCAATCCAAGATCGACGATATCGGTAAGTCCTTCAGGGACAATCGTTTCGACCAGTCCGACACCGCTCCGAAGTGCGCCCTCGGCGGATAGCAAAGCCGCACCGGTCATCCCGGAGCTTCCCGCGATAACTGCGACGTTGCCGAAAACCCCCTTATGGCCGTCCGAGGGCCGCATGGGCAACATCGATTTAAGTTCAATCGGCCTATCGATTCTGAGATCGAAATCGCCGAGGCCCTTTTCCGCGGCGGCCTCTGGTATTCCGATATCTGCGACGAATAGCCTGCCGACAAATTCCCTTGCGGGATATATGAATTGACCGAGCTTGGGCAGGCCGAAGGTCACAGTCGCGACGGCCGGCACCGCCAATTCTTCTACAGCGCCGCTGTCGGAATCCGCGCCGGTGGGGTTATCGACCGCGATGATCGGCAGGCCGGAGATTGAGAGCGCTCTGACAAAATCGGCTATAACCCCCTTGGGTCGGCCCTTTGCACCGGTCCCGAGTAGCGCGTCGATAGCGAGCCCCATACAATCGAGCGGGGGCACTTCGGACCGGCAAATCTCGAAGCTTACGCCCGAATCCCGCGCCTCTTCGTAGGCCAGCGCGGCGTCGCCGGCGAGGGTTTGCGGATCCACCGTCGAGAATACCCTCACCTCAAAAGCCCTGTTTTTAAGCAATCTGGCTGTCACCCAGCCGTCGCCGCCGTTATTTCCGGGGCCTGTAAAAATGCCTATATAACCACCGATAGATAATTCCTCGAAGTATTTCGCCGCGATTCGCGAAACAGCCTCGCCGGCATTGTGCATAAGCTCAATTCCCGGTATTACCATCTCATCGATCGCAATCCGATCGATTCGCCTCATTATTTCGGACGTGACTACGCGCATAATAACCAATCTATTATATTAGAATCTAATCGTCAAGCTTGCCGATGGAGTGATAATATGCTGATGTGTAATACCTACAGCATCGGGGTAGAAGTTTAGGTTGAACATCTCCATCGCGACGACTACCGCGTCGCCGACCAACAACAGCGGCCAAACATCGGTCTGCTCGGCGATCTCGGAGGCGCCGTTCTGAATCGCTGTATAAACCGCGCCGCGGACACATTCCTTCCAGAAGAGAAAGCGGGGGTAATAGGTATCGAAGCGCCCGGAAAGCGAAAGCTCGAAGCTCCGATCCTTTCCGAACGCCACTCCGAGGCCTATCTCCTTAGTATCGAAGAGGTGCACCTTGTCGGTGCGAGCATCGACATCGGAGGTGTAATCCGCGAAGGTCCCTGTGCGCCCCGCTTCGGGGTCGGCCCTTAGAAAATAAAGGCCTGTGGCCTTGCCGTTCACAATAGAGAGGTGTTTGCAGGGAAAGATAGAACTTCTTGTCGAGAGCGCAAAACCGAAGAGCGCTAAGTCGAGATCGTCCGATTGAAAAGCGCTGTGCGAGAATTCCGCGCCTATAGTCATATGGAGCGGGAGTTTATCGTCCTCGTCGGCCAATATCCCGAGGCCGGCGCGAGCGGAGAAGGATGGGTTGACCGCCTCGAAGTTTTCCCCGATGTCCCTGTTCACGGGCTTGTTATTGAGATTCAACGGGATCGAGTATCCAGCGCTTCCGGAAAGGTCGAAACCGAGCTTAAGGTTATCCTTGTCGAAATCCCAATAACCATAGGTGAAGCTCAATCCGTCCGATTCCGCCGCGAGCGCAAACGCCAGCGCCAGTAAAAGAAAAGCCGTTTTTTTTTGCATAAAGAACTCCTTTAGATGACAATAAGCATTTGAAAAGAGTCAAAGTAATATAACCAAACCTCAGTCCTTCGACAAGTTGTTTTGTTATTACTTAAATTGTGTTTCGCGCAACGCTTTCTCCGCCAAGGCCTTAACCTCGCGGACTCGCAGTTCTATATCGCCATGCACCTCGAAATACGGCACAGAAAAAAGCTTTAAAATTGTAAAAATCATTCCATCAACTTGCGATTGATAATAGGGGTCGGGCGTGCGGGTTCCATCGGCAACCATAGGGAACTCGCCCGGACGAAGGAAGACGAGAATATCGTAGGGGTATCGTCGATAATGATTCAAAACCGACTCTCGATAATAGTCGATATCCTCGGGACTTAGCGGGCAATGCCTAAGATATAGTGTAAGGTTGTCGAAGACGCTACGGTCCGAGACGAAGCCGGTATCCTTACATTCTAATTCGCTGGCGATCTGGTATTCGAGGACGCGTCTTTGGAATGTCAAAATCTCGCTCTCGACCGCGCGGATCTCCTTCAGTGTCTTTCCGAACTCTGCGAGGACAACGCGCGCCTGTTCGCGTATCAGCGGCAATGACAGCTCCTTTGCGAGCCTTGCGGCGAGAGTGCTTTTGCCGGTGGATGATGCGCCTATTAATGCAATTTTCATTAGTAATTTGATATATATTTAAAGTTAAATATTAAATAAACAAAATAACATAATGTTATCAAATGAATTACGCAAGATAGTTATATCGACACGTAGAATATCGCCTTTTCATTCAGTTAATATATACTATTGATTGCGATATTTCCAATAAAAAAAGGGGGCTGACGCCCCCTTTCGATGAATGCGCGATAATATTGAACCTAAAGGACTTCCTCGTCGGTGTTTTCCTCGGTTTCCTCTTTAGGGGTTTCGAGTTCCAAGAGTGTGGCGATCTTGTCGAGATTGGCCTCGATGAGGCTGAGTTCCTGCTCGGTGAGACCGGATGGGAGTTCAATCGCGGTGTCGTCCGAGGACTCCATCTCAGCGATGGCTTCGCGAATCTCGGCCTTTTGCTCCTCGGGCATATCGGGGCTGTTAAGCTGGGCCTTGAGGTTTGTAACGGCCTCCGAAAGCTGGCCTTTGGCCTTCTGCATAAAATCCTTGGAGGTGACATAGTAGAAACCGGCAGTCACCTCGGCCATCGTAAGGTAAAACTCCGCCGGATTGTCGATACCCTCATCGCGGAGATCCTTATCGAGCTTGACATAAAGGTCTAAAGCCATCAGATCATTGTCGTTCTCGGAAAGATTTTCGGCCTGCTCGTTTTTCTTCTCGAGCAAGGCTTTAAAGATCGGATAGTGCGTGAAGAACTTGTCGAGCCTTGCGGGAGTAAGCTCGAAATTGCCCTCGCTGTCTTTGAGCTTGGCAAAATCCTCCGAGAGGCGGGCGCCGACCTCGGTGGCTTCCTTCGCCTTGTCTATCTGTTTGCAACAACCGGTGGCCAACAGGGCCACCAAGAGAATCGGAATCAACACAAATGCTTTTTTCATATAACCTCCTTGGGATGCAGTATAATGCATATTAACAAAATGAAAATCAAGGTATATATTCAAAATCCTAAGTCGCTTAAAATAATGGAGATAGAAGCATTTTTTTAAAGTTTTGAAATCACTAAATCGACAGCCGAATAGAAATCGGCAAAAACGCCTCACCGTTTCAACTTGACTAATAATGATAACTTAAGTAAATTAAACTCCAAAGGGGACTACGATGTTCAAGAATATACGCTCAATCTATGAAAGGGACCCGGCTTGCAGAAGCTTTCTCGAGGCTGTGACGTGTTATCCGGGGTTGCACGCACTGTGGGCGCATAGGGTCGCGCATTTTCTCTGGGTGAAAATGCGGCTGAGGCTTTTTGCGAGAATTCTTAGCCAGTTATCCCGTTTCTTCACCGGAATCGAGATACACCCCGGCGCAAGGATTGGGCGCGGCCTCTTCATCGACCACGGTTTAGGCGTTGTTATCGGCGAAACGACCATCATCGGCGACAATGTCACACTGTATCAGGGCGTCACACTCGGCGGAACCGGCAAAGAGAAGGGCAAGCGCCACCCAACGCTCGGAAACAACATCGTTGTCGGCGCCGGCGCGAAGATTCTCGGGAATGTCACTATCGGCGACGAGGTCAGGATCGGCGCGGGCAGTGTTGTCGTCCGAAATGTCGATCACGACTGCACTGTCGTGGGAATCCCCGGCCGGGTCGTGATCCAGCGCGGAAAGAAACTCCACGAGGCGTGGCTCGATCACGGCAACCTGCCCGATCCTATTGCGGAGAAATTGGCGGATATACAGAACCGAGTTCTCGAGTTGGGCAAACACCTCGGCGAGATCGAAACAACGAAGAAAGAAGCCTCAAGCGAAAAGAAATAGGGCAACTTGGAACGCCAATCGAAACAAATAACCGATCTCATCGGCAAAACCCCCTGTCTTCGACTCAAATCCTTCGGTGAGGGCCTCGCCGAAATCTGGGCGAAGCTCGAGATGTTCAACCCGGGCGGTTCCATCAAGGATAGGGCGGTCCTCGCGATGATCGAGGATGTGCTGAGCAGGGGAGCGGTGACCCCTAATTCTACTATTGTCGAAGCGACAAGCGGCAACACGGGAATCTCCCTGGCGATGATCTGCGCCTCAAAAGGTCTGCGATGCGTCGTTGTGATGCCCGATTCCATGTCGGTCGAGCGCCGCAAAGCCATCGCCGCCTTTGGGGCCGAGCTTGTCCTTACCGATGGTAAGCTCGGGATGGCCGGCGCCGTGGCTATGGCGAGATCGATCATCGACGATTCCGAGGGCGCTGTTGCTCTCGGGCAGTTCGAGAATCCCGCAAACGCCCTTGCCCATGAGAGGACTACCGGCCCCGAACTGATTGAACAAATGTCCGGTCGAATCGATGCCCTCGTGCTGGGGATCGGAACCGGCGGAACAATAACTGGCATCGCGAGGTCTCTTTTAAAAGCGAAAATTTCGGCTCGGATTATCGGGGTCGAACCCGCCGAATCGGCGGTGCTGTCCGGGTGTTCCAGCGGAGAACACGGTATCGAGGGGATCGGCGCGGGTTTTGTCCCGGCTTTGTTAGATCGGTCGCTCATCGACGCAATTGTCACGGTTGACACGCGGACTGCGGCGGAATACACCCGTTTGCTCGCGGTTCAAGGGATTTTCGTCGGGATTTCATCCGGCGCGGCCTTGGCCGCCTCGATCGGGATAGCCGCTAAACTCGGCCCGAGCAAGAATGTCGTCACGATCTTTCCCGATGGCGGCTTCAAATATCTATCGAAGAGTATCTTCAGCTGAGGAGCCGTCTTGACTGATAAATCCGAAGCTTCGGTTCAAAAGGGGATGGTCGGCGAGGACATCGCGACGGCCTATTTGATGAGGAATGGTTACGAGATCATCGACCGAAACTGGCGAATCGGCGACGGCGAAATCGATATTATTGCCAAAAAAGAAAACATAATTGTTTTCGTCGAGGTAAAGACCGCCTACTCAGATGTTTTCGGCGATCCGATCGAGTGGGTCAATAAGGCAAAGCAAAGACAGATTGGCAAAATCGCCGCCGTTTGGCTTGCCCAAAACGATCCCGGCGACTGTTTTTTCAGGTTCGATGTTATAGCCCTAAAGGGCAAGGGCGGAGATTTCGACATCGAACATATGGAGGACGCTTTTATATTGTAGCTATTTCTTTTCGCTCTTTGATTTCTTCGGCTCGGCAACCTTGTTGCTCGTTTTGATCGCAGATTCCCGTTTTGTAAGCTCGAGCGCGATCATCTCCCAAATCTCGCTCCAGCGTTCGGGGGATTCATCGAGCTGGTTTTTGTATTCGAAGAACTGCACTCGGGTCACTTTATGGTCATGAAAAACTGAATCTTGAACCGAGGCTAACTTGACCGAGTCCGACAGGAAGGTCTCCGCCGCAAAGGAGAGATCGACATAGAGCATAACGAACTGGCTGTCCGTGAGAACCGGTTCCGCGGCCGAAACACAACCTGCGAGGACTAAAGCGCTGAAAGAAATTATTAAAAACTTGTTGAACATTCCTATCACCTTGAGCAAAATGCTTTAATTCAAAGTTAAACCTGTTTTTTCATGGTTTCGCAAACATTATGCCAAAAGTAGATATGAAAGAAATTAAATTCCCGCCTCGTCGAAACACACGCTCCGTGTGGGTCGGAAGGGTTGAGATAGGTGCGTCCGCGCCTATCTCGATTCAGTCGATGCTTAGTGTTCCACTAACCTCGCTCGACTCCGCAATCGCGCAAGCACGGGCACTCGGTGAGGCAGGTTGCGATATAATTCGAGTCGCTGTTCCCGATAAGCGAAGTGTCCCGTTTCTGCGCGAGTTCAGGCAGGCTGTGGATCTGCCGCTCGTGGCCGATATCCATTTCGACTATCGCCTCGCGATAGCCTCCGCGGAGGCCGGTGTCGATAAACTCCGAGTGAACCCCGGCAATATCGGATCGCGGGATAAGGTTGCCGCGGTTGCCGAGGCGGCGGCGAGTTTCAATATACCTATTAGAATTGGTGTGAACGCCGGAAGCCTGCCTCCGGATCTCATCGAACGGCCGGATAGGGCGCAGGCGATGCTTGTTGCGGCGCTTCGGGAGATCGAGGCCGTCGAATCCACCGGTTTCTCAAATCTTGTAGTCTCGCTAAAATCCCACGATGTCCCCACGACGATCCTCGCTAATCGTATGTTCAGCCGGGTCAGCGATATACCCCTGCACCTCGGCGTCACCGAGGCCGGTTCCGTGGAGAGCGGTTCGATTAAAAACGCCCTCGGGATCGGCGCGCTGATTCTCGACGGTATAGGCGACACTGTCCGCGTTTCGCTGACTGGCGACCCGATCGAGGAGGTGACGGCCGCGCGGGGGATCCTTCGCGCCTGCGGGCGATACTCGAAGGGAATCGAGATAATAAGTTGCCCGACCTGCGGAAGAACTAAAGTCGATGTCGCTTCGGTTGTCCGAGAGATTGAGCGGCGCCTTCGTTTCTGCGACAAACCGCTCAAGGTTGCGGTTATGGGTTGCGAGGTTAACGGCCCCGGCGAGGCGCGCGAGGCGGACATCGGTTTCGCGGGGACGGCCGACGGTTTCGTCGTGTTCGAGAGAGGCAAAATTCGCCCGCCGAAGATTCCCTCAAAGGATGCAATAGAGAGCATTGTCGCGATTGTCGAAGAGGCGGCGTCCATAATCGATAATCGTAAAATTGAGCCTTGAGAAGATTTTATATAGCGAAAAGTTATTATTTAGTTTATAATATAAAGTTATTGCAGAGGAATATGTAAAACTCTTCTCATCGGTCAACAATGTTGAAACTGACGCTTAGAAACGTTGTATTCTTGCTGTTGCCGCTCGTCCTCGCGATCGGAACCGCCTCGGGGATACGCTTCAGGCCCGAGCTTGACGACTGGCTCTCCGATCGCGATTCCCTTATTGCCGGTATCGAGGAGAAATCGCCGCCCTTCGGATTCATCGACAGAAGGGGTGAGCCCGATGGATTCAATATCGATATCGCACGGTTGTTGGAGGATATTGCCGAGAAAAAGATATCTTTTTTCTACGCCCCTCATAGCGAGCTTATCTCCGCTTTGGATTCAGGCCGTATCGATTTCATTATTGGGATCGACAAGACAGCTAAACTCTCGGAGAGACTTGTTTTTCTCGAAAGGGTCTTATACAACGAATACATCCTCTATATTCCGCAAGGCTCGAAACAACCCTCCGGAATGAGCGATCTCGACAGCCTTCGGATCGGCTATAAAAAGGATTCCCCTGTTTCCGATATTCTCTTGGAAACTCCCGAGATAATCGCTATCGAGTTCGATTCGGACTCGCTCGGTCTCGATAAAGTTACTCGAAAAGAGATCGATGGCTATATAAGTTCAATTTTGATATGCGATTATATTATTTTACTTAATAAGTGGAGTAATAAAATCGCGTCAAGTCACAGTATAGTATTTAAATACGACTATACTATCGCCCTCCCTGAGTCATCGCCCGAGTTGAAATCGATTCTGGAAACATCCCTTTCAAGAATGCTTGTGAGTTCGGAATTCAAAGAGATACAAGCCAAATGGTTCGGCGGTGCCGAAACGAGGATTGTTAATCAGCCCACGTCTTGGATATTCCTCGGTTTCACCTTGGTTTTCGTATTGATATTGATATTTTTTGCCCATTCCAGAGCTCAAGCGCTATTTTCTCTTAGGTTAGAGGCCAAGAAAAACGATGCTTTGATGAAGAAAATATCCGAGCTGAATATTCTCAAGAATACCTTTTTCAAGGCCGCTGATAACGGGAATATTGGAATTTTCACGCTCTCCGACGAGGACGGTATAGAGGCAAAGTTCATCGATGTGAACGGCGCGATGACGGACATCACTGGTTTTGATGAATCCGCGCTTCTTAAGATGAGTTTTATGGGCATATTCGAGGGGGAAGACCGCGATAAGGTTATCGAGCGCTATAGGCTTCGCCGCGGCGGAGAGGTTCAGCCGGAATCCTATGATATCGAGTCTGTCCGCGCCGACGGCGAGCGAATCCCAATCGAGCTATTCGTGAAAACCATCCAGACCTCCGATAAGCTCCTCACTATCGGTATTATGCGGGATATTTCGCGTCTCAGGACGCTACAGGACAAGCTCAGCCGTTCCGATCAAAATTTCCGCGAGATGCTATCCGGTCTGCCTCAGGGCGCGGTCGTGCTGAACAAAGAGCGAATAATTTACCTAAACAATGCCTTCCGCAAGCTTGTCGGCAAAGCCCCCGAGGAGATCCGCGCCTTTGGGATAGAGAAGCTGATCTCGCCGGCGCACCGATCGAAGGTTGAGCGCGTGATCGATAACCTCCTTTCCGGTCGGGAAGCCCCGAAGGAGATGGATATCGAGCTTATCGGCCCGCGCAACGACCTCATCCTCACCTCGACGAGGCTCCGGCCGATAGACTATTTCGGCGAAAAGGCCGCAATTCTGATCTTCGAGAACCTCTCCGAGGAGGAGCGGCTCCGCAAGCGGCTCGGAATCGAGAACCGAGTCGAGGGCTTGGGCAAGATCACCGAGCATGTTGTTCTCGAATACAACAACACGCTGATGGGGATTTTGGGGGCGATTTCTCATCTGAGAGACGAGATAGGCGATGATGTTAATCTCGCGGAGTATATCGATATTGTCGAAAAGGACGCGGAACGTGCCGCGGTGCTTACACAGAAGTTGCTCAATTTCTCGAAGGATACCGAGAACCGCCCGGGCGATATTTTATCCATTCATAAAGTCATACGCGACGCCCTTGCACTGACTCCCGGGAACGATCATCCCGCAATTTCAGTCAAAACCGAATTAGAAGCGCGGCCGGATACAATCTTCGGCAACCTCTCTCAAATACATCAGGCAGTGCTGAACCTCATTGTCAACGCGGTCGAGGCGATGGGCGAGAAGGGAGAGCTTTGTGTCAAAACCTCTAACTTCAAGTCGGACAGCTCCTTCCTCGCGAATCATCCTGAGGCGCAGAACACGCGCTATATCAGAATCGATTTCATCGACAACGGCCCGGGAATCCCCGCGAACCTGCTCGAAAATATCTTCGAGCCATTCTTCACGACAAAGGAATTCGGGGCGGGCGCCGGATTAGGCCTTTCCTTGGTGTATAAAGTTGCGAAGCGGCATAGGGGCTTTGTCGATGTCGAATCCGAAAAGGGCAAGGGTAGCAAATTCACGCTCTATCTACCTGAAGAGATTCAAGAGGCCGCAGAGGTTGACGATTCGAAAAACCTTCCAATCGGCAACGAAACGATTCTGGTAATAGACGACGAGCCGCATATTCGCACTATTCTCAAGGCCTTGCTGACTAAGCTCGGTTACGAGGTTCTGCTCGCCTCCGAGGGCCGCGAGGCTATCGAAATCGTCAAATCCAAGCATGGGCAAATCGATCTTATCCTCCTCGATGTTGTTATGCCGGGGATGAGCGGCCTCGATGTTTTCGAGGCGATAAAGACCCTTCAACCGAATAGCAAGGTCATAATCTCCACCGGCTACGCCAAAGAAGAAACTGTTAGCGATATGATTCGCAACGGTGCCGAGGCCCTCGTGCGAAAACCCTACCGAGCCGCTACTATTTCGCGTGCGATAAGGCAGGTTCTCGATGCGGGCGGCGCGGTCGAAGAGGGGCGGGGAAATGACTAATATCTGGGATCTTCATTGGTTTTTCTATCTTTTAGGTTTCATCTTCCTTCCTCGTATTAACCTGCTGTTATTGTGGTATTTTCAGGGCGGCAACCTTTGGACCTATCCATGGGAGCTTTATATTGCCGGTTGGCTTTGCATGCCGCGGACATTCACCGGCCTTTTAGTCGCATTCACAACTCAGCAATACAAAGTCGGTGTTTTGCTGACTATTCTCGGTTTCATTATAGACGGCGGCACAAAATACGGTTGGCAAAGGCTTCGCAGGCGCCGGAGGGACGGGTGATGCCGACTTGTTGAGACCTGAAACAGAAAATTGGTCCTTGATCGATGAACGAGTTGATTCCGGTGAACGGAATATGGCCTTCGACGCCGCGTTATTGCAGTCCGCTATCGAGGGCGCGATCGCCCCTACTCTAAGGTTTTTCGACTGGTCGCGTCCGACTGTCACTATCGGCTATGGCCAACCGCGCACCGATATCGATTTCGCGGCTATCTCCCGAGGGGGGCTGGATTTCGCCGTTCGCCCGACTGGCGGGCGGGCGGTTCTGCATTGGGACGAACTGACCTATTCCGTGACGATTCCCACGGGGCACGCTATCGCAGAGCTTTCGGTATTGGAAAGCTACAAGCTGATCTCCCTCGCTCTTGCCGCCGGTCTCAAGCGCTTGGGTCTCGAAATCGATCTCGCAAAGGGCGAGGCGGGCGGACATAAGAACCCCTCTTGCTTCTCCTCGACGAGCAGGTTCGAGATCGCCAGCGCGGGGAGAAAACTGGTAGGGAGCGCCCAGCGGCGCAAAAGAGGAGCGCTTCTCCAACAAGGCTCTATACCCATCGGCCCCCAGTTCAGAAGACTGCCCGAGTTTTTCTCCGCGAAAAACGACTTAGGCGAGCTTACCGATAAATCGACGTGCATCTCGGAGTGTATAGAAAACCCGCCCTCTCGAACTGAGATGATTGCCTCGATTGTCGCGGGTTTCGAAGAAGCTCTTGGAATTAGATTTGAACAACAATAGTCGTTTAGTGAATATGAAAATCGGTCAAAAAAACAGAAATACCTTGACACTTGTAAGTTGCCGAAATATTATATCAAAGTTAAATTTTTGTTGTTCGAGGGCACCGGAAAAACCGGCGTCCGATTTTTACGAAATAAACAAATTCTAAATAGCAGGGGAGGTTCAATGGTGCACAAACGCGCCCCATTCATAACGATACCTTTAGCTACGCTTTTACTCGCGGTTTCACTTTGGTCGGCCACGACCGGAAAGATCGCCGGCACAGTGGTCGATGCGAGCACGGGCGAGCCTCTGATTGGCGTCAATGTTCAGGTTTTCGGTGATTCCGACGACCTCATCGGTGGCGCCGCAACCGATTTCGACGGTAGATACTTCATCCTGAATGTCCGACCCGGAATGTATAAGGTGAAGGCCTCCTACGTCGGATATAATTCAGTCACTCAGACCAATGTCGTCGTGTCATCCGACAGGACTTCGACTATCGACTTCAAACTCGATCAATCGGTGATCAAATCCGAGGAGATCGTTATTACCGCCCAGAAGAAGCAGGTCGAACTCGATGTGACAACCTCTTCGAGCACCACAACTCAAGACCAAATCGAGAACATGCCGGTTAGCTCGGTCGAGGAAATTCTTCAGGTGAAGGCCGGAATCGTCGAGCATCAGGGCGAGCTTCATATGCGCGGCGGTCGCGCGCGCGAGGTCGCCTATATGGTCGATGGTATGCCGGTCACCGATCCGACCTACGGCTACCAAGGCCTCAAGGTCTCGACCTCGAGCGTTCAAGAGGTGACGGTTCAGACCGGAAGCTACAACGCCGAATACGGTGGCGCGCTTTCCGGAATCGTCAATATTGTAACCCGCGACGGCGATCCGAACAAGTTCAGCGGAAGCGCAAATTTCCAAACCGACGATCTCGGATTCGACGCGCTCAATAAGTGGTCAACCAATTCCGACAAGCTCGAGTTCACACTTTCAGGCCCTGAACCGATTTCCACCTATCTACTCCCATTAGTTGGCTTGGAAATTCCCAGAACCAAGAGGATCAGCTATTTCCTCTCGGTCACCGGAGAGAATACCGATACGAGACTGCCGTATAATTACCTTTGGGACAATGAAGAGCATGTCGCCTCGAAATACGAGATAACCACGCCCTATAAGATCGATTACGGCTGGTTCGGTTTCTTCCCCGAGAGGCGTTACAACGAATACAATTTCACATTGAAACTCAAGCAACGCCTTTCGCCCTCGATGACATACAATATCACCGGCACGGGCAACTGGACGAAGAACAGGGATTGGTCTTGGGAATATCAATACACCCCGATGACAGCTCACATTCAAGAGCGTCAGGCCTATCAACTCAGCGCGAGATGGACGCACACCCTCTCGCCGAAGACCTTCTACGAGATCAGAGCGGGCTATTTATACACGAATATGGACTATCTCCCCGGCGGCCAAGATCCGGACTACTTCGCGGTCGATAGCTCATATTGGGGTAGCCTCGACGACTGGGTCGATCTTAACGGCGACGGAGTCGCTCAGGTGCGCGTCAAATGGTGGGATTCCAACCGCAACGGCCAGTGGGATTGGTTCGAGTATTGGGAACCGCTGATCGACCGTGTCGATACTATTTGGGCGAACCCCGAGAGAACGGCTATCACCTCGATAGATACTGTTTTCATCGATGATAGACCCCCGATGGTTGGCGAAGAGCCTTGGTATGAGGTTAACGACAACGGCGTTTTCGAACCCCGTCAGACCAACTGGAACAGCTACGTCTCTGCGTTGCCGTTGGATAGAGCTGAACCTTTCATGGATGGAGAGCCTTTCCGCGACGGAATGCCTTTCAGTATGGGCTTTTACGGTGAATTGATGCGCGGAGCGCCGGTCATCAAAGACGACACGATGTGGGTCGATCTTAACGGCAACAATATCTCCGAAATCGGCGAGTTTACTTTCGGATCTTATTTTTACAATGATGAATCTATGCCCACTTCGATGCATATCGCCCTCGAGGAAACAACATGGAACGATTGGAACAATAACAGTAGTGCCGACTGGGGCGAATATCGCGATATCAACGGTGATGGAACCTTCACGGTCCGTAATAGCATCTGTGACTTCATCGATGCCAATGGAAACGGTGTTTATGATCTCGGCGAAGAGGGCGAGGCCTTCCTTGACCTGAACGGAAACGGCAGATGGGATGGCGAAAACTACATTCGCGACGATTACGAACCCTATATCGATCTCAACGGCAACGGCAAGTGGGACGACACCGACGGCTTCCTCGATCGCGGGTTCAACCGTTATGCCTATTGGCATCGCAGGGAGACCAATGTTATCATGGCTAAGGCCGATCTAACCTCACAGGTCGATAACAGCAACCAGATCAAGACCGGACTCGAGTTCCAATATATTAATATGAATATGAGCGAAATCCAGTATCCAGAATTTAAATACGACAGGGAACCGGACGGACAGCTCTACGAGTTGCACGGTGTTTTCCGTAGCTTCTACGAAAGATCGCCGAAGCAGTTCGCATATTATATTCAGGATAAGATGGAATACGGCGGCCTTATCGCCAATATCGGCCTGAGGCTCGATGTTTTCCTCCAAGCCGGAGAGGTGCTCGAGGATTCCGTTTCGCAACAGCTCATCTCGATCCTGCCCGATTACGACCAGATATATAAATCCCAAAGCAGGGTCAGCCCGCGCCTCGGAATGAGCTATCCGATCACGGACAAATCTAAGCTGTTCTTTAGCTATGCGCATCTTTACCAGCTTCCGGGATACGATAACTTCTATCAAACCCCGACTCAGGCCAGCCGCGCCGGAAGGCTTCTCGGCAACCCGAACCTCGGCTACGAGAAGACTGTTATCTATGAGATGGGCGTCGCTTACGGCATCACGAAGGACATTACACTCGAGTTCTCGGGATATTATAAGGATATCTACGGCCTCCTAAACACGACGCACACTCAGGTCGGCCCTCTTGAGCAGGATGTTTATGAAAACCTCGATTATGCCCGTAGCAGAGGTTTCGAGTTCACAGCGCGTAAGAACTATTCTAATAGATGGATGCTCGAAGGCAATTATCAGTTTGCCTATGCCTTCGGAAAATCGAGCTCGGATCGTAGCGGCTACGACGCCCTCTTCGACCAAAGCGCGATTCCGCTTCAAGACCTTCCCTTGGACTGGGATGAAAGGCATCAAATCAGCGTCGTCGCGGACTACCGTGTTCTCAAGGACGATCACCCGGTTGTTTTCGGCCTCAAGATTCCCGACCAGTGGGGTATTAATCTGATCTTCCAATATGGAAGCGGATTCCCCTATACACCGGATATAAAGAACCCGAACTGGACCCCCGAACCGGGCGAAAAGTCTTGGGAGCGCGAGAACGCCCTTCGTATGCCGGCACATTACAACATCGACCTGAAATTCAATAAGGATTTCGCGTTCAAGAGTATGAATTACTCCTTCTTCCTTCTCGTCTCGAACCTGACGAACCAGCGCAATGTCGAATCTGTTTACAGCCAGACAGGAGAGCCGGACGATCCCTACAACGAGGAGGGCGAGGATATAGTTTACGATTGGGCTCTCGATCCCACGCATTGGAGCGCGGAGCGCAATATCCGTTTCGGTTTCGAGGTTCGTTGGTAAAAATGAGTATTTGCGATATAAGGAGTCGATATGAAGTTTAAACTAAACGCACTATTGCTCATCAGTCTTGTGCTGATGTTCGCTGTCGGGGCGTTCGCCGGGAAATCTCCCTCCGAGAATCGGAAGGCGAGAAAACGGCCTGCGGTTATGCAGGTTGCCACCGACGAGAAGAGCCACGATGTCGGGCAACTTCATCTGACAGTCTCAAACTGGGGCTTCTTCGGAAGCCAGCGCGGAGAGGATGATCCGTCTCTGTGTATTATTTACCAAGAAGGTGACAACGCAGGGGAATGCCGTCCTTCGGCGGAGTATCCCGGCGGTTCGGGTATCGAATACCTCTTTCAAGGCGCGCTTTGGATCGGCGCGGTTGTCAGCGGCGATACCTTGGTCAGCGTCGGAGAGGACGGCTGGTTCACTAATGTGAACGAGTTCTTCCCCGGTTACAATCAAGAAACCGATACTATAATGTATAAGACAATTCTATCCGGCGACTCTACCGCTATTAGCGAACAGGATTTTATCGCCACAATGACGGATACGGTCAAGAATCCGGACTTCGTGCCTGCAGAGCACAGGCCTATCGGTGTTCGTGTCGAACAACGCTCCGTATCGTGGTCTTATAATTATGCCAAGAACTTCATCATCATCGACTACTGGATTGAAAATATTCGCACCGACGGCGCCGCGATCCGCGATGCTTATGTCGGCATATATATCGATGGCGATGTCGGACATATCAATAAACCGGAATACGCTCAGGACGATATCACGGGTTTCCTCGAATTCATCACCGACGATATCACCGGTGCGACGAGTTATGTCAACACGGCTTGGCTTGCGGACAACGACGGCGATCCTACCTCTGACGGCCGCTTCGACGAGTTCTCGCCGACCGGCGCGCTCGGTGTAGCTGTTCTTCGCGTTGGGGACACGCGACTTGAGGAACTGGATTACTCCTTCAACTGGTGGGTCTCAAACACAAACGAAGACCTCGACTGGGGGCCGTATCTAAGAGATTATACCGCTTGGGGTTGGGACGGCACTCCCGAGACCGATAAGATGAAATATCAGGTCATGAGCAACCGCGAATTCGACTACAACCAAACGGAGATCATCAACCACGCGAGCTATCCCGATTATGCCACGCCGCCGACCTCGCCCTTCAACCTGCCCGAGCTTATGCGCGGCGGTTACGACACGAGGTTCCTTTTCTCCTTCGGGCCGTTCACTATCGAGAGCGGACAGACGATTCCGGTGGCTATCGCGATTATGGTCGCCGAGGATTTCCATATCGACCCGCGAAATGTCGGTATGCCGCCCGGTTCTACATCGATTCCCTCCGGCTGGGATCCATCAAAATTCCAATTCGACGAGGTCGGAAAATCTACCGAATGGGTTCGCACGGTTTACGGTTTCGAACCACCGGATCCACCTAAATATCAAGGCCCGGTTCCTCCGCCGAGACCGCCGTTCTTCGTCGAAACCTCGGACAACAGTGTTGAGATTCTTTGGAAGCCGGATACATGCGTGAATTTTTATGACGAGATCACAGAACTCTACGATTTCGAGGGTTTCCGCATTTATGTCGGCGAGGCCAATATCGAGAGATACTACACCCCGATTGCCGAATACGATAAGGTCGATTTCATCGATTATACAATCTGGGGGCAGGAGACCAACTCTCGCGTAGAGTGTATCGAGGCTCGCACCTCCGGCGGTGTCCTTCATGATCAGGTCCAAAACTGGAGCCTATGCTTGGATACTATCCTCGTCGATGTCGATACAATCACCAGCGACACAACATGGAGCTATCCTCGCAGAGATCCCTACGGCACTAACTCCGGCCTTCCCAAGGATAGTGTCCTTGTCGGAGGGGTTTGGCATTATCGCCATATCCTCACGAACCAGCGCGCCGGCGACGATATCTATATTGCAATGACGGCCTACGATTTCGGCCAGCCGACTCGCGATCTTCTTTCACTCGAATCCTCCAAAACGTCTAATAACCTCTGGGTCGTTCCCCGCGGAGCGGCCGAGTCGAGCGACGAGGTTTATGTTGTCCCCAATCCCTATAGGCTCGATGCCAATTATGCCGGTCGTGACGGCCTCGATTGGGAGACGCCGGTCGGCAGGGTTTGGACTGAATACTCGCGGAAGATCCGTTTCGCGAACCTGCCGCCAAGATGTATCGTTAGAATCTACACGCTCGATGGCGATCTCGTTAAAGAGATCGAGCATACCGACCCATCTGTCGGCGAGACCAAAGAGATCATGGTCGGCGCGGAGGACTGGGACCTCATCAATCGCAACGATCAGGCCATCGCGAGCGGAATCTATATATTCAATGTCGAGAATTTCGACACCGGTAAATATCAACTCGGCAAATTCGTCATCATCAAATAACGGGGAGAATTATGAGACGATATTATTTAATCGGAGCCCTTCTAATGCTACTGCCGGCGATAGTTTTCGGGCAGGCCAAGGTCGGAACGGTCGCGGCTCAGTTCCTCGAGATTCCGGTCGCGGCGCGTAGCGTTGGAATGGGGGATGCCTTCCTCGCAACTGCTAATGATGTCTCGGCAATATATTATAACCCCGCCGGCTTGACGAACCTTGCTCGAAAAGAAGCGATGTTCACTCATACGATGTGGCCGGCAGGAATCAGCCACGATTTCATCGCCTTCGCGATGCCGATCAATCAGATCGGCGGTGTGCTTGGAATCAGCGCGATAGGCCTGACAACCGGCGAGATGGTCGAGAGGACTATCGGCCGGCCGGAGGGCACGGGCAGAACCTTCACCGCCTCCGACCTCGCGGTTGGATTGACTTATTCCCGAAAAATGACTGACCGTTTCTCGGTCGGTCTGACATGGAAGTATGTCGGCGAGTATTATGCCGATGTTAAGGCGCACAGCTGGGCTATGGATATCGGCACGCTTTATAAGACGGACTTCCGCGGTCTTCGCATCGGGATGAACTTCTGCAACTTCGGCCCGGACATCACTATGCTCAAGAACGCCTATCCTTTGCCGATGGCGTTTCATTTCGGCATGGCAATGGAGGTCGTCGAGTCCGGTCCGCACAAGCTGACAGTGGGCTGGAACGGGAGTCACCCGAACGACAACCTCGAGAAGTTTCAAGTCGGCACAGAATATTGGTATAACGACATGTTCGCAATTCGCGGTGGCTACAAATTCGGTGCGTGGGATGCGGATAGATTCGGAGTCGGTGTCGGGGCGAAATTGCCCGTTTCGACCACCGCTATCAAAGTCGATTATTCTTTAAGTGAAATGCGCGAACTGCTTCTCGCACATAGATTTAGCCTTGGCGTAGAATTTTAGGAGTGAATATGCGCAAGATCAAAATAACGACATTTATTTTCGCAAGCTTGGCGATGGCCACGGCACTTGTGCTCGGTGGTTGCGGCTATAGCGGCCAAGAGAATCAAAACATAAAGCCGATTGTTATCCTATACAACAATCCGATCTCGGGGGACACGCTCGGGGCCGCTCCCGTCGTTTGTTGGCAAGGCTTCGACACCGACGGAAAAGTCTATGAATACGAATTCATCGACCTTCCGAGGCAACAAGCCGGCTCGACCGGAGGCGTTAGGGATTCGCTTTTCCTTCTGTATAAAAACGATCCCTCGCTACTCGCGAATCTTTCTCATGTGTTGACTCAGGGAGGCGACACACTCAGGTGGAACGAGACAGAGGATAATTGCGACACCGTGTTCCTCTCGTTGCTCGTTCAGGGTGAGGTCACCGAGCATCTTTTCTGTATTCGCGCGCTCGACCACGACCTTAACAATCAGGCCTTTTCGGATGTCGAATGCGCGACATACTACAGAACGAGTCTCCCTCCGGACACCTGCGAGATCACTACTCTTGATTTCGAGGGCAATGAGTTTTGGTGTCTCGACGACACAATCTACAGTTGGAAGGGGATTAAGGTCTCTTGGCGCGGTAGCGATCCGGATAATTCTATCCTGCTCGAGTATCGCTGGGTTCTCGAGAACACAACGACAAACACCGTAGTCCTCTCTTCGAGGAGCGAGGACAGCCTCGCCGGAATATCCTCCGGTTTAGATCCCTATGACGGCTGGATTCGCAACAACTCGACTATGATGAAGGGCAATGTCCCGACAGGCGAGTATCGTTTCATCGTGCAGGTTCGCGACGACGCCTTCTTTGCCGGTGCCGCAGACACTGCGATTATAAATATTGCACACCCGCAGTTCGATATATCCCGGCCGAGCGTTCTTCAGCAATACGCCGATGGAACATACCCGAACCACCGCGTTCTCCTCATCGATCAGAACGAGTCTTGGTTCTATATGTTCGACAACCTCAACAATATCCGCCAGTATTACGCCGGAGTCATGCAGGGACTCAAAGACAGCGGCGTTATCGCGGGTTGGGATTCGGTTCGCTCGGGTTATGCCACGCTCGATGTTGACCGGGCGACGCTGTCTCAATACAATATTCTCTACATTCTCGATCAGGATGGTTCCTACAACTTCAAGATGGACGAGGGTTTCTGGACTGAGGTAATGGACTACATCATGGTTGGTGGAAGGGTGATCATCGACGGAAGGAATTCCTTCAACCGCGAATCCTCCTCTTGGACGAATGTTCCTTCGTATTCTTTCTTCGGAATCGAAGAGGATTTCGCCGGAACAGCCCGCGCGGTCTTCGCCTCCGCGAATCGCAACCCGAATTTGCCGGCCTCGGAGTATCCTAATCTAACTCTGAATACTACCTTGGTTCCGGCCAATGAGCTGGCCTATGTCAACCGTTTGGGCGCTCGGGGTCCGCAATACGGCGGAAGCCCATATACTCAGATCCTTTACAGCTACGGCATCAGCGCTTCGACTAGCCCCGAGGATTCTGTGGATTACGGCGGCGGTCCGGTCGCGGTTCGTTATGTTACACCGAGTTTCCGTACCGCGTATTTCGCGTTCCCGCTATATCTGATGGATGACAGCTCGAATCAGGTTAAAACGGTTATCCGTTCGACGGTCGAGTTCATCAAGGGGCAGGTTCTTCCCATGGAAACAGAGGATTAGCCCTCTCCGGTTATAAAAAAACAAAGCGCCCGACCTTGAGAGCCGGGCGCTTTTTTATTTATTTAGCTTTCAGCTATAGCGACTGGAAATACTCGATCACGAGGGACGCGCTCCCAACTGCGCGGAAGGCGGTGATGAACTCCTTCGCGGAGATATAGGATTCCTCCTCGATCTTCTTCTTGTATTTCTCGTCGATAGAGTCGATTTCGTTTTTAAACTGCCGCGTGGCCTTTTTAATATCGACAGCGTTTACCTCTGCCCACATCTTCATCGTCTCGAAAAGATCGGTCGGCAAGTTGACATGGGCGATGTTCTGCCAGTTCGTGCCGACATTGCCTTTGCGAATGCCGTAGTCGGCGAATTTCCCGATCAGCGAAAGCGGTGTTCCTGTAATCCCATGCTGGGCGATCGAGACACCGTAAGGGCGAATGGCGGTGAATATCTCGCCGGTGCGTTCGAGGTCGATTTGAACCTCCTCGCCAACGGCGTAATTGCCGTGCTTGGAGCCGTTGGAGATAGCGAGAAGATTGGGGGAGTGGCCTGCGTCGTTGAGGTCGCTTATATAGGAGACCGCCTCTTCAACGGTGGTCAGCTTACCGAGAAGCCCCGCAATCTCGCCAACCTCGACCTCGAGCCCGAAGCCCATCTCCGAGATGGGTTTCGCGAGCCTGCGCGTGATGTCTGTGTTCTCCTGAAGCGGATTGTGCGATGCGTCGATCGCGAAACTCGTATAGCCGGCCTTGATCTGCGCGGTGATAACCTCGGCCGTGGCCTTGAACTCATCAGGAGAGGAGTTTTTCACAGTCAGGTGGTCGGCGTGAACAAAAAAGGGCTTGGTGAGGCGCGTTCGTTCGGCATATTCGAAGGTGATGCCGGCGTATTGCGCCGGAGTCTGGCCGGTATAGCCGCCGTCGAGATTGCCCTCGGTTTTCGCGAGTTCATAGCAAACAACCGCATCGAGCTCCTCGGCCGCGCGCATAATCCCGGGGATGACATGCGGAATCCTGCAGTTGCATGCCATGATGATAATTCGCTCATCGATGAGCGCATCGAAAACATAGCGAGAATTTACCACCGGAATTCGGCTCGCGTTTCCAACAACAGCCCGAACATTTTCGGGAACCATCTCGAGCAAGCGATTGTAACCGTTCATACTTCCTCCGATTGGTCAAATAGAATAAGTTTCAATACAAAAACTCCGGTCTATGATCGTCCATAAATACGGCAATAAATTTCGACTTGAATATCTATATTTTAACTAAAAACCTTTTCGAGTCAAGCACGAAGTCGTTTTGCGATTGTTCAGCGCGCGCCGGAGGCTACTTGTTCGACTGTAATCTCGACTCGGCGGTTCGCTCGGCGCTCGAGTTCGTCGCGGTTTTCATTGAGGGGAAAAAGCTCGCCGTGCCACGCGAGCTGAAGCTCAAAATTATCTCTAAGTAACGGCGTGACATAATCGCGGACAACCTCCGCCCTCTGTTTGGAAAGGCGGATATTTATTCCAGTCGAGCCGAGATTGCAGGCGTAACCGGCTATCTTTAAAGAGAAGGCGAGTGTATCCGGCAGTTTTTCGATTTCCCGCAAATACTCTTTGAGTATCTCCTCAGCGTTCTCCAAAAGACGGTTATTCCCGGCTGAGTCGAAGGGAATGATCACTGTCTGAAGAAGCCCTTCCGGCATCGAAAAGGCCGCTTCAGCCGGATCCAATTCGCGCACCGGGATATCGCCCGGGGCGCGGAATTCGCCGGTGAAACGCCTGCCGTCATCGAAGACAACCGAGATTCGGTGAAGGGCGCCGTCTTTGTCGGTATGCTTCGGGAAGAATGCGATGAAAAAACTCTGCGCTATGATCGCCGAAACAAGTTGCGCCGAAAAACCATCTTCCGGCTGAGTAAAATAGATTCCGCCGGTCTCGCGCGAGATATCTGCAAGCGCGCCCTTCGGGTTTTTTCCGTGAAGAAGAACATTGATCGAGATACCGTTTCGTTTTGCCCGTTCGATAAGCGTGTTCGGCAGACGGTTCGACATAAAATCGCCATCGGAAAAAAGAACGATCGAGCACGTGCTATTGGAACGCAGAGCCGCGAGGTCAAGCGCTTTTTCAAGGGCGCCGGATAGATCCGTTCCGCGGTCGTTGGGGTAGGGGAGTTTGTCGGGGGGCAAGTTCAAGAACGAGTCCGGTTGAACCCAGCCGATAGTCACATCGGAGGACTCACCGAAACGAACCAGCGAAACATCGCAACCGGACTCGAGCAGTGTCGAGACGAAGCCCCAAATCAGCTTTTCTGTGAAGCCGAGATAATCCCCCATGCTTGCGGATATGTCCTCGACGATGATGATGTTCGAGCCGTAGGGAACGCCGTATTCGCGGTAGTTGAAATCGCATCGGTCTTGCCAGCCGAAAACGTCGTCCAAAAGGCTTGCCGTTCCGATTTCGCGACGCTCCTTTCCGATCGGCAGGAAAAATGTAACACTGTCGGGGAAGGCGGAGATATCGAGATCAACCAAGCTGAAGGCATCCCACGAATGCGACGGCATCTCGATTGTCCGCATATGGATCTTCTGCTTCGGCTGTTCCTTCACGACTGGAGCCGAGCCGGCGCAAGCGAGGAAGACCGAGGCTATGGCCAGTATATTTAATCGGTGAATTTTCATCGAGCAAAATATAGAGCCGACAAGGCCGAAAATCAAGCGTTATCCGATAGAACCGAAAGGTTTTGGGGTGAATGTCAGAATGAAAATGATCAGTGCGACAAGCGCGAGCGAACGCCTCCGGCTGTCGAGCGGAATCCAATCGAGGATTGTCGGCGGGTGCTTCAAACGAATGAGGAAGAGGATCACAATCGCCCAAACCAGCCAGCCCGGCCATAGAATCGCCAGCGGCAGAAGGGCTATCCAGACCCAGCGCGCAATATTATAAGCCTTTGCCCCGAAAACCGAATAGGCGATATGGCCGCCGTCGAGCTGGCCTATCGGCAGGAGATTGATGCTTGTCACCCAAAGGCCAATCCAAGCCGCGAAGCCGACAGGATGGATCATGAGCTGTAAACCTTGCGAGATATCGCCGTGAATCGCCTTTTCGAGGAGCCAAATGAGAATCGAGCTTCCAAGCGAGATTTGGGATGCGGCATCGTCGATGGTGCGAACCTCGGAGAGTGCCAGCCCGACGATCAGAATGGGTATCGCCACAATGAAACCAGCCGCGGGTCCCGCGAAGCCAATGTCAAAGAGGCTTCTGCGGTCTGGAATTGGTGACTTTATCTTGATGAACGCGCCGAAGGTGCCGATTATTGTCGGAAAAGGAATGAAAAACGGCAGTGAAGCATCGACACCGTGTCGGCGACTCGCAAAATAGTGGCCGAGCTCGTGGATGCCCAAAATCCCTAAGAGCGAGGCCGAGAAGGGGAGACCGGTCGATAGGAATGCTAAGGTCGGAGCCGGTTCATGGCCGGACATCAGCGCTCCCGCCAGCGAGGTTGTGCCGACTGTCGCGATGAAGAGCAAAAGGTGAAGCCAGTCTTTTTTCATTGGAAAAATCCCGCTGTTTAATGACCTAAACATTGAATACTAAGAATAATTAATAATCGTTGACTTTCAATCGGATTATTATATAAATTATAAGAAAGAGGAGGAATATGAAACTTACTATGCGAATAATCGTTGTGGCTCTATGCTTGGCGGCTCTTTCATGCGGCTCGGGCGGAGGAAAGAAAGAGGCCGACCTCGCAAAAAAGATCGAGATCGGCAAAAAGCAATGGGCCGAGGATTATTACGGCGACTCGAACTATGTCCCGACAAACGAAGAGGCCGTCGCCGCGGCCGAAAGGGCGGGCGCTTACGCCGACATGCGTTCGATCGTGACTGCAAGCCAGCAATACTTTGCTGAAAAAGGCGGTTATACCGAGGATTTCGGTGAATTGGGCATCAAACCGAAGAGCGAAAACTACATCTTCTCGGTGGTAGTCACCTCGGATCGGACAATGAAGGTCAGAGCGGCCGGAAATATCGATAGCGACGAGTTTCGCGATATAATCGAGATGAACCAGCTCGGCGATGTGAAGATCATCGAGGACGACCTCCGCGATTGGAAGGAAACCGACGGCCTGAGACATCCGGGGCGCTATACACAGAAGGCTCGCGATGTCGAGAAACAGCTGAAGGTCGGAATGGACCGCCGCCTCGAAGACCTTCCCGAGGATTATTGATCTATCGGTCGATGAATATGCCGTCGCCGGTTTTTTTATCCTTGTCGTCGTCGGTGAGGGCGGCTGAATTATTCTTGCGCTTTCCTGAGGTCATGGAATAATCGTCTTCCGCGCCGCCTTGGTCGATTTGAAGCCCGATATTTCTATCCCCGAAAGTCGAATGGTAATCCAATCCTCCGCCAGAACCGTTGGAGGTGCCGCCGGCGATATAGCTATCGACACCCTGAAGGTCGAGGCATACCGCGATTGCGCTCTGCGCCGCGCCTCCTTGAGACAGCGAGGTGCCGTAGTAGTAATCGTCGCCGGCCATATCGACAAACCACGCTGAAACTATATCCCAAGCGCCGCCCTGATTGACCGCCTCGTTCCCGCGATAGCGGTCGTCACCGGAATGATCGATGAAACACCCCGCGGCTTGATGGGCGCCAGCCCCCTGAACATAACGGTTTCCGATATAGACATCATCCCCGCCAAGCTCGTTTAAAATCCCTAACCCGAGGAAATATCCGCAGGCCTGTGAGAAATTGCCGGCCTCGTAATAGTCGTCGCCCTCGCGATCGCAAAGGATTCCGATTCCGCCCTCGGCGACCGTGCGGAAGCCCATTCCAACCCCTTGACTCCAGCCCTCCCAAGTGTCCTCGTTGCCATAGCCGTTCGGGTGCTTGTGCGAGGCGATATATCTGTCGTCGCCGGAGCAATCGACCAGCATGCCCAATCCCTTAGTCACGCCGACCCCTTGCGAATAGCGCGTGCTTTGGAATAGGTCGTCGCCGGAACCGTCGAAAAGAAGCCCGACACCGAAAGCCGCAAAGCCCTGCGCGCATTCGTCGGCGAGATAAATATCCTCGCCGGTGCTATCGAAAAGAAGCCCTGTCCCGCAAAAGGAGGCACCTTGGCAAAGGCGATTGCCGCTGTAAATATCGTCTCCAGTGAAATCGAGGAGACATCCCGCCCCGCAAAAGCCGGAGCCGATGGAGCCTTCCGTTTTTCGAATATACTTATCATCGCCTGCGAAATCGATATGGAGCCCGGATCGCCCTGCAGAAAACCTGTGGGATACAATATCATATATAGTATAGGGCGTTCCGCCGCAATGATTTAGATATGTGTCGTCGCCTCCGAGATCGATCCAAATCGAAGCGCCTTGGGAATATGTCATGCTCTCGAACCCGGAAACAATAACCCGCCCGTAAACCGGAACCTCGATTCCCGAGGAGTCCCGTCGGCCTAAGATCGCCGTCTTGTTCACGAGAAAATCGAGGCCTAAATCAGCGCCCTCGCCGGGAACGATTCTCGATAGAAAGCCCGTGAAATCCGCCTCGGAGAGCGCGGCCAAAACCTCCCCGGCCTCGACCAGCTTTTCATAGCGAATCTTCTTCGTCGAGGCGATCAGCTCGTAGTAGCCATCGACTAACTCCTCGTTTTCATCCGTGTGGATATAAACCGTTTTGCAGAAAGTATTTAGGAGAAACGGCGCAAGGTCGGAAATCGCTTGAAGCTCTTCGGCCTCGAGATCGATGAAGGCCGAGTCGATGAGCGAATTCGCTCGTTGGACAATAGCGATGACTTGATCGAGGTTCTCGATAACGAGGCGGTTTGCAGGCGCATTGCCCTCGATATTCAGGGCTCGATACGCCCCCCGAAAGACCTCGATTGGCGAGCCGCCCTCGACTGCCGCGGCCGAGATCGCCTCCCTCGCCGAGGGCACGCAGGAGGCCGGCTCGAGCATTATCGCCGAAACGAGATCGAGCATATAAAAACCGGCGTATGATGCAAACTCCTGTCTGAAAGACCCTGCGAGCTTGTTATAGGCCGAATCCAACTCGAACTGTTCCACAGCACCGAAGAAGGCGAAAACCGATTCATCCGCGCGCCAATCGGGGAGGATCTCCTCGGCGCTTTTTGGAAAAACCTCTCGCCCGCCGGCCTTGAGCGAGCCTTGAAAATCCGACCGTTTCCCCAATATCAGCGGAATGGATAGCGTGTTCTTGCATCGCTGAACCGATAGCTTAACTCTGTCACCGGGGGTTTTCGTTTGCAGAAAAGCGGATAGCGAATCACTGCAGGATATGGTTTTGCCATCGGCGCTGAGAATGACATCGCCAAGCTCGAGCCCTGCGATATCCGCGGGAGAATGGCGAACAATCTGTGTTAGCTCGATTCCGCTCGAGTCCGGTAGGGGATTATAGCTAATCCCGATGAAGACCTCGTTTTGGGCGAGGCTCGTATATGGGAAAAACAGAATCGAGATTAAGACAGCAATGGATAACAGTTTACCAAACATTATATTACACCATTTATTTGATGTTAATTATCATCTGATTAATAAGCTAACAAAAGGTCACTTAGTGGAATCGATATCCGTCTCGAGGCTATCGAATGTGACAAGAGGAGGCGCTTCGTCCGTAATTTCCGGCAAGATATCCATGACATCATCCCAGATCCTGAACGGCTCGAACAGCCAATCGATGGAACGCCCAAAGCGATACCATCTGAAGCTTCCGCGAGAGGTTCGCGACCAAAGAACACCAATAACCTGCCCGTGAATGTCGTCGATATAGAACGGGAAGAAAACCCCGCGATTATCGACGAGAAAAACCTGTGATTTTGGAACTACGACCGGGCCGAAGTTTTCGGGGCCGTTATACTTATGATTTTCAGGCATGTTGATCTCTATAGAGTTGACATAGATAGAACCCTCGATCGCTCGGAGTGTATCGAGCGGAGCGGCCAAGACCATGTGGACGAAATAATTATCCCCGCCGATGTTCTCCGGCACGGGGTCGTGATAAACAATGTCCCCGACCTTAACCGAATCGGCGCGCGAAGGGCCGATATTCTTGATTCCATAAGCCCCGCGATGCACGATCACAGCGTCGCCGTTCAAAAGGAGGGGCTCCATATGTATATCCTCGACTGGAAAACGATATACCTTGAAACCGAATGTCGCGTTTAACAGGTGGAATGGCCCGATAGCGATCAAATACAGAAAGATATATAAGAAGATATTGCGAACCACAGTATCGGCATCGCCGGGGAGTTTTTTGCATCGCAGTGCGAGAATAACCGACAATAAGGAAGGTAAAAGCAGAATCGTAAACATGAGGATTGGAGTCCATATCCCCAAGGAAGTCTGAATAATAAAAACGCGGCTGATGAGCATAGCCGCGCCGGACAAGAGGATTATATCGAAAGCGAGTCTATGATTCTTCTGAATACATTGAGCTAAGCCCGGAAAAAACAGAGTAAAAAAGCTAATGATAACACGCATCCAAAGCGGGGCAGAGGTTCGCCTCATCCTTGCGGCGATCTTGGCTGACTTGGAGTCCTCATATGTATAACCCATGAAGTCCATAGAAACCTAATCGCCTGAGGGTGGCCCCTCCTCGGGCGGTGTGTTGACATTCCTAACGATGCTCGTTCCCGGGCGACGCGTGATGATCTGAGGTTGAGCCGCGCTCGTGTCCGGAGGCTCGAGAGGCGGTCCGCCGATAATATTCGGTCGTGGCGGCCGAGGAAGGCTAATCTGCTCGGCACCCTCGAGAAGCTGGAGAATATTGCCCCTATTAATATCGAAGTCCATCGGATAGGTTCGCTCGGGCCACTCGGCTAAATCGAAGCCGTTGACAGTGAGGTGCATGACATTAGGCGCGCCCATAGTTAAAAAGAAAGCGTTTTTGGCGACGAAACGAAGTGTATCGCGGGAATCGATATCGCCCTTGTATGACCGATGATAATCGCTCTCGACGAGAACCCAAGTCTTCTGACGGGCAACAATAGCCAGTGTCAATGAATCCGCGCGACCGAGCGCCCATGCGGGGTTGATGTCTCCGAGCTTGAGGCGTATTTCTTGAGTCAAATCCTCGAGTGTGATCGACGAGACCAGTTTTTTATCGTTAGAGCCGGCGGAATCGGATGAAAGCACATCGTTTACGCTTGTGACCGGCATCGAGTTTCGCGCCCTATCCTTGAAGATAATGATCGCAATAACCGCGACAACGACTATCGCGATAACGCCGATAATTATCGTCGATCTCGAAAGCTGTATTCTTTTTGGAAGAAAAGCCTTACGGGTTGATTGTCTTTTTGGGATAGGGGATTCGAAGGGGGGAGGCTCTTTTGTGAAGCCGGAAAAGATCCGACGCGCCTTCGGTTTGGGCCGCTCCGATTCATAACGGGAAAGCAGTTCCTCGATATCCGCGCCGAGGATATCGCCGTAACTTTTAATGAAGCCGCGAACATAGATATCCGGTGGGAGTGCGTGATAATCGCCGTCTTCGAGGGCAACTATATATAGCAAACTGATTCTTGTAAGCCTTGATATCTCCTCGCGACTGATACCGCGGGCCTCTCTCATCTGTTGAAGGTATTGGCCAAGTTCTCTCATAATTGCTTTTCTATAAAAAACTTATATGAATATCTTAAAGTAATACTTGAGCTGATAATCATCGAGATATAATCTCTAACCTTAGAATATTAAACTTGGACAGTAGAACTGTCAAGCGGAAAAGCGGAAGGCCGACAACATTGAAGTAATCCCCCCGAACCTCGCGAACCAGAAGTGCGCCCTTTTCTTGGATTCCATAAGCACCGGCCTTGTCCATCGGCTCGTCGGTGTCGATATAGGCCGTGATTTCCTCCGAGGTCATCGCACCGAAGAGGACTTCGGTCGCCTCGAAATCGGTTCCGAGGCGGTCGGAACCGCTGTCCCAAATCGCCAAGCCTGTAAATACCGTATGGCTTCGTCCTTGAAGCATGGTCAGGTATTCGAAAGCGCTTTCGCGTGAGCGGGGCTTTTCTAAGAGGCGGTTTTCGCAAACGACGATAGTATCGCAACCGAGGACGAGGCCGGGCTCCGGCGGTAATGCGCTTTTGGCCTTTTGCGCGGCGAGTTCGATTGCGAAAAGCTCCGGCCGATTTGAATCGAAGCGCGGCTTTATGGCTATTTTTCTTCGGGGGACCTTCTCGAAGGGGATTCCGACGCGAGCGAGTAGCTCACTGCGCCTCGGGGATTCGGAGGCTAAAAAGATCGGCTTCATCGGCCACCTATCGGCGCGAGATCGCGATCGTTAAGTCGCCTTGTTTCGCGCGAGTTTAAAATTACTGTCACAGGCCCGTCGTTGATAAGCTCCACGGCCATCGTGGCGCCGAAAAGGCCTCTTGCGGTTCGAATGCCGTGCTTCTCGACCTCGTCGCAGAAGGCATTGTAGAGCTTCTCCGCCTCGTCGGGTTTCATGGCATTAGAAAAGCTGGGCCTCCGGCCTTTACGGGTGTTGGCGCAGAGCGTGAACTGGCTGACACAAAGGGCCTCGCCGCCGGTTTCGAGAAGCGACAGGTTCATAACGCCGCAATCGTCGTCGAAGATGCGGAGATTCACCGCCTTTTCCGCCAAAAAATTGGCATCGTCTTTAGTGTCGTTCGTGAAAACACCGAGAAGAATGAGCAAACCTCGCCCGATTCGCGAGATTTCGCGAGCATCCACCGAAACAGAGGCTTGAGCTACCCGTTGAATCAGAGCGATCATGCCGTGATACCCCCCAAATACAGGGCGAACAGGCCGCCCGCCATGATCCACTTGAGGTCGGAGGCGATCTTTGTCGCCCGTCTCGAGGTGATGCTTTGTGGGAGCATCCAAGCGAAAAGGATTATCGGTAGGTCAGCGAAGAGGAGAACAGAACCCAAGAACCAAAGGGAAAAGACGCCGGTGAAGTAGGCAAGCAACGTTATGGGCACGATCGCGAGCAGAAATATCGAGGCGAATATCGCCGATCGTTTCGGGCCGATCACAACCGGCAAGGTTCTTATTTGCATAGCCTCCTCGGTCTCGAGGTCGGCGATGTCTTTGACGATTTCCCGCGAGGAGTGAAACAGGAAGGCGAATGCCGCGGCGAAGATATGTTTCGCATCGATTGCGGCGAACGATCCGGCAAATATGAAAACTGCGCCACCGAGCAATCCTATGGACAGATTACCCGCGAGTGGCGTCCTCTTCAAAAGCATGTTATACAATAAGAGTGTTGCCGCACAGGCTATCGCAATCGTCCCGGGAACGGCGAAGCCGAGGAGTATTGCGCAGATCGAAAGCGAGATACCGAGCGAGAAAAGGACAATACCGATCTTCAGCGCGGTTCGTCTCGGGATCGAGCCGGAGGGTATCGGCCGCGAGGGGTGGGCTTTTCTGTCGATCTCCGAATCGAGGGCGTCGTTGAGGGCGTTTCCGCCGGAGAAGATAAAGGCCGTTATCGCGATGGCAAGCGGCCAATATCGCTCGAGGTCTCCATTGAACACGAGGCCGATATAGACGCAAATCATCGCAAAGAGGGTGTTCAACGGCCTTAAAAGGCCGAAGGCACCGGAGAGTTTCGATCGTTTTCTATTGGGCTTTGCCATCGCAATAAAATACACTCTTAGCGAGCCGATGTCAACACGAGACTGGCGAGTTTTATCTCAACTCTCGAACCATCTTGTCCACAAGCGGCGACTTATAGGCGATATAGCAGGCGATTATCGCGACCGCCACACCGGAGGGGAGATCGAGAAACCAGTGCTGTTTAACGAACATAGTCGAGAGCGAGATAGCGAAGGCGATGAGCAGACCGATTGCGCCGAGGGCCTTCTTATATCGAAAAGTGATCAAGGCCGCGGTCCAGCTGTAGGTGACATGTTGGCTCGGGAAGCAATTGTAGGGGTTGTCTTTGCAGTAGATCTTCAGAAGCAAGCGCGAGGCGAAATCCGTTTCGGTGATCTCTGGGCGAATCATCTGTGTTCGCCAAAGAAGAAAGAAAGCCGAGGTGACGAGGCCGCTAATCACGAAGGCTGTGGCGCCGCGGACAAGCTCCTCTCTGGATTTCACGATCAGAATCGGGAAGGCGATTATCGGATAATAAAGGTAATAAAGCCATACCCAGCGCGGGTCGAAGGGGACAAGCTCATCGATGGGAGTGAGCAATATCGTCCCCGGTTTTCCGGCGTGATATTGGTTGATCAGGAAATATAGAGTGGCCGAGATTGTGTATATCCCGGCCATTATGATGAGTTTCCAACCCCAAAGGGGGAGATCGACCTGTTTGTTCTTATCGATTGAAGAACACATTTTTAACTTTTTTTGGTGGCTCGGCGCTTACTTCGCTTGCTCCGGCCAGCCCTCCGGCGCGAGGAGGACGGTTACCGGGTTGTTCAAGAACTTATTCGCGAAGGCGACTATCTCCTCTTTCGTCACCTTGTCGATATTCTCTAAGTATTGATAGTCATATTCGAAGCCGAGACCGTAAAGCTCGTCGAGAGCGGCGGAGAAGACATGGTTCTCCTGTTCCTGCCGTCCGCGATAGAAGCCCTCGCGGATCGCCGCGCGGGCGCGTTCGAGCTCGGGGGCGTCGAAATCGCCGGATTTCACGCGCTCAATCTCGTGGAGTATTACGGCCTTGACCGAATCGTAGTTATCGGGGCTTGTTTGAGTCATGACATAGAATGTCCCACCCTCGGGGCCGAGGAAATTGCTCCCGAAAACCAAATAAACAAGGTCGCGGACCCCGCGAAGCTCTTCGTGGAGACGCCCCTTCATGCCGGACAGAAAGCCCTGCATAACGGCGAGGGCGTAGCGTTCCTCCTCGTAGATACTCGGCGCGGGATAGCCGATTATGAGCGTCACCTGTCCGCGAGTGGTCTCTTTGATATGGGTTTCCGGCGCGGTTCTGGCGGCGATCGGGGCAGGTTTTTGGAATTTGACCTCGCTCGAGGGCCGCTTTCCGAAGTATTTCTCGACGATCTCGAAGATCTGCTCTGTGGGCATCGGCCCGGAGACGCCAATCACGCAATTGGAGGGCTGAATATAAGCCCTGTGAAAATCGATTATATCCTGTCGGGTAATCGATTCGAGGGTCTCGAAGGTTCCCGAGGGGTTGTTCGAGTAGGGATGGTCTTGGAAAAAGACCTTGCGGAAATAGTAAAAGGCGTCGCTCGACCAATCGTCGGCCTCGGCTTGGAGGTTTCTAAACTTACGCTCTTTTAGGCGCGGCAGGGATTCCTTGGGGAAGGTCGGTTCGAAGGCGATCTTCGCGAGCAGTTCCATTCCGGCCTGAAGGTCCATCGGCAGAAAGGTGCCTTCGAGCGATATCGAGTTGTTTCCCCCGCCGGTTTCGACATCGTAGCCGTTCCATTCGATATACTCGCTGAGTTTTTCGCGTGTCGGGAAGCCCTTGACCCCTTCGAGGAAATAGTCCGCGAGCAGATTCGTGATTCCAATCTTGTCGGCGGTTTCATAACGAAGGCCGGCGTTGAAGAATATCTTGATGTCGAAATGGGGGACACTGTTGTTCTCCGCGGCAACTACAGTGAGGCCGTTTTTCAGGACTCGCTTCTCGAAGTCGATCTTCCCGACGCCCTTCACCGCGAATTCTTGCTCGACGCCCTCCGATTTTGGTTTAACGACAACGACATTCATCGTCCACGGGACGAGAAACTCCTCTGCGGCGAGCCTGATATCGTCGAGTTGGATATCCATATAGCGCGGAACGAGGAAATCGAGCGCGGTCGGGCGGTTGTAGGTCATTTGGTTGAACATCATGGAGCTTGTCTGGTCATCGACGGTTTCGTTCTCGAACATCAGACTTTTCACGAGCAGTTTCTTTTGGCGTTCGAGTTCGCCCTTCTCGATGCCCTTAGATCTAACCTTTTGAACCTCTTCGTCAATGATATTAAGGATTCTGTCGCGGTTCGGATACTCGAAATTATCGACAATGATCATAAAAAGCGGTGGTTGTGAGGAGGGGTTGTAGTGAACGGCGTTGATCGATGTGCAGAGCTTTTCCTCGATGATCAAGCGCTTATAGAGCCTGCTTGTTCCGCCGCCGGCGAGGACATCGGTTAAAAGGTCGAGGGCGTAGGCCTCGTCGGTGCCTCTTTCCGCGCCGCGCCAAGCTATGCGCATATTGGAGGTTTGAACCGAAGCCTCGGCCTCGGCGTAACGGGCGGACATCTGAGGCGGCTCTTCCGGAATCACCGGTAGTGTATGAACTTTGCGTTCCCATCCGCCGAACGCGCTGTCAACATAAGCGCGAGCCTCCTCGAAACTAATATCCCCGGCGATTGCGAGGACGGAGTTATCTGGAGAGTAATTTGAGTTGTAATATTCGATCAGGTCTTCGCGCGAGATATCGAGGAAATTCTCGATGTATCCGATGATCGGGTATCTGACGGGGTGGATTTGAAAGGCGGTTCGATAGAGAAGGTCGGACATCACGCGCGGAGGCTCTTCGAGGCCTTTGTAAATCTCCTGCGTAATCACGCCCTTTTCGCGGGCAAGCTCTTTCTCGTCGAAGGCGCACTCCGAGACCCAGTCGGCGAGGGTTTGTAGCTGTCCGGGGAATTCTCTGCTGGGGCCGGTTATATAATAACAGGTAATCGCGTAACTTGTGTAGGCGTTCGAGGTCGCGCCGATACCGGCTAAGTAGTCATTGCATTCGGTTTCGGTCCTTTGTGAGGTTGTTCCGCCGGCGACCACATGTTCGAGGTTGTGGCTAATCCCGGCCCCGAGGAATTTGCCCTCATACTGGCTTCCGGTCTTCACGCCGACGCGGAGGCTGACCACCGGCGTAAGGTGATTTTCCCAAAACAGGACGACAAGGCCGTTGTCGAGGGTCCACATACGAACCGGCGGGTATTTGATCATATCGCTTGCAGAGCGGGTTCGGAAGATTTCCGGTTCCTGTGAAAAGGTGAAAACCTTGCCGGCCCCGAAAAGCGGAAAGGCAAGGATAGCTATCGTGATTGCGAGTGCGAAAAGTCTTTTCATCGATTCTCCTTATCGTTGTTGAATAATCTGCTTATTATAATAAAGCGAAAACATATTTCAAGATATGTAAACAAAATGTAATTTCAATAGAAAAATGACCATGCGGTCATATTTTTAAAATATGTCGAAAATATTTGATTTGATTTTAGCGGAGTTGAGCATATATTGAAAAATTAACCGATATTCAAATGGAGTATGTATGGCCAAGAATGATAACAAGATAATGAACGAGATAGTCGCGCTGTGCAAGCGGCGCGGGTTCATTTTTCAATCCAGCGAGGTTTACGGCGGCGTGGCCAGCACCTACGACTACGGCCCGCTCGGTGTCGAGCTGAAGCGCAATCTGAAGGATATATGGTGGCGCTCCATGGTTCAGCTTCGCTCGGATATCGAGGGCCTCGACGCCGCGATCATTATGCACCCCAAGGTTTGGCAGGCCAGCGGCCATATAGACGAATTTGTCGATCCGCTTATCGAATGCCGCGAATGTCATCGCCGCTTCAAGGCAGACGATTTGACCTCGAAAGAACAGTGCCCTGTTTGCGGGGCGAAGAATAGCTTCACCGAGCCGAAGCTGTTCCATCTCATGTTCCAAACCTATATGGGGCCGGTGCTTTCCGAGGAGAATATCGCATACCTTCGCCCCGAGACGGCGCAGGGCATCTATGTCAACTTCGAGAATGTCCGCACTCCGGCGCGGCAGAAGGTGCCGTTCGGCATCGCGCAGATCGGGAAGGCGTTTAGAAATGAGATCACACCCGGCAATTTCACCTTCCGCACGCGCGAGTTCGAGCAGATGGAGATGCAGTATTTCGTCCATCCGAGCGAGGCGGATAAATGGTTTGCTTATTGGAAAGAGCAGAGGCAAAACTGGTATCGCGAGCTTGGGTTCTCGATGGAGAACCTCCATTTCCACGATCACGAGAAGCTCGCGCATTACGCCCGTTCCGCGGTGGATATCGAATACGACTTCCCCTTCGGCAGGAGCGAGCTCGAGGGGATCCATAATCGCGGCGATTTCGACCTTACACGCCATCAGGAATTCTCCGGTAAAAGCTTCGAGTATTTCGATCAGGAGAAAAACGAGCGGTTTATTCCTTATATTATTGAAACCTCCGGCGGGATTGACCGTTGCCTGCTCGCGCTCTTAGTCGATGGCTATCAGGAGGAGATCGACAAGGACGACCCCAAGCAAACGAGGGTTGTCTTGAAACTTCATCCTCGGTTGGCGCCGATCAAGGTCGGTATCTTCCCGCTGGTCAATCGGGATGGCATGCCCGAGATTGCGAGGGAGATCGAGACCGAGCTTCGGAGGAATTTCATGGTCTTCTACGACGACGGCGGATCGATAGGTAGGCGCTATCGCCGTCAGGACGAGGCTGGAACGCCTTTCTGCGTGACGATAGACGGCCAAACCATCGAGGATGGAACGGTGACAATCCGCGAACGGGATACTATGGTGCAGGTTCGCATCGGGATCGACGAGATCGCACAGACTGTTGCGCGCTACACCGAAGATTGGCGAAGGGACAAAGGGCTCGATATTTAGGGGGAGGGCTTTATGCTTTCTTGGGCTTTCTTTATAATTGTGCTCGATATCATACTTGCTCTTCTTCTGCTTCAATGCAGATGTCTCAATGCGACTACTATCGTCGCGCTCGCGGGTTTTGGCGTTGCCGGAATAGGCATTATCGTGCAAACCCTCTCCAAGATCAAGGCGGGGACTCGCGAGAAAATGGCGCAGGAACTCCGGCAACTTAGGAACGAGAATAAAGAGCTACTTCAACGGTTGGCGGAGAATTCCAAAGGCGGGGACTCTTGAGGTTTCTGCGGATAAGTCGAGGGTGCTCGTCATATATATGCGAACAAACGCTAATTTAGCGCGAACCATCGAGGCTGAGACTTGAGCGCATCGCAACGACGAAAAGAGATCGAGAAGGGCTTGGACATCTTCATGATGTTCATCGCCTTTTTGGCGGTAGTCTCACTTATCGGCAAGGGTGGGCTCGGCCCGCATTGGCGGCCGTTTTTCGGTGCAGTCGATGTTTTCATCATCGTCTGTTTCGTCGGGAACTCGGTTTTCCGCGTGTTTCTCGCCCCGAACCGCTGGAAATACATCAAGGACCATCCATTTCAATATGCCCTGATCGGGCTTTTTGTATCCCAAATCTTCATCGTTCAACTGGTTCTCACCGATGCGAGCTATCGGTATCTGCTAAATCAGCTCTCGCTGATCGGACTCACGAAGATATATATCGTTCTAATGCAGATATTTATCCTTGTCGAGCTTGTGGCCGAGCTCGGTCGGTTGAACTCCAAGCTGGCGCGGCTACCTCTTCCGCCGGCGACAATTTTTGTTGTAAGCTTTTTAATATTGATACTCAGCGGTGCCGTTCTCCTTCTGCTTCCGGGGGCGACGCGAGTTGGAGGGATCAAGCTAATCGACGCCCTATTCACCGCGACCTCGGCGACCTGTGTTACCGGCCTGATAGTTGTGCCGACCGGCGAGCTTTTCACGCGCTTCGGCCAAACGGTGATTTTAACCTTGATCCAGTTCGGTGGGCTCGGCCTTATGACCTTCGCCACATTTTTCGCGCTGGTTTTCCGCAATGAATTCGGGCTTCGTGAGAAAATGCTTCTTGGCGATGTCCTTAATGTCAATGTTTTCGGTAGGATAAAGTCTCTATTAGCGGCGATTGTCGGGATTACCCTCTTTACCGAGGCGGTTGGCGCTTTTTTGCTGTATATCTTCGGCGGCCCCTATGAATCGGCGATGGATTCGCGTTTGTGGTGGTCGATCTTCCACTCGGTTAGCGCTTTCTGCAACGCCGGTTTTTCGCTTTGGAACGACAATATAGCTCGTTTTATGTCGGATTGGAGGATGTCGCTGACCTTTGCCGGCCTGATTATTCTTGGCGGCTTAGGTTTTGTCGTCTTGACCGATATCGGCAGATATATCCTCAGCCCCTTGAAATTTAAAACCCGCAAGATACCGCATTTCCAGCTTCAAACGAAGGTAGTCGTCACGACTACATTCTTTCTGATCGGCTTCGGAATGATACTGCTCCTCGTCGCGGATCGCACCTATCTTATGAGCCGCGGGACATGGCAGGAGAATCTTTTAGCCGCCTTTTTCCAGTCCGTGACGGCCAGAACCGCAGGATTCAATACCGTCGATATCGCGGCCTTTGCCCCGGGAGCGCTTTTTGCGCTTATCATCTTGATGTTCATCGGTGCCTCGCCGGGATCGACGGGCGGTGGAATCAAAACGACTACGATAGCGGTGATATTCGGCGCGATTCGAAGCAAGCTTCGCGGTCAGGATCGAGCGAACTTCTTCAACCGCAACCTTCCGAAGGATATTATTAGCTCCGCGGCAATGATCATTGTTCTTGCCGGCACGGTTGTCGCAGTGGGCACATTTCTGATCTGCACTATCGAGCTTAAGAGCCACCCCGAATGGAGATTTATCGATATCTTCTTCGAGGTAGTCAGCGCTTTCGGAACTGTGGGTTTATCCACTGGTCCGACCTTCTCACTTTCAACTGCGAGCAAGGCTATCCTAATATTAATTATGCTTTTAGGAAGGGTTGGCCCGTTGACTTTCCTGTTCTCTGTATCGAGGCACAACAAAGCTCAGCGAATGGAGAATCTCGAAGAGAGCATGATGATCGGATAAAGGCCTCACTGAATGGGAGAAAGATGAAAAAAATAATTATTATAGGTGCAGGCAGGTTCGGTTATGCCACCGCGAACCGCCTTTCGGAGTTGGGCTCTCATGTGACGGTTATCGACACCGACGAAAAAAGGCTTCATACCCTGACCAGCCTCGTCGCGGAGACGCTCGTCATGGATGCTATCGACAAGGAAGCCCTCGGGGCAAAACTTGAGGGGCAGGGCTATTCTGCCGGTGTTGTCGCGATCGGCGATAATTTTTCGTCTGTCCTCTTAGTTTGCCTTTATATGCGCCAGTTCGGAATCCCCTTCGTCGTGGCGCGCGCCTCGAACCCAAAACAGGCGCGGATATTGAACAAGATCGGAGTCGATCTCGTCGTCACACCGGAGGACGAGATGGGGCACCACTTAGCCGAAGAGCTTATTTTGTCGGATTCAGAGCAGATCGACCTTTCCTTCAATTTCTCGATAATCAGAGTCCTTGCGCCGGAGGGTTTCATCGACAAATCCATCGGTGAACTGGATGTCTCCGGCAAGGGTTTCAACCTGCTTTTCGTGGCGCGGCGCTATGTAAAACAAGGCTTCGTTAAGATGGCGCTTCCCGAGGAGACGGATTTCAAGATTGCAAAAGACGATTATCTTGTCTTCGCCGGCGATACGCGCCGAATAGCGGCCTTTGTGGAGTCGGCGCGTTGATCGCGGTAGATGCCCAAAGCTGTTGTGCTTGCGGCGGATGCGTCCCCGCTTGTCCCGTAGGATCGATCCATATCATAGTAAACAATAGGGCCGTTATCGCCGAGAGCTGTGTCGGTTGCGGCAAATGTATCCCATTCTGCCCGCACGGCGCGCTTCATTTTCCCGAGGAAAAGGGCGACCGGCAGAAGCCCATCCAACGGTGGTTTCGCCCGCCCGACTCGGAATACGATATCGTTGTGGTCGGGGGAGGCCCCGCAGGATCGACCGCCGCGCGCTTCGCCGCCGAGCAAGGCGCAAAGGTTTTGCTTGTGGAGAAGCGCCCGATAGTCGGAACCCCACAGCTTTGCGCCGAGGGAGTCAGCCATTCCGGCCTCGCCGATGTCATCCCCGAGATTCGCGAAAAATGGATTGCCGCCCCGATAATCGGCGCTATTCTCGTTTCTCCCGAGGGCAGAAAAACCACTGTTCAGCACCCAAAGGCCGGATATATACTCGAAAGGCGCGTTTTCGACCGCGATCTTTTCTCAATGGCCGCGAAGGCCGGCGCGAGAACCTTGATCGCGGCCGAGGCCATAGATTTCATCAAGACCGACGACCACATCGTCGGTGTCACTATGCTTTGCCGCGGCCAAAGCTACGAAATTTTGTGCAAAGCTATTATCTGCGCCGACGGCGTCGAGTCCGGAATGCTGTCGCGGCTTTTTCCGAAAGAGCATCTCGCGACTGATCAGATTCATGTCGCATCGCAAGTAGTTATGAGCGGTGTCGAGGTTCGCCCGGGGTTTCCGGAGTTTCATATCGGCCGAAACCTCGCGCCGGGCGGTTATGCATGGGTTTTCCCGAAGGGCGAGGCCTTTGCCAATGTCGGCCTCGGGCTGAACCCCTCGATCGGTTCCGGCGAAAGCTCGTGGGATTTGCTCGAACGCTTTGTCGAGCGCAGGTTTGCCGGCGAGGGCGAGATTATCGAGGTGGCCAGCGGGAATGTCCCGACGGCGAAGCGGTTCAGCAAGATAGTCTATCGGAATGTCCTATTCATCGGCGATGCGGGCCGCCTATCCGACCCTGTCTCCGGAGGCGGGATTGCCTCCGCGCTCCTTTCTGGGCGGATCGCCGGCCAACTCGCCTCGGAAGCGGTCAGGGCAGGCACACCCGAAAAAACGGAGATCTTTCTGAGCCGTTTCACCGACCTTTGGGATAAACTAAAAGGCAGGCAATTTGCCTTCTATTGGAAGGCAAAGACTATCTTCGCCGCCTTGGATGACGACGATCTCGAGGCAATCTGCAGGGTCATCGAAGACCGTTTCGGCCACGGAGTATTCGAAAGTATAGATATCCCGGGGGCTATCAAATCGATAATCCGCGAACGCAAGCTCTTTTGGAAGGTCGCGAAAGGCCTTTACCCAAAGGGGATTTAGCTATTCGGCGGAACCCCCGAGCCTATTGGCTCTGACAGCTATTCTCGACTTGAGCCTCGCGCTTGTTTTCTTATGAATACCGCCCTTTTTGGCGGCCTTATCCAAAACGCTATAGGCGTGGGGCAAAGCCTCGACGGCCGGACCTTCCTCCGAGATAGAGCGAACTTGCCGCATCATATCGCGGACATAGCCTCTCATTAGACGGTTATGCGCTCGTTTTCTCTTGTCTTGCCTGACGCGTTTTTCCGCGGATTTGTCAACTTGTGTGTTGGGCACTGATTCTCCTTATTCTTCGTTTTTCTTTTGTTTTGCATTCATGGCCTTTCCCGCGATCTCGCCGAGTTTCTCGACGGTCAGCGGAATAGCCTTCGCGAAATTACCAATTTTATCCGGTTTAACCGGCAGAAGATTAACCTCATTATCATGAATGACGAGGAAAGCGATAGGCTCGACTGTGAAGCCGCCGCCACCGCCCCCGCCGGAATTCTCGCCTTTGTCGCCCTTCATCTCCGAGCCGCCGGCGCCGAAGCCGACGCTGACCTTGCAGATCGGAACTACCGTATTTCCACCCAACTCGATCGGGTCGCCGATGATCGTTTTGGCCTTCGCGACCGTCTCGACATTCTTCAAAATCACCTGCAATACTTCTTCAGCAAGCATGCTTCCTCCTTTTGGGAACATCGCCGGACTAAGCCGGCTGAAACTTTTTATATTCGCAATACGCTCGATATATCTCGAGCTTCGGCAAACGCCACAACGCCTTCGCGAGCGGGGCTAAAATCAATTTAAATATACAATTCTTAAACATAAAATGCAAATCGAATTTCCACTCGGCATTCGGAGAGAAATTATACCCGATTTCGAGCCTATCGAGGTATTTAACAGTTGCTTTTAATGAACATAACCAACCATAAAGCATGCCAGCGAGCGCAGGGTCTTCGTCGCCGCAGATACATAGGTTTGCAGTCTCGATTTTGAAATTAAAACTCGAAAGAACCTCGTAAATCAACCTCGCTGAGATTGATATGCACTTCGTGAAAAGTTGTCTCTTTCCAAACCACCACTTAAGAGGCGGTGTCGATTTCTTTTCACCCTTCGATTCGGGCGCGACCTTATCTTGTTTTTTATCAACAACTTGAGGTTCGTTCCGCTTGAACTCGAACCACAGGAAACCGCTTCTTCGTTGCCCCTTTGTGATATTCCGCCAATATCCAATATATTTTATTTCAATGAGATACCCATCATTATTTAATGTCGCGTATAATCTAAGAGGCGAAAATGTAATGATAGATATCAAGATAATAAAAAGAGCTACCAATGCGAGTAGTATATAAAGAACGACCGACATCCTATTTCCCGACACAGGCGATTATTATATCGATTGTAATCGTTTTGTCAATAATTGATTTCTTCCGCTTGTAATTTAGTATTTTATAATCCTACTTCCCAGTGTGAAATTCCGCGTGATGTTTGAGAATTGCCTCGATTTTATTGATCTTGTCATTGGGTATCGCATAAAAACCGACAGGGGGGGGCTTTTGAAACAGACGATTCAGGACCTCTATGTCCCGCTGGTCGAGAGCGATCCCGCCGGAAGCGCATTCGGGGCATAACAACCCGCCGTGCGAGGCGGAGAAGAAGCCTGCTTGAAAATCGGTCTTGCCGCAAATCGAGCAGGCTTGGATAAATGGCGCGAAGCCGCTCGAAGCAAGCAGGTCGGCGCGGAACTTGAGTTCTACGGAGCGAATGCTTTCGACCTCGCAGGTTGAGATATTTTCCAAAGCGGACAGCAAATCCGCCCAAATCGAAGCGGAGATATCCTTCTCGAAGAGGTTTCGGTCGAGGTGAAGCGCGATTCGAGTGGCGGCCTCCATACGATCGTAATCTTGTTTGATAGAATAGAAATCCTCGATAATCTCCGCGGAGGACAGGATTTGAATGTCTCGTGTAGATTTCGATAGAACAACGGCTTCGATTCGGTTGAGCGGCTCGAGCGCGGCGGCCAGTCCGCGGTTCGATTTGAAGGCCCGCGCGCCCTTTGCGATAACGCTGATTTTGCCCTGCTCGCGAGTGAAGAGCGTCGCGATGATGCTCGTATCGCCGAATTTTACCCGTTTCAGGACGATCGAATCGAGGGAGGCCGGCTCCATGAGACTATTTAGTGTTCGTCGTAACTTGTTGCTTTGTAGAAGCTTCGGTTTCCACCTCGTCGCCACGGACCTTATCGATTTGTTGCATGATCACAGTCTGAATCTCAGTGAATCTCGCTTCGACAAGCTTAATTTCCGCCTCGGTCAGGCCGGCGGGCAGTTGCGTTTTCAGCATCTTCGCGGCCTCGAGCTCGGAGATCGCCTGTGCCAGTTGGGTCTTCAGCTCCTCGTCGGTTTCGGGTTCGGCGGCCTTGGACTTCAGTTCGGCGATCTTGATATCGATCTGCTCGGTTGAGATCCCCTCGGCGCGTTGCTTCTGGTTGAGGTAATACGTCGAGTAAAGGATTTTCTGGTAGATGATATTGAACTGATCCATATCGATCCCGAGCGCGGCCAATTCGGCCTTAAGCTCCTCGACCGCCTTAGCGCCCTCCGCGCTCTCGACAGGGTTGTCGTGGCGATACTTTAAGAGCGCGTCCTTCCGCGCGGTCATCTTCTCGAAAACAACCGGATACATCTTGACAAACTCGTCGATTCGCTCGTTTGTCAGGAGTGGGATATCCTTCGGCATCTCAGCCTGTTCCTCGGTCTTCTGCTCGACGCCCCCAGCATCCGATTTGGCCTTAGAGCAGGCGAGAAATATCAGCATGAAAACAACACAAAGACATGCTAAGACATGTATTCTTTTCATAGGTTTCTCCATACTATGGGTTCAATCTATAAATCATTCTCGGGAAGGGGATAGCCTCCCGAATATGGTTGATTCCGCATATCCACGCCACTGTCCGCTCGATTCCGAGGCCGAAGCCCGAATGAGGCACGGAGCCGTAACGGCGTAAATCGAGATACCAGCTGTAGGCTTTCTCGGGGAGCCCCTCCTCGCGGATTCGCGCGACGAGCTTGTCGATATCCTCTTCGCGCTGGCTTCCGCCGATAATCTCGCCGTAACCGTCCGGCGCGATCAGGTCGGAGCATTTAACGAGTTCGGGGCGCTCGGGATGCTGTTTCATATAGAACGCCTTGATTTTCTTAGGATAATCGTAGATAAACACGGGCGTCGCGAAATTTTCGGAGATGACTGTCTCCGCCGCGCCGCCGATATCGTCGCCCCAAGCGATCTCATGGCCCTTCGAGCGAAGCAGTTCCACCGCTTCGTCGTAGGAGATTCGTCCGAAAGGCTTGGCCGGGTCAATCGAGGCAAGCAGTTTATCGATATCGCGCTCCAAAAGCTCGAGCTCCGGCCGGCAGGCCTCGACTGTCCGCGAGATGATCGCGCGGATGAAGTCCTCCTGAAGGTCCATGTTGTCGTTGCTGTCGTAAAAGGCCTCCTCGACATCGACCATCCAGAATTCGGTAAGATGACGGCGCGTCTTGGATTTCTCCGCGCGGAATGTCGGGCCGAAATCGTAAACGAGGTTGTGCGCGAACATCGCCGCTTCGAGGTATAGCTGGCCGGTCTGCGCGAGATAGGCCTTGCCGAGGTCGAAATACTTCGTCTCGAAAAGCGTTTGGCCCTCCTCGCCGATCGAGCCGGTCAGAATCGGTGTGTCGATGAGCGTGAAACCGCGCTCGTTCAGAAAATTGCGCAGGGCTAAAACCAGCGCGTTTCTGACCTTGATGATCGCCCATTGGCGACTGCTTCTCAGCCAAAGATGGCGATTATCCAGCAGAAACTCCGAGCCGTGCTCCTTCGGCTGAATCGGGTAATCCTCGGCGATCTGTAAAATCTCAAGATCGCGGACGCCCATCTCGAAGCCGCCGACAGCGCGAGGCTCCTCGCGAATCGTGCCGGTGATTATGATCGAGGACTCCTGCGTAAGCTTGTCGAAAGCCTCGAAAGCCGAGTCCGGCGTTTCGCCCTTGACCATAACACACTGAATCATGCCGGTGCCGTCGCGCGCAACGACGAACTTCACCTTGCCGTGCCCGCGGGTGCTGTAAACCCAACCGCGGACAGAGACCTCTTGGCCTGCGTAGTCTTTCGCGTCGCGAATGTAGAACCTTTTTTCCATATCAAACCTCTTTGTTTTTTCGGGAAACGCTTCAATATAAGTGTTCTTAAGCGAATGTCAATATGGGTTTTAGGTTATATGAAAAGGTAAAGAGTAAAGGGTGAAGGGTAAAAGGCATTACACGAAGGCGTGATGTAATCGCCAAATCATGTTCATGTCATTCCCGCGAAAGCGGGAAACCACTCTGTAGGGACGCTCGGCTGTGCGCTTCTTTTTTGTGCCAAATTCCTGTAGGGGCGCGGTCTTAGACCCGCCCGTTTTTTAGGTTCTGGGTTATTGGTTATAGGTTATGGGCATTACATGATGGCGTGATGTAATCGCCAATTAGCCGCCGCACAAAATTCCGTAGGGGAAGGGCTTGTCCCTTCCCGTTTTTATAGCGGGGCTTCGATACGGCTTCGCTTACTCAGCCCTCGGGCGCGGCCGCCCTGTTCGCCCGTAAAAAACTTTCAACAATTACATTTTTTTCTTGACAGGAAGCTATCGTCATGTTTTCTTGTAAGTGCTATGGATATTATCATAGAGAATGAGCGGGTATTTTTGAACTCGAACATCGAGTTAATGACTAATGATGAAATCAGAATGCCTAACCAAGCCCTAAATCCTAATGACCAAAGAAGTCCATAGCCGAGGGCTTTTAGGGTTTTAGGCATTAGGATTTGCTTAGACATTCGAGCTTAGACATTAGGATTTTAAAAAGGATTTCTAATTATGAACATTATCGTAGAAAACAATCAGGTAATAATCGACTTGACCGAACCGGAGTTCTCGGCATTCTCCGCGATGTTTGCAAACCTCGGGATAAACCACTGGATAATTATTGAAGGGCTGGACTGGCCAAGCGGATCGCCTTTCGGGGCTAAGTTCAAGAGGAATATTTTGCCTCTGCACCTATGCCGAACCATCGGCGAGGCCTGTGCGGTGGAACAAGCCGGGCCGCTCGACCTGCTATCGCTGTATCCGTTTTGGAAATACGGTTTCTGCTTCTCCGACGAATCCGACCTCAAGCTCGAATTCACCGAAATCGACCCGCACAAAAAAGCCAACCTCGCCGATGAGTTCGGGATGGGGGCGACCGCGTGGGCGATGGAGGAGCTTTTCCATTGCGAGGCGTGGTGCGACACCTCGGATGCGCTTTTGCAGTGGGAGGTGGAACAGGTTGGCTCGCGAATGCCGGATTTCGTGTGCCTTTTTGCCGACGGTTCGTTTGGAGTGTTCGAAGCGAAAGGAACCACCGGCACGGTGGGGACTGCAAAATCGCAGACCGAGGACGGCAAGGAGCAGACGGTTTGCATACAGCCGAAAAGCGGGACGATCTCGGTGCGGTGCGCCTGCGGAATCTCGCTGGCAAAAACCGGCTCGACATTGATCCTACGCGACCCCCCCTCGACTCCGTTCGGGGACCGGCCCTCGAACTCGAACGGGAGCCGGAAAAACCGGTCGTTGAGCGGAGCCGAAACGAACGTTACGGTTGACCTCACGCCCGAGGCGATAATTCGCGGGGCGGAGGCGCGCCGGTTCCGCGAGAATATGCTAGGTGACATTTCGGCGATGTTCCGTTGCAATAATAAAGCCCTCGAACTGGTGCGCAAACCCTTCGTGAAGGACAAGCGGCATGGGTGGCTAGAAATCGGGTAATTTTTGGGAGCGTAGCGCAAATAGGCCGCAATTTTTCTTGCGCACCCCCGAAACGCGATTTATATTGTGTAAGACAAATTTTTGAAATGGAGATCGAATGCCAAGTAAAAAGAAACTCACAATCGCACTTCTTAAAAACGAAGCTAAAGTTTTTGCAACTGCAGAGTCCACCCATAATGAACCTGCTCTATTTGGCGTTACCGATGGCAAAGCAGTCGGAACATATTTAGAACATAAATTCGAGGAATATTTAGATACTATATATAAATATGAAAAAGGCTCATCCGCCAAGGGGATAGACTTACCTGATTTGCACGTGGATATGAAAACAACAAGTATAAAACAACCTCAGTCTTCTTGTCCATATAGGGCCGCAAGACAAAAGATATATGGACTTGGGTATTCTTTGCTTATATTCGTTTATAACAAAATCGACGATCAAAAAACTCGAACCGGTCGATTGGACATAAAACACACAATTTTTATTGAAAGCGATAGAACTGGGGATTTTCAAACAACAACCGGAATTCAAAAAATATTAGAGAATAACGGAAACATCGACGACCTTATAGCTTTCTTTGAAGAACGAAGATTGCCGGTGGATGAAATAACAGCGCAGGAACTTGCAGAAGAAGTATTCTCTAATCCACCGACGATCGGATATTTAACAATTTCTAATGCACTTCAATGGAGGCTTCAATATAATAAAGTTATTCAAGAAGCTGGCAGTGTTACAGGAATAGATAGGGTATTGTAAATGATTAAAGAAAAGGAATTCGGGGATTTTCAAACACCGTTGGGACTTGCTGGAGAAGTAGTCTCGCTGGTTTCAGAAAAATATGGAACCCCGGATTCTGTAATCGAACCGACCAGCGGCCTCGGGAGATTTATCGAAGCGGCTTTGGGCGTTTGGGGTGATAAGGCGAATTACACAGGCTACGAAATCAATCCCGTTTATTGCGCAAATGCAAAGAAACGATTCTTGGGTATTGACAATGTCAAGATAGAAGAACGGGATATACTAACAAACGAAATATCTCGATTCTATCCGACAAAAAATGGCGGTTATACATTGATAATAGGAAATCCGCCTTGGGTTACGAACTCGATGCTTGGTTCTTTGGATAGCGATAACCTGCCGGAAAAATCCAATTTTCAGGGCTTGCGTGGTTTCGACGCCAAGACAGGCAAAGCGAATTTCGATATTGCAGAGTGGATTATAATTCGTCTTTTCGAGAATATGCCCTCCGACGGTGTTCTTGCGATGCTCTGCAAGTCGGCCACCGCGCGGCGCGTCCTCGTCCATTTATGGAACCTCGGCTTATCCCTGAGCGACGAAGGTCTTTATCTAATAGACGCGAAAAAATCCTTCAATGTCGCGGTCGATGCCTGTTTACTGGTTCTCCGCAAGGCGGGAAAAAGCGATAAAACCGCCGCTGTCTATGGAAATCTTCAAGCCACCAAGCCGATCAGCAGGTTCGGTATTATTAACGGCAATTTAATAGCGAACATCGACGACTATCGAAAGTTCGCCGACCTCGACGGTTATTCGACATACAACTGGCGCTCAGGGATCAAACACGACGCCGCCCGAATTATGGAACTCACGCCGGTCGAAGGCGGATACAAAAACGGCCTCGGAGAAATTATCGAGCTGGAAAACGATTTCGTATATCCGCTTTTAAAATCTTCCGATTTGGGCAACGGCCACTCGAAACCGCGCAGGTATGTGATCGTTCCGCAACGAAGGGTCGGGCAGGATACTGCGAAAATCGAATGTATCGCGCCGAAAACATGGGATTATTTAAAAAGGCACGCCGATATTCTGGATGCCCGGAAAAGCTCGATTTATCGCAACATGCCGCGTTTCTCGGTGTTTGGAATCGGTGATTACAGTTTCGCGCTTTGGAAAGTAGCGATTTCCGGGCTTTATAAGCGAATAAATTTTGTCATTGTGCCGCCGGTCGAGGGCAAACCTACTATGCTCGACGACACCTGCTATTTCATCCCTTGCGGCTCGGAGGAGGAGGCCGAGTTCTGGCAAAACGAGTTGAATTCGGAGGACTGTGTTAAGTTTCTAAGTTCGCTGGTTTTTTTCGATGCCAAACGCCCTGTCAGTATCGAAATTTTGAGGCGAATCGACTTTCCGACGCTGGCGAAAATGCACGGCGTTCTCTCGCAAGCGAGAAAATACCTTAGCCTCGCTTCGAGCTACGAGAACGCCCGTCAGACAACGCTAATGTTCACAACGGAAAAGGCGCGTGCGATATAAACCCCCGCCTCACCGCCGAGGAGATTAAGATAGTGGAAGGGAAATGAGAGAAGGGAAAACCCTCGCAAATCGACACGGGGATTAGAGAACTGCCGGAGGAATAATTGTTGACCGAAAAAGAAGGTTTTATTATATTGGTAAAGGCCAATTGCATAGAAAAAAAGGAACATAGCTAATGTCAAACGAAGACCTCATAAAAGCCAAAAACGCCAAAAAGGACAAGTTCTATACCCAGCTTCAAGACATCGAGAACGAACTCAAGCACTACACCGAGCATTTCAAGGGCAAAACGGTCTTCTGCAACTGCGACGACCCGCGCATGAGCAACTTCTTTTACTATTTCGCCTATAACTTCGAGCACCTCGGCCAGAAAAAGCTCATAACCACCTGCTACAAGAACGACACGCCCGACCTCTTCAGCAAGCACGACAAGGAAAAGGCGATTTACCTCGAATACACCGGCGATAAAGACGGCGACAAAACCCCCAGCGCCGAAGAAATAGGCATACGGCACCTCGAAGGCGACGGCGATTTCCGAAGCCCCGAATGTTATTGCGAGTGGGTTGAAATAGTGTATATTTGATTTGAAAATAAATTGGAGTTTAATGAAGAATAAAAAGAGATTTGAAAGCGCTTTGAAAAAATTTGTGGCTACACTAGCCGAATATGTCAGCACAAAAGATGGCGAATGGGCGATTAAAGGCTTTATCGATATTTATAGAAGCGTTTATACGATCTCAAGCGATACAAAGGTTATCTCCAAAATATTAGAAATCCATTTATTTCCAAGGATTTTGGCTTTCGCTGAGGAATATGGGTTTGCATTAGTATTAGCTGAACATCAGAATTATTACCCAGACATTTCTTTTGTATTGAAAAAAGACGAAACGGTTCGGTTTGCTGTCGATTTTAAAACTACATATCGAAACTCGGGGAAACCGTGGCTATGCAACGGCTTTACACTCGGCTCTCACGGTGAATACTTCAGGAATAGGACAAGCACAAAGAACATCCAGTTCCCCTATAGTAGCTATTCCGGGCATTTCTGTTTGGGAATAATATACGACCGCGCGACAAACGCCTCGGTTGACGAAACACACACGCACCCTATCGACGACCTTCAGTCTATTTCCTCCGTGATTTCAAATATACAGTTCTTTGTTGCGGAAAAATGGAAGATCGCCGGGGATAAAGGCGGTTCAGGAAATACTGCCAACATTGGTAGCATAAGCCGAATAGAGGATATTCTTAACGGAAACGGGATGTTCGCTAAACTCGGCGAAGATTGGTTCGACGATTATTGGATGAACTTCGGGAAAATAACGATAAAAGGGCCGGACGGTAAGACCAAGAAAATAAATTCGCTTCAGGAATTTGTGGTCTATCGTGGAGGCGATCCGTCCCTTATTGTGGCGAGGAATAACCAAGAATGAGTTTTAACAGAATAATAGTCCCGCCGATAAAAAGCCAAGGGATCAAAACAAAGCTGGTTCCGTGGATAAAGAGCATTATACCTTCAGATTTTGCCGGGCGTTGGGTGGAACCGTTTATGGGTTCGGGGGTTGTGGCTTTTAATGTTAGACCTAAAAAGGCCTTGCTCGGAGATACCAATCCGCATTTGATCAATTTTTACAAGGCTATTGAAAATAGAGAGATAGACCATAGAATTGCGAAGAGTTTCCTCGAAAAAGAGGGTGTCGAGTTATTAAAAACAAACGGCGAACACTATTATACCGTGCGCGACCGTTTCAATGAACACGGCGATCCCATCGATTTCCTTTTTCTCAATCGCTCTTGTTTCAACGGCATGATCAGGTTCAACAAGAAGGGGCAGTTCAATGTGCCTTTCTGCAAGAAACCGAACAGATTTTCGAAGGCCTATATTACAAAAATATGCAATCAGATAAAGGCTGTCGCCGACGCTATGGTTTTCGGCGAATACGAAATTGAACTTCGGGATTTCTCCGAAACGATAAAGGCGGCGCAAAAGAACGATATTGTTTACTGCGACCCGCCTTATATCGCACGCCACACGGATTATTTCGACGGATGGGACGAGGAACACGAGAGGGAATTGGCGAGGCTTTTGGGTTCGACAGATGCGCGGTTTATACTCTCGACTTGGCACAGCAACAAATATCGCTCGAACGAGTTTATAGACAAGTTATGGTCGGACTATTTTATGCTCACTCGCGAGCATTTTTACCATTTGGGGGGCAAGGAGGACAACCGCAACGCTATGCTCGAAGCGTTGATCACGAATTTTGAGGTTTTGAACCGCGAAAATAAGAAGCCGAGATTGAGGCAGTTAGAGCTTTTCGGCGTCGCGGTGGAATAGCGGAGATCGACCGCATGGTTTACGACCTCTACGGTCTCACCGACGAAGAGATAAAGATAGTGGAAGGGAAATGAGAGAAGGGAAAACCTCCGCAAATTGACACGGGGATTAGGGAACTGCCGGAGGAATAATTGTTGACCGAAAAAGAAGGTTTTATTATATTGGTAAAGGCCAAACATAAAATACATGTGGGTTCGATACGGCCTCACCGCCGAGGAGATTAAGTTCGTGGAAGGGAAATGAAAGAAGGGAAAGAAAATAGGTGGAAGACGCGGAGAGGCGAGAAAGGCGCTCCGCACGCGGGAGCGTGGGAACGAAAAGAAGAACTTATAACGTATAAATTCAAAGTTAGGTAGCTATAAATGCAAATCGATAAAAGGAAAAGATATATGGCATATATAATATTTGGGATAGTGCTAACAGCACTTGGCTCTTTTTTTATTATCTTCGGCGGTATTCTAAATTCAAAAAACGACGAAAACAAGCGAAAAGAAGAATATGAAAGCATAAAAAATAGTATAGATAGTTTAAAAATGGATAAAGTTGTGCCAAAAACAGAAATTGAAAAAGTCGAAAAACGATTCGAAGATTGGGCAGGATCGTTCATTACAAATATTGATAGTATAAAGCATTATTATAGAAAAGCTAATAAGGAAAAAGAAGCAGAAGATACAGAAAAACTCGAGAAATTTGAAATCTATTACAAATGTATTAATCACTTTTTAGATAATTCGTTAACAGCGTATAATAAAATAAACAATGATTCAATTTTTTATGAAAAACTAAGTGAATACTATCCTGAGTTTAGTGAACGTAAGGTATTTCCTATTAATCGAATCCGATTTCATAAAGTAATATGGTATATTGTGATTTCGTATTCTTCCAACTATCGTATATACATCGAAAGATATACGGGGGAAAACCCACCAGTCAAATTAAGCAATTTGATTTTATTGTCATCAGGCGATGTAAATTTCGATTTTATAGAATCAGAAAACTTAGGTGTTTACTTAAATTATGAATCTACCACCGATTTTTTAGACATTGGAAGAGGCAAAGTAAAAGAAAACATTTGCCAGAGCCTTGAGGTTTTTTTAAAGGCATTATTAGAGAAAGAAATTGCTTTTCAGGATAGTTAGTAATAAATATAACAAAGAGTAAACAATGGTATATGACTATTGGATTATAGATACTAAATTTTTCAAATGATCTTTTTAAAACTAAATCCTAGTTAATAAAATAGGAGGGAGAACCGTGGGCTATTTTACAAATGCGTCTGAAACAATAGATGAATTAATTGGAAGGATTGGAATAACAGATGATGAAAAAGGTTTAGGTTTTAAAGCCTGTGAAACAGATAATCCTTACAATCCATACAAAAAAGTTCTAACGGGACCAATATCTGTGAATTCAATAATATTCCAGATTTCTTCTGTAGAGAGAATTATTAAAGAAGATATTCCAATAACCGGGGATATTTATTATTTTCACCAGTATTTGAATAATGAAGAAAAGGCTTGGAAACCATGCTGCAATTTTCCCGTTATACTAGGAATTGAGTTTATAAAAGAGAATTGCGAAAACTATGGTAATTTCGAACAATTGTTCGAAACGAATAAACCTAGTTATCTAGAACAAAAAATTATAAAAAGAAGTTTATCGAATCCACTGTTCGCTTAAACTAAATAGTTTTTAGATAAATTTACATATTTCGCAAAGGAGGGGGTATTGAAATAATGTCCAATGTAGAATGTAGAATGCAGAATGTCCAATGGGGGGAACCCCGCGCGCCTTGCGGCGCGACACCCTTGGGAAGGGGGTTATGGATTCCCGCTTTCGCGGGAATGACGGATGGTCGGGAATGAGGAAAACACCCCGGCGCTATGCGCCACCCCTCTTTTCAAAGAGGGGAATGCGGGAGGGCACAGAGGCCCTCCCCTACGGAATGCGGGGGAATGCGGGAGGGAACAGGGGGCCTTCCCTACGGAATGCGAGGGAATGCGGGAGGGCACAGAGGCCCTCCCCTTGGGAAGAGGGGAATAAAACGGCGGAAGGGTGTAAGTTGTTGGTCTTTAAAATGTTATAACAAATAAGCAAAAGATATTCGCGGATAAAATGCCGGTTGCGACGGATAGAATCTTTGTTGCGACGGATAAAATGCCGGTTGCGACGAGAAGAATTATGGTTGTGGCCGGAAGAATTATGGTTGCGGTCGGAAGAAAGTTAGTCGCGAAGGGAAGAATCTTGGTTGCGATGGGAAGAAAGTTAGTTGCGAAGGGAAGAATCTCATTTGTGACGGGAAGAATGTCGAGTGTCGCGGATAGATTTCGAGGTTAATAATCGATTTTGCGGGAAAACCGCGGAAAGGGGCTATTATGCAACATTCGAGAAAACCTTGGCTTTTAGCCGATAGCGAGTTTGGCGAGTTCACGCTCGCAATGGACGAGTTTTTCTTGGACGATAGGTCGATGCCGAACCGACCGGATCATCTTGTGGCGGATATTGCATCGAAAGGGCTTTTGTTCCGTCAAAAATTGGACGAGATGAACGCCGCGCTTGCGACACGAAAAACGGCAAGCAATCTTATCGAAAGCAGTGTCAAGTCGATGGATGGGCTTATTCGCTGGGCGAAAAATATTCTTCCGACGCTCGCCGACGAATCGATTTTATTGCCTTTCGGGCTGGACAGGGACATTCCGAGAGATTACGCGGCTATCAAGGATTACGCGGATACCGTGGATGTCTATTGGCAGACGGTGAAACTCGAGCCGCTTTACGCGCCTGTGGCTTTGCGGATGAACGAGCTTGCGACGCTAATCGCGGCCTACGAGACCGGGCGCGCCGACCAGACCACGGCGGACGGGGAATATTCGCAGAGGCAGAACGAGAAGGACATTGCGCGCGCGGATTATAACGAGATCGAGCGAAGGGCCTTCAATTGGTATGCGGCGTATTACACCGACGGGCAGGATATTTATTGGGAGCAGACGCCGTGGGGAAAAGCATACAGCGAGAGCGGAGGAGGTGAGGAGCCGGAGCCGGAGCCGGGGGTCGAAGGTGTGCCGTGGCCGGGGCCGATGGCGGGGTTCGAGGTGAATTTGATCGCACTGCCCCTGACGACGGAAATAATTTTCACGAGGATTTTCGACTGCCCGAAGTGCGTTTTGGAGCGCGAGCTCGAGGGGTCGGGCATGTGGGAATTCATCACGGAATACGATCTCGAAGAGGAAGAAATCTTGCCTTTCCGCGACAATGTGCCCCATCCGGGGAAATGGCACTACCGCGCGACGCCGTTCAACGCGGTGGGCGAAGTGGGGGTGGTGAGCGAGGG
>DIWU01000011.1 GCA_002428525.1 bacterium UBP14_UBA6098
CAAAAAGGAGTATATTTGAATATATTGAAGTCTTTTACAATCGCCAAAGAAGGCATTCGGCGTTGGGATATTTAACCCCGACCGAATTCGAAAAAACAAGGCTTAACTAACTGTCCGTTTTTCCGGGGGAAGATCAACTATAGCCTCTCTCGAAGCCGATAAGATCATCTTCGAAAGGGCCGTTCCCAAGTTCCGTATTGACGTAGAAAACGAGGCTGTCGTTAGCGGCGAGGTCGCCGCAATAACGGTTCTCCATTAGTAAAGAACTATCGAAGGTCGCAGAATCCCCGCCAAGCATATTAATTTTTTTCAGGTTCCAGCCGGGATGATAATAACCGATACCAAGATCTGGGTCTAATTCTATCCAAGTCACAACGGGGCACCCACCATAGAGATAACCGTCTATAACTTCTAATCCGGCTATAGGATGCCAACTGTTAAAAGTCCGATAAACGAATATGGACTCGGGGTTGGCGACGTTCACGCAGGTGTATTCGTTGTTCTCGAAGTCCACCGTATAAAGAAAAGTATCTTCGAGGACGGCGTAATGGAATTCGTCCCAGGCCCCGCCGAAGATAAGGCTAAGTCTATGCGTGCTGTCGCTTTCATACACGGTCGAACGAATGAATGGGCCTTCGGCGAAGAACATTAGGGAATCCTGGATAACAACCGCATAGGGAACCGCGTCTGAAAAGTACGGGTCTATCGCAGTATCGATTTCGCCGGTTTGATACGGATCTATGAAAATCCTCGTGGTTGTCGCGCCGGGTAGCCAGACCAGCACCGAATCCCCCATGGCGAGGTCCCAGAACGCCGTCCCGGTATAAAAGAAACCCATTTCTGCATTGGGGCCGAAATGGAATCTCGATCCCGGCGTCTCTATCCAGTCCACCATCCACACATTTAGACTGCACGGGTCGGTTTGGCCGTCTGCCATTCCCGCACCGCAAAGCAGGGCGAGGGCGAGCAAGCTGAGCAGTAAGTTTTTCATGAGAGTTTCTCCTAATGAAATCGAGTAATATTTTCCCTTCAACCATTATTTCCCTAAAAGTATTTTTTGTATATACCAATAATATCCAGCTTTCCCGAAGTGTCAAGCAATATTTCCCGGTTTATTCGACAATCATCCATGCTATTACACCGTAAATCCATGAAATCGTCGTTCACTAATTCAAAACTAAATACGGCCTTCAGCCTTCATAATCCTAAATATATACACACTTTTTGTCCCTATTACCCAATCTCCAACCACCCATGGCGCTTGTCGCGCTTGTATTCCTCGCGTGTGAGTTTCACCTTCATTCCCGGGCCGCGGAACCCGGTTTCGTTAAGTAGTATCGCCCTTCGCTTACGGGTTGCGGCTTTTGCCACCATGTAACGAGGGAAATAAAAGGGCCGGCGGGATAATGGCCCCTACGGGATGGGTTCCCGCTTTCGCGGGAATGACGCAAACATAATTCGACGATTACATCACGCCATCATGTAATGCCCATAACCTATAACCAATAACCCAGAACCTAAAACGCCGGCGGGTCTAAGAATGCGTCCCTACAGAATTTTATGCGGCGGCTAATTGGCGATTACATCACGCCTTCCGTGTAAAACCCTTTACCCTTTACCTTTTACCCTTTATCACCAAAAAAGGGAGGGCACATAGGCCCTCCCCTACGGGAAATGCTTTCGGAATTGTGCTTATTATTATGCTTCGCGTCTTGATCTCAATAAAACCGCGTGATTTTCTTATGCGGGTTCGAGGGTTTTGTTTTTTTCTTAGGCCTACGGGATTCCGGGAGCATCTGCGTCAGCTCGTTTATCTCGTCGCGGAAGAAGGCCGCCTGCTCGAATTCGAGGTTTTTCGCCGCGGAATTCATCATGCGCTCCAGTTCGTCGATCTTCGCCTCGATGGGCAGAGATTCAAGATAGTCGGGCGTTTCCGGCTCGGGGGCTTGCTCCTTACTCTCGTGCGAGTCGGCCAGTCCGGTTGACGCCATCACATCCTGAACGGATTTCAAAATGGACTTTGGTGTTATGCCTTTTTCTTTGTTGTAGGCTATTTGTGCGTTTCGTCTGCGGTCTGTTTCCTGCATAGCGCGCGCCATGCTGTCAGTAATTTTATCGGCGTAAAGGATGACCTTTCCGGCGATATTTCGCGCGGCTCGACCGGCGGTTTGGACAATCGAGGTCTCACTCCGCAGAAAACCCTCTTTGTCGGCGTCCATAATCGCGACGAGTGTCACCTCGGGGAGGTCGAGGCCTTCTCGCAGTAAGTTCACACCGATAAGGACATCGAAGTTGCCGAGTCGGAGGTCGCGGAGAATCTCGATGCGTTCGATTGCGTCGATTTCACTATGCATATAACGGACGCGGAGGTCGAATTCCGATAGATAATCTGTGAGGTCTTCCGACATCTTTTTCGTAAGGGTTGTGACTAACGCGCGTTCGCCCTTCGAGGCGATCTGTTTCAGTTCGGCTAACAGGTTCTCGATTTGGCCTTTTGTAGTCCGCACCTCGATCTCCGGGTCGATCAGGCCGGTCGGGCGAACAAGTTGCTCGACAATATCGCCGGATTTTTCGATCTCCCATTTCGAGGGAGTCGCGCTGACAAAGAGTATTTGCGGTGCAAGCTCGAGAAATTCCTCGAAGCGAAGCGGGCGGTTGTCCATGGCCGAAGGCAGGCGAAAACCATATTCGACGAGGGTTTCCTTTCGGCGTCGGTCGCCGTTGAACATAGCGCGGATCTGCGGGACAGATACATGAGATTCGTCGATAACGACAAGAAAATCTTTCGGGAAATAGTCTAAAAGGCACCATGGCCTGCTCCCCTGCGGACGGCCTGAAAGATGCCTACTATAGTTCTCGATTCCGCTGACATAGCCGAGCTCGAGCATCATCTCGATATCGAAATAGGTTCGCTGTTCGAGGCGTTGAGCCTCGATAAGCTTTCCCTCGGCGCGAAACTGTGCGAGTCTTTCGGCAAGCTCTTCGCGAATCGATTTCACGGCAATTTTCATTTTTTCATTGGTTGTGACAAAATGCTTCGCCGGATAAATACTTATTTTTTCAACCTCTGTGATAACCTCTCCGGTCAGCGGGTTCGCTGTGACAATTCGCTCGACCTCGTCGCCGAAAAACTCGATGCGGATCAGGTCGCGCTCATACGCCGGAAGGATTTCGAGGACATCGCCGCGGAGGCGGAAGGTTCCGCGGTCAAGCTCGAATTCGTTGCGCACATAATGAATATCGACGAGCTTTCGCGCAAATGCTTGAAGCGAGGTCCTTTTACCGACCTCGGCCTGAACCATCAGGAAAGCATAATCCTCGGGATTCCCGAGGCCGTAAATACAGCTCACCGACGCGACAATCAATGTGTCCGGGCGGTCCATGAGGTGCGTCGTTGCGCGGAGGCGCAGGCGGTCGATGTCTTCGTTGATATCGGCGTCCTTTTCTATATATGTGTCCGATTTCGGCAGATATGCTTCCGGTTGGTAATAATCATAATAGCTGATGAAATATTCGACGGCGTTCGTCGGGAAAAACTGCGAAAATTCACCAAAGAGTTGTGCGGCAAGGGTTTTGTTGTGCGAAATAATTAGCGTCGGTTTTTGTATTCGCTGAATTAGATTCGCCACGGTAAATGTTTTACCAGAACCTGTGACGCCGAGGAGGGTTGTATATTTTTCGCCGCGGTTTATACGCTCGACGAGTTTTTCAATCGCCTCGGGCTGGTCGCCGGACGGCAAATATGGCGCTTTTAAAACGAATTTGTTCATTTTTTCGAGTTGGTAAATGTTTAACTGTCCAACAATATGGAGATAATATTCATATGGGTTAAAATTGCGAGAAAAAAACTGCCGGTCTTTAGGCTTGCCAACGGTGCTTGGATGAATATTATTATTATGATTTTTATGATTTTAAAAAACCGCAACATAATTGCAGTGATCGCTGTTCTTGCGATTTTCGCGAGCGCGGAGGAGCCATGGGCGATCTATGGCCCCGATATCACTATCGAGGGTAAGGGGCGAAGATCGAGCACCCTTTCGGAGGATATCATTCCGACAACGCTTTCCTGTGGGGAGACGGTTAAGAGCAATTCAAGAAAATCATATATTTTATTGAGTGATAATATATTATTAGAGCTTGCTTCACATACTATAATAAAATTAGGCTCTCAACTCGATACTATATATATAAATAAAGGTTTTGTTACCCTTCATTCTCGCGCCCCGCTCGAAGCCCTGAACTACACATTCATCTGCGATTCCGCTCAAATCAGATTCCTCGGCCTTGAAAGCACAGTGCTAAATATCGCCGATTCAACAGTATTATTCCAACACGGCTCTGTGCTTTCGCCCTCTGAGCTTAGAGCCGACTCACCCGAGCGAGTTTCAGCCTCGGCCGAGGACGCCGATTATCTTTTCAAGCTCTACGACAAGGGTAAAATCCCCGCCGCGGATTTTCGCTTCAGTTTTCCCAGCGAAAAACCGCCGCCCTTCCGCTATCGCGTCCGAACCCACGGCGGAGTGGCGACCTACGAGGGCAACCGCTTCTATTACGGCGGATGGATCTATCGCGTTCGCCTATATCGACTCGAGATGGCCTATGATATTTGGTTTGCGGCCTCCCGCGACGGTTTTTACAAAGACGGCTGGGACGAATGGAAAGACCTTATCGACCATATCAGCTATATCGAATTCAACCGCGCAGGCGACCCTATCCACCTTCGAGTAGGCCTGATCGAGAACCTAACCTTCGGGCATTCGATGCTCGTGGACAACTACAGCAACGCGATCTTCCTCCTCTTCGAGAAAAAAAACGGCCTTCAGGCGACGCTTGATACAAGGGATTTTAAATCGGTTCTCTTAGTGAACGATATCGGCGATCCCCATATCTTCGGCTTTAATTTTCTTTGGCGCGCAAACAAGCGCTTTTCGGCGGGTTTCACCTTCGCAGGCGATCTCGACCAGCTTTCCGATGTCGAAGATTCCGACGGCGACAACTTCCCCGATATGACAGACCCCGAACCGGATATCTACAACAGCCCGACAGACAGCCTTCTAACAGGCCTCCTGCTTCAATCCTTGGACGATTTCGAATCGCGCCATATCCTCGGCTCGGCGCTCGGTATGCAGTATAAATTCCTCCGGCACCGCAATCTATCGGGGGATATCGGCGGCGAGATCGCCGGGCTGAGCAACAAGAGCCTCGGCGTCACCTTCCCGAATGTCGGGCTGAATATCCGATGGATTTCAGTCGCGGCCGGGCTGGATTTCCAAACCCCTCGCTTCCAAGACGGCCTGTTCGACCGAACCTACGAATCCGACAAGGCGCGCTGGCTCGAGGATGAATTCGGGCGCCTCGAGCTTGTGACGAGGGCCGCCCAGCTTGACGAGACCGAGGGTTGGCTCTACGGTTGGAACAACACATTCTCGGTGAATGTCCCCGGCTATTTTCGGGTTAATACCCGTTTTCGGGACATCTATCGCGAGGAGCATCGCGACAAGCGTTTCTATTTATCGGCAAATCTCGATTATCCCATTTTCAAATATATCACGCGGACATCTTTCTTCATCGAGCAAAAAAATGTCTCCGAGCTTCTACAAAAAAAGACGGACGGCCAAGTTTGGGGCTTTAGTGTCGAAGTGAAACCTCATTCGACAATCACCGCGAAGATTCGCTATCGCGAGCGTTTTGAGGACAAGAATGCCGACGGCGATATCGGCAAAGGGGATATTCGGCGAAACTTCGACGGTAATTTATCAGTCAATGGTCAATATTGGTGGGAAAAATTCCTCGAATGGCGCAAAAAAAGGGCGACTCGCCCGCCAGAGAACAGCCGATAAGGATTTCTATCTCGATGAAATTCCATCGAAAACCAAATCTATGAGCTTGTCGGCGTTCTTCGAAAGGGAGCCGATGCTGTCCGCGCGCATGCCGTAAAAGGCCCCGGTCGATTCGCTTACACTGGCCTGCTGGAACGAGGTTATCAGCGCGACAAGCGCGAAGGAGAGCATGTTCTCGTCAATATCCTCGCGAAGCTCGCCGTTGGCCTTGGCCGACGAGATAATATCGCGGACATAGCGAATAGACGGGTCAGTTATAATCTTCGAGATCTCCTCGTAGAAGGGGATGCTCGAATCTCCGACCAACGCAAAATAGAAGCGCACCTCATTAGGATAGTTATCGAGGAATCTGCGAAAGAACATGATTGTCTTTTTCAATGAAACGCGCATCGACTGGGCGTGAATGTCGCCGATATCCTTCGAGCGATGCTCGACATAAAGCTCCTTAACATATTTAACCAGAAAGAGATAGAAGTCTTTCTTATCGTTAAAATATTGATACACGCTCCCCTTCGCGATATCGGCGCGGGAGACAATAGCGTTGATACTCGTTTTGGAATAGCCGTTCGTAGCGAACTCGTCGAGGGCGATATCTATGATATTTCGCCTTTTTTCATCCGAAAGATTAAAAAATGTTTTTTTAGGCATATGATTCGATTATATTTTTAAGATTAATCTGTGTTTCAACTTTCAAGATTATGCAATATATAGCGTGGTTTAAATAAATCAAGTCATTTTAATGGAGCGGCTTTGGAAATAGATAAGATATGGGCCGGCGGGGACGATCTTTTCGAGCGACTTCGCGATGAGGATTATATCGTTCGGCTGAAGGCCTTCGACAGCTTCATCGCGGAATCGGCGGAAGAGGAGCCCGGTGCAGTTCTTTCCGATTTCGTCGAGATCATCGATATGGAGATCATCCCTGAGCTGAGCGCGAGCAAAACCCCGACGCATCTCGAGGCGCTGGCGTATATTTACAGGCGGCTCGGCGAGTTCGCTTTGGCCTTGCCCAATCCCTCGAGCCTCACGGGCCTTATCGACAGGATGATCGGTTCGATTGGCCATTCCAGCGCGAGGGTTTCCGCAATGGCGCTTGCCGGCCTCGGTATGATCTTTCAAGCGATGCCGGACGAGCTTTTCGGGGAACGCTCGGACGCCCTTCGTTCGGCGCTCGCCTTCGAGGATGAGGCCGCACTCGACGCCGCAGTTTCGGCATGGAGCCGTATTGCGTCGGTTGCGCCGAAAAAGGCCCTCTTCGTGACGGGCGAGGTATTCGCCTTACTGCGCCATAGCGATGCGCGCGTTAGAAACCAAGCCTTGGGGTATTTTTATACTCTCGGAAAGAAAATGAAATCGGAGTGTTCGTTTGCGCTTCCCGCATTGCGTGAGCTTCGCGACGGCGATTCGGATATGAGCATTCGCGAACGCGCCTCCGCGGCGATTCAGGCAATCTCACAGGATTAAATCGGGGCGAGAGGATTTGAACCTCCGACTCCCTGCTCCCAAAGCAGGTGCGCTACCGGACTGCGCCACGCCCCGAGATGTTCACCGGAATTTATAAAATTAAATGGTAAATGTCAATATCTTTCGATTCTTGTCGAAATCTAAAAAATTAACTTGACAGACTGCGACTCGGCGGCCTATTTTTGTGAATAAAATAAATACTGGCGAAACAAGGCCAAACATAACCACTCATTTCGGCGAGATCGCCAGCCTGAAAATACTCGCGGGGACCGCCTATTTGCCGACGGTGACCGGGTTTGTTCGCGAAATCGCCCCGTCGTTCGAGCTCGATTCGTCTGCCACATATAAGCTCGAACTCCTTGTCGAGGAGGCTGTCCTCAATGTGATATATTTCGGCTTTGAGAAAGGCGAGCGCGGCGAATATGAGGTCATCTTCAAGCGTATTCCCGGAGGGGTCGTCGTCGAGGTGGCGGGCAGGGGCCAGCCGGTCGATTACGACAAAATAGAGGGCGACCCCGAGGCCGGTCTCGGGCTTGTTCTTCTGAAGCGCCTTGCCGATGAGGTAAATTTTATAAACCGCGGCAAGAACGGCAAGGCCGTCGAGATCGTGCTCGATTTGGCCTATCAAAAAACCGAGGAACTCGATTCGATACAGAGAATCGACGATTCGGCCGAATCCGCCCACACCGACGAGGAGCTTGTTTACAGGTTAGCCACCAAAAACGATACCTTCGGAATTACTAAAAGTATCTACAGGACATACGGTTACAGCTATCTCTCCGAGACGCTTTACTTTCCCGAAAAGATCTCCGAGCTTATCGAGCAGGGCTATCTCGTTTCGGCGGTGGCATCGAATCCTAAGGGCGAGGTTGTAGGTCATGCCTCGATACGCTTCGATTTCCCCGGCGCGATAGTCGGCGAATTCGGCCGGTGGCCGACCCGCGCTATCGCGGACGCCGTATCGCGAGCAATCTCAACGATCTGCTCGTCGAACACGCCGTTACATCGGGCATGTTCGGCTATTACGCCGACGCTGTCACCACCCAACCCTTTTCCCAAAAGACTATTCTGAAAAGCGGTGCTATAGAGACGGCCTTCATGCCCGGCTTTGTCCCCGAGAGCCTCGATATAAAATCGATGGTAGTTGACAACCCCGCCGAGCGTCGCGCTGAGATCGCCTATTTCAGGCGAGTCGGGGAAAACCGCAGACCAACGATATATCCGATCCATCACACATCGATGATTGAAAAGATTTACCAACTTAACAATTTAGACTAAGCAATCGCCCCAAAGAATGCACCAAAATGCAGGCGTCAAGCTGAAACAAGCGCTAAGACCCGAATCTTCGAGGCCCCGGGAAGGGCGTTTATCGGGATATCCGAGTTCGGCGAGGATTTCGAGAAGATGCTCGCACATCAGCTCAAACAGCTCTGTCTGAAAAAGCTATCCGCAATTATCCTCGACCTCCCTCTGGACAACCCCGCAACACGGACTAAAACGGTTCTCGCGGAAAGGCTCGGCTTCTTCTTCTGCGGTGTTATGCCCGCAATGAGCGAGACCGGGGCGGATTATCCGCGGCTCATCTATCTGAATAATGTGGATATCGACGCGGACAGACCTGTTATTGTCACCGATTTTGGCAAGGAGCTGGCCGCTTATGTCCTCGCTCAATCGAGGAGGATTTGAGCGAGATCCTTGGCCGGAAAAACCGACCAACCGCGAGTTTATCCATCCCTCTTTGTCTAATCGACGACGGATTTTTCTTCATGATTGTCCCGCCGGGGCTTTAATGCCCTTGACGAAGGCGATGGGAATCTATAATTTAATAAAAATCTGTTATCAAGGAGGATCGAATGAAAAGATACATCGTCGCATTGGCGCTCGCGGCCGCGGTTTTCGCGGATGTCCTTACATTTCACGACGGCAACAGCCTCAGCACAGTTCGGACAACCTTCGACGGAACGAATTTCGTCATCGATGACGAGATCGTCCCTCGTGAGGAGGTTTACAGCGTGAGCTTCGATTCGCCGGAACAGGCAATCGAGCAAACTGAAGCCCCAACCCTCGAGATCGACAGGTCTTTGCTCGCGGACAAGCGGGAACTTATTGAAACCGCCGACCGGCTCGCGAAGGAATACCCCGACGCCGGCGGGATACAGCTCGTCGATCATGGAACATATATCCTCCGAAAGGGCGGCTCAACGGTGTATCGTTATCATTTCGCGGGAAAAATCCTCAAATCAAGCCACCTCGGCTGGGGCCAGAGGCCTCTCGGCTTCGAGGAGGGAAGAAGCCGAGTTCGCTTGCTTTTCGAGCGGACTATCGCGCCGGATGGCACGGAGTTTTGGTGGGACACCACCGAATACACTATCACAGACCAGTCCGCCGAAGAGGGGGTCTTCTTCAGCTATGGCAAGGTTTTCTCGGCAACCTTTCCGCAAGTCGGTGTGGGTTCGATAGTCGAGTATGTCTTCGAAAGCGAGAACTACAGCCCCTTCGACACAAATTTCTTTTCCGCCGGCTTCTATTTTCAGGACGATATACCGGTCGCGAAAAGCAAATGCACCGTTGTGATCCCGCCGGACAAGGAATTAAACTACAAGAATTATAACTGGCCTAAAGGCAACAACTCCCCACAGGTCGCGCGGACTGACACGGCGAATATTTATGAGTGGCTTATCGAAAATGTCCCGCCGGTGTTCGAGGAACCGATGATGCCGAGTTGGGGCGATGTCATCCCCCGCTTCGACGCCAGCATTTTCCCCGATTGGGATTATATCTACAATTGGCTCGGCGGCCTTCAGGAGGCGCGTATGGTCGCGACTCCGGAGATCAAGGCCAAGGTGGCCGAGGTCGTCAACGGCGCGGTGAGCTTGGCCGATTCGGTCGAAAGGCTTTATCTTTGGGTTCAAAGGGAAATTCATTATATCAGCATCAAGGCCTCGGTATCCAGCGGACAGACCGGACATCCCGCGGAGCTGACCTTCCAACAGAAATACGGCGACTGCACCGACAAATCGATCCTCTTCGCGACAATGCTTCGGGAGATCGGCGTCGAGGCCTACCCGATCATCCTAATGACGAACGACGAGGAGGAGATCACCCGCGATATCCCAGATATTTCGGGAAACCATGCCATTGTCTTGGCAATTATCGACGGCGAAAAGGTCTTCCTCGACGCAACCTCGACAACCCACAAGTATCCGTTCTATCGTTCCGACAATGTCGGTGTCACCTATGTTTGCGCTCTTTGCAAGGAGTGGGGTTATACCTTCACCCCGCCGCCGGAGGACAATGCCAACCATATTGAAATTATTGCCAAACTGGACGAGGGCGGCAATATGATCGCCGACTACACGGCGAGTTTCACCGGCGATTGGGAGGCCGGATACCGCGGCTTTTGGGAAAGCCAACAAGCCGAGCGCCGAGGCGCGATCCTTCAGGATTGGATGAGCTACATCGTCCCGGGTGCGTTCGTCGCTAAATGGGATCTTCCCGGCGTCGAGGATCTCGCGGTGCCCTTTAAAGAAGTCCTTCACCTCGAGGTTCCCTCCTACCCTATCTCCGCGGGGGATCTTTGGATTCTGAAAGTCCCGGGAATCGAAAACGACTATCGCTTCGACGAGGTTTCACTGGCGGAACGCTCCTTCCCCATCGAATACACCGCGCCCAAGCAGGTCTCACATCGCATCGAATTCGAGCTTCCCGCCGGCACTGTTGTGGAGTATCTGCCGAAAAATATCGAAATCGAGACGCCCTATGCCTCCTATTCCGGCAAGTTTACAGCCGAGGGCGGCAAGGTTGTCTTCGAGGATGTCTATCGACTTGAAAAGCGCGTTGTTCCAGCCGCGGATTATGTAGAGTATCGCGATTTCTGCAAGATGGTCGGTCAGTATTCCAAGGAACAGATCTTCCTCAGGAAAACTATCTAGGATTTACGGCCTTTTCGGCAATAGTTCAGTTTTTCTATCCTTAAAAACAAGATAATTAAAAAGGGCGGTTTTCGACCGCCCTTTATAGCTCGATGGCATATTTACTGCTATTATTCCTTGGAATTCTTGTTCTCCATAAAGACTCTGAAGAAGTCCATGGGAATCGGGAAGATAGTGGTGGAATTGTTCTCTGCGGCAATAATATTGAGTGTTTGCAGATAACGCAGTTGGATCGCCGCCGGCGACTGGTCGAGGATTTTCGCGGCATCGGCGAGCTTTTGAGAGGCCTGATACTCCCCCTCGGCGGAGATGACCTTCGCCCTGCGCTCGCGTTCGGCCTCGGCCTGCGCGGCCATTGCTCTTTGCATCTCGGAGGGAAGATCGACATGCTTGATCTCGACCATCGAAACCTTGATCCCCCATGGATCGGTGGCGTGATCGATGATCTCCTGAAGCTGTTGGTTTATCTTCTCGCGCTCCGAGAGAAGATCGTCGAGGTCGCTTTCACCGAGGACACTGCGTAGAGTCGTTTGGGCGAGTTGGCTCGTGGCATAGAGGTAGTTTTCGACCTCGATAATTGCCTTCTGAGGATCGACTACACGGAAATAGACCACCGCGTTGACCTTGACAGAGACATTGTCCTTTGTAATGACATCCTGCGGGGGGACATCCATGACGATTGTTCTCAGGGCGACTCGAACCATCTTGTCAACAACCGGAAGCAAAATGATTAGCCCGGGGCCTTTGTAGCCGGTGACGCGCCCGAGCCTGAAGATAACGCCTCTTTCGTATTCTTTGAGAATTCGGATCATGCTTGCGAGTAGGATCACAACGAAGAAGGCAAGGATGACGATTGGAGTTAGGGACACGTTTGCTCCTTTCAAGATTATTGTTTTCTATATATGTAATTTAATACTTGTGCATAATGAAGTCAAGGGCAATCGAGTTTACTTTCGATTATGAAGATTATATTCAAGGATAATATATCAAACAATATTTAATATATCCGCTTTTTTTGCTTGCGTTAGGGCTTTCATGTCTATCGCTTCAAGCTCAGGGGGTCGATATCGCCCTCACGCAAGAGGGCCGTTATTTCCTGCCGCTCGAGGGGCGATTTCAGTCTGATTACTATAACTTCACCGCTGTCGATACTAACCTCGCGCTCCTCGATTACGCCGCTATTCAGCACAATTACTCCGCTATGGTTTATTGGGAGATCGGCGTCGTCGTGATCAACGAATGGGTCGGCGAAAGGCAGGTTTATGCGCCGAGGGTGATTCCTATCGACCAATTCATGCTTCACCTTCAGAATCAGTATTGGCGGACAAACGCATGGGGGGGCTCCAAGGAAGACGCCACAGCAAAAAAAAGTGGAATCGCCTTCGAGATTCCGATCTCCTTTCCGAAGGGCGTCCGCGATATTATCGGCGATGGCGGCGCCGGCCTTTCGCTCACGGGTTACCAGCGGATAACACTCTCCGGTCGGAGCGAATGGTATTCCGGTCAAGTCTTAGGCCCTAATCAGAGCAAGTTCCCCAGCCTTCAGATGGAGCAGGAAAGCCGCTTCACTATCACCGGAACGATCGGCTCGAAGATCAGTGTCACTGTCGATCAGGACTCCAAGCGCCAAACCGACCTCGAAAACACGATCAATATCGCCTATGCGGGCACCGAGGATGATATCATACAAAAGATCGAGGCGGGAAACACAAATATCTCACTTCCGGGAGCGACATTTGTCGGGTATTCCGAGCGCGTCGAGGGGCTTTTCGGAATCAAAAGCCAATTCCAGATCGGCGACCTGTCGATCACCGCGATCGGTAGCCAAGAGAAGGGCCAGCACTCGAGCACCTCGATAACCGGCCGCTCCTCCGTTCAGCCCTACGACATCAATGATTACGAATATAAAGATTTGACCTATTTCTGGATCGAAGAGGCCTTTGTCAATGTCCTCTTGGGCTCAGGCCTCGGGATGGGCGACTCGATCGTCGAATTCAACCTCTTTATCGATGACCAAAACAGCGCCAACAATATCTCGCTCAACGCTGTCAAGGGCGAGGCGATGCCGACGCCGGGCGAACCTTACGACAACACGATAGGTCATATAGGCTTCTTCCATATAATCGATCAGGCCAACTACGAGATCTCGCGCACGATGGGTTGGTTCCGAATGATCGGATACAACACGCTCCGCAACGATTACTCTATCGCCTGCCAGTATGTCCTCCGCCATTCGGACGGCTCCTTGGACTCTGTCGGTTATAGTTTTGGAACGGACTCGACCGCCTATTTGAATCTGATCAGACCTCCGAACATGCTTCCCGCTAACCCATGCTGGGACAACACTTGGCGCAATATCTATTCGCTCGGCTCGACCGGCCTCAACCCGGACAATATCGAGCTCGAGGTCTATCTAACTCCGGTCTCGATCAACGTGACCAGCGACACGACTCAATCCCCCCCTGTGCCGTTATTGCGTGTTTTCAGCCTCGACCGGTTCGACCAATATGGAAACACCGTCCCCGACGGAGTGGTCGATAGGGTGCGTTTCGATATCGGCGAGGGGCACCTTATTTTCCCGGTGCTTCACCCCTTCGATCCGTCGAGCGTCGAGCAATCTCAACTCATGTTCGGCACCAACACTCCTCGAAACAGCGCTATGTATTCCAGTATATCGTCTCATGAGATTACCGCGGATCACAAGTATGTTATTCGCGTGAACACGGGCACGAGACAGAACCCGATGAGCCTCGGGAAATTCAATATCCTCGAAGGCTCCGAGATTGTTAAACTCGGAAGCCGAAGGCTCCAAAACGGTGTCGATTACCGCATGGACTATCAGATCGGGCAAATAACCTTCCTCACCGAAGAGGCCCTGAACCCCAATATCGACCTCACTATCGACTTCGATTTCGAGCCATTCTTCATGCCGGAACAAAAAGCGCTCTTGGGAACCCGCGCCGAATACCGTTTCGGAGAAAACAGCTGGCTTGGCGCGACCGCACTCTATAAATCGACCACAAGCTCCGAACGAAGGCCGCAGATCGGCCGAGAACCATCGAGGGCATTCATCTGGGACGCCGATCTCAAGCTCGACTATGAGGTTCCGGTGCTCACGAATATCGTCGATGCAATCCCCCTCGTTCATACCGAGAGCGCTTCGAAGGTTGTCTTCACGGCGGAGATCGCCCAGATCATCAGCAATCCGAATATCAAAAACGAGGCCTATATCGACGATTTCGAGGGCGCGAAGAATATCTTCTCGCTCGAGATCAGAAGAACGATTTGGCATTTATCCTCCGCGCCACCGGACAAGACACAGGAGAACCGCGGAAGGTTGATTTGGTATAATCCCTACGACAAGGTGCCTGTCCGCGAGATTTGGCCGAATAAGGAGGTTGCGGCCGAAGAGTCGAAGACCAATGTGCTCGTTCTGAGCCTCGCCGACACCTCCGGTTTCCATGGGACAAACGCTTGGGGCGGTGTAATGCGCTATATCCCCTCGGGCTACCAAGACCAAAGCACGGCAAAATTCTTCGAGGTTTGGGTTCGCGGCGAAGAGGGAAAGGTCCACTTCAACTTCGGCTCCGTAAACGAAGACATCAACGGCAACGATATCCTCGATTCCGAGGATAAGCCTATCAACGGCATCCGCGACGGGATACTCACAACGGAAGAGGATATCGGTATCGACGGACTCCCCGACAGCCTCGAACCCGGGTATAACGGCTCGAACGATCCGAACAGCGACAACTGGGCTTGGAACTCCGATAATCCCTACGATTACTCCAAAATTAACGGCACCGAGGGAAACGCCCGCGACCCCGAGGGCGGCAACAAGCCGGACACCGAAGACCTCAGCGGAAACGATTTCCTCGATACATACAATAACTATTACGAGTTCACTATCGATCTCGCAAGCGACGAGTTCGAGGTCCCCGGAACTCGGGCATATATCGAGGGAACCGACGAAAAGTGGCGTATGTATCGAATCCCTATTCAGGATTCGGTTTTCACTCTCGTCCCGGACGGAAAGGTCTATCGCCGTCGTGAGATCGGTTCGCCGAACTGGCAACAGATGAAGTATGTCCGCCTTTGGGTCGATGGCATCGCGGATTCCGGAAAGGTTTGGATCGCCCAGATGGACCTCGTCGGGAACAAGTGGGAAAGCCAATCCCCCGAACTCGAAGTGACTACGAAAAACACGCACGAAGATTCGGATTACCTCTCCCCCCCCGATGTCACGGGCGAGCGTTCGGTGACCACGGGGATTATGAGCCAAGAGCAATCGTTGGTTCTTGTATATGAAAATGTTCTCGGCGGGGATACATTAATATGCAGTAAGACAACGCTCAGTTCGCAGTATTTCGACCTCACCCATTACGGTCGCCTCGAGATGTGGATCTATCTCAACGAGACTGTCAGTGACGATTCCGTGATGTTCCTTTACAGGATGGGGCGCGACAGATATAATTTCTATGAATACCGGACATATCTTCAGCCGGGATGGGATGAAAGCAACAAGGTGATGATCGACTTCGCGGAGATAACGGCCTTCAAAGATCAAGTCCTGACCTCGTTCGCGGATACAATACCGGACAACGACCTCGGTAGAGTCATGGATCTGGGCAACGGCTCTTCTTATGTTATCCGCGGAAGCCCCTCGCTCACCGATGTCCGATACTTCGAGCTTGGAGTGGTTAATCCCTACCGCTTCCGGCCAATCTCGGGAGAGATATGGTGCGACGAGCTTAAAGTGACCGATGTTCGCAAGGAGCCGGGATGGGCGGAAAGAACGAGTTTCACGATCAATTTCGCCGATCTCGCGGATTTCACGGGATCAATCGAGCGCAAAGACAGCGATTTCCACAACCTGAACGAAACCGTCGGCTCCGGTGCAACCGCGACGACCGGAGCGGTTTCGGCGAAACTCAACGCGCATAAATTCACCCCCGATTCTTGGGGGCTTTCGCTTCCACTCTCGGTGAACTTCGGGCGAACAACCTCGGTTCCGCGTTTGAAGACCGGCTCGGACATCTTCGTCCCCGACAGCCTTCGCGAACAAGAAACTACGCGTTCAAAGCAATATTCGGTCAATATCACACAGCGCCTCACTCCGAAGAATCCCAACTGGCTTGTCGGCCTCACACTCGCACGACTTACTCATTCATTGAGCGGCGGCGAGCGCAACGAACAAAGCCCAACCTATCCCATAAACAAAAGCCAAGACTGGAGCGTCCGCCAGTCCTATGACTTGACTCCGAAGAGCAAGCTCGAAGTTCATTTGACGCGATGGATGTTCGATAAGAATGAGACTCCCGTCGCGGACTCGATTGCCGATTCGAGCAAGGCCGTCGATGTCAAGCCAGCCTCCTTCGAGCGGCGGGGTGAGGCTTCGCGAGATACTCTCGTCCCGGGAATTCTCGATTGGCGCCTCAATCTCTCCCCCACCGCACTGCGCTTCGAAACCTCGGCCACCGGCAGGATTCAGGACAGAACCGACAAATACGGCGGTAGCACTATATCCTCGACGAAACGACTCGACCACACGACAACATTCAACACGAACCTTATAAAACCGGTCAACACCGGTTTCACCTTTCGGATGCAACGCGATATCGGCGATTCGGCGAGGTTCAGATGGAAACATCCGGTTCAAATCGGTTCTCCGATCAGCAAAACTATCAACGAAAATATCCGGTTCGCGCCGACATGGATGAATTGGCTCACGCAGAACTACGAGTTCACCTCGACCTATTCCGAAAACACAGATCCGCAACGATACACCGAATCCTTCGGCAATGTCGATATGTCGCGGATGTATCGCGTCTCGATGGGACTGCGCTGGAAGGAGTTGACCAAACTCTTCGGCTCGGGATCATCGGGTTCGGCATCGAAAGCCCCGCCGGGAAGACCTCCAAAGGACTCCTCACCCGAGCCGGACAGCGGTTTCGTCGATAGAGACAAAGCCTCGAAAGGCGGTTTGGGAAAATCCTTCGGCAAGGCCTTTTCCGTCTTGGACCGTTTCGACGACCTTCAATTCGATTTTCAGCGCGACGACAGACGCGGCCTGCCCAACCTCGCGTCGAGGCCTGTGCTCGCCTATCAATTAGGCCTCACGACCGATCCGGGTGTTCCGGTGGTCGAAACCGGATCGTCAACAGTCACCTCCGCGGTCGAAAGCAGAACGATCACCGACAATACTACGCTCCGAACCGGCCTTCGTTTGCCTTGGGATATATCGACAACAATTAAATATAACTACCGAACCAATATTAGATACAGCTCGAATAAAACCAAGGAAACACAGCTAACCTTCCCTGACTTGACCTTGAACTGGAACGGCCTCGGAAAGTATTTCTTCTTCCCGAAGCTCGCGAGCAATGTCCGGACGAATTCCCGTTATGTTTACGAGGTCAAAAACTCATACCAGACAGGCTCGCTGACCAGCAGTTCCTTCAAGCACGACCTGAACCCGCTTGTTTCGGTTAATGTCGGCTGGAAGATCGGCCTTACAACCGACTATGCCGCCAACTGGAGAGACTCGAAGGATTATCGATACTCCACTACGAACACGAGCATCACTCACAACTATGAGATGAGCCATAAACTCACCGCGAAATACAATATCCGCGCGACTAAGGGCTTCAAGTTGCCTATTATCGGCATGGTGCGATGGGAGAACTCGCTTCAGCTTTCCTTGACGGTTCAGCGAACCGACCGCAAGAACGAGACTTGGATCGAGGGCAACGAGGGCGAAGTCACTCCGGTTCAGGACGACAGCGAATGGAGCTTCACTCCGGCGGCGAGCTACAGCTTCTCGCGGAATATACAGGGCGGCATGGAGATGAAGTGGATCGATACAAAAGACAACAAGCTCGCGAAGGTGCGCCATATTCGCGATGTCGGAATTTGGGTGGAGCTGAAATTCTAAGGCGCGGAATAAGCGGCTGAGAAGCCTTAGAAATCGGCTTTTTAGGGGCATTTTTAAAGGGCATTTTACAATGAAAAAAACAACCGATACCGGTGAAAAGCTCGAACGGTTGGCTCACCTCGTGAAACTTTCGAGCACACTCATCAATAATCCTCGTATAGAGGACATCTCGGACTCGATCACAGCGGAATGCGCAGAGATAGCCTCGGCGGAGGCCTGCTTTCTCTTCCTCCGCAACAGGTTGGACGACTCGCTTTTCAGTGCGGTTTTCCCGCAGGCTAAATTGCTAAAACTCAATGCCGGCCAAGGTCTCGAGGGTTGGGTCGCAAAAACCGGCGAGTATATTATCGCCGATAATCCCTCCTCCGACAGCAGGTATTGCGACAAACTCGCTAAGGCTTTAGATTTTCCAATAAAAAACTGCCTTATCATCCCCTTCTCGAACAAGAAACTCGAAATCTACGGTGTAATCGAGGCAATCAACAGCCGAAAAGGCGGTTTCACAAACGAGGATTTTTATCTCCTCCGAACCGCAGTCGCGCAAATCTCCGCCAACCTCGAAAACGCACAGCTCTACAACGACCTGAAGAAGACCTTCAACTCGCTTGTCGAGGTCATGGCCGCAACTATCGACGCACGCCATCCTATCTCACACGGCCATTCCCAAAGAGTGGCGGTTTACTCCGTCGGAATCGCCAATGAACTGGGCCTCTCCCCCGAAGAGATCGAGCAGATACGCGTGGCGAGCCTTCTGCACGATTACGGCAAGGTCGGAGTCCACGATTCAATTCTCAAAAAACAGGGATACCTCACGACGGAGGAATACGAGGCTATCAAAGAACACGCAATTATCACGCATAATATCGTCAGCAAGGTGCATTTCATGAAAGAGCTTGCAGATGTCCCGACCATCGCGAGTTGCCACCACGAAAGGTGGGATGGTCAGGGCTATCCATTCGGCATAGCCGGAGAGGCAATCCCCCTCGGAAGCCGTATCATCGCTGTCGCGGATGTTTTCGACGCGATCACCACTGCGAGAGAATACAAGACTGCAAAGAGCTTCGAGTTCGGCCTGAAGGAGATTATCAAGGAAAAGGGAACTCAGTTCGACTCCGAAGTTGTCGAGGCCTTCGAACGATACTATGCAAAGGTTTTGTCGAAAAAAGTAAAAAAGGGCGGCCTTGAAAAATAGCATAAAAGACTTCTACGATCGCACGTTCGCACATTATGGCGATCTCAAATGGTGGCCGGCTAAGAATCCCTTCGAGGTAGCGGTCGGGGCGATACTGACTCAGAACACAAGCTGGAAGAATGTCGAAAAGGCGCTGAAAAACCTCCGCGACGAGGATCGCCTGTCTCCGCAAGCAATACTGCGCGCCCCGATCTATGCCCTGACCGAGTCGATTCGGCCATCGGGATATTTCAACCAAAAGGCGCTCCGCCTCAAGGCCTTCGTCGAATGGTTCGACGACGAGCTCGACTGCGAGTTCGCGAGCCCTGACACTATCTCGACCGCAGAACTCCGCAATAAGTTGCTCGCATTGAAGGGAATCGGCCCCGAAACCGCCGACGATATTCTCCTTTATGCCTTCAAGCGGCCTGTTTTCGTCGTCGATGCTTACACATATCGAATTGCGGTGCGCCATGATTGGGCACCGCCCTTGGCGGGTTATGACGAATTGGCTGAGGTCTTCCGTTCAAATCTCGAGGAAGACCTATTCATCTACCAGAATTTTCATGCGATTTTAGTTGAAATTGGCAAGAATTTCTGTATAAAGAAATCCCCGAAATGCGATAGCTGTCCCGCCGGCAAATGCCCCGATTTCGAGGGCGCCCGTGAATTCAGCGAGTGATTAATCGCCGGTGATAGCCAAAGTCTTCAACGACCGCGTTTTAACGAGGCTTCCGGCTTCGTATTTCTCATAGCGGATATAGCCTGTGTCGGGCTTGAAGTAGTAGTAATTATCCACCGGCGGTTCGTGGCCGACCTGCCTGTGAAGCTGATAGCCGACGCACCCCTCGAACGATCCCGCCGGAACTACCATCGTAGGTATTCCGATGTCGAAAAACAGCATCGTGTAGGGATTTGTAAAATCCCACGAATAGGTTTGAAACGAGTCCATATCGGTCGCGGGGAACTTGAAAAGAAGCCTCTGTTCATCGAAGGCCGAAAAGACATCCCCGAAAGGCGCGAACTCGAATAGGCCCTCGGCCTTATTCCCCCACCAAAAGGTGAATTCAGCGAAGGTCGTATCCTCTGTATATTTTGTGAACTTGATCTTGGCCACGCGCTTCCCGCTATCGGCGAAGATCTCCTCGACATGATACTTCTCGAAGTAATCGAAGTCCTCGCCGGAGACTACCTCCCAAACGTCGAACTCCCAAAAACTGTTCTCGTGGAAGGGCCATATCGCATTTGCAATTTCGTCGGGCGGCTTTTCATCGTCCGGCTTGACCGGTTTGTGACACGAAACGATTAGAGCAAGGAGCAAGGCGGAGAAGAGAAGTATCTTTTTCATTGTCAATATTCCGTCGAGATTGTGAATTCCATCGAATCCACAACAGTTACAGTTATCGTGCCACTCATATCGGTTCGGTAGATTTCGCCCCAAACCGAAAAACGCTCGACGGCCTCTTCGTGCGGGAAGCCATAGCTGTTGGCGATCCCGCAACTCACAACGATATAATCCGGCTGAAGCGCGGCGAGGATATTGGCGTTGTTGCAATAGCGACTTCCGTGATGGTCGGCCTTAATCATCTCGACCGGGCGAAGACTCGGTGCGATATAGCTTTCGATATCGATTTGATTTCCGTCGTCGGTGCCGGTAAGATCGCCGCCGAGGAAGAGATCGAAGCCAATATAGGAGATTATCAGCGCAACCGATTTCTCGTTCTCGCCGATCGGTTCGAGGCCCTCGGCGCCGGAGGCGTAGCAGACAATTCGAATATCGTTCTCGACGAGGATTGTATCGCCGACTGAAATTGTCCTGCGCCTGTCCCCGACGGCAAGAAGGTAATTCTCGAAATCGTTTGTCGGGTAGGAACCTCCGTGGTCGTAGGAAAAACCGGTGAGCGGCACTCTCTCGAGCAGGTCGTCGAACCCCCCGATATGGTCGCCGTGCATATGGCTCGCGAAAGCGATATCGATCTCGGTGATTCCCAGCGAATCGAGAAGCGGTAAAATATAATCGTTCGCAGAGGTGCCGGTGCCCATATCGACGAGAATCGCCTTACCCCTAGGCGTTGTGATCAGGGTCGCATCGGCTTGGCCGACATAGATGAATCGAACCGTAAAATCGGTCTCGATAAATGGTGGTAATGGCGCAAGCGGTCTGTCGCAGGCCATAAAAACGATCAGACCGGTTAAAAACAGAAGCTTTTTCATCAACGGCGGATTATTTCAGATAGTAGGTCAAGCCGAAGAAGGCCTCGTCGCTGTTTGCCGAATTGTCCTTGTATATTTGCGGATCGCTTGTAAAATAATGCTTCCCGGAAATCTCGATGAGCAATCTTCCCTCATCGAGGCGCAACGCCAAACCTCCGGTGAGGGCATTGCCCTTCTCTATCTCAGGCACAAAATCGAGCCTGCCGAGAGGGCCGATATAAGGCAAAACATAGCCCCCAAACAGGCTTTCATAGTCCGAATCCGGCACGCGCTCGAAGATCTCGAAACCGAGCCGAACCCCGAACTCCCGCACAGGATAAATCTCGGTGCCGAAGGAGATCCTGTTCGATTCCATCGAGGCAGATGAACCAGCGGTGACCGACTCGTAGTTGTTCTCGCCAAGCTCATACTGCGCCGCGAATGTGAGCATCTCGGCCACCGGCACCGTCGAGATACCGAAAGCGACAGAGCTCCCGTCAATCTCGATCTCGGAGGCCGTGTTTTCGCCGGAGGTTGACCAATTCGACATGTCGATCCCGACATTGACCGGAACCTTGAGCCCCTCGCCCGTAAGCTTAAGCTTGAAATCCACGCTTGACAGCTTGTCCTCGAAGCTGTCGGCAATCGTGTCTGTCGCCGAGGAAAAATAGTCCTCATTCATTGTCTTACTGCCGAAGCCCACCGCACCGCGGACAAACTTCGGATAGCCGAATTCGGCCTGAAAACCCAGCGAATTGTCGTCGCCAACATAGGCCTCGTAATCATCGTCCTTTTCATTGTTAACGCTTCCGCCGGAGATGCCGTAATTAAAGCCCACTGCGAAATAATCGGATAGATCCGGGTATGTATACCTCGCTCCGAGGCTGATACGATGCGCGGCGACATACCCCTTCATCGAGGTTTTCCATCCGCTCGCAAAATACATATCCTCGAACTCCGAGAAGCCGTAACCGCCACCCGCGCCGAGCGAAAGCCCGAACTTCGTATGGAACGAGCCGTAGAACTCCCCAATAGGCGTAATCGAAGCGGCACCGGTTGTGACCGCGCGCCTGCTGATCTCGTCCCAGTCGAGAGTGGCGGCGGCATAGTTATGGCGAATCTCGTTCGGCAAAGGGGCATAACCGTCCTGCCAGGATTTACGGAGTGTTTGGTAACCGCCGTTAAAATTGATGCGCATTGAAAAACCGTTCTCGAAGCCCTTATCAACCAAAATTCGGGAAACACCGTCGATCCAATACCATGAGCGCTTCTCGTTGTCCGAACCGATAGGGCCGGGATACTCGATGGTTTTGAAGGAGAAGTCCATCGCGTATTTATCCACACCGCCGGTCCAGTGTTGCCATTCGAGTGGAACGGCATAGGCCTCGTTGAAATGGCTCGCGGCCGGGTTCGCTCCGCCGGAGATGTCGTAAAGATCGATCGCATTTCCCTCTCCGTCGATTACCGACTGGATAGAGCCCATCGCGTCTATACGGTGGCCGAAGGTGGCCGAGTTTGACGGTTGGGCGATGACAGCCGCGGCAAACAGGGTTATAAGGCAAAAAGGCGCGAAGGAAGTTCTCATTTTTGATACTCCTTATGTCTTTAATTATTAATTAGTTACGCTATTTTTCTTCAACTAATTTCTCAAGCATTTTAATCCGCTTGAAAAGCTCCTCCAACCGGCTAACACAAACTCTCTCGCGGTGGGCATCGATGCTGTTCTTCGCCGGTATTCCGAATAGCTTGCTCCCCGGAGGAACATCGCCGGCGATTCCGCTTTTCGCGAAGAGAATCGAGCCGTCGCCAACCCTTTGATGGCCGGCAAAACCGACCTGACCGCCAACCATAACCCTGTCCCCCAAGACTGTGCTTCCGGCAAGGCCGGTTTGTGCGGCAATCAGGCAGAAACGGCCGATTTTACAGTTGTGCGCGACATGGACGAGGTTGTCGATCTTCGTGCCACTGCCGATCAAGGTCTCGTTGAAACTTCCCCTATCGATAGTGCAATTCGCGCCGATCTCGACATCATCCTCGATAACAACACGCCCGACCTGCCTTATTTTCAGGATGCCGTCGCGTGTTGGCGCGAAACCGAAGCCGTCCGATCCTATCACAGTGCCGCTATGGATTATACAGCGCTCGCCGAGAACTGTTTGCGAGTAAATCGATACACCGGAATAAATCCTGCAATCCTTACCGATCAAGACATTCGAGGCTATCGAGACATTGTCGCCGATGATCGTGCCGTCTCCAATCTCGCAACCTTCTCCTACCGCGGTAAAGACCCCAATCGAGACGCCTCCGCCCACTTTGGCTGTGGGGTGAATTCGCGCGCTTGAATCGACAAGACCCGAAGGTAACCTTTCAGGGTAAAGCAGATCGACAGCCTCCGCCATACTGCGATGCGGATCGTCCGAGACGATCGCCGCAAATTCCCTATTCTCGGGGACATCCTCCTCGCGCATGACGATACAATCGGCATGCGTCGAAGCGAGGCGACGGCGATAGGCGTGGTTATGGAGAAATGCGATATCGCCTTGGCCGGCTTCATCCATAGGGGCGACGGCGCGGATTTCGGGGTCACCGGGGCCTAAGAAGGCGCAGTTAAGGGACTTAGCGATCTCGCTCGCTCGCATTTACTTGCTGACTTTGTGTTCGAGTTCTTCGAGCAGTTTATCGGTGATATCGAGGTTCTCGTCGATATAGGCGATATTCCCGCCGGCAACATCGAGCACGAGGTCGTAACCTTGGCTCTGGGCTATATCTACGATGACTGTGTTGATTTTCTCGAGAAGCGGGGTCGTCAGCTCGGCATTGCGGCGTTCAGCCTTGCCACCGGTTCCGAATATCTCGGATAAGAATTGCTGATACGTTTTCTGTTTCTGCTGAATGAGCATTTGGCGCTCGCGCTTCTTGTCCTCCGAAAGGAGCAATGACTGCTGTTCCAGTTCGGACTGCATATCGATAATCTCCTTTTCATACTTGGTGGCCTCGGCCTCCCAAGTCGAGACATCCTTATCGAACTGGGCTTGCGCGTCCTGAAATGCCGAATAATCCGTGCGAAGTCTGTCGGAGTTGATATAACCGATCTTGAAGTCCGCGGCGCCTACGAAAGAAGCAATCATAAGCATCGCGCAAAGGACGATTGTGCTGAGTTTCATTTTTCCCCTTTCGGCTTTTTTGGTTCGTTAATTGCATAAATATAATCCATGCGAAAACGATAGCAAGCTATAATTTTACGTCGTTTCGTTTTGGCTATGTTGAAGTAGCAAGGGCTATACCATATTGAAGGAGTTGCTTTGTTAAAAGAGAGTATTAGCGGCGTCAGAGGAATTGTCGGCGACGGCCTCACGCCGGAGCTTTTAATCGCCTATTGTTCGGCCTTTGCGCGCATCCTTCCTCGGGGACCTATTGTTGTTGGAAGGGACAGCCGGGGAAGCGGCGGGGCAATATCGAACTTGGTCTGCGGAGCTTTGCGCCTTGCGAGCAGGGATGTCATCGACATTGGGGTTCAGGCCACTCCAACGGTGGAGGTTTATGTCGATGAGGTCGAGGCCGCGGGTGGAATTATAATTACCGCAAGCCACAATCCGGCTGAGTGGAACGCCTTGAAATTCCTCGGTCGAGGCGGCCTGTTCCTCGACTCGAAGGGTTTTGAACAGCTTTTAAAAGCGAAAGGCGAAAAACCGAGCTGGTCGCGTTACGACGGTGTCGGCGGCTATTGCTTTCGCGAGGATGCAACAGAGTTCCATATAGAGAGAGTGTTAGGATTGCGTTTCATCGATATCGATAGGATACGCTCGCGTCGATTTCGCGTAGTAGTCGATGCTAATGGCGGGACGGGCGGAGTTGCACTGCTCCCGATGTTACATAAACTAAATTGTGAAGTGATAGAACTTAACTGCATACCGGATGGGAACTTTATTCATGGCGCAGAGCCAATCCCGGAACACCTTAAATCGCTCGGTGAAGAGGTCCGCCGCACTCGCGCCGACCTCGGCTTGGCCACCGATCCCGACGCAGACAGGCTGGCTCTCGTCGATGAGAACGGCGAGGCTATCGGCGAGGAATGGACTCTCGCGCTTGGCGTGGCGGAGGTTTTAAACTTCGAATCGGGCCCTGTGGTGGTCAATCTATCGACGAGCGCGATGGTCGAGGCCCTCGGCCGGCCGGTGTTTCGTATGCCGGTCGGTGAGATTAATGTCGTGATGAAGATGCTCGAGATCGGTTCCCCGGCGGGAGGCGAGGGCAACGGCGGCCTGATCGTGCCGGCCTGCCACCCCGGAAGGGACGCGCTTCTCGCGGCGGCGGTGATTCTCGGCCGACTCGCGCGAATTGGGGTCTCCCTATCCGAATCGCGATCGGCTTTTCCAAGACTGCATATGATCAAAACCAAGCTCACCAGTCATCGGCAGATCGACGAAAAACTCTTCGATGAGCTTGTCGAAAAACTCGCCCCTCAAAGAACCGATTTTTCCGACGGAATAAGGCTTTCATGGCCTGAACGCTGGGTGCATATTCGTTCCTCAAACACCGAGCCGATAATCAGAATCATCGCGGAGGCGCCGAACGAAAGCGAATGCAGGAGCTTGATCGGTAAGGTCGAGGCCGCAATGGCATAACAGTTGCGTTTCACATTATAAAAACGAAAATCGAGGAGAAAAATGTGCGGAATCGTCGGATATATCGGAAAACAAGAGGCTACGCCGATCTTGCTCGACGGCCTAAAGCGGCTTGAATACCGCGGTTATGACTCCTCGGGAATCGCCCTGATTGCGGGGGGAAAGATCCGAACCACCAAGATTGCGGGAAAGCTCGATAAACTTGCTCGAGAGATTAATAAAAACGATTTTCACTCTTGTGTCGGGATTGCGCACACACGCTGGGCTACTCACGGCGAACCCAATAATATCAACGCTCATCCCCATTCGGACTGCACGGGTAAAATTGCTGTGGTTCATAACGGAATTATCGAAAACTACCGCGCTCTGCGCCAATACCTTACAAATAAAGGTCATAAATTCACTACCGAAACCGACACAGAGGTTATCGCTCATCTAATTGAAGATATTTACGGCGACGGCACAGCATTGCCCTTCTGGAAGGCGGTTCGCGAAGCGCTTCGTGAGGTCGAGGGCACCTACGGCATCGCCGTTCTTTTCGAGGACGAACCGGATAAAATCTTCGCGGCGCGCCACGGAAGCCCGCTTTTAGTCGGTATCGGCGAGGGCGAAAGCATCATCGCCTCGGATGCTTCTGCAATAATTCGCTACACCGACCGCGTTATTTATCTCGACGAGGGAACCCTGGCGACTATCAAGGCGAATTCGGTGAAAATGAGCACCCTCGATGCCGAGGAGGTTATCCCCCATGTCGAAAAACTGTCGATGTCGCTCTCCGAGATCGAGAAGGGCGGCTTCGACCATTTTATGCTGAAGGAGATCTTCGAGCAGGCGGATACCCTGCGAAATGCAATTCGCGGCCGACTCAACTCCGAGGACGGCACCTCGAGGTTGAACGGCCTCGAAAACTATTTCGACCATTTGAAGGATGTCGATCGGATACTGCTCACCGCCTGCGGAACCAGTTGGCATGCGGCGCTGATCGGCGAATATCTCATCGAGGATCTTGCGCGGATCCCGGTCGAGGTCGATTATGCCTCCGAATTCCGCTATCGCGGGCCGATCATTCGCGAAAAGGATGCGCTGTTCGTCATCAGCCAGTCCGGCGAAACCGCCGACACGCTCGCGGCATTGCGCGAAGCCAAGCGCCAAGGGGCTCCGGTCTTCGGTATCGTCAATGTCGTCGGTTCGACAATAGCTCGGGAAACCGATGCAGGTGTCTATATTCATGCCGGCCCCGAGATAGGCGTCGCCTCGACAAAAGCCTTCACGAGCCAGCTTATGGTTCTCAGCGAGGTCGCGCTCCTGCTCGCCCGTATGCACGGCCTTTCCACAGCAAGGGGCAGAGAACTCGTGAAAGAACTTCTCGCGGTTCCGGACAAAGTCCAAGGTGTTCTCGATCGCGAGCGCGAAACCTCCGCAATTAAAAAGATCGCCGAGGAATACGCCGGCTTCAATAATTTCCTATACCTCGGACGCGGAATAAACTATCCGGTCGCACTCGAGGGCGCGCTGAAACTCAAAGAAATCAGCTATGTCCACGCCGAGGGCTACCCAGCCGCCGAGATGAAGCACGGGCCAATCGCTCTCATCGACAAAGACATGCCCGCAGTTTTCATCGCAACCGAAGACCCGCTTTATGACAAAATCCTCTCCAATATCGAGGAGGTGCGAGCCCGTGGCGGAAAAATTCTTGCATTTGCCACCGAGGGCGATTCCCGAATCGCAGAACTCGCGCATAATGTCATTTATCTGCCTCCCGCAGACCCGCTCGTCATGCCGATGATCGCCGCGATTCCGCTCCAGCTTCTCGCCTACTTCGTAGCAGTTTTTCGCGGAACCGATGTCGATCAACCGCGAAACCTCGCAAAGTCTGTCACCGTAGAGTAAACCCACCACAAGGGGGCGTCGGCCCGACCGAAGGTCGGCACGAGGCGGTCGAGAAACGATTACGAATATGCACAGCCGGCCGCCTCGACCGCCTCGTCGGCCCCGCGCGAAAGGCCGGGAAATACACCGCAAATCGGCAGGCCTCGCGGCCTTTCGCTCGGGGCGCCGACGCCCCCTACTTTAGGGAGGTTTTTAGCGCTAAAAAAAGGCGGCCCCTTCGAGTCGCCTTTTTGAATGCGATTAATTCGAGAGAGATTACTTCATATAGACCGCACGGCGGGTATCTATTTGGTCTTTGAAGGTTGTTCTGATCAGGTAAACCCCTGTCGGAAGATCGGCGGCGGGTTGCCAATATTTGCAAACTTCGCCATCGAATATCTCGAGGGCGTCGATGCGGCTTCCGCGAAGATCGTAAACCTCGATCCGAGCGCCTGCCGGAGCAGAGATCTTACAAGCCGAGTTGAATGGATTGGGATTAACCGAAACCAGCTCGTTCAGTTTCGGCAAAGAAGATTCGTCGATGAAAAGAGCGCCGGCAGGGAATGTAAAATCGTCACGACCGTCTGAAGCTGTGAATGTGAAATCGGCACCAAAGCCGTGATAGCCGGGGATCACACCGTAATACCAGATACCATTGATCCAGCCATAGGGTCCGCCGATCGAGCTTTTTTGAAGGTGATAGGTCGTCCTTCCGACAAGTTCGAGATTAACATACTCGGGTGGATTCTCGTCGGCATCCTGATATGTGACTCCAACCTCTGTCTGATTAAGACCAACATTGTAGTTTGCATACGGGCCGGTGAGAACAGGCGGGGTATTCGGTGCACCGGGGGCGGATTTCCATTCGGCGATGGGATTTTTGTAATAGGCATGGCCGTTTTTCATTTCGTCGGCCATGTAGAAGTGCGTGCTCATCGAAAAGATACTTCCCGAAATATGAAGATGCATCGTCGATGCTGAGATATTGAGGTATCTGATATTATTGGGGAAGGTTCCGAAAGCGGCATCTCCCGTAATAGTGCTGATAAGACAGGACACAAACATCGTCTCCGCAACAACCTCGATCTCCGCAGGCCCGACAACCCAAATCTCGGACTCGTTAATGACCTTAAGGACTCCGGGGACTAATTCGACGTGACCGCCGGCATCGGGTGGATTGGCGGCGCGGCATTTCGCAATGGAGAAGAAGGTTGTGCCGGAGGGCTGAGCTGGATTGTTAATCGAGAACAGGTAACCATAATTATCGTCATAAAGATCGACAATGCCACCCCAATAACTTCCATCGGTCTCGCGCCAGTCGTCATTGGCCTTGATCATAACACCGTAGAAACGAGTCGAGGACATACAAAATCCCGCTTTAACGATATCGAGCCATTCACCAGCACCATAAGCAACAGAATCGAGTCCGGCAGGATCATCCCAAAGAACATAATAATTCATCGGAAGTCTGCATGTCGAAGACCCTGTATAAACCGGTGTCTGCCCCGCCCATGTCTCCGGCCCCTCGAAATAGAAGCGCCAATGAGCATCGCCGGCGATCGGCCCGGTTGTCGCGGTGTATCTGTCCCCCGCGTCGAGAACAGCATCGACATTCGACCAGCTGTTCTGGCCGTCGATGCTGTAGTAGAACTTCTTTATACTTACAGGGCTTGCGGGTTCGGCTTCGTTGCGAAGATCGCATTGCCCATAAAGAGCTTCGCTCGCCGACCTCGCCCTAACGCCCGCATCATACTGATACGGCGGAATGCTGTCTGACGGCGACACCGCCAATAAAAGCCCTCCGAAAAGGACAGTAATCGCGCAAATCAATGACAATCTGTCGATCATCTTTTCCTCCCTTTGAGGTTGTAAATTTTGATAAAATATATCTCTAAATTTCCGGCACGCAAGTGAAACTTGTCTCTTAAAAATCCCCTCCGATAAAACACTACTCACGCGAGGGGCGTCAGCCCGACCGAAGGTCGGCACGAGGCGGTCGAGAGCAAATCGCTGAAGAGGAAAAGTTACAGCCTCGACCGCCTCGTTGGTCCCTCGCGAAAGGCCGGAAAGATAAAAAGTATGAGACCGGCCTTCACGGCCTTTCGCGAGGGGCGCTGACGCCCGAGGTTAGTTGAAGCGAAGTCGGTTTATTGCTCGCTGGTTATACTTTCGAGTCGATATTGGATTCGGCCGTTGTCGTAGAGAACGAGAGTGTGAGGTTTATTTACATTGTAATAGCTGTATTGCACGTCGCTCCCGAAATCGAGGGCGACCTTATAGGTTTGGAATTCGCCTGCGGGAACTTGAGTTTTCTCTTTGCCCTTCACGACGACCGCCGCAGTCATGAATGAGGCGTTAGCGGGGATAAACATTGTGAATTTCTGTTTTTCGACAGTGAAATTCATAGCCGGAAGGGAGAACAGCAACTGGTCGTTGTGAAGTAGCGGTCTATTGGGGATTTCGACTACGGCGTTTTCCTCGCCGCTCGGGGTGGTAGCGTCGATTATCACCGAGTCGCCTTGGAATTGGCATTGGATGATGTAATCGCCGTTGTAGTGAATTGTCTTTTCGCCGTAAAAGGGCTCCATCGAGGGAAGTTTCAAGGTGACGAAACTCTCGTTGATCGAGTCGTCTATGACGAGCACATCGCCTTCGACCTCGACAATAACGGTTGTTTTAACGAGCTCTTCGCCCGTAGCGATATCGAAGAGGCCGTAGGTATAGGTCGTTTTGCCCTTAAACACCGTGCCGTCGAGAACAATATCGGGCATTCCGGCAACCAGCAACGGCAACTGAATCAGGAGTAGTAAAGCTATCTTTTTCATTCTTTTCCTTTTCCATAGAGGAGGTTCGATAGGCACCATATTGTGAAGGCGACCGCCGCAATCAATAACTCGGTTCCGAGAACACCGAGGGATTTCATATAAAATACGGCCGCAAAGTTGGACAACGAGTGTAACAGCATCGCGAAGGGGAGTCCCCAGAGAATCCTTCGCCAATTGCCGGACCCGACCGCTATCGAGGTGAGACCGACATGGAAGAATATCGCCGAGGCCCTCTCGGCAATGGCCGCCCAGCCGATATCGCCTGAGTAAAGCCCGACTAAGATTATTGCCTCGACAAGGCCGAAACCCGCTCCGGCGAAGGGGCCGAGGAGGTTTCTCGATGTTCCGATTCTGAGGCCGATAAGAAGCAGAGTCACCGGGAGCAGGGCCTTGAAGAACTCCTGCACCACCCCCGAGGGAGCGATGAGAATCAGATTCCTGAGCCAAATCGGAAGCTCAGATCCGAGAATCGCGTCGCCCAACGCCGACTGGATCGGCATTTGGATATAAAACACCGCCGCAAAAGACACGCCGCCCCATAAAAGCGCGAGAATCCATCCGAAACCCATACGCTTGTTCCGTATAATAAACGGCAACAACGCTAAGAAAGCGAAAGCGGTGAAAAGCGCCATCCTCAGGGGAATTGGGATACTCACTTCTCCCCTTCCCGCTCGAGGACAACCGCGGTGCCATATGCGAGAAGCTCCGCCGCGCCTTGCATCATACTGTTAGTTGTAAATCGCACCGTCAAAACGGCGTTAGCGCCGAGCGAAACCGCATCGGCTTGCATCCGATCGAGGGATTGTTCACGGGCCTCGGCGACCATCTTCGTATAATCGACTATCTCTCCGCCGGCGATGTTGCGAAGCGCGGCCATAATATCATGGCCGATATTCCTCGCGCGGATTGTATTCCCTTTAACTAAACCGAGCGTCTTGACTACCCTATAACCGGCGACGCTTTCGGTAGTCACCATGATCATAAATCGACCTCCCGATATCGTTCGTTTTTGTTTCTGAAGCATTTTTCCCTGATTATCGAGATCAACAGAGTAATAGTTCCGACACCCGCGCACGCAACCCCGATTTTCAACAAAGTTGGAACCTCGGGATCGGCGAAGAACTCGGTGAAAACAGCATAAAGGCCATAACAAAGCAATATTATCAAACCCACCGAGAGGAAAATCCACCCGATCCCGCGTTCGATGCGGTTGTATATCCCCTTCCAGTAGAGTCTCCACGCCTCGTCGGAGGGTGCGGCGAATTTCATATTCATCGTGATCCCCTTCAAATTTTCGATGGCGGCACGAAACTGCCTGCATCTCTCGCAAAGAGCGAGATGCTCCTCCACTGCCTTTCTTTCATTCTCGTCGAGTTCGCCGTCGGTGAATGCGGATACCCTCGCTCCCCAAGCCTCTTCGCAAGGGGTGAAGGGCGAATCGACCGGCAACTTGTCATTTTCTTCATTCATTATAAACCGGCCCCAATTTTTCAGCTAATTTCTTTCGCGCGTAAAACAACCTGCTCATGACAGTCCCGATCGGAACACCCACTAATTCCGCGATATCCTCATACGAAAGCCCCTCGAAATGGGCTAAAAGTATCACCTCGCGCTGGTCTTGCGGAAGGCAGTCTATCGCACGCCACACAAGGGCTTTTGCCTCTCTTTGTTCGACGAGGCTGTCGGTGTCGAACACCGCCCCCTCGGCCTCGGAGAAGCAATCGTCGTCCCTGTTTCCCGCGATCACTCGGTCCACCACCTTGCGGTGGCGGAGATGGTTCTTGCAAAGATTCATAAGAATCCTATAGAACCAAGGATAAAACGGCTGGCCGTCCTTGAAAACTCCTATACCTCGAAACACGGCGACCCAAGCGTCTTGTGTCAGATCGAGCGCCGCTTCTCGATCTCCAACCATACCGAGAGCGGCGAAGAACGCGCGTTTTTTATGTCTTTCAACGAGCATTTTGAAGGCCGACATATCGCCTTTTTTGATCTTGGGGATCAGATCGGAATCGTCCGAAATCCTGCCGATCGCCGGCCCTTTCGATGTGTTATTAACCCTAATCGCGAGGATATTCAAAACGAATTCAAACATTATTTTTTATCGATGAATTTTTAAGAGAATATAATTTTTTCGGCAGGAAAAAGAAATATATAAAATCACCTCGGAAATCGAAGATTTTCGAATTTGGAGAGTAACTTCTTTTTTCAGACGAATCGACTACTCGATCCTTCGAACATTGACGGCCTTGAAACCTCTATCGCTTTCGACGATATCGAATTCGACGCGCTGACCCGGGGCCAAGATTCTGAATCCGTCGCCGACAACATCGGAATAATGGACAAAGATATCGCTTCCAACCTCGTCGTCACCGTCGATAAAGCCGTAACCCTTTTTTCTGTCAAATCTTTTCACAGTTCCAGATGGCATAGTCCCTCCATAGAATAACCCGTCACCATAAATTTCCACTTAGCGAAAAATAAGCTGTAAGAAATCGTTTGTCAAGCCCAATATAATAATTATTCGACAGAATTCCGGATTTCCTCGATTTGTATTATTACACGGCGATTTGCGGCTCGGCCTTCGGGGAAGGCGTTATTCCCAAGTAGGACACGCTCGAATTTGCCCCCGCGATAACGCTCGACCTCGTAGGGTTGTGCATCGGCGAGGCCCTGACAAACCAATGTGATTTGATTGTCCGCGAGCCAGCGCTCGAGGGCGGTATCGTTTGCGAGGCCGAGGTTCTTACGAAGGAATCTCCTGATCGCCGATTCCTCCTCCCGCGCCCTCTCCTGACTCAATATCGCGTTTCGTCGGTCTGTGCCGATCGGGTCTGTGTGGCCGAGGATTTTAACCGCGACCTTGACATCCGGCTTTCCAGCCAACGCGATTATCTTTTGTGCCATCGACTCGATGCGCGATTCGAGGAATTTGCTTGTCGAGGTGACTTCGTCGAAGGCAAACTGCACGATGATAGTGCTCTCCCGACGGATCTCTTTGTTGGCGATCTCTATCACGATCTCCTGCGAAAGGCTTTTCCATATACGGTCGGCGGGGTCTTTCAGCGAAAGCTCGACGCGGTAGGTTTTTCGCGGATCGACGAGGTTGCCGTTGTTGTCGCGCCAATCCCATTTCGCTTGTTGCGGCGGAGCTCCCCTGCCGGTCTCTATCATCCTGATCTCGTTGGAGAACTGGTCGAGAATGCTGATCTTATAGCTTTCGACCTTTCCCTCCCCGACCGAGATTGTGATCCTGTTTTCCTTGCGGTCGCGGGGAATCTCGAAGTCCTTCGCGGCGAGCGCCGCCTCGCGAGGCCGATAGATAAGGCCTTCGCCGGTGATATAGAGGTAGAGCTCCGACTCGGAGGCCTCGTCGATTTTGATAGAAATAGGCATAAGCTCGTAATTCAGCTCCATCCCGGAAGCCGCGATAAAGATGTCGCGATATTCGGAGAGCAAATCGTGCGCAGTCTTCCATTGGGCCTCGTTCTTGACCGATCCCTCGAAGACGATTGAAACCTCGGGATTCCGCTCGATGAGATTTCGGATTTCGGGGGCAATAAGCCTCAATGAGTCCTCCACCGTGGGCTTTGGGCTTTGTAAATCCGTTACGAGGAACTTGCCCTCCCAGCCCTTGACAACAGTCAACATCTCGACCCGGCGGTTCTCCTGTTGCGCCCAAACCAAATCCTCCAAAGAGCCGCCTCGCCCCAGAGGCCTGATCCTCGGCACCGTGGGATCGTATCCGGCACTTTCCGCCCTCGCTATTCCGGCGATACCCGTGATCTCCTCGATTCGCTGTTTCACAGCGTTTGCGCGCGAGATATGAATCCCCCTCTCGAACCACGCGCTATCCTCGCCCGAGGTATCGACAAAACCCCTCAGAACTAACTGCACATCCGGATTGTCGATAAGCCTTCCCGCAATAGTTTCCAAGGTTGGGGCGAAGCGCTCGGAAAGCTCGAAGCCGTCCTTTTCGAAGAAGATCACCGGCACCAATGGTTCTTCGTCGGCAATATAGGTCATCTGGGGAATTCGGAACCTATCGAATTCGATTGCGACTTGCGAAACAATCGGCCCGAGGACATAAACCGGTATCTTCAGCCTGTTGTTCGAGATATCGACCTCGGTGATCGTGCCGTTTCGAATCGGGAACCTCGAACCGTCGTCGTCGGTCGAGACGAGGAACTCATACTGGCCGGGCTTTTCAGGCGTCCATAGCCATTTTATAGCGAATCGCTCATTCGGCTCGAGCGGTGGAATTCTAAACGGCAAATCGATCATAACCGAATCCGCCCCGAGAATAAAAACCGAGGCATAGGTCGAATCGGCTGGAACTCCTCCGATATTCGCAATAAAGGCTTTGAAGTCGCTTTCGTGGCCCGGCTCTATCAAAGAGGGATTTTTATCGTGGTTAAAAACTGCCATATCGGCAAAAAGCGGCCTTTGGGGCAATGATTCGGGGGAATTATCGGTCTCCTTTCTCGACGGAATAATATCGAGTGTCAATCCGACAGAATGAGTGCTGAGGCCTGCTTTGGCCATGTTGCTCGTCGGGTAAATCATTGCATAGTCGAACCTTATCGGGAGCTTTGTCCTTCCCGAAAGGCCGAGGCCGAAGGTGACGCCCTCTTCCCGATAGCCGCCGCGGAATGCGAGCGCGCCATCGAACAATTCCAGCTCGAGACCTCCGGAAAAACCAATCTCGCCCTCCGAATCGAGGCCGACTTGAAGCACAGGCGAAAGGATATCGAATAAAGTATAAGAGCCTGCAAGCGCTAAGGCGCGAGAATCGACTTCGCCCTCCGCGCCCTCGCTCGAAATAGCGAGTGAGGGTTCGACGATATTCTTCGCTGAAACACCTAAAGCTAATCGGTTTGTTCGGAATAACGCTCCCGCGTCGAGGCCGAAACCATCGGAAGAATCGCCAAATCGGTTGAAGAGCGGGTCTTCCTCGAAACGGTAGAAACTCGAGGTGTTGTATTGGTTTCTGACAAACCGTAAAGAAGCGCCGAGGGCAATCATCCCACCGCCGCGAATTGAAAAGTCCTTCGAATAGGCCATGGAAAGATCGAGCCTATTTTGGACGGACGCAGAGAAAAAATCCATTTCGAGGCCGACCGCGCCCCAAGTGAAGGTCGCGGGGACAAAGGCGATTCGCGAGTCTATAAGGTTTTCGTCCTCGAGACCGAACCAATACTTGGTGGCGTGTGCAGAAAGCCCGTGCCGGGGGTTTCCCGCAATAGAGGCCGGATTCGCCCCCATCCCCTCGACACCCGATCTGCCGACAGCAAAAGCCCCCCCGAGGCTTTCCTGAAGGGGGCTTATTGCTATTGTTGCATTTAGGGCGAACAGGATATAAAAGACAATCCGGTTCTTGATGATCACATTCCGTCCTAACGGGTCAGAGTCAGCACCTCGAGCACGACGCGGCGGTTGACAAGCCTGCCCTCGGGAAGCTCGTTGTCGCCGACAAGTTCGCTCCTCCAATAGCCCTGTTCCCAGAACTTAACGACCATAGGCTCTTTGAAGCTACGGCCCTCGTAGCCCAACTCGACTCTATGCGTCTTGAGCCATTCATCCAGCTGACCGATCGATGAGAGGTTGAGAACCTTCATCATACCGTATTGAAGGCGGTTAAATTCCTTTTTAGCGCGTTCGAGGGACAATTCCTCATTGGCGCTCGGTGAACCGACAACATCGGTATGGCCGATAACAGTGGCTTTAATCGAAACATTCGGGCCGAGGAACTTCGCGCGCTCGATAACCCGTTCGGCGAGCGCTTCGACGCGGGCCTCGAGGAATTGCGAGGTGGCCTCAGTCTTGCCGAAATCGAAGCTGATGATGAACAGCTCGCGCCGCTCCTCCTGCTCTTGGACCTTAATAGTAATAGGCTTGGACTTCGCCGAGACGCTTTGGCCATAGATATCCTTTGCGAAAACCTCGACGAAGTATTTGCTGTCGGGATCGGGCGGGCGACCGGAGGTGCCGAACCAGCTCCACTCGAGTGAGGTGGGCGGTTCACCCTTGCCTGTCTTGAGGATAGCGAACGGCTCAGTGGATTTCTCTTCTGTGACGAAAACCGCGAACGAATCGAGACCCACCTCGGTTTTTATCGGGTCGATAGTGATGACCATCTGGTCGAGCTCGGCGAACTCGAGCGCTTCTCTGCCCGCAGTCGTGCCGCGGGGCCTGAAGATTATCGCATCGCCGTCGAGCAACATCTCGACCTTGGCTTTCTCGTCGGGAACCGAATAGCTCGAGGTCAGCACAAACATACGCGAAGCAAGCGCTTGCGGCACCTGCTTCTGCATAATTTCGCGAAGCGCGACGGCGCCGTCGTAGGCTGTTTTGAAGCAGTCGTTCGAGGAACAATTCGGAATACCGAAGAAGACTATATTGACATCGGGATTTTGTTCGAGGTATGAAATTACCGAATTCAGCGCGGAAGAGCAACTCGCGATAGCCTCGTCCGAGGCCTCGATATGGCCGTCGCTATGATAAACCTCGCAAAGTCGGCTCTGTTCTTGGAGGCGAACCTTGATATCGACATTGCGATTCTCCTCTTGGATCTTCGCTTTGAATTCGGGGCTTGCGCCTTGGACGAGGTTGGCGGCCATATCATAGCCCTCCTCGATCACAAAGACTTGCTTGGGATCCACTCCGAGCTTGAGGAAATAATCCTTAACATTCTGCGCGCGCGCGACCGCGAGACGAGCGCCCGCTTCGACCTCTCCGGAGGCGTCATAATGGCCGCGAAGCTCGATCGCCGTGCCGGGGTTCTTCTTAAGTCTGTCCGCGATCGTCCGGAGACCGGTGTCGAAACGCCCCTGCTTGACGACATCCGAGGCGCGGTCGAAGAAGATCATCGGCACCATCGGCGCCTCTTCCTTAACTCTGGAGATAGTCGAAATCTCGAGCTGATCTTTGCTCGTGCGAATCTCGCCGTCGAAAACCGGCGGGCCGTAGCAATCGAGGGTGGTTTGGCCGGTGTTGTTTTCGAGGTCGTATTCAAGGACTTTATTATTAACCGCTGGTGCTTTGTCCCCGTGATCGTTAACCGAAGCGAAAAGCTCGTATCGCCCGGGTTTTGTCGGTGCAAAATCGAGCAAAACCTCGGCGGATTTCCCGGCATCCAGTTCGTCGATCGTAATTTTGTTGGCAATAAATGGTTTACCATCGACGAAATAATAAAGGCACATGGGGAAATTGCGAGCATCCATATCGCCGTAATTGGCTATCTCCGCGCTTATCTTGGCGGAGCCTCCGGGGATAACATAGGTTGGCACAGCCTTCACGGAATTGGGCACGACTGCGAGGTCGGTGATAACACGCGTCGGCTGGCGCATTCCGATAACGAGAGAAACCTTGTGCGTTTGGCCGAATTCTGTTGGCGAATCGATGGGTATTTTGATCGCGTAATCGATACCGGCGTCCCACTCCTTTCTGGAGCGGAAGGAAAGGCCGAGACTGACCGCGCTCCCCTTGCTGTCGGTATCCGAGGAGGCCATCGAGCTGAATCCGGCCCTCGCGCCGAGCATCTTGTTGACAAACCAAGACTCTGCGCCGACGGCAAAGCTCATCTCATCGCTGACAGTCGGAGCGCTGGACACCGGAACCTCCACTTCCACTGCGGGAGTGACAATATCGAGGATATTATAGGACAACCCTCCCCTGACCTTACGGGCAAGGGTCCCGCCCTCGGCTCCGGCGCGAAGGGAGATCTCGGGTTCGTTCAAGTTATATGCCTTTGCGCCAATCGAGAGCCGGCCGATCTCGGCGAGCATCGAGAAATCGGCGCCATAGTTCATCTTAGTGAATCCGTCGCGGAAGACCGGGTCGTTGGGATCGAAGTCTTCAGAGAAATTGATGTTGTTATAATCCACTCGGAAGATGTTCGCATTGACCGCGGCGGCGAGCCGGAAGGCGTTGCGCTTGCGATACAGCTCGCGCCCGACGACGAAAGAACCGATTTGTTGGTTATATATATCGTGGTTGAAATAGCTTGCACCGAATGCAAAGAACCACCTTGTCCACTCGAAGGGTGAGAAGAAAAGGGAACCCTCTTGGAGAGACGGGATATTTGCACCCGTATGGAAACGGGTGTAGCTCCCGATAAGCTGGGTCCGGTTCATCCTCATAAGGCCGGCCGGGTTCGAGGCGACGGCGCTGACATCGTCGCCGATCGCGAGATAGGCACCGCCCAACCCCGCCGCTCGGGCGCTTTCGAGTGAATTCCCAATCTGTGCGTAAGCGGCGGAAGCCATTATTAAAACAACCGCCGCGTAGAGCATCTTATTCGTAATCCTATTGTGGGTCATCGATGATCCTTTCAATAACACCTGATTATCCTGTCGAAATCAATTTATTCTATCTCGCGAGAATGACAGTGCCGCCGCATTGAACCGCGCCGTCAAAATCGCGAGTGATTGTGAACATGTATATGCCTTGAGGCATCCGGCTTCCGGCGTCGTCTGCACCGTCCCAGTTCCATTTGCCCCTGACGCTCGCCGATCTGACCGGCCTTCCCTCTTTGGAGAAAATCCTGACCGTCGATATCTCGGGCACTCCGGTAAAGATCGTCACTTCGTCGTAAAAACCGTCCGCGTTCGGGGTGAAGGGACGCGGTGTCGCGACGCAACCGTCATCGACTATTGTGAACGCGAGATAAAAATCCTCGGCGATATTGGGCGCGCCGTAGTCTCCCGCGAAATCCGCAATACCCGTGATTTTCAATAGAATCGAATCCGGGGAGGTGAGATTCATCATAGCGCCGGCAACATCGATCACGATCTTCGAGGAATCGGCGAAGACCCACTCGTCTGCCGGCGAAAAAATCCCGCCCCGATACTCAATCTGGAAAGAGGCCGGATCGAAGCCGCTGAACTCGTCCTCTATGAATAGAATTATCGATTCGGGCACATCCTTCAGAACCGCATCTTGTATGGGCGAGGATGAGACAATCCTCGGCGCGTCGAAATCTGTGACAAATGTCCCGATAGTGGAATTCGAGCTGTTATCGAGAGAGTCCTCGCAATAAATTGTTATATCGTAGATAGTTGCGGTCTCCCAATACTCGTTCGGCCGGAATTCGAGTATATCACCGGTAAAATTCATCGAGCCGGAAAACGGGAACACCTCGCCGTTTAAATTCATCGAGATGGAGTTTGCATTAACGCCTTCGGTGTCGGTGATCCTAATCCTAATCTTCTGCTCGGGGTCATGAGTGATCGAGCCGTCGATAGGTTCGAGTAACTCGAAACTCGGGCCGCCGCGATTGATATAAAAATCCCACGATTCAGTCGATATATTGGGGCCGCAGTCGGTGGTTTTGTCGAAGGCCTCGATTCTCGCTGAAACCTGCCCGCAAAGATTCAACGACGAAGCGTCGAGTGCGAGAGAATCCCCGAGAAGCTGTAAAATCGGGCTATCGAGGTGATAAACCGTGTCGTTTATCCAAAGCTTGAGCATATCGAGGTTAAGCCCGGAAATTTCGTCAGCGACCCTTGCCGATATAATTAGATGCTCTGCGATTGCGTTTCCGCCCTCATCCGGATAGACTCGATCGATCTCCGGCGGCTCTGTATCCAGAAGGAAGTCTCGAGCGACAAACTCGAACTCGTTTCCCAGCGTGTCCTTGAGGCCGGTGACCTCGAGAGTAAGGTTTCCCTGAAGTATCACCGCGGCATGAAGAAATGTGTTTAACCTGCCCTCGGAAACGACAAGATCTTCGGATAAAGCTGTATAACCCCCGCAAGAAACGCTCGCCCCACTGAGATCGAGGCCGAATCGGCTGTCGATCGAAGCCTCGACCTCCACCGAGTCGCATGCAACAGCACAGTTCGCGGCGGGAGAGATAATTTCGATCCTTGGGAGGGCGGGCATATATAATAATGTATAGTCGATTTCCAGCGAATTGGGGCAATCCGGAGCGGAATCTCTCAGGGATAACTCTATCTCCGCGACCTCATTCCAACTCTGAGCCAGCCTCGGGTCGAAGACCAACCGCGCGCCATCGAACGAAAGCGCCGGCGAATCGAGCGAATATAGCACTCCGTTCACAGAAAGGGCGATAGATTCGCGCAAAACCCCCGCAGGGGAATCCTCGATCCGCCATTCGATCCTCTGAATCGGACCGTAAAGTGCGGAATCCGGCGAGACCATTTGAACAATCGGCGGCTCGAAATCGAAGGCGAAAAGCCCGCCGACCGGGGCTGAAATCGAATTGCCCGAGCTGTCCGAGACAGCGATAACGGCAACCGAACAAGCGACGCCGTGAAGGGCCTCGTCGTCGAAATAGAACTCGAGGGTTTCGCCGTCGAAATTCAACGCATCGTCTGAAAGTGTATATTCCCTATCGCGCGCGCGGAGGACTATCGAAGAGGGGTCAATCCCCTGATCGTCATGAAGCCTGAAAATAAAAGCCCCCTCGGAGCAACCGACAATTGAATTCGGTGGCGGTGAGACGATCTCGACAGTGGGCATATCGAAATCGAAGCGATAGACCCAACATGAAAAATCTGTATTAGCCCCACAAACCTCGGCGAGATCGGCCGAATGGAGGCATACGCGAAGGCTATCCCTATCGAAGGGCGAGATCGCCGCTGTCGGAGCGGTAATCCGGCCCTCTTCGAAAAGCAGTCCCGAGGTCAAATCGACCCGAACTCCTCCGAGACTGACAAAGCATTCTTCGAGATTCAAACCCGAGGCCGAATCGAAAACCTCGAATATAAAGGCCTCCGGGAATTCCGAATTCAGCTCCGACGGATCCGGTGAAAGCGAAGCGATGATCGGCGGATCCGAATCGTGGAAATACGAGAGCTTGATCGAATGGCCGACCTCGTTCCCGAAGATATCCGCGATGCCCCCGAGGCTTATCATAATAGTATCCGAATCCAGCGGCCAAGGCAGATTGAAGCGAACCGAGTCCCCATCGAGATATGCCGCGGGCGTCCCAAAGGCGGTTTCCACCGAGTTCAAGTGAATGATTATCGAAGAAAGATCGAGGCCTTCCTCGTCGGTCAACGCGAACGATACACGCAAGGTCTCGCAAGAAACGAAGGTCAGCTCGGTGATCGAGGGCGGGCCGTAAACCGGCGGAGTGGCCGGAACGACGAACTCGAACGATCGATCGAGATAGTTCGGTGTGCAATAGCGTGCGTTGTCGAAGGCCTGAATCCCAACCGAGATAGTGTCGCCGCCGTGAAGACTCCAACCCAGTTCTGCGGGGAAAACCCGCAACGAATCCCCTTCGCGATGAAGCTCCGGCGAGCCGGAAGCCAGCGAAAAAGCGCTATAGGGGCTTTGGATATCGAAAACCATGGACGAGAAATCGACACCGGCACCGAGATCGCCTATCGACAGGCCGATCGGTTCGTCGGGAGCGGAGAAGACCCCGGCCGCGGGCGAGAAAACAAAGGCCTCCGGCGCGGAAAGATCGATATGGAAAGTCCACGACAGCGGCGCGATCGCCATGCGCGAGAAGGTCGAGGCGCTGACAGAGGCCTCTATCGTCGAGCCGTCGGTATAGGGAAGCTCGGGCGCGTAGATCAGAATGGAGTCGAGGAGGATCAACGGCCCTCCCCCGACGGAATAGTCCGTGCCGTTGACATTAAGGACAATCGAGGCCGGGTCGAGCGTCCCGCTGGGGTTGACCATACGGACAACAATGCGTTGGAACTCGCAAGAGCTATAGGAGTCGGGCGCCGGCTCGATTATATGCGCGTATGGCCGCTCGATATTCGTCCAGAAATCCACGCAGACCGGCTCTGCATGGTTTGGTCCGCAGTAGCCGTAAACCTTGTCGTGGATTCCGGATAGGCAAATTCGGTGTTCGGAGAAACCGAGCGGAATAAAGCCGGTTTCCATAGGTTTAATCGAGGCGATACCCTCGACGATCGAAACCGGAATATCCAAGTCGATCTCGTCGATTACCCAAAACAGCGAGGTATCCTCGACACCGGTGAGATCGTCAAGATCGACCGCGACCGCGAAATCTTCCACGACCACAGTGTCGCCGGCCGAGGGTTCGAGGATTGTCGCAATCGGAGGGTGCCAATCGAGATAGATATTCCAACTATATTCTGAGACTAAGGGACAACCGTGGCGGTCTCGAACATCGCCGAAGGAGATCTCGACCTCGCCCTCGTCGAGCTCGGCCGAGGGCATCCAACAGCGGAGGAAAGAGCCGGAATAGTCGAGGCGCGGGTCAGGGTAGGTCAAACGAACACCGTCGATTTGGAGGTCCAAGGTGGTGACATCGATCTCCCCCGACTCGCCGATTCTAATGAGGAGCGGCACTGTATCGCAGGCTATCGAAGAGCTCTCGGAGGGCGCCAGAAGCTCGGCTGAGGGGCCTCTGCCGTCTATCCCCGGAATAATGATAGGCCATTCGGCGATCGTAGTGTCAGTCGCGGTTGACCATGCGCTAACCATAAGAGATATTACAGTGTCTGTCGGGAAATAACCGTCGTCCGAATAGACCATCCAAGATATCGCCTCCGAAGCACCGGGGCTGAGGATTTCCAAAATTGTAACAGTAGATGAATAGCCATCGGCGAGATGAAATCCCTCGGGCAGTGCAAGGCGAGCGAACAGCCCCGGCAGGATAACTCCGGTGGCATTTGACACGATTAAATTAACAGGGAAAGGATTCGGTGTGCGGAAAGAACAGGATTCGATTGTCAGCTCGTGAGGGGCGGAAAGCGACAGATTCAGATCGCCGATCACGATCTCGACATTGCCGAGGCCGTAATATGTCGCCATTCTGCGGGTTTCACCCGGCATGAGATAGCTCGCGTCCCAACGCATCAGCACCGCGGAGTCCGAGAAGGGATCGCCGCTGAGAGTGTATTCCCAATCGGTATTTCGGAGGAGCCAGAAATCGCCGAAGACAATTCTATCCGGCGGAGCGGCGCTCGCACCGACAAGGACGCCGGAGCCGATGAGGCTGTCCTCCGGTTGCCACGGCGATGACTCGAAGGCCTGCCAATAGGTCGGAATATCCGGCGCGACGAACTCGCGTTCGACCGCGAAATAGCCATATTCGGTGGCGATCGGGGCAAAGTCGTTATCGCCGATCATCGTATCGAAGAAAAGGAGAAGCCCGACATTCGCGGGAACCGCGGTTGTGTTCGTCGCCAAATATTCGATGAGCACCGAGGGGCGCTCGCCGATCTCGGTAATTGTGAGCCTCTGCTCGAATTGGACACCGCAAACATCGTAGCGGGACACAACCGATTCACCGGACAAAGTCGGGTGCATCGTGACGACCGCCGGATCGGGATGGACTCCGCCATCGGCGGTGTATGTGCCCGCGACAGAATCGTTCACGAAGAAATGGGCGTGAGAGGTTGCGCCCTCATGGGGAAACCCGAACAAAAGGGATTTGCCATCGATCGTGCCTATAGTGAACCTTCCATCGATGTCGTTAACGGCTAACCTCAACTCGCCGGAGGAAATAATCCTTCGGCTTGCGCCGGAACCCGGCGGATATAATTCCAACTTCACATCGGTCGAATCCGCGATTGCGGAAAAAACCGAAACAAGAAGCAGAAGCGAGGTCGCCATTTTAATTTTGGCGATACTCATGATGCACCTCCACGGTGCCGGTCGCGTCGTTCTGAGGAATCCCCAATTACCTTGCCAGAACGACGGTTCCGGAACAGATGACCTCGCCTCCTTGCTCTACCACATACACATAGACCCCGGGACGCGCGGGAACTCCGTTGAAGTCGTAGCCGTCCCATGCATATACGTGCGGACCGCGACCGGTGATCTCCGCCACCTGTCTTCCGCTCAAATCGTAAATTTTGATTAAACCGTTCAAGTCGATTCTGCCCGGGTAATCGAAGACAACCTCGTCGTTATAGCCGTCCGCGGGCGGCGGAGGCGTGAAGGGTTGCGGGCTGGCTAAGCACTTGGTGATCGGCTTGATATACTTGACGCACAAATAATGATCCTCGAGCATATTCGGATCGCAAACCTCGCTCAAATCCTGCGTGTGCGCTAAGCTGAAGAACAGCGAATCGTCGCGCGACAGGTCGAGACCGCCCGCATACCTCAGATCGAGAACCAACGTTCCCTCGTCGGGGTTGTAGCGAAGCGAGGGCTCCGAAAGGATGTCATAGAGGAGAACCCTCGTGACGCCGCCGACAATCTGAGTCACTTCGAGGATGATCTCGTAGGGATCGACACCGGAATTCAGATCGTTGAGCATGAAGATGATGGAATCCATCTCCGAGAGGTCAACATTGGTGTCGGCCTGCGCGATACATTGGGCAACCGGCGGCAGGAAGTCCATGAAGAACTGCCAGCAGTAATCCTCGGCCTCGTTGCCCCATTGATCGATAACGCCGCGAATACAGGCGTTCACTGTTTCGCTATGCTCCCAACAATCCTCGGAGTTCGGGCGATAGGTTAGCATATGCGTTCCGGCATGGTGGCCGGAATACCCCGGGTCCCAAGTAATCTGCGGGCTCGCGGTGCTGTGTATCGCGCCGTTGACCTCGAGCGTCAGATACTCCGATTTCAATGTGTCGATATCGAGAAGGCTGATTACGATCGACTGGTTCGGGCAAAGGCAACTGACGAAGGTCCCGTTCGGCGCGACATCGATGACGACCTCCGGCGGGATATTGTTGTAAACAACGCACCAATTCGTGTCCGAAACCGAGAGCTGTCTGTCCGAGGGGTTATCGAAATCGAAGTCGTTGTCGTGCGACCAGATAATATACCCGAAGGACATGCCGGAGATAATATCCGCGGCGGGAATCGCTCCGGGGGTTGTCGAGGCCCAATACAAGCTATCGCCCTCGGCGCCGAGGTATTCGACTACCGAATCGATCTCCATCGGAAGCAAGTAGGTCGTCGTGGCGGTGAAGAACTGGGCGATTAGGCCCTGCCCGGTCGTATCGATCGAGCCGTCGTCATAAACGCCATCGGGATCCGAGAGCGCTACTACAATTTGGAATTGATCGTAGTTCGCGCGGACATAGCAGGAATCCGGGACAACAACCACCGGCCCGACCGTATCGTCGTCCGCGATCGTGAAGCACCACTCGATGAAGGTGTCGTTCGGCGGGCAATTATATGGCGCGCTGAAAGTCGTCGAGTCGCTGATCGTAATCGTCACACAGATCTCTGCGAACTCGGTAAATAGGTTATCCGAGGTGAAATGAATAGTATCGCCCGACCACGAAAGTTCCGGCAATGGCCATGGGAAACTTCCCCAAGGATCGCCGTTCTCGTTGATGCGAACTCGAATCGTATCGTGATTGATCCAAGACAGCTCGTCGAAAAGCGAAGCGAAGATATCGGGCGACCAATCATCGACGATATCGCCATCAGCGGGTGAAAGCCAATCGGTTTGCGGAGGCGTCAGATCGACAACAACGCACATATCGAAGCTTCCGAAATAGTTGTTGCCGATGGAATCCGGCCAAGAGACTATCGAGAGGCAGACCGTGTCGCCATTTGAAGATGCGAACGGCGGCCTGAGCGCGACTGTATCCTCCGACGCGCCCGAGAACAGCCTGAAATAGGACGGTGAATCCGCCCATCTAACCGTATCGCCGTTCCAAACCACAACAACACCCATCGTGTCCAATCTCTCCGTGTCAACCGAGCGGATCCAGAATGTCGCGCTGTCGCAGAAGGTGATCATCGGATCGAGCGTGGTGTCGGGGAAGATCAGCGATAGGTTCGGGCCGTCGGCATTGACATAGAAGGTCCAGCATTCGTCGCTGAGGACATTCGGCGGGCAAATCACAGTCGAGTCGGCGAGCGATTCGATGCAGAATTCGATTGTATCCCCTCCGCCAAATGGTGTCGGCGGTGCGATCCTCGGGTCGAAGAGAACTGTATCCCCTCTCCAGTAAACATGCGGGTCGGCGAAGGGGTAAGAGGTGCCGTCGATATTGAGAATCACGCTCGAATAATCGAGGATATATGTCGAATCGGTGACCAAGAACCAAATCAGCGGGTAGGGCGTCCCGACGACGGACAGATGCTCCGGCGAGAAGTCCAAGACATAGGGCGCATCCCAATCGATCGTGAACCGGCAGGTATCTCTAAAGCCGGTTCTCGGGTTGCCTAAGAGATCCCTCATCTCGTCGATTGTGATCCATATCTCGCCCGCCGCTTCCGGCGCGGGGGCCGAGAAGATAAGCGTGCTGTCGCCATCGACGAGTGTGAGTTCCGGTGAGGTTATATCATAGTTATGAATAAGCCCGCGTTCGCCATAGCTGATAGCGATAGTGGCCGGGTTGACCCCCTCCTCGTCGCGAATATTCCAGCGGAACTGGAACGCGGTCGAGCAGGAAATCCCCAGCCCGCATTCCGTCGGGTGAACCAAGGTCACGATCGGGCCGTCGCCGGTATCGACATCGAAGCTCCAGCAGTGGATATCGGGATAGGAAGAAAGCAGGTTATTCTCCGCGCAACCGGTGCTGTCGCAGGCCTCGACGAGGCAGACCTCGACCGGCCCCGGCTCGAGAGTATCGCCGGCCAAAGTGGCGCTCCAGACCAGAAGGCCCGGTTCGCCGATCGCAGGCTCCGGCGTCCACGAGAGAATCGTGCCGTCGAAAGTGAATACCTCGCCGTTGATAGTCAAGCTGAAGCAGTCCGGCCGAATGGCGCTGAGGCTGTCCGCAACCTCGATTGTAATATCGGGATGGTGATCGCTGATATGCCCCGTCGGAGATATATAGGTCGGAACCGGCGGTTCGAGATCGACACGCAAGTCCCAACATTTGGGTATCATGTTATATCCGAACCCATCGACAACACCGCTTATACAAATACGAATATTCGTGGTATCGAAGAGCGCGGTCGGGTCGTAAGACAGGACAAAGGTGCTCGGATCCCAAGTGAAACCGAATCCGGGGTATGGTATCGTCATGCCGTTAATCGTGAATTCCATCGCGTCGATTATCACGCTGTCGGCGTCGTCGAACTCGAAGACGACATAAGCCTCGGGGCAAAGCAGGCCTGACGGATAAAGGAGCTCGGCCTCGGGGCCGCCCTGAACGACCTCGAAGCACCAAGTGGTGTCATAGGTCGTGCAAGCGGGACAGAACACCGAGTTATCGCAGGCCATATCTACATGAATACACGCGGAATCGCCGCGTGTTAGCACACAGGATATAGCATCGAAGCTGAATATCAAGGTCTCCGGAATGCCGGCGACAAAGCGCCATTCGAGGGTATCCGGCGCAGGCGAGGTCGCGGAGACCCCGGCGCAGGGGCCGTAGGTAAGCGATACGGTCACCGAGCTCGTGTCGATTCCCGCGATATTGTCGGGGAACACGATGATTACATCCGGCGAGAAGCTGAAGGCCGAATCGAAGGGCTCGTGAATGACAAACGCCGGCGGTGTATAGTCATAAACGAAGGTGAACAAGTTCGAGTCGGCGTTGTTGCCGATCATATCGAGCGCCTCGATGCTGATATCGAAATAGCATCCCTCCGCGAGCACCTCCGGCGGCACGAAATAAAGCGTATCATAGGAAATACCGTCGCGATAGCCGACGATTCGATCGACATCGGAGATGCCGAACGAAACGCGCGCGGTCGAGCATGAGCTATACCAAAGCGCGAGGCTCGAGGTGTTGATCTCGTCGGTGTCGTAGATGACGAAGATGAAGGTATCCGGTTGCTCGCAACCGATAATCCCGTTGCCGTCGGGCCAAAGATTCGCGATCGACGGGCCGCGGGCCTCGATTCTCAGGTAGCAAGTGTCCGGACTCGACTGGCAATTCGGGCCGCAGGTATCGGTTTCATCGCATACGCTGACAATTGTATAAACGATGGTATCGCCGCCGACCCACCACGGCGAAAGCGCTGTGACAAGGGCGGTGTTCAAGCCCACCGAATCGGTCGAGCCGGTGAATATCCATGCCGAAGGCTCGTCGTCATAACAGATTGTGTCCCAATCGACGACACTTCCCGGATGGCGGAAACCGATGCACCAGCCGAGGCTGTCGGTAGTTCCCCATAGATCGTGAGCGTTGAACCAAAGAATCGGGGTATTGTCGGCAACAGAATCTCCCACACAGGACGGAGTCACACCGATAATTTCCGGTGCGGAATGATCGATGATAAATTTGAAACTAAAGGGGCCGCCGTTGATGAAATTCATCAGGTTATCCGTGGCCTCGACCCTCACCGCGATTGTATCCTCGTCGGTGTAGGAAACATCGGGAATTATTATCAGCTTATCGGGAAGGATGTTGCGCAGATTCCCCGAGGGCCAAGAATAATGGTGCGCGACGCCCGTAACATAGCTACTGCAGACAACGCCGACCGACGCCCACGCTATTCCGTCCGGGTCGGAGAGCGAAACTACTATCGAGTCAACGCTCGGGCAGGCCCAAACCCAATCGGCGCCGGGAATAAGAGCGCTCGCGATCGGGCCGTTGGCCGCGAGCCAGAAACTCCAGCACTGCTCGCAGGTATTCATCGGGCACCCGACGAGCGAATCGGTGAGATCGGTATTCCTGATACAGACATTAACCGTGTCGCCGCCGGTGATCCAAAGGGACGGGTCGAGCAAAGCGACATCGAGGAAAGCCGTATCGGCGTCACCCCAATAGGCCGCGCCCGAGGGATCGGACTCGGGTATCCAAGTCGATCCGCCATCGAGAGACCAAGCCAATCTTGTTCTATTGAGCGGGGCTATATCGGGCGGAACAACAGCCCATATAAGAGGCGTTCTCGTCACGATCTCGATTCCGTCGGGATAGATCGCCGTCGGGCAGGGATCGGTTGTATCGACCACGACACAGAACCTATTCACGCCCTCATTGTTAACCCCGAACAGGTCGCGAACACGGTTGAATTCGACGCAAACCGACTCTCCGACAGCGGCATAATCTTCAAGATCGAAATGAAGAGTTACATCGATGTCGTCCGGATAGGCATTCCATGCAGTGTCAACGGGGAAATCGCCCCAGTCGAGCGTTGTCGCCGGGCCACCGGGAGGGCCAACAAGAAAACTTATAGTCGGTATATCGAGACCGTCGTCGTCGAAAATGCGATATCTGAATCCGTTTGGAATATCGGGGCAACTGACATATGACCTGAGGGGATAACGCCGCGTGATCATCGGGCCGCCGGCGCTGATTCGAATGCACCATTCGTCGAAATCCATGAAGTCTTCGGCGAATGCCGGCGAACATCCGGGGTAGGTCATATATTGAAGCGAATCCTCGAGATGGGTGATCTTAATACAAATTGTATCACTGTCCACGATATAGTCGAGGTTCGGAATCGGCAGATTCCATTGGTCTCCAACCCATTGGACTCTATCGTCGTTCCCCCAGATGGAGTCGATTTCACCCGAAGGAGTGACAAATAGGGTGACAAGAGTCCTCCTCCTGCTGAACGAGCCGATACATCCCGGGAATTCGACGAAGCTAATCGTATCGAACGGCGCCACCGCTAAGATCGGGTCTGAAGGCACCGGCAACCAAGTCGCGGGGTCGCTGTAGGGCGGAATCGTATCGATGATAAACCACCAAGCGCTGTCGAGGGTAGTATTGCCAAGCATATCGGAGGCTTGGGCTACTTCGATTCGGACCGTATCCGGACAGAACGGGAGAACATCGCTCGGGCCGAGGAACAGCCTGAAGGTATCCCCGATATCGAAAACGGGGAACAGCATACCATTCAGATACACAATAACAGTAGTCGGATCGACTCCAACCGAATCGGTGACTAAAATATCTATATTCGAGATAGGATGACATGCGGAGATCGAACGATGCGCCGGCCAAAGAAGCCGCGCCGAGGGGCCTTCTGCGTCGATATAGTAATCCCAGCAAACGGAATCCCCGACGAGATGGTTCTGGCCGCATAACTCGGCAATATCGTTGCAGTTTGTGAGACAAACACGAACTGTATCTCCGTGAACAACAGGGAATCCGCTTAAAGCATTAGAATATCCGAGCCAGTTGTCCGTTCCGAGGGAATGGATCGAGGTATTAATATCTGCGATTCCATAAGAATAAGACGAACCGCGAACACGTAGCCGCCAATGAACGCTTGTGTCCGCAATAGGAGACTCGTCTGAGACGAGAATACTACACGCGAACGCCGGTGAGACCCAGCTTCCGGGCGGCGGGCTAATCGAGCCGAGATTGGGAACAGGGCCGAGGGTGTCCACCGCGAAGTTGAAGATAACCGGATCCATTATATTCCCGACTGCATCCCTGACACCGCTAACCTCGACGCGAACAGCACCATGCGCGAAGGTTAGACCGTTAATACGGAAACTGTCGCAGAACCATTCGACAAGATAGCCCGGCGAAGCAAGATCGATCGTGGGGCCGGGAATAAACCGTATCAACCCGGCGGCAGTATCTACACAGGTGCTGTCGTTAACTCTGAAAACAACAGATATAGGCGTCCTGCAGGAAATAATCGATAAATTGCTCGGCTGAATCATCTCAACAGTCGGCTTGCGGCAATCGACCATGAAGTTCCAGCATGTGTCGCCCAACCAATTCGGGCCACAGAAGCCGTCTGTTCTATCGGCAACCGAATCGATACAAACATCGACCCATGTCTCGCATGGGAATGGCCCCACCGGTGAGTGCATAACATATTTCGTCGTATTATTATAATAAGAACCGGGGAAATCGCTCATGCTGTAATGGATTCCGTCAACCGAATAGAAAATCTTCGTAGTATCTATCCCTGAAAGCGAATCTATAAGCCCTATTTGAATGACCGGCGAGGCTAAGGCCGTAGCAGACCCCGGCAAAGGCCACATATCCCAAAGAACCGGCGGAGCTTGATCGACAACAACAGTATCGCATTTATAGGGCGACTCACACCCGTTAACATCGACCGCTTTGACCACACAGATTGTGAGTGTATCGCCTGTCGAATAGTTTAGAACATCGAGCGAATCGAGGAAAATTATCATTGTATCCAAGAGATTTCCGGTGCTACTCCCCCACCTGATAGCCTCGTCAATCGTGAAATCGACAATCGCGAAGGTGTCGCCGTCATCTATTCGGACGATGGTTCCCATCTGGTAAACACCATCGCTATCATGGGTTTCGTCGAACAGAATCCACGATTCGAGGCCGTTTCCGGTTGAACATGCAGTGAAAGAATGCGCAGGTTGGAGGAACTCGATACGCGGCCCTATGCCGCTGATATATGGAATTCTGCTACTCGTAGTATCGTATAGATCATCGATACCCGGAGTGGAGGTGCTACATGTCCAGAAAACTCTAAAATCTCCGAATGTATCCGAGCGTGCCTCGAACAGCCATGTTTTCGTATATGATTCCCCCACTGCAACATCAGTGAATTTGTAACAAAGTGAATCGGCATAAATATCTGTGTAATCGATTACAAGAGTTGCCAGTGTCGAATCGTATTGAATACAGAACCAAAGGGAATCAAAGGTCGTAAGAGCGCTCGAATTGTTTTGAACGATGCCGGTAAACTCCTTCGGATTTCCCGCCAACCTACAAGAATCAGCAATCCAGTCAGTAGTGGTTGTCGCAAGAGTGATCTCGCCGCGCTGAATCGAGATATCTCCGAGTCCGTAATAGGTGACCCAATCGTAATACATCCCCCCCGGAATCATCCTTGGATTCCAACGTATAAGAACTCCGGTGACAGAATATGGAGGTCCTGCAAAACTCGCATCGAGATTAAAACATGAGGGTATTAGCTGAGTCTCGTTTCCATATGCGAAGAAATCCGGCTTAGTGGCATCGTCGATATTCACAATGCCCATCGCGATGAGCTGGTCGAGGTCTTCAAGAAGCTCGATCTCGGCGGCGACAAATGTTCCGGGGATGATAGATTCGTAAACACAATTCGTATCGGCGTAGCTTCCGGGGATGGAGACCGGCGCGTCGTCGCGCATATTGATTTTGATGTCCCACTTATGTTCGATGCCGACGGTATGCCCAAGCACACCGTTATTTTGCGCCCTGTATCTGACGCGGATCAGGCCGAGAGTATCGATCGTAGAATCGCCGGTTGCGCTGACACGGACGATTTCTCTTCCAACAGGAGTAAGGAATTGGTCGATCTGCATCTGTTCTCCGCCCGGTAGCGGAAAAAGCCATCTGTTTTGGATTGTGTTCGATCCGCTAAGGAGGCGGGGATATGTCGGGGCATTATACAAATACAGATTTTTTGATGCACCTATCACAACTCCAAGCCAGCCGTAGGTTTCGCCGTCAATTTTGAAAGTGACATGCGAGGAGGGATTTGCAATCAAATATGATACAGGAGAATACTCATAAGTTAAAGCGAGACTAGGGTCGTATTGTCCGACTCCGAAATGGCCGTTAATAGTATCGACCCTCGCTTCACAGTTCCAACCGTTGACCGAGAAATATGCCTGCCCGAAAGCGACCCCCCCTGTAACTATAAATATTGCAACAAGATAGACAAACCTCTTGAAATCGACCACCATGGCCTCCATATCATTTAGCTATATTGCTAATACATTGTTTTTTCTAAAGTTATGGCCTCTAAATTAGAGTTAAATATAATCTTACGGGCAAATCTTCCCGCTTTTTATTAAGTTAATTATATGAACGTGAGTTTCAAAGTCAAGTCGATTGTATATAAATAATTTAGTTCATTCATAAAGATTCCCCGATAATCATGCGCTGAACCATATCTATAGGGCGTTCGAGAAATCTTTCGCCCACCACGCGGAAACGCTCTTCTGCGTCGCTGACAATAAAACGGTGAACCGGCGCTTTATCTACGGGCCGCAGGGCGTCGGAGTTCTCGAGCAGTCTTTGAACCTCTTTAACCGTTGCCTCGGCGGAATCGACGAGTCGAACATTCTGGCCGACGGTTTCGGAAATCACCGAGCGCAAAAGCGGATAATGCGTGCATCCGAGAATTAAAGTGTCGATCCCGCTGAGCCGCAGATCGGCCAAATAGGTCTCCGAAATCATACGTGCTATCGGCCCCACCGTCCACCCCTCCTCCGCAATCGCGACAAACAACGGGCATGCGCGCTCCACACACTCGATTTGAGGATTCAGCGAGGTCAACTCCCTCTCATAACTTTTCGACTCGATTGTCGCGGTCGTTCCAATAATGCCGATCTTGCCGTTACGAGTGGTTCGCGCGGCCGCATAGGCCCCGGGCTTGACGACTCCAACGACAGGAATCGGCAAGGCATCCACTAAATAATCGAGAGCGACGCTGGACGCGGTATTACAAGCCACGATTATAAGCTTCACATCGAAATCGAGAAGCATCTTCGAGTTTTCAAGCGCGAGGCTTCTGACTCTCTCCGGGCTACGGGTTCCATAGGGGTAGCGACCGGTGTCGCCGAAATAGATTACTTTCTCATTAGGTAATACTTTGAATATTTCCTTGACAACCGTCAGGCCGCCGACGCCGCTATCGAAAACACCAATAGCGCTTCCCGCGTCGGATATATCAATCTTCGACATATTCCTCCAATCTATTGATCAACAACGAAATCTCGAATTCGGATAAGAATCTCCATGAACCATTAACCATATCGCCGGTCTCGATTCCGGCAAAAGAAAGCCGTTTCAACGACTTCACCTCGTGCCCGAGAGCGGCGAAAAAGCGCTTAACTTCGTGGTATCTTCCCTCGCGAAACTGGATCCGCCAAAACTCGCCGTTTGGAGTTCTCCTCACGAGATCGATTTCACTTGGGACCGCTCGTCTGCCGTCGATAATAACCCCTCGCTTGGCGATTTCGAGGCCCTCCTCGCCGAGAACGCCCTCGATTTCGACATTGTATTCCCTTGGCACACAATACTTTGGGTGAAGAAGCTTTTGTGCGAGTTGGCCGTCGTTGGTAAAAAGCATAACCCCCGTAGTCGATGAATCGAGCCTTCCGACCGGAAACAAGTTTCTATATTCCTCAGGTAATAGATCCATAACAATCGGGCGACCGCTTGGGTCGTTTTTTGTTGTAATATATCCCATAGGTTTATTCAATAATATCCATACTGTTTTATCGAGAATTTGCAGGGGTTTCCCCTGATAATGAACAGAATGCTCCTCGCTTATCCTGATATCCGGTCTCGTAGTCAACTCGCCATCGACAGCTACCTCGCCACTCTGGACAATCAAATCGGCCTTTCGCCGTGAAATCCCAAGGGCTCTTGCGATATAAGAGTTAAGCCTGTAGCTATTCTGGCTCATCTTCGGATTTTGGAGAAGTCTCGTTTTCGATTTCCCTGATCTCGAGTTTAGTGCGGGCCTCGTCGGCATCTGCGAAAAGGCCGGCAAGCTCCTGTTCATTTGGTAAATCCTCTATTTTCTCGAGTCCGAAAAACCTTAGGAACTCAAGGGTAGTGCCGTAATAAAACGGTCGGCCCGGCCCTTTTTCCCTACCTTTAATTGTGATGAGACCCTGTTCGAGCAGGGAATGCACCTGCCCGGAGCTGTCCGAGCCGCGAATCTTGTCGATAACCGGCTTTGTGACAGGTTGTTTCAGCGCGATGACACCGAGCACCTCGAGCATCTGTCGCGAGAGACGGTTGGCCGATTTGGCGGCGAAAATCTCGCGGAGATATGGCGCAAATGCTTTCACTGTAAAAAATTGAAAACCGCCTGCTATGGGCTTAATTCTGAACGCCCTGCCCTGTTTTTCATATTCCTCGTTCAAAGACTCGACTATCTTTTCGAGCTCGGCCTTGGAATCGAGATTCGCGATCGAGACTAACTTCGTTTGTGGCAAGGGATTCGCCGCGGCGAAAATCAATGCTTCGACAATACTTTTTTTGCTAATATCACTCAAGTTCTATCTCCCCCTTGCCATAATAAAGCCAGATCTCACTGAAGGAATCGCTCTGTTCAATTCGAAGATGTCGCTCGCGAACAAGCTCCAAAAGTCCGATAAATGTTGCAACGAAAAGCATCGCAGTCACAGGGCCATCGAAGAGTTCGATGAAACGCGCCTTTTTTCTGCCCTTAATAAAGTTTTTAATGAAACTCATCCTTTCCTCGACATCGACCTCGTCTCCCTCATAGCCCGGAACTATAAGCTTTTCGCGTTTGAGTATCTCCCATGCAATCTTGAAGAGGCTATATAGATCAACCGGAGCTATCTCCTCTAAAATACTGTTCCCGGGCTCGGCCGAATCGGGAAAAGCGCCCTTTGGGTAATGGTTCTCGTGCTCTTCACGAAAACGGCTCAACCTTTCGCCGATTTTTTTGTATAGCTGATATTCGACTATCATATCGACGAGTTCTTGTCGCGGATCCTCGATTTCTTCGACATCCGGATTTGCACTGGGAAGAAGCATTCTGGCCTTGATGCTCATAAGTAGAGCCGCCATAAGAAGATACTCGCCGGCAAGCGATAAATCGAGCGCTTCCATTTTATCGATATATGAAACATATTCCTTCACAACATGGCTTATCGGAATATCGTAAATGTCTATCTCATCGCGCTTTATGAGATACAATAGAAGGTCGAGCGGCCCCTCGAACATCTCGAGATGGACGCGACATCTTTCATCGACGGGTTTTTGTGTGCTATTTTCCATAAATATAATAAAAATAACCAATTCAACTCAATAATCAAGCATAATCGGGAATGATCACGGCCTTTTAAACTTTACCTTATATGGTTTCCATTGTTAATATTCTATTGTGAAATTATAAATCGAGTAAACATAGTGAATCTCCATCCGTCGATATCGGCCTTAGGGTGAACCGCAAATTCTTCATTGACAAATTCGCTCCAAATAAATGCCCTCCCAATCGAAAACCCAAGGCTGTGTCCACGCGGGAAAACCCGCTCGAAACCGAAACTTGCGGCGGCTTCGTAACCGTCGCCCTCAACCTCGACAGTCCGGCCGGGAGTTTGATAATCTATCTGCATCCATCTACGATTAAAAGAGGCCTCTATCGGGATTAACCATTCGGCTGAGTCCGTTGCCTCGAAATTATAAACTGTTTTAAGACCCAAAGAAAAGCTTTTAAAATCGGTATCTTGGCCGATTCCAAAAATGCCGTCCGCGAATTGGTATGCACCGATTAAACCGATAGATATCGGTTTTATTCGTGCCGCAATATATATTGACGGAGACAATAAATCATAAAGAACGCCTTCATCTGCCAAGGCGGGTGAACCACCGGAGGGCTCGGTTATTGTAAGTGTCGTTGTGTAGCCGATTCCAGCACCGATCTCGACGCCCTCAAAAACTGCATTAAGATTCACTGGCCAAAGAGCGAGAGCAAGCCCAAAAACAAATATAAAGCCCGAACGATCGACCGATCTGTCATTCGAATCGAGGTGGTTTTGCATGATCGACATCGCAAACTATTTTAAATAGGCGATTTTCACGGGCTCACAGCCGTTTATTCCCAACAAATAAAGACCCGCGGGTGCGCCAAAGGGCGGAGACCATTCCGCAACTCCCGATTGAGCCGGAACCGCTATCCTATCGACAATCCGACCCGTGACATCATAAACCCGAACCTCTCTGTTCACAGACGAGGCTGGCTCGAAAGTCAGGCGACATTTGGAATTGAAGGGGTTCGGCGCGGCGACGAGCGATATGGACACAGGCGAAACCGGTTCTACAGATTGCAAGGGGGTGCCGCCTAAATAGGCCTCGAGGATTTTATCGGCAAGAATATCTTGAAAACTCGACCTCTGCGATTCAGTAGGCGCCGACGACGCCCATTCGTCGAGCTTCAGAGAAACGGAATCGTAAGCCCAATCGACGATAGCCGTAGTGTAGGTCAAAACTCCGCCGCCCAATGTATCGAGCAGATACCCGGCCTTGAGCCAATAGCTGACCGAGGTGTGCGAAAAAAGCGAATCGTATTTTGCTTTGCACGCGACAAGCAACGGCGAGGAAGCGCCCCTGCCCTCCGGCGGAGAGGCGTGCGCCGCAGGAAAAACCGGAAACGGCACAGAGGCAACCGGCGCAGTAAAGATGCACCATAAGAGCGAGTTCTCGGGGTCTTCGCCGATCGCCACGCCCTGCGCGACACCCGCGGCATGGGTGTTGGCGTTGCAAATAGTCTGGACTGAGGTGAACGGGCCGGTGTTAATCCATCCGGCGGGGAGGCCTGAAAATGTGCCGGTCCAAGGCAGAGGGTAAGGGTCTTGGCCCGGGTAAAGCAAGTCGCTAAGAACGGTCTTAATTATGAACCGCGCATCGAGGCTGTCTCCGGCGACGGCGTCGGCCATAAGCTGATAAGCCCTGTCCATGCGGTTCTGGCCAACACGCTCGGAGCTTCCTATATAGGCGAAATTCGCGTGAACCGCAATACCGAGCGAGTCGGCGTCGTAGCGGGCGTAGGAATGCGGCGCGCATTCGAAGATCGCCGCACCGCCGAAGGCGTCGAATACGGCGTAGTTCGCGGCGGTCGAGCGGCCGGAGGAGTTCGTCGAGATGAGGATCGCCTCGAAATCATCCACTGTCTGACAGCGCTCGAGGGCGTAATTCATCATCGTGCTGTTGTTGAGGCCGCTCCCCGAGCTTGATAGATTATAGGCCGCCGATTGAGTAATGCCAAATCCCGCCTCGCTCTGGCCGAACCAAACACCGGTGGAACTCACAGCCGTGTTGCCGGCGTAGGCGTAGTAGCCGCTCGGGGTTTGCACCTTGAATTCGAGGCTCCAAGAATCGGTGTCGCGAGTTTTAAAGGCGATCGGCCTGCCGTCGCGAGTGGCGGAGCCGGAGGCCACCCCGATAGTGCATTCGGCGAGGGCGATCTGAGCGAGGAACAAAACTATAGCCATAGATATTTTTCTCATATCGAAAAATATAGCCACAAAGGTCGAATTTGCAATACTCTGTTTTAAACGGGGCGTTTTGCTTTTCGATCAGGCAGTAAACTATGATTTGGGCTGTAAAAAAAGCTTTTAATAAACGCCGTTTCTGCATATCTTTATATAATTGGTTTATTTAAAATTCCGAAGCCCGGAGGGAAAATTGAGGTCGGCAATACTGATGATTTCGCTCGTCGCGGCGGTGTCGGTCTTTTCGCAAAGCGCGGACACAACACGCGACTGCCCCGAATGCGATCTTCCGCTTAAAGGTTTCACTATCGGTGCGTTCTTTGGCGGTGGAACATTCTCCGCCGACACAGACTCCCCGACAGTCTCCGAGGAGATGGGCATCGATGAGATGCCGACCCTCGCGATGCGCGCGGGTGGAGGCTTGTATTTTTACCCCGGCGGCAGATACAGGATCGGCCTTCTCGGCGGATACAACCGCGCCGGAGCCGGCGAGGGGGATAAATATCTCCGCGCGGAGGCCTTTTGGGGCGCCCTCGCTACGGATCTGATTCGAACCACCGGCGCTTTCAATATTACCGGAGGGATCGGTGCCGGCGGAGGGATCGCGAAGGTGACCGGATGCGAGCTTGGCAGTTCGGCCGAGGGAAGCGAGACCTCGCCTATGTTCGCGCTTCTCCCCCGTTTTGGCTTCGAGCTTGCCCTCGGAGAAACCGGAGCGCTTTCGCTGGAGTTCTCATATCTATGGTTCTTCGGCGAGGATCAAACCGTTCAATGGGATGCGGCCTCGATAGGCGAGGCCGGCGCTAAGAGGCAGTTTTTATTCTCGCCTATAGATATCGGCGGCCCCTCGCTAACTCTTGGGTTGCAGTTGGGTAGGATTCAAAGGTTGAGAAGTGCTTCGAGTAGTTACTAAGGTTTTCATTTTTATAGCTATATTTGTTATAATCTGCTGTTCCTGCTCGGGGCCGAATATCGTCGAACCGGACAATAACCCGAGCGACATCGATGAAGTGAGCTTCATCGCTACCGATCCCGACGGCAATCTCAAACGAGTGACTATCAACGACAGCCTCAATTCGCCCGCGGAAACCTTGGTTGTTTATCGCGAAAGCGGGATATCCTTCGAGTGGGAACTCGAGGCCGTCTTCGTGAAATCGCCATGGCAGGCGGTAAGTTTCAAGCTCGACTCACCGGAAAAGACCGCAGACCTCGAGTGGGACGGTAGTCGAATCTCGGGTTCTTGCTGGTTTCAAGGTTCGGAGACTAAAACTATAGACCAAAACATTTCGAGCGCTTCGATTCACGCTTGGTTCGTTTGGGCCGGGTTTTTCGGTCTTCCATGGGGCGATGAGGACTGGGCGATCGATTTCGATATGATCACTTCCGACCTCGATGTTTACGGCTATCGCGGTTCCTATGACGGCGAGGCCTCGGTTTCCTCGGGAAGCACCGGTGAATCTATCGAGGCTTATCGTTTAAATATCGACGGCAGAGGCCTTATCGGGGTTTTTTCACCGGATATAATGCTCTATATTTGCAAGGCCGCGCCTAATATACCGGTGTATTGCACAGTCGAGGGCGAGGGCGCGGTTTTCAGGTTTTACGCCGATTCGCTTTAGCTTTGACTCCTTTTGTTAAAGCCTTCGAGGTATTCGTTCAACTCCGCAATCATAAGGGCTGGGTCTTTGCCCTTGGAAAGAATCAACTCCTCGATTGTCCCCCAAACCGGCTCGCCGCATTGCGTGCAATGGATATGGTGCTCGAGAAGCCATTCGTGCGATTCGGGGAACTCGCGAAGCAGGGTTTCGACATACATGTTCGGTTCAACTAACATATTGATTTTCTTATAGTTGGAGGTTATCCTATGACAATCGACATCGAAAAGGCCAGAGCCTATCGCGAGGCGATGAACGAGCGAATCTTCGCCGAGGGGAACACCTCGATCAACCGCTTCTTTCGATTGGACAGCGGCGCTTACGCGGCCGGCGCGCTCGACGCGAAAACCAAAGAGCTTATGGGTCTTGTCGCGAGCGCGGTTCTTCGTTGCGACGACTGTATTTTCTACCATATAGACCGCTCGATCGCCGAGGGCGCCTCGCGTGAGGAGCTGATCGAGGCCCTGAATATCTCCCTGATCGTCGGCGGAAGCATCGTGATTCCGCACCTTCGCCGCGCGTTCGAGGCTATCGATGCGCTCCTCGCGGAGCGCGGTTGATTACATCTCGCTTCCGAAGCCTATTGCGCCCTTGCCGTCCAGCTGTTTGTCCGGGGTTTTAATCTCGCCGAACTGCTTTTCGAATTTGCCGATATTCTCTTCGAGCGCCTTGAGGAGCATCTTTGCGTTCATCGGGGTCATGATGACCCGGCTCTGGACTTTGGCCTTGGGTGCGCCGGGAACCATGCGGGCGAAATCGATGACAAACTCGCTAGGCGAGTGCGTGAGCATAGCGAAGTTTGCATAGATCCCCTCGGCGACATCGGGCGGAAGCTCGATCTGAAGCTGGCGGGTCATTCCATCGCGTTCCATAGTCATCCTTTCGTTTTTCACAAAATATACTCCATCGAAGAGGCCTTTGCAACGGAAAAGGAAACACCGAGTTTGGACATTCCGGCCTTTTGAATTACCTTTTCACTCCTCTCTTAGCTTTCCTCTGCGGCTTTTCACCTTTTAAAAATAACGCCTTGCAATTTGCCGGTTTTAGAATTAGAATTGTGATTCTTTTATCGCCGATTATGCGGCATGAAAATAACAACATCTTACAAGCGGTAAAATCTTGGAAAACGAAAATAATATCGATTATCGCGAGGTCGGGCTTATTGTCGGGCTCGAGGTTCACCAGCAACTTCTAACAGAACGCAAGATGTTCTGCCGATGCCCGGCCGGCCTTTACACTAAAGAGCACGACGGTATCGTGCTTCGTCATATGCGACCTACACTCTCCGAATTGGGCGTCTTCGACGGCGCGGCGCTGATGGAGTTTAAGACCAAAAAGCAGATCATCTATCTGCTTCACAATACGAATACTTGCACCTACGAAATGGACGACACACCCCCGTTTCTGATGAACGACCAAGCCCTCGATATCTCGATAGAGCAATGCCTTATGCTAAATATGGACATCGTTGACGAGGTTCATGTCGCGCGGAAGCAGTATCTCGACGGCTCGATCCCAACCGGATTTCAAAGGACGGCGATCGTCGGCGTGAACGGGAGCATCCCCTTCAAGGGCAGAGAGCTTGGCATCATTCAGGTGAGTATCGAGGAGGATTCCTGTAGAGAGGTCTCGGACAAGGGGCACCTCATCGTCTGGCGAACCGACCGCCTCGGGATGCCGCTCGTCGAGATAGTGACGCAACCACAACTTTACACACCCCAAGAGGTCGAGGAGGCGATTCTCCTCATCGGCCGAATCTGCCGCAGTTCAAACCATGTCCGTTACGGCATCGGCGCGAGCCGGCAGGATGTCAATGTCTCGGTTCGCGGCGGAAGACGCGTCGAGATCAAGGGCGTGCCGCGCGCGGAGATAGCCGCAAGGCTCGTCCACGGCGAGGCGATTCGGCAGGTCAATCTGCTCAAGCTTATGGAAGAGCTTCACGACCGCGGCCTAAAAACACCGGAGGATGTCCGCGCGAGGATAACTCATTTCGATGTCACGGCTGAATTTAAAAACTCGCGGCTCTCATTTTTAACCGAAAAGGGCTGGAATAGGTTTGTGAAGACTGAGAATCGAAGGCCGGAATTCGAGCTCGGTAAGGGCGCGTTCTCTGTTCGAGCTATCAAACTCGGGGGGCTCGCCGGAACACTCAATTGGAAAACACAGCCCGGCAAAACCTTCGCCGACGAGCTTCGCGGAAGGATTCGGGTTGTTTGCGGCCTCGATCAGTCCCCGATAATCCTCCACAACGAGGATTTAAACGGCTACGAAACCGCCCGGCCGCGCTTCAAAGCCATCATGGAAAAACAACTCGCCTGCACAGAAAAAGATTCGCTGGTTATAGTCTGGGGCCCCGAGGACGACACAATCTCGGCCTGCGAGGAGATATACCTCCGTTATATCGATGCCATCGACGGCATCCCCAATGAGACGAGGCAGGCCTTCGAGGACGGCCATACGGATTTCGAGCGCATCCTCCCCGGCCCGGACAGGATGTATCCCGACACCGACAGCCCGCCGATTCGGATCACCCGCGACCGCGTCGAACGGATCAAATCCGCCCTTCAGCCAAGACCGTGGACGCGCGAAAAGCGCTATTCCGAGGCGGGGATTCAGCTCGACACAATCTACTATTTGATAAGAAGAAGCTGGGCGGATATAGTTGATACCGTAGTCGAACAAGCCGGCGCCGACCTCAAGCAGGCGGGCGTTTTCTTCGGAGAAAAGCTTAAGGGACTTTCCAGAAAGGGCGTCAAGGTCTCCTCGATCACAAAGGACAGATGGTTAGACCTCTTCCTTCAGTTCGCAAAGAAGCCGGAACTCGCGGAGAACTGGGACAGTTTGGTCCGCTCGATGGTCGATTCGCCAGATGCACCGATTTCGAAAGTTGTCAATGAAATAATGAACTCGATCGACGCATCAAACTGGAAGGGCTTCGCGCGAAAAGCCCTCGCTGAAACGGAGATTTTAGCGACGAAGAAAGACAGCGAAGTCCATCTCAAACTCGCGATGGCTAAGATGATGAGCATCTATCGCGGCCTCGTCTTCGGGCGGGAGATTGAAAGCTATATTCGCGAAAAAATCGCCGGCGGAAACTCGAGCGAGAACTAAGGAGCCGTTATCGTGAGCGAAAATAAAAAGACCGAAATAAAGGACAAACTCAAAGGTTATAAGGGTCTTGCGCGAGAGCGCCTCGCGGCTTGGGGGGTCGGAGTTTGGAGCGATGTCCGCATCGTCAACGACGCAGGCAGTGTTTTCGAGGGAGTGATCCTACCCCGAAGCGAGACCTATGACGATCTTCATATCGTGGTCAAACAGAAAACCGGCTACAATGTCGGGATTCATGTCGATCGCGTGGTCGAAATCGTGGAACTCGGCTATAAAGAAGCGTTCTATCATATGCCCGAAAAGGATTTCCCCGTGAATCCCGCGCTCCCGAATGTCACTCTACTCGGCACGGGCGGAACAATCGCCTCGAGGCTCGATTATCGCACCGGCGCGGTGATTCCGGCATTCTCGCCGGGTGAGCTTTATTCCGCGGTCCCTGAGCTTGCGGATATCTGCAACCTCAAGACTCGCATGATCTTCGGAGTCTTTTCGGAGAACATGGCGATGGAGCAATACATCACGCTCTCGAAGGCCATTGTCGAGGAGATCGAGGCCGGCGCAGACGGGATCGTCATCGGCCATGGCACCGACACAATGGGGCACACCGCCGCAATTCTAAGCTTTATGGTGCAAAACAGCCCCGTGCCGATTGTTATCGTCGGCTCGCAGAGGAGTTCAGACCGACCGAGCTCGGACGCGGCATTGAATCTCATCCACTCAGTCCGAACTGCGGCCTACGGCGAGATCGCCGAGGTCCAAATCTGTATGTTCGGGCCGACCTCAGACCGTTTCGGCCTTCTGCACAGAGGCACTCGTTGCAGAAAGATGCACAGTTCCTACCGCAATACCTTCCGCACGCTCGGCGATATCCCGCTCGCGATGGTCAGCAGGGATAGCTTCGAGTATATCAACAAGGACTTCCTGCCGCGCGACAAAACCCGAAAGGTCAAGCTTTGCGCCGCCTATGACGACCACACAACGATACTATATTACTATCCCGGCATGAAACCCGACCTCGTGGACGCCTTGGTCGAGAAGGGTTATCGCGGAATCGTCATCGCCGGCACCGGCCTCGGCCATGTCAACCGCGCGCTTTTCCCCGCTCTCGAGCGTGCAGTGAAGGCCGGCGTCCATATCGTCATGACCGTGCAAACCCTCTGGGGCTACACACAGATGTTCGTTTACGACACCGGCCGCGACCTCTTGAATCTCGGCATTGTCCAGCTGGACAACATGCTCCCCGAGACCGCCCTTATGAAACTCTCTTGGGTGCTCGGTCAGACCGACGATCACGAGGAGGTTATGCGGATGATGCGCGAGCCGATCAATCATGAAATCACCGAGCGCGAACCGCATAATGGTTATATTATTTTACAGGGCGGCCTCCCCGATACCGAGGAATATATTAAGAAGTATTGGAAATAAAGCGTTTCCCGCGCTATTCGTGATATTTATTATTTTTTCAAATAATAAAATAATCGCTTGTTTTTCTTTGATAAAAATATTAAATTTAAAATGGGTGGGGAGCTAAATGGGAAGTGAAGGAAGAATCTCCTATTAATTTAGGAGATTCTTTTTTTACTCCGTCCTCAAGGTTTCATCCAAAGCCTTGCACGCGCAGGATAGAAGCGCCGCAGACGAATTCCCTAAAAAAACAGAAAAATTAGCTTGAATTATCATCCCGATTGTTTATTTTTTAGGCCGTTCGCACGGCTTCACCGCCGGCGCAAGCTCTTTTATGTTTTACCCAACAAGCCAGCATAGCTCAGATGGTAGAGCAGCTCACTCGTAATGAGCAGGTCAACGGTTCGATTCCGTTTGCTGGCTTTTTATATTGCTCAATTTTTAGGAAAAATCGCTATTGACCGCTCGGTCATAATCGTTATATTGTCGGAAAATATACATAGTATTCGGGCTTTATGACATTGCATGAAAGGACGAAATGTCTGAAATAAGAACCGACTGGGATCTCAAGGACCTTTACAAATCTTTCGAATCCCCCGAATTCACCGCGGACTTCGAAAACATCATTCCCCTTGCTAAGAATTTCAATCAAAAATACCGCGGCAGAATCTCTGAAATCGCGATAGAAATCCCCGCGCTGAAGGCCTGCATCGAGGAATACGAGAGCATCGAAAGCTTGCAACAGCGGCTTTACAGCTATCCGGCGCTCAGGTTCAATGCCGACACTCGCGACAAAGATGCAGTGTCATGGCAACAACGAACCCAAGAAAATGTCAGCTCTGCTTCTAATTATTTGATATTCTTCAATTTAGAGCTTCAAAAGTTATCTGAAACAACGATTGAAACACTCCTCAAATCGCCCAAACTCTCACTCTATAAGCATTATTTTTCTCGTTTGCTCCAATTCAAACCCCACACCCTCAGCGAGGAGGTCGAGCAAGTTTTAAATGAGGCCGATCTCGCCGGTGTTTCCGCTTTTGTTCAGCTCAGAGAACAACATCTCGGCTCGCAAGAGTTCGAACCAGTGACAACTCCCGAGGGTAAAACCGCCGACACCGAGCCTGAGATTTCAGCGCTTCTTTTTCATCCCGATCCCGAAACTCGACTCAAGGCTTATGTTAATGTTCGTAAAGTATATTCCTCGCATAATCTACTATACGGCATCGTCCTTCAAAAAATTGCGCTACACCATAAACTCGATTATGCCCGCCGCGGCTTCAAGTCAACATTGGAAAAACAGCTTCTCGGCGATCAGGTTTCCGAACCTGTTTATCGCAATGTCATCGATGTCACCCGGAATGCATTCGACCTTTTCCAAGATTATTACAGGTTTAAAGCCGATAAGCTTGGAATTAAAATTAAAATCAGCGATATTTACGCCCCATATCAGCCCATCGAAATCGTTAAAAGCTATCCTGAAACCGTAGAAATGATTTACGATGCGATGTCTCATGTTGACAATGAATTCGAATCAATAGTGAGGCGTTTCGTAGAGGGGAATTACATAGATTCAACTATTCGCAAAGGGAAGCGAGGCGGTGCTTTCTGTTGGAGTATATGGGGATTCCATCCCTATATTCTACAATCTTTTACGGGGACACCCGAGAGTTGGTTCACACTCGCTCACGAACTCGGTCACGGAATTCACGGTGTTTACACAAACCGTTCTCAAAGGCTTTTAGGCGCGGATCCCCCTATGGTTCTCGCGGAAATTGCCTCGACATTCAATGAACTTCTCCTTCTCGACTATCTTCTCGAAAATGAATCTGACGGAAAGCTTAAGTTCGCTTTACTAACCAAACAGGTTGAGGATGCACTCAATCTTTTATTTAGACAAACAACAATAAGCCGCCTTGAAGAGGATATACACAATAAAATGTCATCCGATTCCTTCGATCACGAATGGGTCAATGAACGCTGGCTTTATTGGTATAAAACACTTTGCGGCGATTCTGTCGAAATTCTCCCGGATCATTCAGTTGACTGGGCAAGAATAGGGCATATTTTCTTTAAACCATTCTATTGCTACAATTACTGTCTATCTCATATGGTTAGCATTGCTTGCTATTCGAAATATAAGAGTGAGGGTAAATCCTTTATCCCCAAGTTTAAACAGCTATTGAGCCATGGCGGAAGCATGAATCCTAAAGACGCTTTAGCCTCTGTCGGTGTCGATCCCAGTGATCCAAAAGTCATGCAATCGGCAATCGATCATACTCGTAATTTGCTTGATAAACTTATTGCGATGAAATAGCTTATTTATCTAATAAGGATAGAGCCGTAATAGCTTCCTCTGAAGCAATGCGAAAAACATCACCGCTACCGAGCTTATCCTTTATTTGAAGGAGTTCACGGCGTTTATTTTTGTTTACTTGATCGTCGTCTAAATATGGATATATAGTAGATGCAAGGTTTTCAGCTGTTGCATCTCTGAGAAGGACCTCAGGAACAGCTGAATAACCCGCAACAAGATTTGTTAATCCGATAAATTTTGTTCTTATAAAATTCTTATAAATCATTGCTGTGATTGGATTTGTTACATAAGTAATAACATGCGGAAGCCCTGCACATGTGCATTGCAATGTAGCACTTCCTGAGCAAGTAATCGCGGCGTCTGAGATAAACATTGCCTCGACGGCCATGTTTTCAGCAATAATTATGTTATCAATATTTTCGGCTGGATTGTAATACTTATTTTCGACATTACTACTTCGAGCAACGATACATTTTAAATTGGGGATTTTTGGTGATAGCAATTTATAAGCGCCAATCATTGGTTTAATAAGGCCGGCAACCTCTTGCGATCTGCTCCCCGGTAGAATGAGTAATACTTTTGAGCCGTGTTCGATTCCAAATTGTCTTCGAATATCGTCATGTTTTTTATTAGTATTTACCGTAGATACAAAAGGATGGCCCACAAATTTTACAGGGATTCCTGCATCCGTATATATAGTTTCTTCAAAAGGTAATATAACTAACATTTTACTTATGCATTTGCGAATAATGTTAATTCTATTGTATTTCCAAGCCCATATCTGTGGCGAAACAAAATATACAATCGGAATATTAGCCTTGTAAAGACGCTCCGCTAAGCGGAGATTAAACCCGGGATAATCTACTAAAATCGCGCCAGAACAGTTTCTTTCTATAGCCGTTTTTTTAAGTATCCTCAAACGATTGAACATCGCAGGAATATGCCGCACTACTTCCGCAAAGCCCATGAATGAAAGCTCTGAGATATCGCAAAGGGTATCGACACCAGCCCTGCGCATATTCTCGCCACCGAAACCCCAAAAATCGATATTGGGATATTTTGCTAATATATGCTTAACTAAAGGCCCGGCAATATTATCCCCCGAAGGTTCACCGGCGACTATGAGAATGTTCTTGTTCAATTCGCTTCGATTTCCATAACAATCTTCTCAGCTAATCTTAGCGCCGCCAATCCTCTTTTACCTGAAACTAGTGGCTCCTCCCCCAATTCTATGCAACTTAAAAAATGATCAAGCTCGATTTGAAGAGCATTCCCCTCTTCGACGGGTTCAAACCAGCGAGCAATCACCTCGCCTCCGGGCAGGACGAATTTTTCCGCCGATTCGGGGGGCGTCATGGCCAAACCAACAAGCGTCGCAACCTCGACAGATCCTCCAAAGTCCACCCCGATATAAGCTCCGGGCTGGAAAAACCTCATCTTGCGCATATTTGTAAGAGAAATTCTGCTCGCTGTTAAATTTGCAACACAACCGCCGGAAAACTTTATCCGAACATTCGCTATATCGGGCGATTTCGTCAGGATCGAACTCCCAGAAGCCGAGAGCGAAACAACCTCCTCGCCGAGCAGGGCAAGAAGAAGCTCGAGATCGTGAATGAGAAGGTCGTGAACAACCGAAACATCGGCGCCGCGTCCGCGAAATATGGTCAAGCGATGCGATTCCACAAAACTCGGTCTCTCGAGAATTCGTCTTGCGGCGTTGAAGGCCGGGTTAAAATGCTCGACATGACCAACCATTAATATCCTATTCGCCTCATCCGCGAATTCGACCATCTCCGTGCCATCGGCGACATTTTCGGCGATCGGCTTCTCGACGAGAACATGACAACCGTGGCGTAAAGCCTCGAGGGTTATGGTCTTATGTGTCGATGTTGTTGAGGCGATGACAACTGCATCGCATTTGTCCATCAGGTCGCCCATCTCGGGAAAAACCTCGACGCCGAATTCAGCGGACACATTCCGTGCCTTTTCGGGATCGATATCGAAGATTCCAACGAGTTCAGCCCTATCGTTAGTGGAAAGGAGCTTCGTGTGAAACCTTCCGAGATGGCCGGTTCCTATAACACCTATTTTAATCTTTGCCATTATACCTCATTTTCAGTTGATCATTGCCGATTCGAGAAGCTCGAGCAAGGCCTCCATCTCAGCCTGATCGATATTATTGTCCTCGAGTGCAGGTTTTAAAGACTTTGTGAAAAGATCGAGCGCTGAAACATCGATCTCGTTTCGGAGAGCCGAAATCTCGAGGCCGTCGAAAATCGCTCTGTATTTGAGGGTTTCCCTACCTCCGGGAAGATATTTAGCAAGCGAAACTCGAATCCTCTTGATAGTGGGAAGCAGTTGCTCGGCCTCATTCGAACGCTGAACTTCATTTTGTTTAGTTTGTTCGATTGAGTTAACCGTCCCGCGTTCGACCTCCGAGGGTTGCGATATACTATTTCTCTTTTGCCGGCCCGTCTTAATTGAATAAAACGAAAAGGCCAATGAAAGCATCAAAATCAAAAGGGACATTATTATAATGAATAATGTCCCCATTCTTCCTTGGCCGATTTCAGCCATTAACTAACGCTCCTGACTCGACGGCGGCGGTGTCTTGTGTCTTGCTTGGCGATCGACAATAGCTTGCTTTTTGGGCTTAGCCGTCTTCAAATGCTCACGCGACTGTTCATCACGAGCGTGAGTTTTTTCGTCGTGTTCTTTGGTCACACCGGACTTGCCCTTAGCGCTCGATTGTTTCTTGGTTTCGCGCTTAACAGAGGCGTGCTTCTTTTGCTTTTCTTCCGCTTCGCCGACGAACTCTAAAACAGCCATCTCAGCGCCATCGCCCAAGCGAGTTCCAAGTTGGATTATTCTTAGGTAACCACCCTTGCGGTCACGGAGTTCCGGCGCGATCTCGTTGATGAGGTGATGTGCCACTTTCCTATCGTTGAGCACCTCGATCACCGCCCTTTTATCGGCGAGCTCGGCGGCGATTGCCCGCGTAATAAGCCTCTCGGCGTATGGCTTTGTTTCCTTGGCCTTAGCGAGCGTGGTCCGAATGCTCCCGTGGCGGAACAGGTTGGTTGCCATATTCCGCATCATCGCGGCTCGATGTGTCGAGTTTCGGTTGAATTTTCTGCCCTTTAAATTATGCCTCATGGCTAACCTTCCTTTTTATCCAGATATTTGCTGACATCCATACCGAAAGACAAACCGAGCTTCGCGAGAACCTCATTGATCTCGGCGAGGGATTTGCGTCCAAAATTGCGATACTGAAGCATCTCGGATTCGGATTTTTGAACCAATTCCTCGAGGTTCTTGATCTTAGCCGCGCGAAGACAGTTCGACGAACGAACCGAAAGTTCAAGCTCGTCCACCGGCATCTTCAAAAGATCGCGAATCTTGAGCATCTCCTCGTCAACCTCCTCTTCCTCGATCCTATCGACATCGGTGTCCGGCGAGAGGAACAGGTCGAAATGGTCGATAAGGAGCTTGGCGCTCATCGCCATCGCCTCCTCAGGGGTAATACTGCCGTCCGTCGTCACATCGAAAATCAACCTGTCGTAATCGGTCTTTTGGCCGACACGCGCAGGCTCGACATGATACTCGGCTTTGAGAACCGGCGTGAAAATACTATCGATTGCGATAGTTCCAACCGGCGCATTTTCGAGCTTGTTCTCCTCGGCCGTTCTGAAGCCCTTGCCGACCCCCATATCGAGATGCGCGACAAAGCGCCTCTTCTCGGTGTTTGTCGCGATATAATGGTTTTTATTCAACACCTCGATCGAAGGATCGACGATAATATCCCTCGCGGTAATCTCACCCTCTTTATCGACATCGATTTTGAGCGACTTGGGATAATCGCCGCTGACCTTGAATCTTATACCCTTCAGGTTGAGAATGATCTCGGTCATATCCTCGAGAACGCCCGGAATAGCGGAGAATTCATGCAATACTCCCTCTATCCGAACCGCGGTAATGGCCGCCCCTTGCATCGAGTTCAACACAACGCGGCGGAGGGCATTACCGATAGTCACGCCGTAACCCTTTTCGAGCGGCTCGAAGAAGAACCGACCAAAGCTTTGCGTGGCAGTAGAAGGGTCGAGGACTACTTCCTTGGGCATTTGCATGCTTTTCCACTTCATTTCGAGGTCCTCCTATTAATTATCTCGAATAGTATTCGACGATGAGCTGTTCTTGGATCTCAACCGGAATCTCCTCGCGCGGCGGAATCGAAGTGACCTTTCCATGAAGCTTCGGCTTTTCGAGCTGAAGCCACGGCGGAATATTCTCACCGATATTACGAAGAGAATCGTGGATGATCTCGAGGTCTTTGCTTCCTTCGCGAACGCTTATAACCTGTCCGGGTTGTATCTCAATGCTCGGAATGTTCACAATATTTCCATCGATCGTGAAATGTCGATGGAGAACCAACTGCCTCGCGGCTTTCCGCGAAGGCGCAAAACCGAGGCGGAAAACGATATTATCCATGCGAAGCTCGAGAAGTTGAAGGAGGTTAGTGCCGGTCATACCCTTCATTCTTGTGGCACGCTCGAAATAGCGTCGGAACTGCTTCTCGAGAATACCATAAATCCTCTTAGCCTTCTGCTTCTCGCGAAGACGGATGGCGTAATCGGAGGGCCTTCTCATTCTCCTGCCCTGCTTGTAACTTCCGGGCGGATTCGTTCCACGCCTGTTGATCGCACAAGCGTCCGAATTACAACGATCGCCCTTTAAGAATAATTTCTGCCCTTCTCTGCGGCAAAGCCTGCATCCCGGTCCGATATATCTTGCCATTATTTTAGCCTCCTACACACGACGACGCTTTTTGCCACGACATCCGCCGAACGGCACAGGCGACATGTCCTTAACACGGGTCACTCTCATGCCGGTGGCGCCTATTGCCCTAACGGCGGCCTCTTTGCCGCTTCCGGGACCCTGCGTCCAAGCCTCGACATTGCGGAGCCCCATTTCCATAGCCTTCTCCGCGGCCTCTTTGGCCGCAAGCTGTGCGGCGTAAGGCGTCGATTTCTTACTTCCGGAAAAACCGATACATCCGCCCGAACTCCATGCAATCGTGTTGCCATGGGTATCGGTGAATGTGATTATAGTATTGTTAAAGCTTGCCGTCACATGAACGACACCGTTTTCGCCGATTACTTTCCTAATCTTGCGCGGTTGCTTCTTTTTCTGTTTCGCCACTTATAGCCTCCTAAAATATGGGAATTAACCCTTCTTGCCGGCCTTCTTCTTGCCGAGACCGACTGTCCTCTTAGCGCCCTTTCTCGAGCGTGCGTTTGTCCTCGTTCTCTGGCCTCTCGCGGGAAGACCAACCTTATGGCGCATTCCGCGATAGGAACCTATCTCGATAAGCCGTTTGATATCCCCCGCACGCTTCGCGCGAAGGTTACCCTCGACCTGATAATTCGCGTCGATTTCCTGCCTAAGCCTCGAAACATCGGCCTCCGAGAGTTCTGTGACTCTTATGGAAGGATCGATCTGCGTAGTTTCGAGTATCTTCTTGCTCGATGCAGGCCCGATTCCAAAGATGTAGGTTAACGCTACATCGATACGCTTGTTCTTCGGAAGGTCAATTCCCGATATTCTTGCCATATATCTCTCCTATCCCTGGCGTTGCTTGTGCCTGGGGTTTTTGCAAATGACGCGAACACTGCCTTTTCTGCGGACGATGCGGCACTTGTCGCAAATCTTTTTAACCGATGCTCTAACTTTCATTATGAAACCTCCTGAGGGCGATCCCGCTTTACTTGTAGCGATATACAATGCGCCCTTTTTCAATATCGTATGGTGATAACTCGACAGTCACCCTGTCCCCCGGCAAAATTCTGATATAAAACTTTCTCATCTTGCCGGATAAATAAGCCAAAATCTTGTGCCCGTTCTCCAATTCCACAAGAAATGTCGTGTTGGGCAAAGCCTCTAAAACAACGCCCTCGATCTGTAAACTATCGTCTTTAGCCATTTATACCACTCGAAATCCTACGACCTTATGTGAGGTCGAAGCCTTCTTTTCCGTTTTCCCTAAGCGTTAAAATAACCGGACCGTTTTCAGTCACCGCAATAGTGTGCTCGAAATGAGCCGCAAACTTGCCGTCTTTAGTGACAATCGTCCAATCGTCGTCCAATTCCTCGACGTGCCAATCGCCGGCCGTGATCATCGGCTCGATCGCTATAGCCATGCCTGCGGTTATCTTCGGCGAAAAACCGCCCTCGACGAAGTTCGGAACCTGCGGATCCTCGTGAAGCCGTCTTCCGATACCGTGGCCAACCAAATCTCGAACAACCCCGAAGCCTGCCGATTCCGCGGTCACCTGAACCGCACGGCTGATATCCTTTATTTTGTTGCCGACAACTGCCTGTTCGATGCCATTATGAAGCGAACGATGTGTCACTTCTAAAAGCCGCCGGGTTTCCTCGGTCGAGGAACCGACGATAACCGATCCGGCCGCGTCCCCGAAGTATCCGTCGATTTCGACTCCGACATCGAAACTAACAAGATCACCGTCTTCGAGCTTTCTCCTACCGGGGATTCCATGAACGACTTCGTCGTTTATCGAAATACAAACTATTCCCGGAAAGCCCTTCTTCGACCCCGAGGCTCGATAGCCTAAAAAAGCGCTCTTCCCACCGAACGACATGATCGTCTCGCCGGCGATTCGGTTCAACTCGGCTGTCTCGATACCAATAACTGCATTTTTACAAAGAACATGAATCGTCTCTGCGACGATCATACCCGCAAGCCCCATCTTTTCGATCTCCGCCGGCGACTTACAGACTATCAATCGAAACCCCCGAAGTTTCTATAATATCCACCATCTCGTCGAGGCCTTCCTCGGGAGGGCCGCCGGAGTATATATTGTGAAAACAACCATCTCGCTTATTTGAGTAATACTCGATTATCGGAGCGGTGTTCTCGTCGTAAACAGCGAGCCTGTGCCTAAGCATCTCCTCGGTGTCGTCCACGCGTCGAACTATTCTGCCGCCGCAGTCGTCGCAAACCGAATCGACCTTGGGCGGCCGGTCTATCATATTGTATATCTTCCCGCAAGACTCGCAATTCGCTCTGCCGAGCGCCCTCTCGATTATCTCGTCATAGGGCATCCACAGATTGAAAATAAAATCGAAGCCGATGTTCATCTTTTCAAAGAGCGCTTCGAGAAGCTTCGCCTGATCCAGCGTCCGAGGAAAACCGTCGAGTATGAAGCCGTTTTCCATATCGCTCATCGATAGACAGCGCTGAAAGATCTCGATCATAATCTCGTCCGGAACCAACTCCCCTCTTTCCAGAAAGGGCGCGACCTTATTGCCGCAATCACTACCGGACTCCACAGCCTCGCGAAGTATCTGTCCCGTCGAGACATGCGGAATTCTATATCGTTTTGAAAGAGACCCGGCATAGGTTCCCTTACCCGAGCCGGGGGGGCCTAAAAACAGAATACGATATCTTCTTTCTTCGGCCAAAAGCCTACCTTCTGCCGTGGATCTTGCCCTTTTTCATAAAGCCGTCGTAGTGCCTCATGAGAAGATGGCTCTCGATCTGTTGCAGAGTGTCTATTATAACGCCTACCAAGATCAACAAGGTCGTTCCGCCAAGGGCGTATGCCATCCCCGAACCGCCGGTGAGACCCTGCATAAACCAAACCGGAACAATCGCGATAAGCGCCAATCCGATAGCACCCGGAAGGGTGATCCTCGTGAGGACTTTTTCGATATAATCGGAGGTCTGTTTGCCCGGTCTTCTTCCGGGGATAAAACCACCATACTTCTTCATATTCTCCGCCACATCGATCGGGTTAAAGATAACCGCGGTATAGAAATAAGCGAAGAAAATAATTATGATGGCATAAATGATATTGTAAATGACCGATCCTCCGGAGAACACCGAGTTCAGGACATTCTTCACACCGCCCTCGGGCAGGAAGCCGATGATAACCGCGGGGATGAACATAACCGAGCTGGCGAAGATGATCGGGATAACACCGGCGGCGTTGATCCTGAGGGGCAGATGAGTCGAACTGCCGCCGTAAACCTTGCGGCCGACAACCTTACGAGCGTATTGAACCGGAATCTGTCTTGTTCCCTGCGAAAGCAGAATTGCGGCGGCGATGAAGATCAATAGACCGATGACAAGGATCACCTCGGCAATAATCGACCTTCCACCCTCGAACAGAAGCACAACCTCTTGAGTGATATAGAGCGGCAACCTCGAAACGATACCGACTAAGATAAGAATGCTCATCCCGTTGCCGATACCCTTCTCTGTCATAAGCTCGCCCATCCACATGATGAGAACCGCGCCCGTCGTCAAGCTCAGAACTCCCATAATTGTGAACTTCCAGCCGATAAAGGCCGGCGCGATAACCATGAAGTCGGCATGCGATGCCATGTTCTGCAGGTATGTCACCATACCGAAGGACTGCGCCGCGGCGATGAAGATCGTGCCGTATCTGGTATATTGTGTGATCTTGCGTCTTCCCTCTTCGCCCTCTTTCTGAAGCTTTTGGAAATAGGGAATCACAGCTCCGAGAAGCTGAAGAATGATCGACGCGGTGATATAGGGCATAATTCCGGTGGCGAAGATCGTGGCTCTGCTGAAAGCGCCGCCGACGAACATATCGTAAAGACCGAACAGACCGCCCATCTCGGCTGAGCCGAAGGCGCGCTGAAGCCCTGAAAGACTTATCCCCGGCAATGGTATATGCCCGCCGAACCTATAAAGAAGGAGCATCCCGATTGTGAAAAAGACCTTCTTTCTGAGATCGGGGATCTTGAAAATGTTCGATATTGAATCGAGAACTCTTCTCATAAGAACTTGACCTTCCCGCCTAATTTTTCCACCTTCTCGACAGCCGAGGTCGTGGCCGCATCGATAGTGATGTTTAGCGACACACGAAGTTCGCCGTCACCGAGAAGCTTAACGGGCTTTTTCCCGGAGATAAGGCCGTTCGACTTAAGAACCGCGAAGTCGATCTCTTGGCCGTCCTCGAAGCGATTCAAGTCGCGGACATTCACGATTTGGTAAATCAGCTTATATGGCGGCTTGAACCCTTTTTTCGGAGTTCGGCGAATAAGCGGCATTTGACCGCCCTCGAACCATGTCCTGTGCTTCGCGCCGCTACGGGACATTTGCCCTTTGTGGCCTCTGCCGGAGGTTTTACCGACGCCGGAGGATTCTCCTCTGCCAACCCTTTTTCTATCTTTCTTAGCGCCCTTTGCCGGGCTAATTTCACCTAATCTCATTATTGTCCTCCGGTTCAGATTTTTTCGACCTTGACGAGGTGAATCACCTTTTGAACCATACCTAAAATCGCGCCATTGGCCTCATGCTCGACAACCTGATGCATCCTTTTGAGGCCCAAACCGCGGACAGTGTCCTTTTGGTCTTTTTTATAGCCGATAGGGCTTTTTATAAGTGTAATCCTAATTCGCTCCATGAGTGCCTCTCTATCTCTTTATTTTTTCGGGTTCGAGTGAGCGGCGCTTCGCGACCATATCGAGGCTCTCTTGATCGAGAAGGCCTACCATAGTAGCTTTTGCGACATTGATAGCGTTTTTCGAGCCGAGCGATTTGGTCAGAACATCCTGCACCCCGAGAACCTCGAGGATCGCACGAACGGCTCCGCCGGCGATAACGCCGGTTCCGGGGGATGCCGGCTTGAGCATAACGCTCGCCGCTCCGAAACGACCGGTGATCTCATGACAAATCGTTCTTCCGCCGACGAGGGGAATCTGCACCATCTCTTTGTGGGCAACCTCGGTGGCTTTGCGAATCGCGTTTGCGACCTCGTTCGCCTTGCCGAGCCCGATGCCGACGCTTCCGGCCTTGTCGCCGACCGCGACGAGGGCGTTGAAGCTCATATTCTTTCCACCCTTGACTGTCTTCGCGACGCGGTTAATAGCGATAACGCGCTCTTCGTAGATATCCTCGACGGGCCTACTCGACCCTCTCGATGTATTTTTATCCTGATTCGACATATTCACTCCCAAATTCGTGTTTGGAGATTAGAACACAAGGCCGCCCTCACGGGCGCCGTCCGCCAAAGCCTTGACTCTGCCGTGATATAAAAGACCGTGTCTATCGCATACTATACTTAAGACACCCTTTTCCTTGGCCAATTCGGCCATTCTGTTGCCGACTATAGTCGCGACCTTAGTTTTATTCTGGCCGGCTATCTTTTCCTTAAGGGTCGGGTCGAGCGAGGAGGTCGCGGCGATCGTGATACCCTTATCGTCGTCGATGATTTGGGCGTAAATGTGCCTATCGCTACGGTTTATAACCATACGCGGCTTTTCAGCCGTGCCGTGGATTCTCTTTCTAATATGAACGACCCTTTTCTCGTGCCTAACAGCTTTTGTTCTCATTTTTGACCTCTATCGCTATTTAGCCGCCGATTTTCCGGCCTTGAGCTGAATTCTCTCGTCGGAATAGCGGACACCTTTGCTCTTGTAAACATCGGGCTTGCGGAAACTGCGAATCTTCGCGGCGACCTGACCGACTAACTGTCTGTCAAATCCGGTGATTTTGATAGTGCCGGTAAGAAGTTGGTTCGGGGTTCCGTCGGCTGTGATCTTGCGCTTAGGGGTTTCGGCCAAAAGCTTAATCCCGTCGGGCGGAATGAAGTATATCTGGTGGCTGTGACCCAAGGAGAGCATTATGCCGTTATCGCGTTGCTCGACCTTGTAGCCGACACCGATAATCTCGAGGTTCTTCTCGAAACCGGTGTTGACACCGACAACCATATTGTCGATCAAGGAGCGCACGAGGCCGTGTTGCGACCTCGAGGGTATAGAATCATCTTTTCTCAAGATGTGAATCTCATTGCCCTCTTGCTTGATCGAGACATAATCCAGAAAATCATTCTCGAGGACACCCTTCGGGCCGGAAACCTTTAGGTGATTGCCATCGATTTCAACCTTAACTCCGGCTGGAATAACGATAGGCTTTTTTCCAATTCGGCTCATTTTAACCCCTTACCATATATAACAGAGCACCTCGCCGCCGACTCCGAGCATCCTCGCCTGCCGATCGGTAAGCACTCCTTTGGAAGTTGATAGAATCGCGACGCCGAGGCCGTTTCGGACGCGCGGAAGCTTCTCGAGTCCGGCATAAATACGCCTACCGGGCTTGCTAACACGTTTGATACCCTTAACAACCGGTTGTCCCTCGTCATAGCGGAGGTAAACCCTCAGCTCCGGGCGGGGACCTTCGGTCGGAAGGATCTTATAGCCGCGGATGAACTTCTCTTCGGTGAGAATTCTGGCTATGTTATGTCTCATTTTGCTCGAAGGCATGTCGACGGCCTTTTTCCCCGCAATGATTCCATTGCGGACGCGAGTCAACATATCGGAAATGGGATCTGTCATCATAATTTACATTCCTCCCTTTTCTACCAGCTTGCCTTCCTCACCCCGGGGACTTCTCCCTTAAGGGCGAGTTCTCGAAAGCATATCCTGCATAGTCCGAAATCTCTCATATAGGCCCGCGGCCTGCCGCAACGCTGACAACGGTTGACAGCTCTCACTCCGAATTTCGGCTTTCTGTTCGCTTTGGCGATAAGGCTCTTTCTCGCCATGAAATCACCTCGTAAAAAGACGTTTATTTTGACTTAAATGGGAAACCGAAGGCTACTAATAGCTCAAAGGCTTCCTCATCCGTTTTGGCTGTTGTGACGATCGTGATATTCATCCCTTTGACCTGCTCGATAGCATCGTAATTGATCTCGGGGAAGATAATCTGCTCTTCGATTCCGAGGGTATAATTGCCCCGGCCGTCGAAGGCGTTAGGGTTCATTCCGCGGAAGTCGCGAATACGCGGAATCGAGATATTGATTAGCCTGTCGAGAAAATCGAACATCCGGTCGCCGCGAAGGGTCGAGGCCGTTCCGATGGCCATCCCCTTGCGGAGAGCGAAGTTCGAGACGCTCTTTTTAGCCTTGCAGATCTTCGGCTTCTGGCCGGAGATAAGTGTCAGCTCTTCGACAGCGCCCTCAAGAAGCTTCGCGTTTCGGGAGGACTTGCCTACACCGATATTGATCACGATCTTCTCGAGCTTCGGTATTTCGTTGACATTGCCGTATTGGAACTTCTCCGCCATCTTCGGGAGAACCTCTTGCTTGTATTTTTCTCTATATCTGGATGCCATTTCGCACTCCTACGCGTCGATCATCTCGCGGCATTTCCGGCAAATACGTGCCTTGCTACCGTCGTCTGTAAAATGTGTTCCGATCCTCGCGGCCGCTCCGCATTTCGGGCAAACAACCATAACATTCGAAACGTTAATCGGGGCTTCGCGTTCCTGAATCCCGCCCTGCTGAGTGGCGCTCGTCGGTTTTGTATGTCTGTGAATGAAGTTCACTCCTTCGACAACAACCCTGCGCGTTCTCGGGTAAACCTTGAGAACCTTGCCCTTCTTTCCACGGGAGTTGCCGGCGATAACCTTAACGGTATCGTTTTTCTTAACTCTGATTGGTGCAAGCTGATTCTTTCTCATGTTCTACTCCACTATAATACTTCGGGCGCAAGAGATACAATGCGCATGAAATTAAGCTCCCTGAGCTCTCTGGCGACCGGACCGAAAACTCTCGTCCCACGGGGCTCGCCCTGATCGTTGACGAGAACCGCCGCATTATCGTCGAAACGGATATAGCTTCCGTCGCGGCGGCGAACTGCCTTCTTTGTCCTTACTACGACAGCCTTGGCAACCTCGCCTTTCTTGACCGCGCCGCCGGGGATAGCCTCCTTGACGGCAATCGTGACCATATCGCCGATTGTCGCAGTCTTGAGCTTGGAACCGTGAACCATGCCGATAACCATGACCCTTTTAGCGCCGGAGTTGTCGGCCACATTAAGAATTGTATTCCTCTGGACCATTTTAACCCTCCGCCGATACTGCGCGTTCTATAATCGTCGAGACACGCCAACACACGGTCTTGGAGATCGGCCGCGACTCTATCACTCTTACCCTATCGCCGACGCGACATTCATTAGCGGCGTCGTGTGCCTTAAGCTTCGAACGACGCTTTGTTACTTTTCCGAAAAGCGGATGGCGCACAAGGTCGGTAACCTCGACTACTACCGTCTTATCCATACGGTCCGAAGTCACGAAACCTTCGCGAACCCTTAACCTTTCTCTCATCGTATCCTCCAGTTATCTAAACGGGCGGTTCCTATGCTATCTACTTGAAAAATATAAACATAAAAAAACCGCGATGAACGCGGGAAACACTACATAATTAATGTAATGTATCCCGAGGCTTTGGTCTGCGCCATTCGGCTCGGGGACGAATGACGCCAATTCAAACAAGCAGTTATTCACTGCGATAATATTCTATTATCAGGCTATCAGCATTCCGCCATCGACCGGAATAACAGCTCCGGTGATATAATCGGAATTGGCCGAAGCCAAGAAAAGAGCAAGTTCGGCGACATCCTCGGGCCTCCCGGGAAGACCGCCTAATAATACTTTATTCAAAAAGGTTTCAATCGCTTCCTTAGGAAGCCGCTCGGTCATCTCGGTTGCGATGAATCCCGGCGCTATAGCATTGACGCGAACACCGCGACCCCCAAGCTCTTTGGCGAGCGACATCGTCAGACCAACAAGCCCCGCCTTCGAAGCGGCATAATTCGCCTGCCCGGCGTTGCCCATGCTCCCAACCACGCTCGACATATTGATGATCTTGCCGTAACGAGCCTTGATCATATGCTTCGCCGCGGCGCGGCTCATGAGAAACGGCCCGCGAAGGTTGACCCTGAGAACATCGTCGAAGCTCTCAGCCTTCATCCGGAGGACCAGCGCGTCGCGCGTGATTCCAGCGTTGTTTACAAGAATTTCTAAAGAACCGAATCTCTCTATCGCCCTATCGACAACCTCTTGAGCGCCCTCCTCGGAGGAAATATCGGAGGCGATTCCGACAGCTCCGAGCCTCTTCGCGATTGACTCGACAGCCCCTTCGTCGATATCCGCAAGGACAAGGTTCGCCTTCTCCCGCGCAAATCTCTCCGCGATCGCGGCGCCTATCCCGCGCGCCGCTCCGGTGATAATCGCTGTCTTACCCGCAAGGTTCATATTATAAAATGGAGCCGATGGGAGTCGAACCCACGGCCTCCAGAGTGCGATTCTGGCGCTCTCCCAACTGAGCTACGGCCCCGATTTCTTAATCTTTCGAAAGGCCGGTAGTGCGCCGGCATAATCAAATAAACAAGACCGGGCGATTTACCTCGGCCGAGAACTTCACCATGATATTCCTCGCGATTGCTTATGTCAAGCAGTTTTTTTTCGCTGTATTAATAAATTTTTTATTGTCTTTTAAGTCGCGATAATTTATTCTGATGCCGAATAAATATAATAGCATGAGTTATTGAATAAGCTATTAGCATAAGATATTGTTTAACAATAAGTTCCGTTAATTACTTAAATTATTACTTTATGCCTATCCCCCGCTACAATCAGCCTTTTCTCAGTGTTGACTTTCAAATAAAAATGTCTATCCTTTCCGCGTTATGAACAACAGACTCTTAGACGCCTTGATGATTGTCGCCGAATCGGTATATCGCGCCGAAGCGGGAACCTGCTTTGCTCCCGACGAGACAAAGAAAAACCTCCTCGAACAGGGCTTCTCCCAAGATGAGGCCGAAAAGGCCGTCGGCTGGGTATCCGATAGAATTACGACCTTTCGAAAAGGCCGCAAGCCGCTTCGAGTCCTATCGAGCTTCGAGAGAGTTCACCTCACTACAGAAGGTTCCGGGCTTCTCCTGAAACTGCGCAACCTCGGCCTTCTCACCGACGAACATATCGAACTAATCATCGCGAGGGCACTGCTATTGGACGAGTTGCCCATCGACGGCGAGAGCATACGGAATATGGCCTTCGTCCTCCTTTTCGACCTTAAAAACAACCGCGACGGTTTCTCTATGTATATCGACTCCGATAAAAGCGATGTCGCGAATTAATCGATAACCGAATGAACTATTTCAATCGAAACAGATACTTTCGCCGCGAAACACAAGGCGGCGGCTCAGCGGTAGTAGGAATCATAGCGGTCACGATCGGTGTTTTCCTCATGCAGATGTTCGTGCCGCGTTTCACCTCGGCCTTTGCCCTCGATCCGGTCGAGGTCAGAACCGAACTAAAGCTATATCAATTAGTCACTTATATCTTTCTGCACGGCGGTTTTTTCCATATCTTCTTCAACCTTTTCGTGCTCTATCTTTTCGGGCGCGAGCTCGAGGAGATGTGGGGCTCCGCGAAATTCCTATTCTACTATTTCTTCAGCGGCATCGGAGCCGGAGCGATCACAGCCCTCCTCTCGAATTATCCTGTGGTCGGCGCGAGCGGCGCTATCTACGGCCTACTTTTGGCCTACGGCTTGACCTTTCCAAATAGGACTCTGCTTCTTTGGTTTGTAATTCCGCTCAAGGCAAAGTATGCCGTTATCCTCTTCGGCTTGATCGAGTTCTTCGCAAGTATGAGCACCGGCGGCGACGGTATCGCGCATCTAACCCACCTCGGCGGGATGATCTTCGGCGGCCTTCTGATGGCGATTTGGGGCCTTAATCGAACGCAGTATAAAAAGCGCCAAAGCTCGATCTTAGATGAACTCGGCGGCGGAGCGATCAGTCCCGCAAACATCGATCGAATCCTCGACAAGGTTCTTCGCGAGGGGCCGGAATCTCTCACCGACGACGAGCGCGCGATATTGATCCGAGCGGGCAAGTTTTATAGTAAGAATTCAAATAGATTATGAGCGCTAAGGTTTACTTCATCCCCGCGGAGGGTTCCGCTCTATCGACGATAGATAAGCTCGAGGCCCTCCTCGACCGGCTTGAAGTCCAATGGCTTTCTAAAGGCAAAGAGGTCGGCCTGAAGGTGCATTGGGGCGAGCGCGGCAATGTCACCTTTCTCCCGCCCGATTATACAATCGCTGTCGCGAAATTTGTGAAAAGCCGCGGCGCCCTCCCCTTCGTCTTCGACACGACCGCACTTTACCACGGCAGTAGAAGAACCGCCGTCGGCTCGCTCGCGGTGGCGGAGGATCACGGTTACGGCGCTTCGAATACCGGCGCGCCACTTCTTATCGCCGACGGGCCAACGGGCATTGACATCGTGCAAATCCCCACGCCCGAAGGGGCTGTTCATTTTGAGACAGTCAAGGTCGCCGGCCTCGTCGAAAAGGTCGGCGGAATAATAACGATTTCGCATTTCAAGGGGCATCTCGCGGCAGGTTTCGGCGGTGCGATCAAGAATATCTCGATGGGCATGGCCTCGCGCGCGACCAAGCAGAGGATGCACGCCGATGTCGCCCCGAGGCTCGACCCCAAAAAATGCATCCTTTGCGGGGAATGCGTTCGAGTATGTCCCGCGGGGGCCGTTAAAATCGAGCGAATGCCTGTTTTCGATAGAAAACTTTGTGTCGGTTGCGCGGAATGTATTGCAATTTGCCCCTCCGAAGCCCTCTCAATCCAATGGGGAAGCAAGGGCGCGGCCTTCTCGGAAAAGCTCGTCGAAACAGCCGCCGCGATATGCGCGAGAATGGCTGGGCGCATGCTTCACATTGTCGTTCTCGCGAATATCACTTCGGAATGCGATTGTTTTGGTGTCAAATTCGATAAAATTATGCCCGATATTGGGATATTAGTCTCGGAGGATGCGGTCGCTGTCGATATGGCCGCCTGCGACCTCTTCAATTCCTCCCCTACAATTGAATCGCACGGAATCCCTCCGAATACCGCGGATAAGATCACCGCGCTTCACCCAAATGTCAACTGGCGCCGCCAATTCGATCACGCCCTCCGCCTCGGAATGGGCGAAACCGATTATTCGCTAATACCACTAACCGAATATCTCGGATAGTTTCCGAGCTATCTGGGAGGCCTTGAAGGGCTTTTCGATGAAACCGGCGAGGCCGGTCTCGAAGGCCTCGATGGTCTCGAGTTCGTCGGAATATCCTGTGACGACTACAACCGGTATCTCCGGCCAATAATCGCGTATCTTCTCTAAGGTTTGCAACCCGGAAAGGCCGGGCATAACCATATCCAAAAGAATTGCGTCGATAACCGATTCCTCGCTGACGAGGTATTCGATAGCCTCCGCGCCGCTCGAGACTGTGATCGGTTCGTAACCGAGCTGTTGCAGGATGCTCGACAGAACATTTTGAATGATCTTCTCGTCATCGACGATCATCACGCGCTTGTTCGATTTCGAGATAAGGCCGAAATCGGCCGAGCCGCCGCCCATCTCCGTTTCGCGTTCGATGATCGGGAAGAGCATCTTGATCGTCGTGCCTTTATCCGCCTCGCTTTGGATTGTGATATTCCCGCCGTGCGAGGTGACAATCGAGTGAGTGATGGCCAGCCCGAGGCCGGTTCCCTCCCCGCGTTCCTTAGTAGTATAGAAGGGATCGAAGATGCGCGGCAAAATAACCGGGTCTATCCCCCTGCCCGAGTCCTTGACCGAAAGCTCGACATTCGGCCCGGGAGCGGCCCCCGGGTTGTCGCGAATGAAGCGCTCATCCACAGAGAAATTCCTCGTTGAGACGAGTATCTCACCGCCGTCGGGCATAGCCTCGCGGGAGTTCAAGATCAGCTTGGTTATCGCCTGTTCGAGCTGAGCCGGATCGGCGTAGATCGCTCCGATCGATTCATCGAAATCCGATCGAAGCGTGAAGGATTCATCGAGCTCCGGCGCCGCTTTTCCAACCGAGCGCGCCGCAATCTCGTTCAGATCGACGACCTCGAATTCCAACTTACTACGGCGGGCGTAATCCGACAGGCCTCTCGTCAGCTCGACAGCCTTGTGCGCCGCGCTGATTATGACATCGATATAGGCCTCCACCTCGGCGTTATCTCCGATGCTCTCCTTTGCAAGCGCGGCCGCACCGGATATCCCCTCAAGAATACTGCCGAAATCGAGCGCGACACCACCGGCAAACACCTCGAGGGATTCGTCCTTCGCGACACGCGCCAAGCGGTCGATCAGCCGGTTTCGCTCTGTAATATCGCGGACGACATGGAGAATAACCTCGCCGTCGATATTTGCAAACCGACTGGTGATATCGACATCGATGGAGCTACCGTCGTCGGCGATTATCTTCGACTGGAAATGGACGCTGTCGCCATCCTTGAGCCAAGCGAGTTGCCTGAGGGAAACCTCCCTTCGCGCCGGATCGAAAAGGGAATGAAACGAGAACCCGATCAGCTCGTCGAGCGAGATCCCGGCCATCCGCGCCGCGGCGGGGTTGGCCTTGATTATCCTGCCCTCGGTGTTCGTGAGCAGAATAGCATCGTTTGTGTTCTCGAAAAGAAGCTCAATACAACGATTGCTCGTCCTCGGTCTTTCAGATTCGGCAAGCTCGATTATAGCCAAACACTTGCCCGTTTCGAGAACACTCGGCACAATCGCAATCTTAGCGGGTCTCTCGGAAAAAACAGTTAAAAGCTCAGCGGAGACGCCTTGGACCTTCGCGGGGTCTTCCGAGACTATCGATTCGAGCAGTTTTACCGCTTCGGCTCTATCCGAGGGAACGATCATATCCGGGAAAGAGGCGATTTTGCCGCCCATCCTGCCAATCAACCTCGTCATGGCCTCATTGGCGAACTCGATCTTGTCGCCCGAAAGAACCGCCGCCGGCGAGGGCAGGGCCTTCGCAAGCTCCTTGAAAAAGCTGTCTAACCTCTCCTCGATCCGAATCAGTGAGCGGTCAATGCTCTGGAATATCATTCGGACAGCGGGGCGATCCTCGAAGATCGCGTTAGCGCAGATCATGAGGAAGGGCGAAGGGTTGCCCTCGTTGTCGAGAAGGTGCACCTCGGCCGAGCCGACCCTGTCTCCCCTTTCGAGGCAAAACCGAATCGATTCCGCGGCTATATTTCTGTCCACGAGATGGAACAAGTCTTCGATATTCTCCGGATGGCTCGAATGATACCCGAGTTTTTCGATATCGCCGGCACAATCGAGTATCGCGCCGGAGCTGTCCACAAAAAGCACAATATCCGGCATATGGGCGTAGTAGCCCTGAAGTCCGCCGTCGGTATCAAGAAGTCCTTCGAACTCGCCCCGCCGATCGAGCCTTCGAGCTCGAACCCTGTAAACAAAGGAGATATAGGCCAGAGCCGCAAAGGCCGTCCAAATAACAATCAACGAAGGCATTCGTCCGAGGCCGAGGAGAATCGTAACAGAAGCAATAACACAGATCGCTCCGAGAAACAGGGGTATCGACACACCGCTCTTAGTCTCAGTTTGAATTGGCCTATTTCGTGAAATATCTTTCATAGAATTCGCGTTGAAGTTTCATCGCATAAAATAACATCTTAAAATTAATTTGGCAATATAAAAAAGACATCTGGGGAAATTTTGGAATATTCTTTCATTTTGCAAAATAATTATCATATTTTTATTTCAGGAGGACTACTATGGAAATCTTCTTCGGCGGGACAGGCTCCGGTTATGCCTCGGCCAAGCGCAAACCGAGTTGCATCATTATTTCAAACGACGAAACGAGTTTCGTCCTCGATTGCGGCGACGGCGCCGTCGGCTCGCTATTTTCGAGGGACATGGACAAGGTCGATGCGCTCGCGATTTCTCATATGCACCCCGACCATTCGGGCGGTCTCCCCTTTTTCGTGCAAACACTCCATTTGCGAAGGCGTTCACGCCCGTTTCGGCTTTTTGTGCCGGAGAATATCGACTTCATCGCGAAATCGCTGATCCACAGCTATCTTTTTCCAAAGAGTTTGAGCTTCGCGCTGGAGATTTTGCCAATCGAAGCTAACTCCCCCTTCATCTCCGGCGGCCTCGAGGTCACCGCCTTTGCGAACAATCATATGGCTATTCACAGCGAAGACTTGTTGCACCATCCGGAGCTAAGCGGCGCATCATTCTCGTTCGCGGTTGTCGAGGGCGGCGAGAGAATCGTTTATTCGTCGGATATCTTCGATGTCGAAGACCTTCGCGGGCCGCTGGCCGATGGTGCGGACCTCCTGATCTGCGAGGCGGCGCATATCGACCTGACCGCCCTTCGAGGCTTCCTGAGCGAATATAAAATCGGAAGGGTTGTTTTGACCCATATTCCCGACAACGCTTTGATCGAAGGGGATTGGGAGCAGGCCTTCGACGGCCTTTCTATGCGCCTTCAAAAATTTATGGCATAATTTCTTAGTTATATATATCTTAAATAAATACTCAGGTTGTTGTCTTGTATAACTTAGCGGAGTTTGAGCATGCCAAACCTATCGAAATTCACCGAAGGCTCGATAGAGCTTATCAACAAAGCCCGCGAGGCGGCCCTCGACAATAGAAACAGCCAACTCGAGCCGCTTCACCTGCTGATACGAATCGCCGAGGACAAGAGCGGAATCGGCGCAAAGCTCCTCGGTATGATCGCGCTCGATCCGACTGAGGTTTTCCATAAGGCCAAGCAGGTTTTGGCGCAGATTCCAGTGCTGTCGGAGACCCCCGACGAGCTTTTCTTCTCGATCGAGACCACTCGACTTCTCGAGAACGCCGAGACCGAGGCCGCGCGTTTCAAGGACGAGTTCGTCTCGGTGGAACATATCATCCTCGCCATGGTCAAGGGCGATCAATCCCCCGCCGGGTCGATACTTCGCGAGCTTGGCGCAACCGAGGCCTATATCCTTCGAGCACTCAAACAGATTCGCGGACACACCCGCGTCACCGATCAGAACCCCGAGGCAAAGTATCAAGCCCTCGAAAGATACGGGATCGACTACACTAAACTCGCCGAGAGCGGCAAGCTCGATCCGGTGATCGGGCGGCAGGACGAGATCCGCCGAGTGATGAAGGTGCTTTCACGCCGAACGAAAAACAACCCCGCGCTGATCGGCGAGCCGGGCGTCGGAAAGACGGCGATAGTCGAGGGCCTCGCCCAGAAGATCGTCGCCGGCGATGTCCCCGAGAGCCTCAAAAATGCGCGCCTCGTTCAGCTCGATTTGGGAAGGCTCATCGCGGGCGCTAAATTCCGAGGCGAGTTCGAGGACAGGCTGAAATCCTTCCTCAAAGAGGTTATCGAGTCGGAGGGCAAGATCATCCTCTTCATCGATGAAATGCACACTATCGTTGGCGCCGGAGCCGCGGAGGGCGCTCTGGACGCCTCCAATATGCTCAAACCTCCCCTCGCGAGAGGCGAGCTTCGAGCCATCGGCGCGACCACCTTCGACGAATACCGCAAGTATATCGAAAAAGACCCCGCTTTCGAGCGCCGCTTCGCCCCGATAACCATCGAGGAAAACACCGTCGCGGAGACAATCTCCATCCTCCGCGGCCTGAAGGAAAAATACGAGATCCACCACGGCGTGACGATCTCCGACGACGCGATCGTCCTCTCTGCAAAGCTCTCGGACAGATATATCTCCGGCAGATTCCTCCCCGACAAAGCGATAGACCTCATCGACGAGGCGGCGGCAAACCTCCGCATCGACCTCTTTTCCCAACCCGCGGAGCTGGACGAGGTCGAAAAGACTATCCAACAGCTCGAAATCGAGCGGCACGGCCTCGAAAAGGGCGGCAACAAGGACAAAATCGAGGTTATCGATAAGGAGATCGCAAAGCTCACCTCCCAAAGAAACACACTTCGCGCCAAATGGCTCATCGAGAAAGAGATAATCGGCAAGATCGGCGAGATTCAGGGGCGCATCGATATGGCGAAAACCGAGCTGGAGCAAGCCGAACGCTCCGGCGACCTCGAGGCCGCGGCGAGAATCAAGTATGGCGCGATTATCGCGCTTCAGAGCATGCTCGACGAACAGCGAGGCAAGCTCGCCGAGGAGCAACGCGAGGGCGCTATGCTTCGCGAGGAGGTCACCGGCGAGGATATCGCCGAGGTGCTTTCGAGCTGGACTGGAATTCCGGTCGCAAAACTCACCGAGGCCGAAACAGAGAAACTCCTTCGCCTCGAGGACGAACTCAAGCATCGCGTGATCGGGCAGGATAAGGCCGTCGAGGCCGTGGCCGATGTCGTCCGCTCCGCGAGGGCCGGGCTTTCCGACCCCAACAAACCGCTCGGGAGCTTTATTTTCCTCGGAAGCACCGGTGTCGGCAAGACCGAGCTTGCNNCGCATCGATATGAGCGAGTATATGGAAAAATTCTCAGTAAGTCGGCTGATAGGCGCCCCCCCGGGCTATATCGGCTACGACGAGGGCGGACAGCTCACCGAGGCTGTCAGGCGCCACCCATACTCGGTCGTGCTTTTCGACGAGATCGAGAAGGCGCACTCGGAGGTCTTCAACCTGCTACTTCAGGTCTTCGACGACGGCAGACTCACAGACAACAAGGGCCGAACGGTTAGCTTCAGAAACACGATTCTGATCATGACATCGAATATCGGAAGCCGAATGATCAGTGAAAAGACCCCCGAGCAGTCGATGGATAAGGTCGAGGCCGAGCTTATGCTCCTTCTTCGAAAAACCCTCGCACCGGAGTTCCTCAACCGAATCGACGATATTATTGTCTTCTCCCCCCTGTCCCCGGAAGCGGTTGTCGAGATCGTGAAACTGCAATTCGCTCTACTTAACAAGCGCCTCTCCGAGAAGAATATCTCGCTCGAACTGACCGAACGCGCCGCGAAACACCTCGCCGAGGAGGGCTTCGACCCGACCTTCGGCGCGCGGCCGATAAAGAGGTTGATCAACCATACAGTAGCAAAGGCGGTCTCGACCGAGATTTTAAGGGGATCGCTTCTTCCGGGGGCCACAGCTAAGATCGATATAGTTGAGGGCGAGATAGTAATCGTCAAGGCCGGCTCGAAAAAGACGCGCTAAACTTGCTTGACATAATTGCCCCAATAGATAATATTTTCATCGGAATTACATTCTCGAAAGGTTTTTATGGTTCTCATCGGTGTGACCGGGCCGATCGCTTCCGGTAAATCCAGTGTGTGCAATACTTTTTGCGAGATGGGCGCTATGCTCATCGACGCGGATAAAATCGGGCACGAGGTCCTCGAAAGGCCGTCAATTAGAATTAAACTCCTCGAGTTCTTCGGCGATGATGTGATCAGGGACGATGGTTGCGTCGATCGCGAACGTATCTCGCAGATCGTCTTCTCGAATCCGGAGGCCCTCGAGTGGCTTGAAAGGCTCAGTCATCCGGTTCTTGTCGAGGAAATCCTACTGAGAATCCGCGGACTGCGCGAGAGCCGCTTCCCGGGGGCGATAGTCCTCGATGCCGCTATGCTCCCGAAATGGCCGGAAGTATTGAAACAGCTCGATTATCTAATCCTACTCCAGTCGCCGAACTGGCAAAGAAGCAACCGCCTTGTCAGGGAACGCGGCTTCACGCAAAGCCAAGCCGAGCTTCGAATGAATTCACAGGAGTCGATATTCAATAGCCTTACTTCGCAATTAGATTATATCATAAAAAACAACGGCGACCTTCAGGAATTACGCTCGAAGGCCATGAAGGTTTGGCTCGATATTCGCCACGGAAAGCCCCAATAATTCGGCTAAACCCTTCTCAATGATAGATTCCCTCGAGCTGTCGGCCTTTCGACCTCTTGACTTTATTATTAAAAGAATTATAATATTTTAATTAGTAGATGACCATTCGAGAACGCATCGCGTTTTTGAATAACCCATGATTAACAACATCGCGGTGTCGGTTGTTCGATTGTTTCATCTCGGTTTATTTGTGGATTGTCTTTCCATCTATTAAATAATGAGGCCCCGGTGACACCTCGGTTCTATCGGTTCGTGTTTTTATTGATCTTGATCGCCGCCCTCTCCGGCGCGCCGCCCGGGCCGTCGGTCGCACTGAAATCCCCCCTCGACGGGACTTGGGCGGGTTGTAGCTTCCAAAATGTATCCTTCCGAATCACAGACATCGAGGGAATCGACCCCAACTCGATCCGCGTCCGAATTGCGGGTGTGCTATACAGCATGCCGGATCCGGTCTTTCTCTATTGGGACGGCGACTCCATCCTCAGATTCACTCCAATGGCCCCCTTCCCAAACGGCGGCACCGTCAATATAGATTTTCTCGAGGTTCGTGATCTCGGGGGCACCTCGATGCCCACCCCGCTTTCATGGTCTTTCAATATCGATTTCGACAAGCCCTTCTGTGTAGCCGAAACCCGCGAGCCTATTCCGGACACAACGGTCATTACCGTCCGCCCCACGATTAGGATCGAAGTAAAGGACACGACCAGCGGAATCCCGCCCTCGGGGCTTTGCCTATGTTTCGATTCGAGAAACTATTCCTGCCCGGGGGACAGAAACAGCGGCTATTGCCTCGATGTTAGCACCGAGCATATCAATTACGACGGCGATTTCTTCACCATCGTCACCGCGGGGCTCGGCGTGGCGTTTCAAAATGAAGATTCCGTGACGGTCCGCCTTCGCAAGGCGATTGATTATGTGCCTCAAGGCGCCGATGTCTGCGGGCCGAACTGGATCGACACTTTGAATCCTGCGCTCGAGTGGAGCTTTCGCGTGGATATTACCGGGCCGAGATCGACACTCCTTTTCCCAAACGATGGCGATACTATCGCATGCGACACGCTCATCATCAAGCTCGAGGATTTTTCGCCGATTAATGTTGCCTCCTGCCGCCTTCGACTCGGGCCCGGCCTTGCAACGGTTGGAACCAGCCCCTACCTCACTGCCTTCGGCGACACCGTTGTCTATTCCGGCACCGGCACCGCCGAATTTTACCCAGAGGGGCAGATCTCTGTTTATGTCAATAGCGTTCGCGACAGCGTGGGCAATTCGAGCACCTATATCGGCGGCGAACATATGGAATGGCGATTTGTGGTGGATAAAACCCCCCCCTCGGCGTGTAGCCCCTCGCCCTCCGCCGGCGGCCTCTCCGCGGATGACTCACCGACTATCTCGTTAGCTTTGACCGATAGCATTTCCGGAATAGACCCGACAAGTATAGTTTTCACTATCGACGGAACGCCGTTTCCCTTCACCTCGCCGGCGGTGACATGGGACGGCTCCGTCGCACGCTTTCTTCCCTCGCTTGTCGGTATGGCTTGGGACGACGGCGACTCGGTTTATGTCTGCGTGGTTGCCTCGGATAAGGTTCGCGCCGACAGGTGCGGCCCGAACACGATGCCCGCCTTTTGCTGGAATTTCCTAATCGATCAGGGCGGCCCCATCGTGCATATCCTCGCGCCGCCGATGAATACGATCACCGCTTGTTCCCTACAGCAGGTGCGTATAAGGATTTACGACTACTCGGGCGTTGATATCTCGACACTACAGCTTTCGGTTAACGGTGCGATCTTCACCGGCCTCGATCATTCGGTCTATTCGCACGACACATTGACCTTCACCCCGACAGTCCCCTTCATTGACGGCGATACTGTCGATGTGGTTGTGCTCGCTGTCCGCGACTCGACCGGAAACGACATCGCGGCGCCGGTTTCCTCGAGATTCATTATCGACAGAAGGCCGCCGTCGATCACCTCGATCGTGCCGCCCCCGGGAAGCACAATCGCCCATGGAACTGAACTGATATTCCATATAGTCGATGCGATCGCCGGGGTGAGATCGACCGATTTTTCAGCATCGGTGAACGGCGCCGCTTTTCCTTGGCCGACCGGCTTTATCTGGGACGGCGCAAATCTCCGCTTCGACTGTTCCATCGCGGAACCGTTCGATGACGGCGATACAATCGAGTTTTGCCTGCAATTCTCCGATATAGTCGCTCCCGAGTTCTGCGGCCCGAACGGCTCGGACACCTGCTTTGTCCTCTATTACGACGCCTCGGGGCCTTCAGCGGAATTGATCTATCCCCCTGACCGCTCGATCACCGCTTGTGCCGACGGCGAGATCGTTATTCTCCCATCATCCGACCTGCCGATCGATTTCTCGACGCTACGACTCCGCATCGACGGCGCGCTTTACGACACCTCCGACGGCGAGGTCTCGCTTCGAGGCGACACGATTGTCTTCGTTCCATCGACACCGTTTCCTCATCGAGACACCGTCGAAATCGCGCTACTCGCCCTCGATGACATCCTCGGGAACGGACTTGTCGGCATGCCGCTCGAATGGACAGTCTTCATCGATATCATGCCTCCGGAGATCAGCTCGATTTCGCCGCCCGCGGGTGAGTTCCCCGCCGGACCGATGGTTGTCTCGGCGGCGCTTCGGGATTTCCCCTCGGGGGTCGATGAGGGCTCGATCGTCGTGACGGCGGATGGAATCGCTTACCCCTTCGGCGATCCCGCGCTCGAATGGGACGGTGTGCGGCTTTATTTCGATTTTGAAACTGCCGGAGTTTCGGTATCGGAGGGTGAACCGGTGATTTTCTGTATCGGCGCTCTCGCAGACAACGTCGATTCCGGCCTTTGCGGCCCGAATATCGGGCTCGCGGATACTTGCTGGGAATATCTCTTCGATCGCGAAGGGCCGGCGGCGAGGCTGTTATCCCCGGCCGTCGGGGCTATCTCATCCTGCGAGGAGATCGCGTTTGTTTTCGAGATCACAGACCATTCAGGCATCGACGGTTCATCGATAGTTGTCATATTCGATGGCGGAGATTACACAATCGACGATCCGGCGCTCGACTGGACGCCCCCCTTCTGCACATTCACCCCCTTCGGCGATTTCGGCCATGCCGACACGGTCTCCGCGACACTCGCCGAGGTTTCGGATATCTTCGGAAATCCCCTCGATTCGGCCGATGCGATTTTTGCTTTTTATATAATCGATATCGAACCTCCGGTCGTCGAATCGCCCGATCCGCCGAACCTATCGACTGTATCTGACCCCAGTCAAATCATCTCGCTGAGGGCCTCGGATTCGCCGGCGGGAATAAACCTCGACTCGGTGGTTTTGCAGGTCGAAGAAACGGAATATCCGATGCCCTCCGACGGGCTCGAATGGCTCGGGGATCGGCTCGTTTTCGATCCGACCGAAGCGGGAATCTCCTTTGCCGACGGCGACACCGTCGAGGTTTGCCTCAACTCGCTAACCGATGCACCGGACACCTGTCACCCAAACGAGATTAGCGAACCATTTTGCTGGAGATTCTTCATAGATCTCGCGGGGCCGGTCGCGAGGATAAAGCGCCCCCTTCCGGATAGTTGGGTTGCCTGCGCTCATCCCGAACAAGCCATCCTCGCAACGGTGAAGGACAACGATGGGGTCGTTCCCTCGAGCATCCGCCTGCGCGTCGATGGCGAGGAGTTCGATATCGCTTCGCCTGCGATGTCGTTCTCCGACTCGATGTTAACCTTCGTGCCGGAATCGCCTTGGCTCGACGGCCAAACCGTCTCCGCGGAACTATTTGCCGCTGAGGATTCGACCGGAAATCCCCTCGTAAATCCACTCTCGTGGCAATTCTACATCGACAGACAACCTCCCCGATGTAGCGAGCCCTACCCGCCGGACGGTTCCACGATCCCCCCGCCGGACAGCATCAGCCTGCGAATCAGCGACGGCGGTTCCGGTGTTGCCGAGTCGGCCCTCACGCTCTCGGTGAACGGGACTCCCTTCACGCTCGCCTCGGGATTGCACTGGGACGGCGAGTTTGTCTCGCTGACCTCCGCGGTCGCCCTGTCCGGCCTTTCCGGCGTTGTCGAGCTATGTCTCGATGCACCGCTCGACAGACCGGATTACTGCGATCCGAATATCGGCGAGCGATTCTGCTGGTCGGTCGAGATCGACGACGGCAACCCCTCCGCGCGGCCCATCGCGCCGCGTAACGGCGATTTTGTGGCTTGCGTCCCGGGAAGCCAATCTATTCTGATCTATCTTCACGACGATTTCGGAATCTTGCTCGACAGTATTGTGCTAAATATCGACGGCGAGCTTGTCGAATTCTCCGACGGATCGCTTAGTTTCACCGACTCCCTGCTCCGATACACACCGCCGATTCCGTGGATGGACGGCGACACTATTTCGGTTCAACTTATAAGCGCGCCGGACAGCTTCGGCAATCCGGTCTCGCCGATCTCATATGTTTTCTATATCGACCGTTCCTCGCCGGAGCTGTTCTCAGTCGCCCCGACCCCCGGCGCGACTATCTCCCCTTCGGCGACGGTGATTCGCGCCGGACTCCACGACAGGCTGAGCGGAATAGACCCGAGTTCGATTATCTTCCGGATCGACGGCACCGATTATCCCTTCGGCTCTCCGCTCGGACCTATATGGTCCCCCTCGGAATCGACCGCAGTGATGAGCCTCGCAAGAGTCCCACACAGCGGGGGGCGTATAGAGGTCTGTATCCAAGCGGACGACAGACCCGATCTTTGCGGCCCGAATCGATTTATCGACTGCTTCGATTATATGGTTGACGACGACGGCCCCACCCTGCTCCTCGAGTCGCCGGCGCTCTATTCGTGTTCTTCGTGCTCGCTTCAGGGCTTTCGCGCCCTTCTCAACGACGAATCAATGATCGACGACACCACTATCGCCTTCCGCGTCGATGGCGAGCTTTTCACCTCCGCCTCGAGCGAGGTTGTTTTCGCCGCAATCGATAGGCGGGTTTATTTCGTCCCGTCGAGTCCTTGGACGGACGGTTCCGTCGTTCGAATCGATTCCTTTTATGTCGCCGATATTCTCCATAACTGGGGCGAAGATCTCCTCGACCTCGAATTCTATATCGACCTCAAACCCCCGACTATTACCCCCCTGAGCCCGATTCCGGGCGGCTTCGTCTCGCGGCCGTCGCCGAGGATTCAGTTCATCGTCGCCGATTCCGGTTGCGCCGGAGTCAACCCGGCCTCGATTCGCTTCACCGTGGACGGCCGGATCTTCTCGCCCGAATCGTTGGGCGTGCACTATTCGCCGGATACTATCCGTTTCGAGGCCGGCGAGGCGGGGATGGTCTGGGAGGATGGCGACACTGTCGAGGTTTGCGTCATCGGGGCTTCCGACAGGGCTTTGTATTGCGGGCAGAATTTCATTCCCTTGCCGATATGTTGGTCCTTCACCATCAATACCTCCGGCCCGACCGCGGAGATAGTAACTCCGGCCTCGGGGCAATGGGTAGCCTGCGATTCAACCGACCAACGGATTAAAATTTTCCTCGCCGACCCCGACGGCCTGAATCTCAATTCGATCTCGCTCATCGTCGAAGGGACGGAATTCACTATCGACTCGATCGGCTTGAGTTATTCGACCATTTCTTCGGAGCTTCAGTTCACCCCCTCGATCCCTTGGCTCGACGGCGACACAGTCCGAGTTATACTTAATTCGGCCGAGGATTCCTATGGGAACGGTCTATCTGCGCCGCTTAACTTCGAGTTCTATATCGACCGCACTCCGCCGGAGACGACCTTCGTCTTCCCGACGGTGGGAATCGCGATTCACCCCGGATTGGCCTATATCGAGGTTGGAATCGAGGACCGGGGCGCGGGGATAGTCGATCGCTCGGTCTCGATCGCCCTCGATGGGATATGGCACAGCCCGGGGGAACCGGGGATCGATTGGGTCGGTTCGAGGCTAATTTACGACGGCTCGTTGAGAGTGCCGCCCGATACGATCTTCGCCGGCGACACCGTGCTTATTTGCGTGATGGCCGACGATTCGACAACTCTTTGCGGGCCGAACACGATGATCCGTTGCTGGAATTATATTACAACCTCGAACGGCCCCTACGCCGAGCCGCGCTTCCCGGCCAACGGCGCAATCACAAGCTGTGCGGACACCGGCGTGCATATCTTCGTCTTCGACAGCGACGGCGACAATATCGTCCCCCCCTCATTCGTCACGATCATCGACGACACCTTCGTGATTCGCGGCACAGCCTATCCCTATGTCTTTTACTCGTGGAGCGACACGACGCTTTACATCGATGTCGGGCCGCACACCCACGGCGACACCGTCCATGTTGTCATCGACTCCGTCCGGGATATTTATCACGCACCGCTGACCTCGCCGTTTGCGCTGTGGTTCGTGATCGATATCGAGGGGCCGGAGATCCTTTCCGGTTGGCCGGCTCGCGATGAGGTTATTCCGCCGGGGAACCCCGACCTTGGCTTTGTATGCTCGGATTTCCCCGCTGGAATCGACCGGTCGAGGGGGATAATCTCGCTTTTCGGCCTCGACTATCCGATCGAGGGCGGCGCTTTATGGCGCGGCGACACATTACTCCTGCCGGGCGACTCCTATTCGCGGGACACGGTGCTTTCCGTCGGCGATTCGATTTGCCTCGGGATAACCCTGTTCGACCGCGCCGAGTATTGCGGCGCTAATATCTCCGTCACGGAATGGTGTTTCTCGGTGAATATCACAGCGCCGACTGCGGCTATCTTGACCCCCGAGGACGGCGCAATCACCTCCTGCGACGGCGGTGCAATTCGGATACTGATCCTCGACGACGACGGTCTCCGCTACGACTCATGCGGGGTGTATATCGACGGGATTCGGCGAACCACCGCCGACCCGCATCTGACCTTCATCGGAGATACCCTTTTCTACAATAACCCCGGCGAGTTCGACCACGGGAACACAGTCCGCTTCTGGCCCTTCGCGAAGGATATATACGGCACGCCACTTCAAACCGCGGACACCTTCACATTCGTGGTTGATAACCGCGCTCCCTCGGGGCATAATCAGATACCTCCGCCCGATTTTCAGGCCCTCGATTGGCAACAGCTTATCGGCCTCATCCTAACCGACGAGATCGCCGGCGTCGAGGAATCCTCGCTTATTCTCCGCGCGACAACGCCCCGCTGGTCAAGGGATTTGTATATCGACACGAACGGCGTTTCTTGGGTCGATTCGATTCTGACCTTCGATCCGCGCCTCTTTAACGGCGGAAGCGCTTGGGAACCCGCGCTCGACGACGAGCTTATCTACTGGCACGAACTCGACACTGTGCAAATCCTCGTTTTCGCGGAGGATAAAGCCTGTTGTTGCGGGGCGAACGATACAGTTTTCGAATGGAGTTTCTCGGTTCTCGACGACGACACCGTTCCGCCGGCATTTTCGGGCATCCTGCCGACCGGCCTTTTGGATGGCTTCACCGAGTTCGTCACCGCAGTGATCGTCGATCCCTCGGGGATTTACGACGACTATACCGATATCGGCGGACAGGGCGTTTTCCTAATTTGGGATAGTGACGGCGACCTCTCCGACGGCGGGGAATCGATTGTTCAGATGGAGCCTTTGGCCGGAGACACCTTCATCTCGATAGCCCCGATCGGGCCGTTCTTCGCCGGAGATTCGCCGATTCTGTGCATCTCGGCCTACGACAACGACTTCGACTTCCAGCGCATCCTCGATCGAAGGCGTGGAATCAGCGACACGATCCGGCCGGAGCTATTCATCGGTCAAGGGCCGGTTGCGAGTATGATTTACCCGTTTGAGGGGGTTTACTCCTCATGCGATAGCGGGCTTGTGATTATCCTGCTCCACGACGGACAGGGCGTTAACCCGGCCTCGATCCGCCTTTTGGTTGACGGCGAATCCTTTGTGATCGGGCCAAATCTGAGCTTCTCAAACGACACGCTCGTCTTCGCGCCTATCCGCCGTTTCGCCGACGGCGACCGGGTGACGGTTCGTTTGACCGCCGCCGAGGATTCCCTCGGATACGGCCTCGACTCGATTTACGAATGGCATTATCATATCGATCTCTCCCCACCCGACATTGAGGCGGTCGGCTTTTCGCCTCTATTATCGCAATCTGTGACCGCGGAAATCCTTTGGCGAATCAGTGATAACGGCGCCGGCGTTTTCGACTCCTCGATCGCGATCCTAATCGGAGATGCCCGATTCGATGTATGGCATCCGCTCATCGATTGGGATGGCGAGCTACTGACCTTCGACCCGGAATCATTGGGCTTTTCTCTCGAGGATTCGACCGAGATATGCATCTCGGCCTGCGATCTGTCTGAAATTTGCGGAAGAAACTGCCATGACCCGGTTTGCATTACAGTCCGCCGATCGAAAACCACGCCCTGCGAGGTTTGGCCGATCCCCTTCACACCGAACTCCGACGGCGCGAACGATGTTGTATGGTTCGAATTCCCCGGGATGGAATTCGAGCCGGCGACTATCGAGATTTACAGCCTTGAAGGCAAAAAGGTCTTCGCCGAGGATTTCCATCCCGCCTCACCCCAAACCTCGATTCGGTGGGACGGCGTTTCATCATCCGGCCGGCGCGCCACACCCGGGACATATATCTACCTCATCATTAAAGAAAACGAGATCCTCTGTAAAGGGACACTCGTCCTTGTCCGCTGATGCCACTTTCGATCACAGGCGGCTATCTCAAGGGACGAGCGGTGAACTTTTCCGCGGGTAAAGCCCGGCCTACCTCGGCTAAGCTCAGACAAGCGCTTTTCAATATCCTCGGGCCAATCGAGGGCCTGACCTTCTGCGACCTGTTCGCCGGAACCGGTATCGTCGGCTTCGAAGCAATAAGCCGCGGTGTGAGTAGCGTTTCCTTCGTCGAGTCAGACCCTATCTCCGCCCGTGCTATCAAAACAAGCCTTAATCTCCTCGCAATCCCCAATCGGTGCGTTTCGATCTTCACTGTGAAAACCCAGAAATGGCTCTCGGCCGACAACCAAAAATACGACTTGATCTTCGCCGACCCACCATTTATCGAAAAGGTGATCTCAGAATTCCTCGAGCAAAAAGAGCTTGTTCTCGAACACCTCTCGGATGGCGGAATACTAATCGTCCAGCTTCCGTCCAGAATGCAAACCCCCGAAGCCTTGGGAGATCGGCGCAAGTTCGGCGACGACTCGCTAGTCTTCATTCAAAAGTAACCTCCCCAAGCAACAAACCTTCCGGCGTCGGCCCGCACTGCGAAGCCAGTGCGGAACGAGTCGGCCGAGTATATGATTCTTTCATATACTGCATTTTTATCTCGGCCGACTCGTTGCGAGCATGCTCGCGCCGACGCCGGAATATTGCGATGAAAAAAAACCATCTTTGCGCTTGATTTCGGGTGATGGGAGGTGTAATTTTGTTGTCATGGTAAAAAGTATTCCGGAGATAAAGCGCAACGAGCGGTTAGTTGAGTTATACCTCAATGCAATCAATAAGGTTGCATCGGGATTAGCGAGAATCGGTGTCGGGCCGATGGCGCTGACTGTGACCGGATTAGTTCTTGCGGTTGTTGCCGGTGTATTCTTGTGGCGCGGGCATCTGGTTATCGGTGGGATTTTGTTGTTTATAGGGGGATTTGCGGATAGCCTCGATGGCGCGGTTGCGCGTTTCTCGGGTAGTGCCACTCGCTGGGGTGCGATTATTGATTCGACCTTCGACCGTTATGCCGAGTTTGCTGTTTTTCTTGGCTTTTACGGATATTTAGGGCTTTCGCGGGCGAGGTTCGTCGGTATATTTCAGGTTGTTGCGATAGTTGCCTTGATCGGCTCGGTTATGGTGAGTTATGTTCGCGCGCGGAGTGAGGGCTTGGGTTTGAAATGCTCGGTGGGATTCTGGCAGAGACCGGAGAGGGTAATCGCTCTCGGGACGGCCTCGATTCTCACAGGCATTCTGAATCCGATCTTTATTACTATGTCTTATAATTACTTACACGATTTCATCTTGAAAATCGCACTTGCGATCTTAGCTGTCGGCACAAACCTGACTGTGATAAAACGCTTGAACCATGCGAAAAAACTACTCAAGGAGAGGGGCTTAAGTTAGTTATTTATAGGCAGTTAGAATTATTTATTTTATTTTTAATTTTAAGTATGCTATGTTATCCTCTTTCAAATAAATAGATTAGAATACACAACAGGGAGTTCTTATGTCGAATAAAGTCAGAGTAGCGATTATCGGCGTCGGGAACTGCGCGAGTTCGCTGGTGCAGGGGGTTCATTATTACAAAACCGCTAAGCCCGACGAGTTCGTCCCGGGGCTTATGCATGTCGATCTCGGCGGGCTTCATATATCGGACATCGAGTTCACCGCCGCCTTCGATATCAACAAAACCAAGGTCGGAAAAGACCTGTCCGAGGCGATCTTCGCCGAACCGAACTGCACGACGGTCTTTCAGAATAATATCCCGAAGCTCGGCGTGCCGGTTCACCGCGGGATGACGCACGACGGCCTCGGGCACTATCTCAAGGAGATCATCGAGAAGGCCCCCGGCCCTACCGACGACATCGTCGGAATCCTCAAAGACACCAAAACCGAGGTTGTTATTAACTATCTGCCGGTCGGCTCGGAGATGGCCACCAAATGGTATGTCGAGCAGGTGCTCGACGCCGGTTGCGCCTTAGTCAACTGCATTCCGGTTTTCATCGCGCGCGAAAAATACTGGCAGGGGCGCTTTGCCGAGCGAGGCCTGCCGGTCATCGGCGACGACATTAAATCTCAGGTCGGCGCGACAATTCTCCACCGCATATTGACAAACCTCTTCCTCGACCGCGGAATGCCCATCGAGAGGACATACCAGCTGAACACCGGCGGAAATACGGATTTTCTCAATATGCTCGAACGCGCGCGCCTCGACAGTAAGAAAGAATCGAAAACCAACGCGGTCAAATCCCAAATCGAACGTAGAGGGCGTCATATCGACGATCGCAATATCCATGTCGGCCCCTCGGATTTCGTGCCGTGGCAAAAGGATAACAAAATCTGCTATCTTCGCATCGAGGGGCGCCACTTCGGCGATGTCCCGATGAACCTCGAATGCCGGCTCTCGGTCGAGGATTCCCCAAATAGCGCCGGCATCGTAATCGATGCGGTGCGAATCGCGAAACTCGCGCTCAATAAGGGCATCTCCGGCGCGATCGAAGGCCCCTCGGCATTCTTCATGAAATCGCCGCCGATCCAGTTCGACGACCACGAAGCGCTGAGGCTCACTGAGGAATTTATCCTCGAAAACTCCCTCGCGAGGGGTTAAGGGCCTCAGCCGATGCCGCGCTCCGATTTACAGAGCTTCGGGGAAACCTCGGAGGGCGTGCTTCCCTCATCGGCACCGCCACTCGGGTCGTTTAAAACCGTCGTTCCGGCGGTTATCGACCTGCTTTCGATGACGCTCATCATCACCCTAGATGGGATCATCTTGGGGCATTATAGCAGTTCCGCGCTGGCGGGCGGCGGGATCGCGCTGTATGTCCTCTTCTTCATGTTCACGATTTTCCTTACCTTCGTGATTGGCGCCGCTGTGCCGATAGCCCGTCTTTTGGGCGCGAACGACAGGGTCGGCGCATCGATTCTTTTCGGCAAAGCGTTGTCCACAGCCCTGATTTTCGGTGTTGCCTTCGCCGCGATCGCCTTCTCCTTCAAGGGCTTTATCTTCAAGACGATCTTCGGAACCACCGGTGAGATCCTGCGCTCCGCCGACGGTTATTTCTCGATGCTCGCGCTCTTTATGCCCTTTATCGCGCTGAATTTCACCGGCACAGGGATCCTTCGCTCGATCGGCGATTCGAGCTCTTCGATGAAGATCAACCTCACCGCAAATCTGATCCACGCCTCCTTGGCGGTGCTTTTCGTTTACGGCCACGAGGCCTTGGGCATTCCCGCGATGGGGGCTTTGGGCGCGGCACTCGCGCTCGGGATCGCGCAGACTATCGGCTTCGCAATCCAGCTCCGATTTCTGCTTGGAAAAAGAACCCTTGTCGAGCTTCGCCTTCGCGATATGCTTAAGCCGCAAGCAAGTTTGATCAAGCAGATCATAAAAACCGGCTTCCCCGTGACTATGGAACAGCTCATTTGGATGGGCGGCCAACTCGTGCTCATCGCATTTATCTCACGCATCGGCTATCGCGAGCTTGCGGCGCACCAGATTGTCGTTCGGCTAAGTCAGACTCTCGGGGTGATCTATCAGGGCTATGCCTTCGCGAATATGGCCCTCTGCGGCCACCGAATCGGGGCCTGCGACGAGCGAGCCGTTGTGAAAATCGCCCGTAAGATGCGCGCTCTCAGCGTGAGCACAGGTTTTCTTGTCGGCCTTGGAATCCTGTTTCTTAAAAACCCTATCGCCCGGCTCTTCACCAGCGACCCGAGCGTGATAGTCCTTTTCCTCCAGCTCGCCCCGCTCCTCGCGATGCTTCAAGTTCCCAAATCACTCACAATGATAACCTCGAGCGAGCTTCGCGCGCGCGGCGATCTCGTTTTCATCTTGATTGTTTGCATGATAACCGTTCCGCTCGATATTATGGGGCTTTCGGCGGTCTTTGTTTTCGCATTCGGTTGGGGAATCGCCGGTATTTGGCTCGCGCATATCATCGACGAGATCGTTCGAATCATAATTCATCTAAGGCGCCTTTCGCGCAAGATTACTAAGATCATTTAAACTTAATCAATACTTTGGCTTAACAAAGCATTCCCAATCTTCAGCGGCCTTTGCTTCGTCGATGTGTCGATAGTGACTCATGCGGAAAAAAAACCCCACCCGATAAAATAATCGAGTGGGATTTTCATAAAACCCGTAAGTCTTTGACAGGGTTCTAATTCGGAAAGGCCTATTTCGCAAAGACCGCCTTTGCAGTGAATGTCTTCTCGGCTGAATGGATTCTGAAGAAATAGACTCCGGCCGGTAACCCCTCGGGCGCGGTCCAATCGTAGTTAAGCCGTTTCGGCCCGAGGCTCTCCCTATGGATTAATCTGCCCGAGATGTCGAAAACCTCGATCTCATCGATATTAGCGCCGCCACTGGCTATAATCCGCGTGGTCGAGTTGAAGGGATTCGGTGAAAGCGCGATCCCGGGCTGTTCGGGGCGCGAAACCTCGTCGATACCATCGAGGAACCGGACGATGAATGTCACCCATGCGACATTCTCCGTGTCGTCAACTGTGACATTAAGCGAACAAGGGATGATCAAGGCGAGCGGGTTCGGGTGAATCGCCCGGACATTGTATGTCCCCGCCGCGGGAAGGGCGATATAGGCATAACCGCTGTCGTTTGTGACAGCCAAAGACCATGTTCCGCCAATGGGCCGCCATTCGACAAAGAGCGACTCGACACCTGCAAACGCGCTGTCCATCGCCACAACCTCGATACCGTAATCGATAGTCGGGCCGCTGTCGCCGGAGAAGCTGACATAGTTATACGGGTCGGTGAAATCTACATAAACCCTCTCGCTTGTCGGCGTGAAGACGATTCCGTCCATCGAGGGCTCGACGATATAGTAGCCTGGGGCATAGGTATAAAAATATGCGTAACCGTCAAAGTCGGTATTGATAATCGTCGCAGGCCCGCCGGTATCGGCGGTGAAACTCACCGGAACAGCTATCATGGGGTTGCCGTAACAGTCCGTCACCCAAGCCTCGATCATCATCTCGTCGGGGATAGTGTCGGAGTAAAGCACAAAATCGTAGCCGATCAGGGAATCGCCCGAGGTGAGATAAACAGAGTATTCTTCAGGAACCGAATAGGAAGAACCCGAGGACCAACAATAGATATCATAGGAATCCCCCGAGGGCAGGCCTATAGTGTATGATCCCGAGGCATCGGTGTATGTATTATACGAGAACCCCAAGGTGAAACCAAAGGCATAAATCTCCGCCCAAGGCGCAGGAGAGCCGTCGGAATAGGTTACATTTCCACTCACGAAGGCATCGACCGGCGGCGGTGGATTGAGGACGAAATCGAAACCGGTCAATGTATCCCCCGAGGCAATGGTAATAATATGCTCGGCAGGATCGGAAACATAACCGTATAGCCAGCAACTCATTTCATATGTGTACCCCCCCGGAAGCTCGAAGAAGAAATAGCCGGAGGCATCGGTGTAGGTGTCGTAATCGAAGGGCGAAGACTCCGACCAAGCATAAACCTCGACTGAAGGCGCCGGTGTGCCGCCTTCAAAGGTGATATAGCCCGAGATCATAGCATCCGGCGTCGGGGGTGTGCGCACAGAGAAATCATAACCGGTGAGGCTGTCAGTTGAAGTCGCAACGTAAACCTCATAATCCCAAGGTGTTGTGATAACGCTATAATCGGGATAAAGGGTGTAATAACCGGGTTCCACCCCCGCGAAAATAAAATTGCCGGACATCGCGGTTGATGTGGATTCATAATACGAATCCCCTGACAGATAAATCGTAAGGCCGGGATACGGCGCGCCCAACTCGTCGGTTGCCCTTCCCGAGACATAAGCGCCGAACAACGAAAATACCGCAACCATAATGCAAACCAAGACTACATCGAGCCTTTTCATCATTCTCTCCTATTTTTCCGTTTGATTTTAGTAATAATATTGCATTCGCTTTTTCTTTTAGCAATATGAATTTATAAAATTTTAAGCGGATACAAATTTTTGGCTCGGAGTTTTCAGGCCTCATTGTCCTATCGAGACGAGGACGGCGCCGCCGACCGCGAGTATAATTCCCGTAATCCTAAGCGGCGTGATCTTTTCCTTCAGGAAAAGCGCGGCGAAAAGGAATACAAAGATATTGCTCGTTTGGTTGAGTGCGGCCGTAGTCGAAACTTGGCCGAACTTCATGCCCGCAATCCAAAGGATCATCGCAAAGTATGTCCCGACGAGCGTTCCCGAGAGGGTGAACTTGAGGCTTCCTGTCGTTTTTAAGGAGGATAGAATCGCGCCGCGTTTTGGGTCGATAGCGAGATAGACGATCAGCGCGCCGAGTCCGCCTACTATACGGATCTCCGTCGCCCAGAGAACATTCATCTCGCCGAGGAAGGGCTTCATAATCACCACTCCGAGGGCGATTGTCGCGTTCGCGAGGATTATCGCGACTATCCCCCGCCTCCAATTCCCTGCGGGGAGCTTTGCCTTTTCGAGGTTTGCGAAAAAAATCGCCGAGATTATCGCGGCGACGCCGATAAGTTGAAGCGGGGCAAGCCGTTCCCCGAGGAAAAGGAAAGACAGAGCGATAATTATCGGGCCGTAAATACACCCCGCGATAGCCGAAAGCCCCGCGCCGAGGTTGTTAAGTCCGATAAAGAAAAGCGTGTCCGCGATTCCGATCCCCAAGACGCCGCTCAGAAGCAGAGCGCCGAGCGCCTTCGGGCTGATGTCCGCGGAAAACCCGCCGCCGAAGATCATGATTGTCGGTATCAACAGGACAAACGCGACAACGCCCTTAAAAAGATTCAGCGCGATCGGATGAACCGACTCGCCGCTCTTCTTGAAAAGAATCACCGCCAGCGCCCAAACGACTGCGGTTGCTATCGCTAAAATCTCACCGGTATAGCTTTGAATTAGTTCCATAATCAGCGCGAAAGATATTCTTCGACAATCGTGAATTCAAGACCAAACTTCGGGCAAAATAAAACCGCCCTCAACGAGGGCGGTTCCCCAGTAGTCACCTACGCTAAACTTATTTCTTCGCCGGGGCAGGTTTAACACCGCCGAGGGAGATTATCATATCGGAATCTTTGATATTCTTAGGATAAATATATTGTTTCCCGGGCATTATCTCGAGGGCGATATCGCCGGCGACCCTCCGAAAACCCTCGTTATAGTAAATCTTCGTCCACGGCAGATTCTTTTCATCCTTCGCGTTGCCGACCTCGACAACAATGAAACCTCTCGAACGAAGGTCCTCCGCTACCTCCTCCGCCCAACCCTCAATACTCGTCGTGTTCAGCACCTTGATTCGAGGCTTTGCCGCCGGATCGAAAAGGAAGTCCGTTTGATGAGCCGCGTCGAATTTGACAACAACCGTATTAGCACCAAGGCTTTGAAGGTCCGGGTGATCGTATTTCTCGATACCCATATCCGGGTTGATCCGATAGATATCGAAACCGGTAGTGGCGAAATCGTCCCTGTCCGAATGGAAATATATATAATCGCGATAAACGCCGCCGTCCTTAGTATAAGCCCATTCCGGCGCGAGGTCGCGCGCGACCTGACTGAAGGTCTTTTGGAAATGCTCGCCGGTCTCGATATTGGCGATCCAGATATTCCAATACTCCATCGTTCGATAGTCGGTGAAGCTCTCGGGGCCGATCTGCCCCCCGCGCGAGTAGGCTATCCACTTGCCGTTCGGCGACCAACACGGGCTGATCTCATGTCCCGAATGCGTCGTTAATTGTGTGCTGGATTTGCCGTCTATATCCATGATCCAAATATCGTGAGTTCCGGATTTAAAGCTCGAATAAACAATCTTCTTCCCATCCGGAGAGATCTTGGGGTCGAAACCTGCGCCGAGATCTGTGACCCGAGAACCGTTGATATCCATTCTGTAAATCCTTGGGAGCCAAACACTTTCGTCTGTTTGGAGCCACGGCGCGGTCGGGTAGAACATATGTTTGCATATTTGAATCGGCGAGGGAAGGAACTGTTCGCCGCGCGAAAAAACAATGAAACTCCCATCCGGGCTGACATCTCCAGTGTAATCGTAGGTTCCCGTCCACGAGATTTTCTGGGTTCCGCCCAAACCGGACGGCGATTGCGCCCAAATACTTGGAAATCCTCCGCGAACGCTTGTGAATAGGAGCCGCGAGCCATCGGGGAACCACACGGGATAGAAATCGTCGGCCGGGCTGTTTGTCACCCTTTGGAATCCACCGGCGCCATCAACTCCGGTGACCCAAATATCGAAATCCCCGCCCTTGAGGTAAAAATCGCCCTCTTCCCAGCTTTCGAAGGCGACAAACTCGCCGTTCGGTGAAACACTTGGCGAACATTCGTGCATCGGCCTGCTTGTGATTCGAACCATTGTAGCCGCTTCCTCGGCGCCACTTCTTTGGACATCCGCAGGACACGAGTTTGCGCTATCTGGAATATATGTCGATTGGCACGTCCCGCCTAACATCGGCAATATGACGATTACAGCAATTAAAAAACTAATAATCTTTCTCGCCATATCCTGCTCCTTTCGCCGAAACAAGCTCAGCAAAGAATAAACTAACCTATATCGAGAAATTACAAACGTGACATGGCTTTGTCAAGTTGATTTTGAAAATAGTTTAAGTTTTTGATTTTAACTTATTGCATTACATTGTGTTATGATCTTTAAAAAACTTTTCCGCTAACCACTATTTACCTTATCTCATTATTATACATAATGATATATATATCACTTGTTTTTTTACTTGAATTTAAACGCTAATGAGATTACTTGGTTGCAGGCGTTATGTCTTTAACTACCTTGCAGTTATTGACATACACCTCGGGCATCGGGCCATGTTTACCGAAGCGGCGAATAGCGTTTATCGCCTCTTGATGCTCCGTTAAATCTCGAGTAAACCAATGCGTGCCGTCTTCGTTCGAGACGAAGAAAACATAGTCGGTTGAATCCGGCCAAAGTGCCGCGTAAATCGAGCCGATTCCCGGGTTACAGATCGCTCCCGGCGGTAAACCGGCATATCTATATGTGTTGTAAGGACTTGTCGATGTATCGAGGTCGGCTCGTGTCAGAGGACGATCGAAACTTTGAAGGCCGTAAATGACAGTCGGATCGGCCTGAAGAAGCATACCCTTGCGCAAACGGTTGTGATAGACACTTGAGATCACCGGGCGCTCCCAATGCGCCTTCGCCTCGGCCTCGATTATGCTCGCCAAGGTAAGCAACTGAGCCCTCGACAAACGTAACTCGTTGGCTCGTTGCGACATAACCTCATCCCATTTTGAAGTGAAATGCTTAAACATTCGATCGATGAGAAAACTCGCATTCACGGACTCGGGCAGGCTGTAGGTTTCAGGATACAGATAGCCCTCCATGCTCGGAGCGCTTATTCCGTAAGCTCTCAGCGTCGAAGTATCGAAACAGCTTTGGACAAACTCGGTCGAATCGATGCCTACACTGTCGCGCGCGATTCGCGCGATCGCGAAGATCGTCGATCCCTCGGGGATTGTCACCATTATATCGAAATAACCCGCACTTGTAAGCGCTTTAGCTAATCCTATGGGCGATAGAGGCTTATCGAATATATATTTGCCGGCGCGGATCTTGCGGTCGAGCCTGAAAACCCTCGCCGCGGTCTCGAATTTCCATGCCTCTTCGACAAGGTCTGCATCTTGCAGAATATCGCTGATATCGGAAAGTGAAGCACCGCGTGGAATCGTGACTCTAATCGGCTCGGAATAACTCATGCCGGTGGGAACCGAGTAAATCTCGATGAAAAGTAGAATAGCGACTGTTAGAATGCCGAGGAATCCTATCGCGAAAACCGGTAAGATTTTATTTTTCAATACCTTATCCATTATCTTTTGACTCGAGAAAGGCTTGTAGAATCAACGAAGCCGCGATGGAATCGACCTTAGCTTTGTCGCGGCTCGGCTTGCCGCCGAGGGTGTGGATCGCGTTTTGGGCCTCGACACTTGTGAAACGCTCATCTATTAAATGCATGCCTATCTCCGGTAATGTTCTTGAAAGAGCATTCATTAACTCTTTGATATTTAAGAAGATAGGGCTTTCGTCTCCTGAAAGATGCAACGGCTTTCCAAAAACAATATCCGAGATATTCTCTTCCTGAATAATCCGGCAAATCCTTTCGACAAGGGACTCCAAACCATCATTTGGAATCGTTCGCCAAGGTTGAGCAATTATCCCCATCGAATCCGACAGCGCAAGTCCAACTCGCGCTAAGCCGAAATCGATTCCAAGATACCTCGGCACCGCTAAAAATCTCCGCTTAGGACATCTCGAATCGTGCGGTCGGTTTCCTCGGCGGCGCGCTCCCAAGTGAAGCGCTCAGCCCACTTTACAGCCGCTTCGGCCATTTGAGTGCGAAGTTCTTTCGAGGACAGAAGCGTGCAAACCTTCTCGGCAAGCATAGCCTCGTCGCCGAAGTCGAAGAGGAAGCCCGTCTCGCCCTCGATCACCGATTCCCTAAGGCCCGGGGCGTCCGAGACAACGACGGGAGTCCCGCAAGCCTGAGCCTCCATGCCGACAATGCCCCATCCCTCTTTGGGGCTTGTGTTCACCGCAACCCACGCCCTTCTAAGATAATCGACCTTTTCGTTTATCGAGACGAAACCGGTGAAACAAACCTCCTCATCGGACAAGGCCAATTTGCGCGCTAATTCTTTAAGTGCGGGCAGGCCGTCGCCGGAACCGATGATAATAAGCCTCGCTCCAGATATTCGTTTGCGGATTTCGGGAAATGCTCTTAAAAGGACATCGACACGCTTGTAAGCCTTTATCCGGCCGAGATATACGATTGTCGGACATTCGTCCTCCGACACGGATGCATCGGGAAAGAACACATTGCGGCGAATGCCGTTATATATAACACGTATCTTTTCCCGACTGATACCGGCTCGAGTGAGGTCTTCAGCCGTCGATTCTGAAACGGATATAATAGGTAACTTCTTATCACGATAGAGCTTAAGCGCCCTCGCTTCACCTAAAGAAACATACAGAGGGAATGGGAACAAATACCAAGGAAACTCCTTCCAGATAGTGTTCCCAAAAAAGTGGTGAACCTGCACCAACACAGGGCAGTCGGCCCAGTTCGCCGCCATGAAAGGCATCTTGTTCATATCCTCGACGACGAGGTCGAAGCGTTTTCCCTCGGCGAGCATCCGCCGATATTCGCCCTTCACACGCATATCGAAGGTGTTGCGGTTCCCTTCGCTACGAACTATTCTCATTCCGTCGATTTCGTCCTCGCGCGGGGCGCCGGAATGGGCGGTGCAGAGCAAAGTGACATCATACTCGAAATCGCGGGCAAGCCTTCCGTATATCTCGTGGAGATGGACTTCGGCACCGCCGAAAAACGGATTCGTTATGTCCTGCCAGTTGATGACGAGTATATTCTTGCGCAAATCCTACTCCCCTATGCCCCTTCCGTCCGGAAGGGAGGCCGGTTGTTGCTCTCTGGCGATCTGCTCAGGGGTCTTTTCCGAGGGGGTGACAACCATCTGCGAACGAGTGGCCTGCGCCTTTTGAATCGACTCGAAATAGGCCTTTATCTGCGGGTCGTCCGGATGCTTCTCGTACCAAGCGGAGATCTCCTCGTTGAATAGATCGGTCATGCCGTAGGCATAATAATAGCCGAGCTGGGATTTGAAGAGGACATCGTCGTCGGGGTTCTTCTCGCGGCCCTTCTTGATAATATTCAAAGTTCTGTTCGTGTCGCCGTATTGGTAGCAGAGATCGGCAAAAAGCCTTATCAAACGGACATTCGAGGAGTCTTTCTCCAAAGAGATTTGGAACAGCTCGTCGAACTTGTCCCAGCGGTTGACATCGGCGAAGATATCCCCGGCGAACATCGCGACGCGCCAGTCGTAGGGCAACATGTCGATTGCGCCCTGCATGACTTCCATAGCCTCGTTGCGGCGGTCGCGCGCGCGAAGATCGAGCGCTAGTGTCATGAAGGCCGTGGTGTAGTTTTGGAGCAGTTTCTCGGAGTTCTCGTCTTTGTAGATCGTCTCGTCCAAGAGGCCGCGATAGCTGTATGTGTCGAATAGATACTTCCGCATGATCTCCGGCTCGACCTGACGCTCGCCCTTCTTGCCGGTGAGTCTGTATGCCAGTCCCTCCATGCGTAGATAGTCACCGTAATTGAGCTTGTTGTCGGGCGAGACCGTCACGGCGAAATAGATCGGCGGTGTGAAGGTATAGTTCGTATCGACGACTCCGTCGACGGTATCGACCTTCACGGACACCTGCGAGCGATCGACGAGGTGCTTCACCATAATGTCCTGAACGCGGACTATGGTTCCATCGGAGGTTCTGTAGGCGCGAAGCCCGTCTATCTGCTCGTCTGTCATCTGGATGTTCACAAAATCGTTCCCGAACTGGTTGATCTTGCGGATAACCTCGGCGGATGTGAGCGTGATATTCCTCGCGCCGAGTTTGCGTTTGAGGTTAAGCTCGTTTTCGGCCTCCATCTCGCCGGAGACCGTTGCGCCGGAGGAGTTTGTGCCGGTGTATTTATAATAGGTGCGCGTTTTCAACTGCTTGATATACCAGTTCGTGTTCAGCAGGCTGAGGTTTGCGATGCAGACATCGGTTCTGATCCCCAAAACAACCTGAAGGAACCAAAGCGGGAAGGTGTCGTTGTCGCCGTTGGTAAAGAGAATGCTGTTCGGCTCGCACGAATTCAGGATGTTATAAGCGTAGTCGTGGGGAATATAGTTCTTGTGGTAATCCTTTGTGAACCAATTCGCCTTGAGCGGAATCGCGGGCAAGAGGGTTAGTATCGCGCACAGAATCAGGGTCAGCGAGGAAGGTAATTTCGCGGAATGCCGTAGTTTGTTGAACATCCCGAGAATAGCCCCCAATCCGATACCGATCCACATTGCCATGAACATATAGCCCGGCGTAAAGAAGTAATCGCGGTCGCGAACCTCGAGCTTAACGCCTTGGGTTCCGTCCGAGAAGTTGATATATATTATCAGCCCGAGCGTGCTGATGAGAAGCGACAGGAAAAGCAACAGCCAGAACTGCTTGTGCTTTGGGAAAAGGATGAACAGGCCGACTAATGCGAAGAAGAAGGGGATCATTCCGCGAAGGCTACTTTTCGGGGAAGACCATTGTTGCTCGAAGAAGCCCCAGAAGCCCATACGGGGATGGACGCCGATCTGGTTGATCCATTTGCCCTTGCGGTTGAACATCGCCTCCCACATCGATTCTTGGCCGTATTGTTTCCTGTCCATATAATCGGCGAAGGTCTCGATGGTCTCGGGATCGTTTTCATCGATAACCGGATCGAGCTGAGAGCGGATTATTGTGTAGGAACATATGCCGAACGCGACAAGGCAGACAAGCAGTGTGATAAAGCCGAGTCCGAACCTTCGGGCGGCAACTTCCGCATTATCGTTACGGTGTCTCATTGCCGATGCGACCAGAAGGCCGACCAATAGCAAGGCCAAGCTGACAACCGACAATCCGATGAAAAGGCTGAAGGTCGTCGCGACCGCGAAAAGCACAATCCATGTGAACCAGAAGACCGGGTCCTTGCGCTTGCGGACACTGGTCATCACGACAAAAAGGAAGATCGGCGGAAGCATGATCATCGTCGTGAGGTGGATCGCGATACCGAGATAGAGGATATAGGCTATGAATACGAGATATCGGTCGCTGTCGGGCTTGTCGCGCTTTTCATACCAGACCATCGCGACATAAACCGCGAGCGCTGAGATGAACATTGCGGGGCCGTAAACCTCGGCCTCGATGGAGTTTCCCCAGAAGGTTGAGGAAAAGGCCGCCAGCAGGCTTCCAACCAAGCCGGAGACGAAGACTATAGCATATTCGGAGGCTGAATTTGCTTTGAGGAAAAGCTTTTCGGTGGCCTTGGAGATTATTAAGAAGAGAGTAGCTACTGCAAGGGCGTTGAAAAAACCGCTCATTAGATTGAGCTTGTGTGCGACTGAGAGTTCCTCGAGGCCCCAAATCGGCGCGAGGAAATTCAAGGGCAAAATCGAAACTAACCTTCCGATGAGCAGAAACAGCGGCGCACCGGGGGGATGCGGAACGCTGAGACTGTAGCTACAAGCGATGAACTCGCCGCAATCCCAGAACGGCGTCGAGGGATTTGCGGTTTGAGCATACACAATAAATGCGATGAACGCAACCATCGCGGCATACCAACGGCGCATCACGCGGTAGGCGCGATCGTTGAGCCGGAAGTCATTGTCCTCGGCCTTCTCTGTCATCGCAACACCGATGAGGGCCACGATCGGGGCAATCATGCCCATGAAAAACCATTTCATCGGGTTCTGAGCCTTGCCTTTGGCCATAATTGCGGCCAAAACTCCGGTGAGAACCCCGGAGGCCAGCCAAACAATTATATGCGTCAGGATAATGCTGTTCACATGAGGCATTTTCCTACTCCTCGCATGTTATTTTGAAAATTAATTATTTGCCTTCATGAAGCCTCTCGGCCAACTTTTGCGGCAATCCGGCATCGATTATCCTTCTTGCCGCAGAATCGATATTGTAACCAACTCGGACAAATTCGAGCTGTAAGTCATCCGTGTCAAAGATAACAAAAGCCGCTTTCGGTTCGCCGTCGCGCGGCCTTCCGACACTCCCGACATCGATAATATATCGATATTCCCGATACAATTGCATTAGGCCCTCGCGAGGCGGGCAATACTCGTTAAGCTCCGTCCCCCAAAGGCCGGGAATATGGCTATGCCCGACAAAACATACCGGCTCGTTGAACGAGTCGAACTGGGCATTGATACTGATTGACTTGCGAATATAATGCCAGCTTTCCGGTGAAAGCGGCGAGCCGTGCACAAATTTACAATTTTCGATCGACGACTCGATCGGCAAAGAAGAAAGCCATTTCTTCTCGGCGAAATCGAGCTGTTGAGCCGTCCATTCGATCGCGGCTCTGGCGGTCGGGTTGAACCTCGAGGTGTCGGTCATTCCAATCGCGCCGTAGTCGTGATTCCCGGCAACCACAAGATCCGCGGCCTCGCGAACAAGGGCGATGCACTCGGAGGGCGAGGCGCCGTAACCGACGACATCGCCGCAACAAATAATTCTATCCGGACTAAAGCGCCGCAATTCTCCGAGCACTGCCTCGAGGGCCTCGATATTGCTATGAATATCGCTGAGAACCGCAAGCCTCATTCTTCGGTGCTCTCGATTTCATCGCGTTTTTCGATATCGAGGTGCCTTAAAATGCCGTCCAACAGACCATTGACGAAACGCGCCGACTCCGAAGTCCCGAAATGCTTTGCCAACTCGATGCATTCGTTGATTGTCGTTTTCGGGGGGATATCGGGGAAATATAACAGCTCCGCGACGCCGATTCGGAGGATGTTCTTATCGACGATCGCGATTCTATCGAGCGCCCAATTCTCTGCACGTTCGTTAATTATATTATTTATTTCATCTATATTTTTAATTATTGCCTCTAATATCGCACTAAAAAACAACTTAGCCGATTTGGGAACCTCGTAAAGCTCGAGTATCTCCTCCTCGAGGGCGGATATCTCCTTCGGCCCCGTCACTTCTACCGAGTAAAGCGCCATAAGAACGGCGATTCGGGCCTCGCGGCGTGCTCCCATTAATTCAATCCTTTCTTAAAATTAAGCTTGGAATTGAGATCGGCCATCTCGAGGGCGTCGAGTGCGGCTGTAAAACCGCGGTTGCCGGCCTTGGTGCCGGCGCGCTCGACCGCCTGATCGACGCTGTCCGTTGTGAGAATGCCATAGATGACCGGGACTCCGGTCTGCATCGAGGCCGCGGCAATCCCCTTCGAGACCTCCGCGGAGACATACTCGAAGTGCGGCGTGTCGCCCCGAATCACCGCGCCGAGACATATGACAGCCGAGAAATCGCCGGACGCGGCGAGCTTCGCGGCGATAGAGGGTATCTCGAAGGCTCCGGGGACCCGCACCACCGAAATCGCCGACTCATCGACCCCGTGGCGGCTGAGACAATCGACCGCGCCAGAGATTAAGCGCTCGACGACGAAATCGTTGAAACGACCCGCAACTATTGCGAACTTTGCCTTTGCCGGCGGAATATATCTTCCCTCGACGGTGTTCATCTTTGCTCCTTTTCGATATTTTCAGGGGTCTTCGACTCGATTTCGAGCAGATGGCCCATTCTTTCCTTTTTCGTTCGAAGATATTCGATGTTATCGGGATTCGGCACGACCGAGATCGGCACGCGCTCGACTATCGAGAGGCCGTAGCCCTCGAGACCGATGATCTTTTTCGGGTTGTTCGTGAGAAGGCGAATCGTCGATATGCCCAAATCGACGAGTATTTGCGCGCCGATGCCGTAATCGCGGAGATCCGGCGGAAAACCGAGCCTGCAATTTGCCTCGACCGTGTCGAAGCCCAAGTCCTGAATATGGTAGGCTTGGAGCTTCTTGCCGATTCCAATACCGCGGCCCTCTTGGCGCATATACAACAAAACCCCCTCGCCGGCGGATTCGATCATGGCCATCGAGTGGGAAAGCTGTTCGCCGCAATCGCAACGCCTGCTCCCGAAGACATCGCCGGTGAGGCACTCGTCGTGAACCCGCACGAGGATATCTCTCTTTCCGGCGACCTCGCCCTTCACGAGGGCGATATGCTGGCGGCCGTCGAGCAGGGATTCGTAAAGGTAAATGCGAAAATCGCCGAATCGTGTCGGGAAATTCGCGGAGGTGACGGCCCGAACGAGCTTCTCGTTTTTTGTGCGAAACTCGATGAGGTCTTTCACCGTGATTATCGGCAGATCGTGTCTTCGCGCAAGCTCGACGAGTTCGGGAACCCGCGCCATCGTTCCATCATCGGACATGATCTCGCAAATGACACCGACCGGAAACAGGCCGGCGAGCTTGCAAAGATCGACCGCGGCCTCGGTGTGCCCGGCTCTTCGCAGAACGCCGCCCTGCGCGGCCTTGAGGGGAAAGATATGGCCGGGTTTGGCGAATCTTCCGGCCTCGATTCTCGGGTCGGCGATAGCGCGAAGGGTGGCCGCCCTGTCATGGGCGGAGATACCCGTGGTCGCGCCCTCGAGGAAATCGACTGTGACTGTGAATGGCGTGCCGTGAAGGGCGGTGTTTCTATCGACCATCATATCGAGGCCGAGGCCCTCGATGCGCTCCGGCGAGGCCGGCGCGCAAACCATCCCGCGGCCGAACCTCGTGATGAAGTTGATCATCTCGGGGGTCGCCTTCTCCGCGGCGGCGACGAAATCGCCCTCGTTCTCGCGATCCTCGTCATCGACGACGATGAGAATTCCCCCGCGCGCGATGGCTTTCAGCGCGCTTTCAATTGTATCGAATGAGTGAGTCATTTGATTACCATATTTTCGACATATTTCGCAATAATATCGAACTCGATGTTTATATATGCGCCGGCGGAAAGACCGGCGAGGGCCGTCGAGGCGAGTGTGGTCGGAATTAGCGACATCTCGGCCTCTCCCGCGCACTTTCGTGCGACTGTCAGGCTGACGCCGTCTATAGCTATCGAGCCTTTTTCGACGATAAACCTATCGAACCGCCTCGGAAAACTAACAACCATCGAGGCGAAATCCCCTGCGCGTCGGAGGCGAAGCAACTTGCCGACACAATCGACATGGCCTTGCACGATATGGCCGCCGAACCTTCCCCCGGCTCTCAGCGCGCGCTCGAGATTGACCTCGCGGCCGGGCCGCAACTGCGCCAATGTCGATCTTTCGAGGGTTTCCCTCGATATATCGGCGGAGAAGCCTTCAGTTTCGATTCCGGACACAGTGAGACAAACGCCGTTCACGGCAATGCTCTCCCCCATCTCGAGCCCTTCGGGGAACACCGCCTCGATAACTATTCTCGCGCCTTCGCCGCGCCGCGTGAAGGTCCGGACTACCCCTTTTAAGCCGACAATTCCGGTGAACAAAACGCGCGACCTCCATTATATACAAATCTTTGAAAAATATATTTATTTTTAATAAAAGTCAATGCCTAAAGTTCATCCGACGGCATCGTTCGATAACGATTTTGGCCTTGTGTGGAAATCGGACTTGGGTTTTGCATGATGTCGCGGCTTGCCATTCAATTCGGGGAACGATTTACGATAGTATAAAAAATGCTTTCAATATGAAAAAAAATAATTAAATTCTCCACCAAATACCGGAACCTTTTCAATAATTACAAAATATTGGCAAACAGAATATTAAACTCAGCTTCGTTGTTCACTTCGCTCGCGCTGTTGTTCGCCGCAGGGGCAGAAGACACGATTATCCAGCCTCCGCGGAGCGGTGATAAATATCCCAACACCTATGCCAAGGATATCGATATCGATGCACCTTGGTTCGTGATCGACGAGATGACGCAGTTTCCTGTGCAGTTTTATATCAAGGACGCCAATGTCATCGATTTAGAGGAATTGGAGGGACTTTATATCGAGGTCCCCCGGTCGAGGTCGGGCGGCGATTTTTCGGACACCGATACGATCTTTCGCAAGGTCTATTCGCCGGTTATCGAGGACCTGAGCCTATCGTTTTGGGACACCGTTGTGTTCATCGCGGTTCCGGAGGGCTATTCGGCCGGCCAGACGATTTATATGAAGGCGACCATCGATTTCGAGGACGGACTCCCTTTGGATGAGCGTTTCTCGAAGGTGCTCGCTGTCAAGGTCGGCGGCGACGGCCTGCCGAAGTTCCCCGATTGGTATCAAGGCGATTGCCATTTCCACACGAGCATAACGAACAACGCCTATGAATTCGGCGGGTCGTTTAGGATGATAGCCGAATGTTCCCGCGCTATGGGTGTCGATTTCGTGATGTTAACCGACCATGCCTCCGATTCGTCGAATGTTTTCGGTTTCCTAGCCGACGATCTGAACCTCAGCGATTGGTTGGCGATACCGGATAGTATCGCCACCTACGGCAGAGGCTATCCTGTTATGATTCGCGGCGAAGAGGCGGATATTCGTTCGCCCGGTTCCAGCCGAAACCACCTCCTGATATACGGCAATCACGAGTTCTTTCCGGCGAAGATCGATTTCAGTATAGCCGAGAAGACCCATGCCGACGCGAGGGCCTTTCTATTGGCCTCACCTGAGGCGGTGTCTTATCCGGCTCACCCCTATAATCCGGACTATCTTTGGGAGGATTCTGTCGTCGATTCCGGTTTCGAGGCCGGTGTTTTTCAGGGGCTTCAGATTTGGAACGAGAGGTCTGTTTTCGATATCGATGTCGATCTGGACGAGTATTGCGATCCGTTCCCCTTTTCCTCAGGGACAATGCTTCGCGGCGGTTTATGGGATTCCGATCTTCTTCTGGGGTTAACCAAATGGGATAGCTTCCTTTGGCAAGCTATCGCCCTCGCCGATCTCGAACACCCACGCAAGATATTTATCAACGGGGGAAGCGACGCCCACGGCGATTTCAACTATTTCACCTACTATCCCTTCGCCGGGGGAATACCCGTTCCGGACATCTATGCCACCGATAACGCCTTCGCGAAGGTGAGAACATTGGCCTATTGCCCCCTCGGCCTCGACGAGGCCTCGATTCTGCGCGCCCTTCGAAACGGCAACACCGTCGTCACCGACGGCCCGATTATTAACCTTCGGAGTTTCAGCGGTTGCGATTTGCCGGAAAGTTACAAAATCATAGGGCAAACCGACACCGTGAAATTCGGCGGCACAGACTCGTTAAAAATCGACTACAAAGCCTCCGCCGAGTTCGGGGGGACCATCAAGAGGTTGACCCTCAAGAAAATACATCCCCTATCCCCCACACCAGAGACGGTGAGTCTTGACTCATTGCTCTCCGGGTTCGATGGTAGCTTTTCTATCCCCCTCGACCCACCGGTCGATGAGGGATGGTGTTGCTATCGTCTCGAGGCTATGACATTCTTGGAGGGCGAGCAATATATTAAACCCGATTCAGCCTATCGATGTTTCACTAACCCGATATGGTTCTATGTGCTCCCGGATACATACCTCACAACCGGCGAAATCCCCACTCCGGAAAGACTTTTCCTGAATATCTTCCCTAATCCGTTCAATAGCTCCTGCGCAATCGAGTCCAATCTTGATGCGAAAATCGAGATCTTCGACGCGATCGGTCAAAAACTCGCCGAGCTTACAAAGAATAAGCATCTTTGGAAACCGAGCAATAACTACAAATCGGGAGTTTACTTTATTCGCGCACAAAAAGGCTCTAGATATATCGTGCGAAGAGCCATCTATATCAAATAGTCCACCCCCGGGGCGTCGGCCGCGCATGCGCGGGCCGTCAGGCCGAAAGAAAAGATTCCGTTTAATATATAAAAACCTCGCTTCGGCCTGACGGCGATTTTTTCGGCCTGTGGAAAGTTCACTTTCCACAGGCCGAAAAAATCCCGACGCCCCGGGGGTAAGTTCAACTCGGCTAATTACTCGTAGCGGAGGGCATCAACAACATTGAGTTTACTTGCTCGATATGCGGGAATTATTCCGAAGACGATCCCGACGAGGAGAGAGAAAAACAGGCCGAGGACGATCAGGGATGGTGGAACGACAATCTCGAGGGGTAGTGTTTCGCCGTCGTTATTGGGGATCATTATTGTGCCGGCGATGGAGGCCGCGGAGACGATTAACACCATTCCGATCAAGCCTCCAATTGCCGAGAGCAATATCGCTTCGATAGAGAATTGGAGGAGGATTTGTCTCGAAGAAGCACCACAGGCCTTTCGTATCCCGATCTCGTGGGTTCTTTCGTGGACCGCGACGAACATAACATTCATAATCCCGATTCCGGCGACGATGAGACTGACCGCGGCGATAAGGATCACGACCAGCGAGGCGGCTCCGGTGATTTTGCCGAAGAAGGCGTTCATCATTTCGGAGGTGACCAGAGAGAAATTGTTATCCTGTTCGGGCTTTAGACTGCGAAGCCTTCTAAGTGTAGTGACAGCCTCGTCTTGGGCTAATACTGTAAACCCCGGCGCGGCTTCGATATTGATCTTCATTTGCCATTCGATCCATCGCCAATGTATCGAGGCGACGGAGAAGGGGATAATCGCGACCTGATCGGGGTTTGCGCCGAGCGCGGCGCCGACCCCTTTGAGGACACCGACAATCCTGCAGGGCAACGGGCCGATATTGATCTGCTGGCCTATGGGATCGGTTCCCTCGAAGAACTCACGGGCGATCTCCGCCCCGATAACACAGACATAACGCCTGTGGAGCACATCCTCGGCGGTTAGGAACCTGCCCTCCTCGAGCTGATAGATACCACCCTGAAGAAAATCCTGATTCGTTGCAATTATATTGTATTCGTCGGTCGAGCTTTTTTTGCCGCGGCGGAATTTCATGTTCAAATTCGCCTGCGGAGCCACCGAGCGGATCGAAGGGTTCTCCCGAAGTTCATCGATATAGTCGTAACTAAGGCGCGGCCTGCGCCATAGGTCGAACAGCGCTTGCCTATTGCCGGAGGTCCAATTCATCGCCATCTCGATCTCGTTCATTCGCTCGACAGTGAAGGTGTTCGCGCCCATCTGCGTGGCCTGAGAGTCGAAGGCCTTTTCCATGCTTTTCGCCAAGGAACTCATTCCGATAACCGCGATCACACCGACCACAACACCGAAAACAGAGAGCATACCGCGAAGCCGGTTTTGGTTGATGCCCCTAAGAGCGATTCCGAATGAACTGATGATTTCTTTCATCCGAACCTCAATGCCTCGACGGGGGGTTTTGTAGCGGCTTTAATCGCCGGATACAGCCCGAAGAAAACCCCCGTCGCGCTTGTGAATGCGAATCCAAGTATTGCGGAAAGCCCCGAGACGACGAAAACAAGGGGAGTAAAAAGTGCGATGATCCCTGCGAAGGCGATTCCCATCAGCGCGCCGAATAGCCCCCCTAACCAGCAAACCAAAAGCGCTTCGATCAGGAATTGCATTAGGATATACGACCTTTTCGCGCCAATGGCCTTGCGAACCCCAATCTCGCGGGTTCTTTCCGTGACGGAGATCAACATGATATTCATAATCCCGACGCCACCGACAAGAAGTGACAAACCCGCGATGCCGACCAAGATCGCCCACAGAATCCGCGTGGTCTTGCGGAATTGGTTCAAAAGGTAATCCTGTTTGTTTATACCGAAGTTGTCCTCTTGTCCGGGCTTGATCCCACGGGCGGCGCGGAGCATCATGCGGCACTCGTCCTCCGTCTCCTCGATTAGATCGTCCGAGTAGGCGCTGACGAGCACCTCTAAACCCCACCATCGGCCGAACATGCGATCCGAGGCTAATATCGGTATAAAAACCTTGTTGTCCGATGCGAGGCCTGCCATACTTGTCATGAAGTTGCCCTGTTTTTCGACGACACCCACAACCCTGAATGGCACCTTCTCGATCTCGACATACTCGTTGATCGCCTCCTCCCCGACCTCGAAGAGATTTTTATAAACCTCGCTCCCGAGAACACAAACATTGCGGCCCCTTTCATTCTCATAGGCAGTGAAGAATCTGCCGGATTCCAAGGGGATCTCTCGAACCAGATGATAGTCCTGATTCGTGCCGACTATTTGTAGCCCGGAGGCGTTTTTCACTCCGCGGGATAGCGATGCCCATGTTTCGCGCGTTGGGACGATATATTCAGCTAAATCGACGCGCTGAAGGGCTTCGATCTCACGGGAACCGATTTGAGGCGCTCGCCGATAAAAGGCCTTACCCCACTGGTTTCGACTGATATAAAGAACGCGCGTGCCCATGCGGGAGAACTCGCGCTTGACCATCTCATCGAGACCGGCCATAATCGAGACAATCGCGATAATCGTGGCGACGCCGACCGCGATGCTGAGCATAGTGAGCGAAGTTCGCAGTAGCCGCCCTCGAAGGGAGGTAAACGCCGCCCTGATGCTTTCAACGATGAGATACATCAAACTCGTTTGTTATAAGTGTCCGAGGCAATCAATCCGTCGAGGATATGCACTGTCCTGTTCGCGTGTTCGGCGATGAAGGACTCGTGCGTGACGAGGATTATCGTGTTCCCTTTACCTGAAAGATCGTCCAAAAGGCGCATAATATCGTCGCCTGTTTTGCTGTCGAGGTTTCCGGTCGGCTCGTCGGCGAGGACGATATCCGGTTGGGTGACGAGCGCTCTCGCGATAGCCACCCTTTGGCGCTGTCCGCCGGAAAGCTCGTTCGGTTTATGGTTCATCCTATCCGCTAAACCGACCAATTCAAGCGCGTGAATAGCTCTGTCCTTGCGCTCCTTGCGGCCGACTCCGGCATACACGAGCGGAAGCTCGACATTGCCCAAAGCGGAGGTTCTCGGGAGCAGGTTGAATGTTTGGAAAACGAAGCCCACCTTGCGGTTTCGCATAACGGCAAGCTGAGCGTCGTTGAATAGTGTGACATCGGTGCCGCTGAAAAGGTATGCCCCGGCTGAGGGCAGGTCTAACAGGCCGAGAATATTGAGCATAGTGGATTTGCCGCTTCCCGAAGGCCCCATGATCGCGAGGTATTCCGAAGGCTCTATCGCAAGATCGACGCCCCGTAGGGCATGAACCTCGTTCTTGCCCATGACATAGACTTTTTTAACACCTTTAAGTTCAATTAACGCGGACATCGAAGCCGCCCTTTCCTCTTTCCGGGTCCGATTCTTTAACCTTATCGCCGTCTTTGAGTTCCCTCAGGGCTTTGTATCTGCCGATCACAACCTTCTCGCCGCCGGCAAGGCCGTCCTTAATCTCGATATACCTATCGTCGGCGATTCCGGTCTCGACGATCTTCTGGCGCGCGATGCCATCCTCGATAATGAACACGGCCTCTTTCGGTTTCGCGAAAGCTCCGCTCTTCTCTGTGGCCTGAGCCTCTTCGGTCTTCTCGCCTAGGGCCGGACGCGCCAAGACAACCGCTTGAATCGGCACCGCGACAACCGAATCGGCCTTTGAAACCTCGATTTCGGCGGAACAGCTCATCCCCGGGCGAATCCGTTCGAAGGGCTCAACAACAGCGATCTTCACCTCGAAATTCGCCACTGTTTCCTGTCCGCCGACATTTTGAAGAGTCGCCTGATTGGCGATCTTGACGACCGTGCCGACGAGGAAGGTATCGGGGAAGGCGTCAACCTCGATCTTGGCCTCTTGGCCGATCTGAAGATCGACAACATCGGCCTCATCAACACTGACAACAGCCTCCATCACCTCGAGCTGAGCGAGGGTCATAATCGTGCTTCCGGGGACATTCGTCGTGCCGGTGATGACATTCTCGCCGGCCTCGGCGTATAATTTGACAATGATCCCCGCCACCGGCGCGAGCATAATTGTCTGGTCGAGGTTGTCCTGCGCCTCGTCGAGCATAGCCTGCGCGCGCTCGACACCGTCGCGGGTGGAGGCCAATTCCGCTTCGAGCAGATCGACCTGCACCTTCGATTTTTCGAGTGCATCCTCGGAGAGAAGGCCCTTCTCGAACATCGACTGCGCCTTTCGATATGCGTCTTTCGCTTGATTCAGATTGAGCTGAACCCTATCGACCTGCGCCATTGCGCTTCGCAGGGAGGCCCTTGCCGAATTGAGCGAGGCGACATAACGGGTGCGCTCGAGGCGAACCAACGAGTCGCCCTTGGCGACCGTATCCCCTTCGGTGATATAGATTTTCTCGATCTGTCCGATCACCTTGGTCGAGATATTGATCTCGACTTCGGGGTTAATCCGCCCGAAGGCTGTGACTATTTGAGAAATATCCCTTCGAATAACCATCTCGCTTTGGATCTCGACAGCGCCGGTCGATCGTTTCTTCAGGAAAAACCCGAGTGAAACCGCAATCCCGACGATGAGAACCACGATGATAATGATAACTACGGCTTTTTTCATAGCCCAACCTCGACTTGATTAATCTATTTTACCCGACAATCGGAGTAATTCCGAGATAGCCATATTATAATCGAATTGCGCGCTGATCGCCTCGGTTTCGGCCTGCTGAAGCGAAAGCTCGGCCTGCAGAAGCTCGAGCAAAGTGCAGTCTCCGAGACCGTATTTCTCGACAAAGAGCTCTTCGTTTAGCCTCGCGTCCTCGAGGCGAGCATCGGAAAGCTGGATTCTCGCGTCGGCCTCTTGCAGATTTCGATATGCGTCTCGAACCGAGGCCTCGATCGACTGCTTCACTAAAAGGAGGCTATTTTCGGCATCTCTAAGCATGCTATTCGCCGACTGAATCGAGGCTATTCGCGAAACACCCGAGAAGAGATTCCAGTTCGCGGAAAGCCCGACGCTCCATTTAGCCTCGTCGTCGAACTGGACAAAAGACTCGGGCATCTCCGAGTTGCTCCAGCTATAGGAATAGGAAGCGTTGATTCCGGGGAGGTAGTTCGCCCAGCTCGAAAGCTTAGAGAGCCGCGCCTTTTGGAGGGACATCTCCGCTTGCATGACCTGCGGGTGGTTCTCCAGAGCGAGTTTAATATACTCCTCCATGGGTCCCGGGGCGGCGACAACGATTCCGGGATCTACCAGCCCGATGGGGGTGTCGAGTGGCATCGCGAGCAAGCCCGCCAATGATTCGACCGCCTTTTGAAGGGTGTTTTGTGCCTGCAGAAGAGTCAATTGATTTTGGGCTTTGCTAACTTTAATCTGAGTGAGTTCCGTCGGGTCGGCGAGGCCGAGTTTGTCGCGTTCGCTGACAAGAGTGAACTGGTCCTCAATCCTTTCGAGTGCGGCCGAGGCGTTTTTCGCGGTGTGCTCCGCGCTGATAACAGTGAAAAATGCATTCTTCACTGAATAGACTAAATTTGCCTCATTCTCGGTGAGGCTTTGACTCGTGATATCCCGCGAGAGGCGCGCCGACTTCGTCGAGAGCAGGTTTTTTCCCCCCTCGAAGATAGTCTGGCTCGCGGAAATCCCTGCGTTGTAGTGATCGCGGCTCACAATCAACCCGCTCTCCGAATAGGAAAAGCTCTCCTGCTCGTTTCTACCCCACGAAAAGCGCGCCGAGGAACTCGGCATGAAGCTCGAAAGGTTGCTTAGATACGATGACTGGGCGCGGTTCAATTCCTCGCGCTTCATCATAATCGAGTAATTAGCCTCGAGGGCACGCTCGATACAACTATCCAATGTCAACCGCCCGGATTCGAGACCGGCCTGCGCCATGCAAGCTCCCGCGAAGAGAATCGAGAGAATGGCTATAACCCTCTTCATAAAAAACTCCTTTTACAATTTGTGACCAATGGGTCACATTTCAAAATTTACGCTGAATTTTTCCTATGTCAATGTATTTCTTTTTTATTATACACTCGAGAACACCGCATATTCAATGCCATATAAAAAGCCTCCGAAGAGGCTTTTTATTAGGAGAAAAAAGGCGGCCTATTTAAGTTCAAATCGCAACGGGATTTGGTAGCGAACCCTAACGGGTTTGTCTCTTTGTTTCGCCGGAGTGAATTCCCATTTGCGCGCCGCGGCGAGAGCGGCCTCCTCGAAGAAGCCCTCAGGTTTAGCTTGAATAACTTCGGCATGTTCGACCTTGCCGTTAAGTCCAATAACGACCTGCACAAGGACAACACCCTCGACCTGCGCCTTTTCGGCCAGCTGAGGGTAGTCCGGGCGAACCTCCTTAACCGGCTTGGGTGGCGATTCGAGCGCGAAGAAATCGACGACATCCTCCTCCACCGGCGGCGGTGGGATGAAGGTGTCGAGGTTGAGGTCGGTTGTTCCGATCGTCACTGTGTCCGGAATGTCTTCATCCTCGCTTGCGATAACCTCGGCGATAGTAGCCTTGGGCGGCTCTTCCTTCTGTATCTGCTGTCTCGTTTGGTCGATCTCTTCGATTTGAATAACCTGCTGGTATTCGGGGCCCCTTATGACCTCCGTGTTGACCGAGATGAAGGTCAACGAGACGAGAAGCATTGCTAAAAGAGAAATTATCACGCCCTTCCGAAGGTTTAGACCCCAGAACGAGGGCAGATCGGCTTTTGGATCCCTGTATTTCATGATCTAACCTTCCGAAAGGGTTGCGAAGTTGATTCTCAGGGCGTTCGCTTCCTTCAGCTCCTCCATAAGCATGGCTACATTACCGTATTTCGATCTTTCATCGGCGCGGATAGAAACGATCAAGGCGGGATTCTCTATCATTTTGTCGCTCATCACCGGACGAACCTCGCTCATCGAGATGATCATATCATCGATATTGAGTCTATTCTCTCGGTCTATCCAGATGTAAGTAATATCTCTTTTGGCCTCGATCTTTTGCGTCGATTTCGCAGTGGGAAGCTGAACCCTAAGCCCTTGGTATTCTTTGAAAACCGTGACGGTCATGAAGAATATCAATAAGAGGAATACAATATCCGCTATAGAAGCGCTCGGAATCTCGCTCGAAAGTTTCGATTTTTGTTTAAATCCAACTGCCAATTTGGCCTCCGACATAGGGGGAATCACTGCGATTCCCATGGTTTTACTGAACCGAGAACACCCTATAGATTAGAAATGCGGCGCCGCTATCGAAATTTTAGTGGCTCCTGCGAGCTTGATCTCGTCTAAAACATCGATCATGGCTTTGTAATCCGCGTCGGGATGCGCGAGAAGGCTGACAATGATCTCCTCCTCCTCGCCCTTCTCCTTCTTATAGTCTTCGCGCATCTTCTGAATCTTCTCTTTGACATTCTGAAGTTCGGTTTCCTCGCCGGCTACAAGAATAGCGCCCATCTGGTTGACGAAGACATTCAGGACGTTCTTCTTAAAGACCTCTATCTGTTCGCCCGGAGGGGGTAAAGTGAGACCAACGCCTTTGGACGGGTTCATACTCGTCGTCACGAGGAAGAATATGAGAAGCAGAAAGACTATGTCCGCTAAACTCGCGGTCGGTATTTCGGTTTTTTGTTTCGGGTGCTTTTTCAGCTTCATCGATTGAACCTTTATTTGGAAATTAGGTTGTTATCGATTAGGAACTCGACCAGCTTGTTGGAATAATCCTCCATATCGACGACCATCCGGTCAACCTTGTTCACAAAGTAATTGAAGAAGATCTGCATCGGGATGGCGATCGCGAGACCGGCGAAGGTCGTCAGAAGGGCTGTCGAGATACCGCCGGCGACCTCGCTTGGGACGATATCGTTCGATTTGGCGATTGTGTCGAAGGCGATGATCATACCCTGAACGGTGCCCAAGAATCCGATCATCGGCGCAATGCTGATAATTGTCGAAAGCCAGATCATGCCTCTTTCGAGATAACCGAGCTGGACCGCGGCTTCGTTCTCTATCGCGCGCTCGACATAGCTAAGGCCTTTTTCGGCCCTTTCAAGGCCCGCGTGAAACAGAGCTGAGAGCGGGCCGCGGGTTTTTTCACAAACATCGATGCCCTTCTTGATGCCGCCGCTCTCGAGGGTTTTAATTATACTGTTGAAGAATCTTTCGCTATTAATGTTGGCACGCATAAGTAGCCAGAATTTGACGATCGTAAATGCGAGTCCGATGATAAAGAGGCCCAGAAGTGGATACATAAGAAATCCACCTGCATTAAAATAATGAACCATCGGCTATGCTCCTTTCTGAATACGAATCAGATTGTTTGAACTTTTCTTTGTATGAATTTTGATTATAAGCAGGCTAACCCTTCAAGTCAAATAAAAATTTCACCTTGTTTCATTGAATGAGACTCGGGCGAGAGAAAACTTTTGAGGGGTTAATCTTCGAAATGGAGTTCGTAGGTTTTCTCGCGTATGAAAACCTCGACCAAAGATGAATCGAATTGGCGTCCCGCCTCTTGATGAAGGACATCGATTGCGCGGTTTGTGGGTAGCGCTAATCTATATGCCCTGTCCGAGGTCATCGCGTCGTAGGAATCGACGATAGCGAGTATTCGCGCGCTCACCGGTATCTTGTCCCCTTGCAGGCCGTCGGGATAGCCTTTGCCATCCCAGCGCTCATGGTGCCATCTTATTAACGGGACTATTTGTGTGAAATAGCTGACCTTACTAACAATGCGCTCGCCGACAAGCGGGTGCGTCTCGACGATTTTGCGCTCGTCGGGTGTTAGCGAGGAGGGCTTGTTCAGGATACGCGGGTCGATCGCGATCTTGCCGACATCGTGCAGAAGGCCGCCGAAATCGAGCATATCAAGCTCCCTCGAGGAATAACCGAGCGCTTCGGCCATATGGTGAGCCATGTGACGCACTCGGTTCCCGTGGCCGCGGATATAGGGGTCGTTTTCCTCGATGGCGCCGGAGAGGATTCGCACCGTATCCATATGCACAACACGAAGTTGTGAGAGCGCTTCGGAAAGCTCCCTCGTTCGGGCGTTAACCTCTTCTTCGAGTTCGAGCTGGTATTTGCGGTTCTCGATCTCGAGCCTTCGATTGTATTTTATCAAACGGCCGTAACCGAGGGCCTTTTCGACACTGGTCATCAGATCGTCCCGGCGAACCGGTTTGACGAGATAATCGAAGGCTCCGGCCTTCATCACCGTGATAGCGGTCTCGATATCGACAACACCGGTTAACATAATCACCGGCATATCGGGGACATTCTCGACCGCGAACTTGAGGACTTGGTGGCCATCGACACCGGGCATACGAATATCGCTTATCAGAAGGTCGTATTGGGCATCGGAACTGAGCTTGGCGATGACCTCGTCCCCACTCTCGGCAAGGATTACATCATAACCCTCGCGCTCGAGCTGGAGGCCGATGACCCTCCTGACTCTGTCCTCGTCGTCGAGGACAATAATCCTATTCCTTCTTCCTGAGGCCTCGAGCATCATTTGCTTTTCGGGAACTTCAAGAATACCGCGGTTCCCTTTCCTTCGCGGCTTTTTATCTCGATAATTCCATGATATTTAGTGACGATTTTGTAGCACACATAGAGGCCGAGACCCGTGCCTTTGCCGACCTCCTTGGTGGTATAGAACGGCTCGAAAACATCGCCCAACATACTTTCGGGGATCCCGTGGCCGTTGTCCTCGACGACGCAGAAGACATCGTCCTCCTCCTCGAAGGTCGATATCTTTATCTGGCCGTTCTCGCGGGGAAGGGCGTCGAGCGAGTTAGTTATCAGATTCACAAAAACCTGCATAATCTCGCTCGCGGATGCGCGAATCTCGGAGATTTCCCCGAAGGCCAGCTTGAATATCACGCCCGCGACATCGGTCGATCGACTGACGAGTTTAACGGCGTTTCTGGCGACCTCGTTCAGGTTCACCGGAAACTCCGATTCCCTCTGAGCGGAATAGGTGTATCCCGAAAATTCTTTCAGGATTTGGCTTGCCTCTTTTGTGTATCCGACGATTTCGTTCAACTCATCTTTGAGGTTTGCCGGAAGCTCGCCCGAGGCCATAATATTCTCCGCCGTGCCGAGTATTGCGTAAAGCGGGTTGTTGATCTCGTGCGCGATCCCGCTTGCCAAAACACCGATTCCCGCGAGCTTCTCCGCCCGAACCAGATATTGCTGAAGCTTCTTCGACTCGGTGATATCGATGATATGGGTGATGTAGCCGTCAATTCTTCCGTTGTTCGAATAAACCGGCACCGAAAAGAAAAGCCCCCACATATCGGATTTCTTCCCGCTGATCAAAACCTCGCCGCTGAATGAACCCAGTTTCCGCTTGGCGATGATCTCCTTAAAAACCTCACTCGAAGCGATTATCCGGCATTCCGCCGAACCGACGATCTCCTCTCGGGAATAGCCTATCTTCTCGACCGCGGCATTGTTGAGATCGATAATACGCTCGTTCTCGTCCACGAGGAAGATCATTATCGGCGAAAGGTCGAAAAGGCGCGACATAAGGCTATGAGTCTTGTCGAAGTAGTGCTCGAACTCGCCTTCCTCGATCAGGCCGACGGCGGAATCGACGAAGAGTTCGACAATTCGGAGATCCTCTTCGGTCGGGCGTCTTCCACTGACCGGATCGTCCATGGACATGAGGCCGATGATCTTGCCGCCGAATCCTATAAGCGGGAAATAGAGGATATCCGACGGATGCCAATCCTTGAACTCGCTTGAATCCCTGAGGCTTTTAACCGAGTCGGAGCGAATATCGATAATCATCGGGTCGAGGCAATCGTGGGGAAAATAGAAGCATCTTCCGACGCGGTATTTCTCGAACTGGGGTTGGAACAGGCTTCTGAGTTCGCTAATCTTCAGGCCGTTGGCCTTGAGGTGTTCGCGTTGGCGCTCGTCGAGGCCCCACGATGAAGCCGAGACCAGTTCGCCTTTCTTCGAGTCCACAAGATAAAGGTGAATCCTGCGCCATCCGCAGGCGGCGATGCCTTCTGCGAAGAGGTCGATCTTTTTCTGAAAACCCTCGGCAAGGCGAACATTACGAAGAAGCTCTAAAAGACTCTCCATCGCGATTCGCTCGAATACCGAGGACTCGGCGCTAAATTCGGCGGGTGCTGTGATTTGCAGATTGTTGTCTAAACTCATTAGCTAAATCTTCATGTATCATTTCTTTTATCAAACTACAACCGTAGCTTGAAATTATATTTACACAGCATTGTATTGTCAATATCGAACCTGCGTATTAGTTAGATCAAATCGAGCGCGGCGCTTGGGGCGCGTTTGTGTTTGTTAAATAAAATTAGCAATAAAATATAGATGCATGCAATACTATACGCTTAAATTATTACACAAATTAAAACGGCATCGCTATAAAACAATGCCGTTCAATGCTCCCGCGAGATGCAAATTATACAGTTGCTAAAATAGATTCACATAAACCTGTATAGTATCCGAACCACTTAGGCCTCCAGAGTCCGTTGCGGTGAGGATGATCGTGTGCCAACCGACAATAAGCGTCGCGGTGAAATAGAACCCGGTGCCGATGACTCCGCTTCGATCCGAGGTCCATATAAGATTTTCAGCTCCCACAAAGCCGTCCTCCGTGTCGGTGGCCCCGCCTATGAAGATATTCAACCCGACCATCGCGAGGGTGTCGCCATCCTGAGGCATAATGATCCAAGCCTGAGGCGGAGTGTTCTGGAAAACCGTCAGCGATATCTCGTCCGAGGCGGTTAGGCCATCGCTGTCGGTGGCGGTAAGAGTGATCGTGTGCGACCCTATCGACAGCGGCGTGGAAAGAAGTGTTCCGTTGCCGAGAACACCGTCGAGCGAGGATGACCAAACAAGCGACTCCCCGAAAAGCTCGCCGTCTTCGTAATCGGCGGCATAACCGGAAAAATCGACCGGCGCGGTATCCGCGTGGCGCGAATCGTCCTCGGGCAACAAAATCGAGACCGTCGGCGGTCTTCCAAGATCGACGGTAAGGGCGATCGTGTCGGACGCGAAGACACTGTCGTCGTTAAATGCGGTAAGGATTATCTCGTGTTCGCCGGATCTCGGCGCAAAGCTGATATTTGCTCCACTGCCCATGAAGCCGTCGATCGATGAGCGCCATTCGAGCTTGTCCGAAGCGATCGGGCCGTAGGTCGGGTCGATGGCGTGGCCGACAAAATTAATCGGCTCCCCCCTCTCGAACAACCCGCCGGAGATAGGCGCGTCGATGACCACCGATGGAATCGGCGGTGCCCATTTAGCAAATGGCGGCCGGCTATAGGTTTCGACGACGCCGTTCAGGGAATCGACTCCGAGAGCGATATCCCGTAGCGCTTTCGCGACCACCGCAACCTCGACCGCCGGCAGATCGTCCTTAGCGAGCAAATCGAGCATTCCGTAGGTTATCGAGGCTCGGAAATCGGCCGACACTTCGGCGATATTTTCGTTGGAAAGCGAACTCTCGAACTCCGTAGCCATAGGCGCTAACAGGCCTTCGAGCAACGACTTAGCAAGATCGAGATTGCCCTGAAAAACGGAGTCGGGCGAAACCGCTCGAAGGACAATCGCGAAGATGCTCATTTGATCTGCCACGGACAGTTTCGAAACAACCCCAGGCGCTTGGGCCCACGAATCGAGAATCAGACCCTCGAAATCGGCGATATACAGGCCGGACAAAGGCTCCAAGAGCAGAATAAGCGAATTCGCATTGAACAGGAATGCCGTGTCCGGCGGCGCGGCTATACTATAAGGTAAGGAAGCGGAATTGCCGGCACTATGAATTAACGCCCCAAGCTCGGCGGCGAGGAAGGGCGAAATGCCGACAACCGCGCCGAATGTCGAGGACAAAACCCTCGACTGCCCGCTGGAGACAACTCCGCTGAACCTATTTAAGTTATTAGTGAATAATAAGTTAGGTTCTGTTTGCGGGCCCGAGACCTCGATGCCGACAGGGCTTTCGCTGTGAATTGCCGGACGCTTCGGAGCCGCGTCGAAATAGCCCCGCGAACGAAGCAGTGAAACCAAGGCCTCAATGCTTTTACGGAGGCTAAGGTCGTCCAAATCGCCCTGCTGTGGCGAATAGAAATAGTATCCCGAGTCCGGAGCGATTATAACCGCGAAATCGTCGTATCCAGCCGAAAGGCTGTCCTGCGCGAGCTCTCCCTCGACAACGATACGGCAATAATCCGCTTCGATAATATCCCTATCCTCGTGGAAATAGACCCTGAAACGAATATCCGGGTAGGGCGATACGGGGCTGTTGTCCTCCCATCCGCAGGAGAGGACAAAAAACAGCGCAACAAACGTGACAGCGCAGGCCTTACTGATTCGATAATTGAACACCGAAGAACACCTCGAAAGAGTTTCTTGAAATATCCTCGCCGATTGGGATTGTCGAGCCGTCCTCTTTTACAAAGAATCGAGTATTCTCCGAGACCCAACCGGTCCATTCGAAGCCGAGCACAGTCCGAAGCGGGCCGCGACCATAGCGCGCCTCGACTCCCGCCGAGGGTGCGAGATACCATTTATCATGCAAAGTCTGCTTTGCCGTGCTATCTTCAAGGCCGAAAATCATCTTATGGCCAATCGCGGTTGGGCCGCCGGTGATTGCGAAAACCAGTTCCTCCGCCGCCTCGAACGAAACACCGAGTTGGCCGCCGACCGCGAAATAATCCTCACGAAGCCTGTAATCGTCGTTGTAAACATCGAGAAGATAGGTCTTCGGCGACCATTCGGCCTTCGGGGCGAACAGCACGCGCCATCTGCGTCCCTCGTCGAGGGCGTAGCCGACCTCGCCGCGAAGGCCGATCCCGAAAAGCGATTGTCGGTAGCTGTCGCCGATATCCACGATTGGAAGATCGAGGTCTTTCTCCGGATCGACGGCCTTCGAGTGAACCCACGAGGCCTCGGCGTAGGGCATAACCCCAAAGGATACGCGGGGTTTAGGCTCTTTCGGCCTGATAATCGGCGCAATTCGATCCTCCGATGGAGGGACAGGCTTTGGCTGAGCCTCTATAGCCGGCACAACAAACTCCGGCATCTCGGGCAATTCCGGAATCTCCTCGACCTCGGGCGGTTCGAGGTCAGGCTGAATTTGGGCGGGTCTCACCGAGACAACTGCTGTGCTGTCGAACCAAACACCGGAGCCGTTGAACTGGCCGAAAAGGTATTGCCCATTCGCCCAAACGACCTCGACATCGATTCCGCCCTCGCGAACCGCGAGCGTGTCATAACGCTCGCCCGGCCCCCAAAGAAAGATCACCCCCTCGGGGCGAACCGTGTAAATCCCGAGCGTTTTGACCTCTTTGATCCCGTCTTTATAGAAATAGCCGCGATAGCCGTTGGCGTTGACCTCGATCCAATTCCCTTCGCGACCGAGAATCTCGAAGTATTTACCGCGTTCGAAGTGGTGAACCCTTTTATAGCGAGTGCCGGGGCCCTCGCGGAGGTTCATTTCATCCCATACTATAACACCCGTTCTCGCGATCAGCGAGGCGGTGAAGAAAAGCGCTATTGCCGCAAAGGATTTGTATTTATTCAAGTTAGCCTCGAAAAGGAGACATCTATTTCAGGTAAACCGCCCGAGTATTGAACTCAGAGCTTCCGGAAACCGCCTTAATGAAATAAACACCCGATTGAACTGCGGCTTCAGGAGACCATCTCAGAGAGTTCTCTTCGGGGTTGTCGAGCGATTCGACGAGCCTGCCGCCGAGATCGTAAATCTCGACCCTGTCAAAGTCCGCGCCGCGAAGTTCGATATTGACCTCGGAGTTGAACGGGTTCGGGAAGGCGCAGATCGCGACATCCGAAGGCCTGTTCGGGGCGTCTTGGATGTTCGTGAAATCGTAACTGAGAAGCTGTGAGGTCGTTGCACTGCTACCACCGCCGGTTATCGAACCGATAATATTATATGTAGTCTCGTAAACAAGCCCGACATTCTCGGCGAAGTAGGAAAGCGAGTAAACATCGACGCCCGAATCGGAGAACATAGCGCCGGCATCCACATTCCAAGTCGCGGTGGAAAGGATTTTGATACAATCGCGGAATTCGCCCCTCGGGACGGTTATGCTCTCGAAGCCCTCGAAGACTGCATCGACGGTTATTACAACATGAACCGGGAAAGTCATGATTACGACATTCGTGTCGATATCGAGCGCGACCCAGCTGTCGCCGACTGATGCCGGGTTTTTAAGGAACTTAACGGGAACATTTGTTATCGACAGCCCGGCCATCTCAACTTCCATATTGAACATATTATAGAAGCCGTCCGTGCGAACTTGGTTGAGCGAAGAATCCGGAGTCTCGCCGCCCGTTTTCATGAAAATGAATGTCTCTCTGCCATCGATTGTAGTGGTGCCGGTAATCTCGGTTGTGATTGTGTCATAGCCGGCCGAGGTGGAATCTTGATAGACCCATTCGTGGCCGATTACAATCGGGAAATACGGCGCGGTGTTGATAGCAAGCGCCGCCGCCGCGAGAAGCATTACACAGAAAAATGCGATCCCCTTCATTCTCTCTCCTTTTCTTCTCAGAAATAATACGATTGCAGGAGTATATTCATTTTTAGCTGGATATTCAACATAATAATCAACCGCCACACCGGAATCATTCCCAAGACCTTCGCCACGCTCGGATACCGCGGACTGTATTTATATGAACCCCCGAGGCATGGACATCGGTAGTATCGACGAGGTCCGCCGCTCCGACGAGGCCGCCGGGGAGCGTGACCATCACAACTCCGTTTCCGGCGGAGATAGCCGCAAGCGTGTCGATCACGCGAAGATTGATTATTTCGGTCTCGGTTTTTATAAAGATAAGCCCGAGCATGGCGGGAATGACGGAGATTCTAACGGAGTCGAACTCGTGGCATCCGGCGGCATCGGTGACAGTAAGGGTATAAACTATCGAGTCGAGAGGCGTGGCGATCGGGTTCGAGATATTGGGGTTTGAAAGCCAAGTCGCGGGCGACCATGAATATGAGAGCGCGCCGTAACCCCCAACCCCCGCCGGAAAACCTCCGATAGTCACAGGCTCGCCGGAGAAGATTGTGGTGTCCGATCCGGCATAGGCGCGCATTAGAGGCGCGACATCGATAAAAATGGAACTCGAAGCCATGCAATCGACTCCGTCGGTGACGGTCAGTGAGTATGTCGTCGCTTCGCTCGGCGTGGCGACTGGATTCGCGATATTCGGGTTCGAAAGGCCGGTTGCGGGCGACCACGAATAGAGCCAGCTTCCCGATGGAACGACCGCGGCGTTAAGCGAGGTCGAAGCGCTCGGGCAAATCAGAGAATCCGAAGCGGTGATCGTCAGTATCGGCGACGACCTGAGCGGGGGAATTGTGATACAATAAGCCTCTCGAACAACAGAGCCCTCGGCGTGGGTGACATAGATCTCGAAACACCTCGTCGAACCATAGGCGGAGGGCGCGACGCTAACCAGCCAGTTAATATCGGCGACACCGCCGTCGTAAAGGATCTCGTCGATAGAACAAGGATTGGGCGCACCGCCGACATAGGCGATGCCGGCATCGATCGGCGAAAAAAGCGCCGAGACGGCGGTCGCAGGCCGAGTGCCGTCGTTGATGACATGCGCGGTTAGAGTTATCGGGTTCGGATGAATATCCCTGCAACCGGCAGTGATCGACGGCGGTGAAATCTCCGCGGTAATCGCCGTGTGTCCGAAACACGAGTCGTCAACGATACAGCCGTAAACCGAATCGACATAACCCGCGCCCGAAATCCGAATATCGAAACACTGGTCGGTGCCGGTGCAGGTCGAGTCGAGGATGACCTTCCAAAAAACATGGAACGAATCCCCCGAGGCCACCGGCGCGGGGCTGACATAGGGGTTCGTCGAAAGAAGCGATATACAGGAGCTTTCGAGCGGGATTATCTCGGCGGTGACCGTGCAGGCCCCGCCGGTGACATTGGTAATATCGGCCGAAACCGTCATAAAGGTGCTGATGAGGTCAACAACATCGTCGAAGATGACATCCCAAGTCGTCGAGAGCGGATACCATTGCCCGCCGGAATCCCAAGCGAGGTTTTGGAAATTAGCGAGGTGGTCAGGGGGAATCGGTCTCTGCGGTGCAGGTCTGCTGGAGGCCGCGACGAATACTATCGTTCCCGTGCTGAAAACCAGCGACCTCGTCCCCTCGACCGTCTCGTCAGACCATGTCGTCGAGTCGCCTTGATAATGATAGCCCTCGTTTGTGAACATTATAATTACACGCAAAGCGTCCTCGCGCCAATCGTAAAGGCGGATCGCGTCGCAAATCGCGTCAAGCGAGACTTCATTGAAGTCGCTGGAAATAATGCTTCCGCCGGTTGCGGCGAGCCGCGCGAGGAACTCGGTGTCGCTCGCGGTCATCTGCTTTCCCGGAAGCGAGGGGTTGAAGTCCCAGACATTTGTGGAGTCGTCGAAGGGGACGCCCCCGAGGCGATAGTCGTAGCCGTGCGACTCGAGCTGGTTAATAAAATAGCTCATCTGGTCGTGCAGGTCGTCGATATAGGGGTCCATCGATTTGCTGGAATCCATACAGAAAACGACATCGACCGATGCGGTGTCCAAGCGGCAGGCGAGATTTGCGGTGAATTCGCCCGAGGCCATTCGGGAGAAGACTGACTCGATTCCGCGATGGTTCAGGCCCATTCCGCGAATCTCGAAACCCTCCCCCGCAACCGCTGAGAGTGTGAACGCGAGGCAAAGCGCGAAAAGCTTTATGTTTATTTGTCTTTTCGTAGCACCAATCGAGTTAAAGGTCGATTCTCATCCAAATCTGTCCGACCACCGGGCTTGCCGGATTGGTCGTCCTGTTCTCGAGAACCATATTGATCGTCTGGTTCTGACGCATATCGAGCGTGTCGCTGATGCCCACGGTTCCGTTGATATCGAGCATCCGGCTCATCGTATTGGTTTTTATACCGATTCGGTTTGTGGCGGCGTTCATGAAAATCATATTGTCCGTGGTTCCATCGACCCGGAAGTTCGCGGCCGCATTGTTGTAATTGAAATGGAAATGGGCATCCACAATATGGAAGGTTTCGGGGGAACCGGATACATCAGTCTCGGAGGTCGGGTTTCCGCCGATTCCGCCGCGAAAGCCGAAGCTACGCGATCCGACCTTCAGGAAGTTCCCGCCGGGAATAACCGCGCGCTCGCCGGCGACAGTGTTTTGGCGGCCGCCGCCGACTGTGGCATAGTCGAACAGAGCCTGATTTCGGTCGCCGCCGGCGATCGTTGACCACGAGCCGCTGGCCGAGTTCTGGAAACCACCGGAGATAGTCGAGCTTTGGTTGCTCGCGGCGTTGTTGTAGCCGCCGGAGATAGTCGCCCAAAGGCCCGAGGTCGAGTTGATATTTCCGCCGGCTATCGTCGAATACTTCCCGCTGGCCTGATTCCAGCTTCCCCCGCCGATAGCCGAGGCGGAGTCGTTTGCGGTGTTCATAAATCCGCCGCTGACAATCGCGCCGGGGCCGTAGGCCTTGTTGTCCGATCCGCCGGCAACGGTTGCCCAAAGATTCTCGGCGCGGTTTCCGACACCGCCGCCGACGGTGCAATATTTATGGTTCGATCCGGAAGCGCCCGTCACAGAGGCCACGCCCCAGTTCGTATGAGTCGAGTCGGCGTTGCCATAGAGAACATTGTTGTAGCGCGAAAGCCCCCACGCGCCGCCGGAAACCATAGTGCTATCGGCGCCGTCAGTCACGCGGAAGCCCCAGTCGTTGTCCGAGGCGAGGTCGCCGGTGTAGTCGATAGTGACATCCGAGCCGGCCGTCGTCACATTGATCTCGTGGCCGCCGATAATATTCACCGAGCCGGTTATCCCGTTGACATCGTTGACGATATCCGGAATCTCGGGGGCGAGGAAATTGAGCTTGATATTCGGGCGGAAGTTCGCTGTCGAGGATAGCGGGAATGTCGCCGCATCGGGGGTGTAGCGCGCCCGAACCGTGGCGGTAGGTTTTCCCACCCACGCTGAAAAAATGCCCGAGGTGCTGTTTTTGCGCATTGTCACGAGGATATTGTTGCCTGCGTAAACGAAACCGCGCGGGAAAACGAGGTTCACGGTGCTATCCGAATTGATTGTTAAGGTAGTTCCCGACATCACAGGATCGCCGGCGGGGAAAATCGAGCCGGCGGAAAGATCGCTGATGATTACATTGTCGAACCAAATATCGACATTCGGCACCGTGCCCGAGATCGAGGTCGCGATGAGCGTCGCACCATACATTCGACCGCCGCTACAGCCGATCTCGTCCGCGAGGATCAAAAACTGGCCGATGGAGGGTGAAAATGTCTGCACATTAGTCGGTACAAATTGGTTATTCCCCGAGCCGTCCATGATTTCGACCAGCATAGGGCAATCCCCCGGAGCGAGCGTCAAATCGACGACGATATTCGATCCGGCGGATTCGACACGAATTCCGCCATCGCCGACAATATTGAGATCGCCGGTTAATGTGTTCAAACTGCTCACTCCACCAACGCTTCCGAGGCGGATACTGTCCTTTACCTCTTCGTCGATCTTCGCCCAGCCGACGCCGGCGTTCTTGATCTGAAGGGTGTCGGTGACAATCTCGATCCCGTCGCGGACATTAACATGAAGTGTATCGCCGGCCCCCAAAGAAAGGCCTCTTCCCGCGGGAATTCCGAGAATATCAGTCCAAGCCACAGCGCCGGCGGTGTCGGCATAGTGTGTATGACCGACCGAATCGATATAACCTATCGAGTCGATATATGTGATATGGCCGACATAGGAAATGGAATCGACATAATGTATGCTGTCGATGAAGGCCGCGCCGGCGGCGGTTCCGGCCGTGAGGGCGTAAGGCACCGAGTAGAATTGAACCCTCGGGGTCATCACATCGCCATCGACCGTGATCTGAAGCCAGTAGGTTTCATTGAAGGTAAGCGATTCGGGGATCGCTACGATCGAGCCGAGGGGAACATCGAACAGCCCCTTCGAGACGGCGACATCGCGGTGAAGCTCCGTCCAAAGGGCGGTTCCGCCGGTTGCGAAGCGAAATATCGAGAAGCTGATATCGACCGGTCCCTCGATGCCGATTCCTGAGGCATCGGCCAGCTTGCCCTGATAGTTAATCTGGCGGGGAACAGCCGCGACTATCGTCAAAGCACAAACTGCGATCGCAAGAGCGAGGATGATTTTCTTTTTCATATGATCTCCATATCTTTTGGAATATCAATGTAATACATTCCTTTTTTAATTCTTTTCTTTATATCAACTATGGTAAATACAGTTTTGCCAATAAATTAATATGAATGCATCTTGTATGTTGCGAGTTCACCGAGGCAATCGGGGCACAGAACTTGAACCAAAGCATTGTCCAGTTTCCCGGAGTGTCTTCGGGAGGTATGTTATAGCCGCCGGGGCCGAATTTTGTGCTTGTTGCCCAGAATGGCGAATCCTTGACATAGTCGTTGATCCGAGACCATGTCACCGGAGGCGTCGAAAGCGATGTGAATTGGGCATATAGCGAGAACTTGTTAATCCCCGGCGTGTAGGCCGGCGCCCAATAGGGATCGATTATCCAGTCGTCGGAGACATCGTAAATCGCTTCGATATTCAGCCCAAGCTCAATCGGGACATTCGAATAGCTGACGATACGAATCGAATCTTGTTGTTCCATGTTTCTTTCTTCCCCGAAATCCAGTGAATCCGGAATCAGCCACCAGATGCTGTCATTGGGGAATTCCCCGTGTTGCCCGAGTTCAATAGAAACATGGATTTTGTCGCCGGTATAAACCGCCACGAATGTATCCGGTATTGAAACCAATGGGATAGTAATCGCGGAGTCAGTCGGCGAGCCTGCGAGATCCCAATGATGGAAAGTATATATCGAATCCTCGCTAACATCGAACTTGCTTGCTCCGAGAATAAGCGCGGCCCCATAGTCATGCCAGAAATTCACCGCGCCGACGCCGGAATAAACGACACCGTTTACATAAAGATTGCCGTAGTTCTCGGCGGGCGACTTAGTCAAACGGCACTTAATCCTCTTCAAATAAAGTGCGGCGAGGGAATCGGAATGAGCGACAGGGCCGTAAATCCTTGCAGGAGTAGTAAGTCCGTCGTTCCAGCGGTCGAAATCATATCGAAGCGCGGGCAAGGAATCCGAGGCTGTATGCTCGATTCGGTGGATACTACCCTCGGCCCACCAGAATTCCCGACGAATTGTCTCGATTCCGGTATAGGTATCTGTATCGACTATAAGCCTACCGATTGTGTTCTCCATCGGATGCTTCTCGAGAATGATATGATACGCCGTCGAATAATCGGCATAGAGAACCGTATCCGACACGGGGACGAAAACCCTCGAGCTCGATGAGGAACTGTCGCTCGGCCATCTGACGAAGTTATACATTACAGAGTAATCGAAATCGAGCGATGATACTTGAACCATATACTCGAAATCCCTGACAAGAAAACCCGCAAACGAGGCGGCGTAAACAGTATCGTTATCGATTCGGATCCAACCGAGCGAATCGGCGATGGGGTTCTTTTTGATCTCAACCCAAACCGCCTCGCGGAACTCCGCGATGAGATTATAGGAGCTGTCAACAACCATATAGGTCGAGAAATCACCCTCGTCATGAATCGGCGCTCCTAGCGAAGAATCCTGCCATTGGAGGAAGACATACGGATCGTCGCCGTGCATCACAACCGAATCCGTGACGAGTTGGGCGGTATCGCCGCTGGAATACCAGCCCTCATTGCCAAGGACGAACGGCTCGACGCCGTCGGGCAGGCCGAAATGATCGAGCGAAATGTAGTATTGATCGACATAGTTCCAAATAATCTGCCCCGTGGCGGTCATATCGAATTCAACCAAGTTCCCGACACCGGTGGCCGGGACGACGATTCCGTCGCCCTCCCACCCCGTGCAGGAGTGCCTGAAGCTACCGTGAACCCAGATAGTGTCAGTATTTGTCGCGACGATATGCCTTCCTATCGGGTGATATGTGATTCCGGCCGGCGGGTTCGGGAAGCTGTATATCGGCGCGGTGACACGCAACGCAACAACATTATCCGACCACATCCATTCGATACCGGAGGCCATCGTGATGACGAAATCGCAATAGGCGGGATATCCGAAGGTTGGCACGCTTCCGAAGCCGTTGTAGCCGATACAGAACCACCCGGAGGCAGGGCTTGTGACGGTGGCGTTGACCGCTGTATGAGGTTCGAACCAATGAACGCCCTCCGGCGGATTGGGCGAATCGTGGGCGCCGGGGTTTTGGACGACGAGCGGAACAAGATCCTCGCCATCCCAATTCCAAGTCAATGTGCTGAAATAACTTAAGGTAAAACTGACCGCGGTTTCGGTTCCGCTGGGAGGCGCACTGCCCGTTCCTGTCCAACCATGGCAGAAATGCGGGCCGTCGAACGGCGTCACAACTGCGACAATCGTGGTTCCGCGGGGATAGCGGTGCATCCCTCGCGCTGGCAGGGGATCGCCGTAGCGGCTGAAAATCCAAAGTGTATCGATCGGCCCCGAGGGGTAATAGACCCACTGCCAGTCGATCTCCGTCGGAGCGCTGAGCGTGAAATGAACGCTGTCCGCGCTGGAGGTCGGAACCGCGCCGTGGGCTGTAAATCCCGTGCACCACCAATCGGCATCGGGGTTGCTGGCGACAAAGGCGTCGATCGCCGAACCCAATTCATACCAATGAGTTCCGACATAGGGCACCGGCGGGCCGTGAACCGAGGGCGAGGATGAGATCACAAGCGGCATCTCGAGTCGGCCGTCCCATTGCCAAACCAGCCAACCGTTTCCGGTCATAGTGAAGTTAACGATATTGTCCGCGCCGGAGGCCGGAGCGACTGTGCCGTCGCCGAGAAAGCCCGTATTGTAATGCCAAGCTCCACCCTCGAAGGTGCTATCCTCGACACTGCACCAGACGGATGTCCCGCGCGGGACGACGTAAACCCCCGTAGGATGCGGGTGGCCATAACGGCTATAGACCCTGAGCGTGCAAAGGTCTTCGCTCGAGGGCGCCCAAACCCATTCTATACTCGAGCAATCGTAAACCTCGAACCAGAAATCCGGCCCTCCACCGGACAGAGCCGAGCCGGTTCCCAAATATCCTACGAGCATATGCGTGAAAACGCCGGCGGTGTTCATATTTCCGATCGCGGTGTCGCCCTCGGCGAACCAATGCTCGCCAATGCTCGGGAATGGAGACCCGAGGCCGGAGGGATTTGTTATCACAACCCTGAATTGGTGCTCGAAGATCGCCGTGAAAACTGTGTCAGAGGTGACCGTTACCGTCCTGAGTGTATCGACGGGGCCGTCCGACCAGCGCTGAAAAACCCATCTTTCGCAATCCGATATATCGACCTGCCTTCTGCAGGCGATATTATGCGCGGAGCCCTCGAACCAGTTCGTGTAATAGGGGCTCGGGTATTCGACGCCATCGACATAGACCGAATCGCCGAAATTCGTCTGCACAGTGATCATATAGCCGAAAGCGGAATAATGGATCGTGTCCGTGAAAAACGAGGTGATATTATGAAAGCGAATGGAGTCGCCAGCCGCGGCCATTCTGCCGGGGGAACCGGTCGTGTATTGAGAAAATTCGAGCGTGGAACCGAAGTCAGTCCACTGGCTCCAATCGACATAAAGACCGGACTCGAGGTGATCCGAACCGAACTGGTCGTGCTGAAGCGTCGAAACAGTGTGCGAAATATCGGTGCCGTAAAGATAGATCATCGGACGAAGCTGGTGCCAGAACTCGATTGTATATGAATCCGGCGATCCGTCTATCACAAACGAGGTATCGTCGAAGTCGGAAACCGCCCATCTTTGTGTTCCGGAGGAGGCCGAGCTGGTTCGGCCGATGGCCGCGGTTTCGTTTGGAACGCACCACAGTTCGAGGCATTCACCCTGCCAAATATTAACCGAAGCCGGCGAGCCGGCCGCAGGGAAATATTGGATCGTTGCGAAATTCGAGGGGTCTGTGGCAGTTCCCGGTGCAGGCGTTGTGATACAGAACTCGATCGCATAGTTCACGATCATCGAATCTTGATCGCCCCACGGCGACACATTGCTCACCCGGTCTCGGGCGCGCATGCGGAAATAGTATGCCTGCCCCATCGCGACCGTCACCGGCGCCGACGGCCCGAAAACAGCGAAGGTATCCTCGGTGGCCATGTGCCAATCCGTCCAAACGCCTCCCGCCCCGGTTTTGTATTGCACATCGAAGTTCCAAATTCCCCAGCCCTCGCCGTCATGCGAGGTCGTATCGATTCCCGACCACGACAGCTCGAAGGAGGTTCCCGAAGCGTAACGAATCGCGATGTTGAACCAATTGAAGGGATACCAATAATCTCTATCTATCTTTCGGAATCCGGGGTAAAGCGAATGGGAGGTGCCGGTCAGCGCGGTGGCGGATATCGGCGTTGGCTGGCCGATTGTGGAGGAAAGCTTATATCTTGGCGATGTCACGCTGAAATTCTCGTTACCGCCGGCATCGATGACGTCGAAAAGGATCGAGGTTTGCCCAAAAAGCAAAGGGCACAAGAGCAGAAGAAGCGCAATATGAGAAAACCGAAGGTTATTTCGCGGCTGAGGCATATGTTTTTTCCTTTCGGTCGAACAATGGGCCCTTCAGGCTATGTATCAGGTTCGTCCTAATGACAAGTATATTAAACAGTCAGCGAACACTCGATAAAGCATTGTGCGGTGGCGGCAAACCCCCTCCGCGCTATATTCGATTCATGGCTCCCCAGCCGATAGAAACAAAATCTTGTTAACCTATCCAGATTAATATAGAAATATTTAATGCAAAAATCACTATAAAATTTTTTTTGGTTTTTGTCCTTATTTTTCATAAAGTTAGAGAATACTATTGCGCTCGAGTTTCTCGAAAAGTAAAATAGTAAAAAGATTCAGATGGAGGAAAAATGAAGTTTTGTATCTTGCTTACGGTTTTGACCTTTTCTACGCTGTTCGCGGTTGGGCAAATGCCCGGCTGGCCGGTGACAATCCCGGTCTCGGAGGGTATATTCCTTAGCTCTCCCCTTTTGGTCGATATCGACTGCGACGAAATCAAAGAGGTTGTCCTCGCCGGTCCGGATGATTCGCTCAGGGTCTTTAAGCTCGACGGTAGCTATTTCCCGGGCTTTCCGATAAAACTTACGGGGCAGATCGTCTCGCCCGTTGCCATCGGCCCCTTGACAGGGACTTGGTTTCAATTTGTAGTCGTCACAAAGGCCGGAGTCGTTCACGCTATCGAACGAAACGGCACGGAGCTTGCCGGATTCCCTGTCGATCTGGGCGCTTCGGCCGGCCCCGCCGGAGTGGCGCTTTGGGATTTCGACCGCGACGGCACAGCTGAAATCGTCGCTCAAGCCGGTGAGAATCTTTATGTCCTCCGCTCCGATGGAACCCTATTCTCGGGGTTTCCGGTTCCTGTAGCGTCGGAATACGGGCCGGCGGCCTCGCCGGCTGTGGGCGATTTCACCGGCGACGGCTCGGCGGAGATTGTCGCCGTCGGATACAACAAGCTCTTTGTTTATAATAGTTCGGGGGTTTTGCTTCCGCTTTTTCCGATCGAGTTGGGAGATTCGGCCGGTTTCAGTTACAGTTCGCCGATCCTCCTCGATTTCGACGGCGACGACACGCTCGAGATCGTTTGCGGATATCATTCCTTCACCGGAACTAATCGCGGTTATATCGGCGCGTGGGATATCGGTGCGACAATGCTTTCCAGCTGGCCTATCGCCACAGCAGGTTATGGTAGCTGGGTTTACAGCTCCCCCGCCGCGGGCGATATCGACGGCGACGGACTGCCGGAGATAATCGCGACGAGCTACAACGGCAGAGGCTATATTGTCAATGCCGACGCCACCGCGCACGACCCGTGGAGCATGAGCCTCGGAATAGGCTCGCTCGAATCCAGCCCGATCGTCTGCGACCTCGACGGCGACGGCGGCCCGGATATTATCTTCCTCGGTAACGACACCCTCGGCTCGATCGCGGCCTACAATGCCATCGGCACCGCGATTGACTCCTTCCCGATCACAGCGAATTCACAATGGCGACTCGCCACGCCTTCAATCGAAGACATGGATAAGGACGGCGATCTCGAGCTTTGCGCCGTTGGAATCGACGGCAAAATCCACCTTTTCAATTACATCTCGGCAGGGAAAAGCTATTCCAGACCTTGGCTTATGGGCAAACACGACCCGCTCCGCACCGGTTGGCTTCACCCGAAAGCCCCCGCGGAGATCGAGGCCTTTTATTACGGCGACAGTGTCCTTGTTCGGTGGCAAAGCACCGGCGAATGGGACTTCTTCGGCTATCGCCTTTACACAACCGCGGACTCGGTCGATTCCTCGGGAGGATACCTGCTCGGTGAGTTCGTCGATACAGCGGTAGTTGTCCGCTACGACAGCATTTACGCCCATTTCTTCGTGACGGCGATCACGCGTTTCACTGAGACGGAGAGATCGGCGATCACCGGCATCGATTCATTGGCGACTATTAGTGAAAATTACACTCCATCCGATTATGTATTAAAGATTTACCCTAATCCTTTTAATGCAATGTGTCATATAGAAGCCGATACCGACATAGAAATATTCGACTTAACCGGACGAATGGTCGCGAATCTCGACTGCAAAGCCGATAGAGCGGTCACTTGGAATGCCCTCGACGAATCCGGCGACCAACTCCCCTCGGGGGTTTATCTTGTTCGAACTCGCGGTTCTGTATATGCGAAAAGGATAATCCTCCTGCGATGAGCGCGGAGACCCTCAACACGGCCAAGCTCTTCGAGTTCGTCGGGGAGCGTTGCGGATTGCCGCTTGTTGGGGTCGCGCCGACGGCTCGCCTTCTGTGTAAAATCGACGACGAGATACTCGCAGTCGCTCGAAAACTCGACTACGCCGTCGTTATCGGCCATCCCCTTTCCCGCGCTGTTCTGGAGACCATCGCCGACCGACCGAATCTGATTTACAAGCATCATTATCAGCAGGTGAACTGGCGGCTCGACCGCACCGAATTGGATATCGCCCTTTATTTGCAAATGCTTGGCGCAAACGCACTGCCAATTCCGGCCAGCGTAATTGTCGATTGGCAGGGACAGCGCGGCCATCTCTCCCACCGCGATGCCGCAATCGAGGCCGGTCTCGGATGGCGCGGTCGCCACGGCCTTGTCGTCACGAGAGAATTCGGCGCGCAGATCCGCTTTGCGACTATCCTCACAGATCTGCCCCTCATCGCCGGCGAGCCGATCTCCGGCAACTGCGGCACTTGCAGGGCCTGCATAGAGGCCTGCCCCGCCGGCGCTATTTCCGACGCCGGTTGCGATGTTGCCAAATGTTACGAAAAGCTTCATGGATTTTCGAAGATCAGCGGCATAGGGCAGTATATTTGCGGTGTTTGTATAAAGGCTTGCAAGGGAAAGGGTTAATGGCCTCGCGGGCGGAATTCGAGCCGGTTCTCCCCTTTGCGGGATTTCTTTATATCGAAAACGATATCCTCTTGAATGCCATAGAGTTATTGCAAAGAGTTATCCCAAAGCTCGAATGCAGTTCACCGGCGATTCCTTTCAATTATTCCGACTATTATAATAAGGAGTTGGGCGGGTGCCCTTCTCGAATATGGATTGCCTCGTCCGAAACCGCCGATCCCTCGCTTTTAGCCGATTGGAAGATTGCCTCGAACGAGATCGAGGCGAAACTCGCCACCTCAGAGGGCCGCAGGATCAACATCGACCCGGGGTTCATCGGGCTTTCGAAGGTAGTGCTGGCGAGTTGCAAAGACCACCCGCAGAGGGTTCCGCTGAGAGGCGGTATTTACGCCGAGATCGAGCTGATTTTTCGGCTGGAGGGTTGGAAGAACACCGATTGGACCTACCGCGACTACGCCGACGCCCCGGCGAAGCAGTTCCTGTTCGAGCAAAGGGAATATCTTCTTACGCTGATCCGCGATCGTAGATGATTTAGGGCGTTTTCAGCGCGAGTTTTACGCCGAAGCCAAGGTTGCCCTCGCTGTCGAGGATAGGCGTAAATGAAACCCCTTCAATAGGTTGCGCCATTTCACTGCGCCAAGGGTAAAGGTGCGCATCGACATAGGCATCGATGGCCGAGATCAGGACGAAACCGGTGAAAAGCCACAGATGTATATTTCGCCGTTCTCGCGCGGATTCCCATTTCGACTTGGCGGACAAGAACTCGGGCGAGTCGGTGGAGAATGTCCGGCCGAGCTCCTCCAAATCGCTCATCTCGCGCCACGAATCCGCGATGATGTATGCGCAATAACCCTCGAGCCCTACCGCTATAGGGGCTTTCCAGTAACTGCGGTTGTAAATCTGCCCCGCTCCGGGAACAAGCAGTGACAGGCCGGCTGACAGCGGCGGGTTGGGTCGCCATTCGAGCGAGTCGCTGGCGAAAACCGCGGCGCTTAAGGCGAGGACAATTATAAAGCTCTTCTTCACTAACATTTTACTCATTAATAAGTTACATTAACCACTTCGAGCTTATTCTTCCCACGAGAAAATAATCTCGATGCATTTTTCGCCGTCGGAATCGGAGGTGAACTTGTCGCGGATAGTCCAAGCGTTTTCAGGGTCAACTATATTTGCGCGTAAAATCCTGACCGCCTCAAACTTCGATTGAGTGCTATCGAAGAGCTGAACTAATTGGCCGATTTGGTTCATATCGAAAAACTCTTTTGTTCCGGCAGTTTGGAGATATTCGAGCCTACTCTTATCGTCCATTTCGGCCATCTTGACAATAATAAAATCAAAGGAATACTCGTCGATCGCTTTTACTATTTGAATATCGACCGGCACCAAATGAATCTCAGGCGGAAACAGCGCGATCAGGGCGGCAAGCTCGGAGATCATCGGCTGAAGTTCCTTTCGAAGTTCGGGATTTTGCGCGGCCTTCAGCTGAAGCACCTTGAGGCGGCTCTCGATATTGTTCAGCAGATCGCGGACATTGACCGCTTTGCTGTCCAGTATCAGAGGGCAACTTCCGCGCTCCGACTGGACGATCACTCGCTCGCCCGATGGTTGTGCGATTGCAGTGAAACATATGATCATCGCTATCAATAGAAAAGTTTGTCTCATTTTAAATACCTCGCAAATTTGGTGTTATTCCCACTCGATAGTCGCCGGCGGCTTGCTCGAAATATCATAGCAAACACGGTTCACTCCGGCAACCTCGTTGATTATTTTCGTGCTGACCTTCGCTAAAAGCTCATTCGGGAGGCGCGACCAGTCGGCGGTCATAGCGTCGCGGCTATCGACAGAACGGAGCGCAACGACATTTTCGTAGGTTCGCTCGTCGCCCATCACACCGACGGTTTTGACCGGCAATAAAACCGCGAATGCCTGCCATACATTGTCGTATTCGCCGCTGTCGCGAAGTGCGCGGATGAAGATATCGTCGGCCTTTCGGAGGATTTCGAGCCTTTCTTCGGTGACCTCGCCGAGGATTCTCACCGCGAGCCCCGGCCCGGGGAATGGATGCCGCCAAAGCATATGTCGCGGCAAGCCGAGAGCCTCGCCCAACGCCCGAACCTCGTCCTTGAAAAGCGAGCGCAGAGGCTCTATCAGTTTGAAGTTGAGCTTTTCGGGGAGGCCGCCGACATTATGGTGGGTTTTGATCGTCGCGCTTGGGCCTTTGGTGCTGACCGATTCGATTACATCTGGATATAATGTCCCCTGTGCCAAATACTTAACACTACTTATATGAGTCACTGCTTTAGTGAATATATCTATAAATTTGCCGCCTATAATCTTACGCTTTTTCTCCGGATCTGTCACTCCGCTCAAAGCCTGTAAAAACTCTGAGGAGGCATCCTCTATTATCAAGTTATGCTTGAAGTTAGCCGCGAAATCCGCCGCAACCTGCTTCGATTCGTTCAGGCGAAGGAGGCCGTTATCGACGAAAACCGGGTAGAAGTTGCGCTCGAGGGCGCGATCCAAAAGGGCCGCCGTCACTGCGCTGTCAACCCCGCCGGAGTAGCCGAGGACGACGGCCTCGACCGCGCCGACGCGCTCGCGGATGCTCTTCGTTTCGGTATCGATGAAGGACTCGATCGACCAATCGCCCGTTGCATGGCATATCTTGTAAGCGAAATTCCGCAACATCCCGGTGCCGTGCTCGGTGTGGCCGACCTCGGGGTGAAACTGAAGCCCGAAAATCCGCAGATCGCGATTGCTGAAGGCCGCGATGGGCAGTGTCTCAGTCGAGGCGATAGTCGAGAAACCTGTCGGAAGGCGATCGACATGGTCGCCGTGGCTCATCCAAACGGTCGAACCGTCGGGGATGCCCGAAAACAGGGGATTCTCCCCTGTGAAAGTAGCGACTGCACGGCCGTATTCGCGCGTCCGCGAGCGCTCCACCGTTCCGCCGAAAAGTTTTGCTATTAATTGCATGCCGTAGCAAAGCCCCAAAACCGGAACACCTTGCTCGAAGACGCTTTTGTCGATCATCGGGCTTCCCGCCTCGAGGACGCTCGCCGGCCCGCCCGAAAGCACGATCCCGATGAGCGATGAGTCGGCCCACGCCGCCGCCGGTGCGCTGAAGGGGTGAATCTCGCTGAAAACTCCGATCTCGCGGATTCTGCGCGCAATCAGCTGTGTATATTGCGAACCGAAATCGAGGACAACTATCTTTTGATGGCTCAATTGAACTCCATTCTCAAGTTGTATTTGCCCAAATCGGGCGAGTTAAAAAATACGCTATAGCGGCCTCGGAGTCAAGCAAAAATGGCGCCGCGTCTTTGAGGCAACCTCTCCCCCCACTCGCCTCGACGGCAACTGCACCGTGCGCGAAAAAACCCTTGCGCGCGCGGTGATAACGATTTATATTGTGATTTCGATGAGGAAATGGAAACCGAAATACAGCGCGTGCGCAACGGGCGACGCACGCATCGCACCTACAATCGGTGAATCGGAGTTTTCGAACCGTAGGGCCGCCGCGCCCTCAAATGCGCCAAACGCATAACAAAAACCCCGAACAAAAACCGGAGTTGGGGATATGAGAAACGAATATTGAAAAAAAACATATCAACGCGGAGAGTGGGAACGAAGAGAAAATCGTGGAAGGGAAATGAAACAGCGAGCGGGCGCAGAAAAAAAGAGTAAAATGAAAATAAGGTTTGTCGGTTTAATATGCTACATCATTCTGATGGTCAATTCAAACTTTGCGGGCGATAAAGATATGTTTCTCTTGTTTCCGAATTTATATTTCGGATTAGAGAACTATTGCCCCGCTTTTGGCGGTGCTGTCGATGCATACGGCTTACATAACCAATACGCTCTTAGCATTCGTAGCGACATCGGTTTAGGAATGGGGGGCAGTAATCCCCTGTTCAAGAGAGCAAGGTTATTTTGCGGGTATTCATGGTCGGAAAAGGAGATTATGCCCGATCCTGAATCCGCATTCGACTCGCTTGTCATCGACTCGCTATTTGGAGGTATCGTAAAACGCTCTTCATATATCTTAGTGTATCACGAATATGATACGATAAATGTTTCGCATAGTATAGGACCGACCATAAAAATCATATCCATAATCGATACGAGCGGCACTGAAGATGTTATCGCTTTAGGCCTGTCTCGAGTTAAGCTCTATAAATCCGGGTTACGCGATATTGGGATTGTATATATTCCACATGATAAGATGCTATACTTCGACGCCTATTTTAAATTTTATATGGATAGTAGATGGCCGGTGGGCGTCCAATATGGTTTAGACGCGTCGTTAGGATACAGTGGCGAAGAGTCCGCATTATACTTTGGATTTCGCCTAAGTGCCGGATTCTTTTATAGATATTTGGGGAACCATTATGATTATTAGTGGATATTTTTCTTCGTTCAATTCTTTTTCGGGGAACGGACATGCTGATTCCTCGCGTCGATCTTCTTTTCGCTTGTGGAAAAGATGCTCGCCTTCGACCGCATGGTCTATGACCTCTACGGCCTCACCGCCGAGGACAACTTTGTCCGTAGGAACCTCCGCGCGCTGTCACGATTTTTGCGATTCGTCAGTCTTATGCTAATAGCAATTCTTCCGCCGCACAAAAATCCCCACCGCAACCCCGAGACCACCCCCGCGCCAGCGCGCCGCCCCCGACCCTCCGAAACGCCCTCTGCCCTTGCCCGTAAAAATCTTTTAAGGTTATGCGAAAAATTTCTCTTGCGCTTTTTTTGTGTGCAATTTAAATTGGTTTTAGGCTGATTATGAAAAAGAATAACCCGAAATACGCCACCCACTCCCACCTCCCGAATATAATCGACGGGGGGATTCGATGAAAATTAAGTATTACGATAGGGCTTGCAAGCAAATGACCGCTATTGCCAAAAGCGACCCTAAAGCCGTAAATAGAATTTTAATAAAATTGAAAAGTTCGCCGCGAGGCCGACCGGAAAACACGACATTAAAGCCCTCAAAGGCAAATACGGAACTTTTTTGAGATTGCGCGTGGGCGAATACAGGATTATATTTGAAACCGTGGAAGACGAAATGCTTATTTATGAAGTGCGCCATAGGCAGGAGGCCTACTGATGATTACGAAACAGCTTATTAAGGAAGACGACACGCCGGTTGCGGTGGTTCTCGACTACGAGGAATACCTGCGCCTTCTGCAGATCGAGGAGGACTACCTCGACTACAACGCCGCCGCCAAAACGAAAAAGACGAATAAGAACTGGACCGACCACGAGGATTTGAAGGCGAAACTCGGCATAGTATAAATGCAAGACCATAACCCGAAATACGCCGCACACTCCCAACCCCCGAATATTATTGACGGGAACCGTAGGGTCGAGGCGTGTGACCGAGTTAAACGAGGAAACCCGCAGGGCCTCGACCGAAAACCCATAACCAAACCCCAAGCCAAACCGGAGTTGGGGATATGAACGACCTCGTTCACATAACCAAAATTGAGAACCGTATTTTCGAGCTTCGCGGCGAGAAGGTCATGATAGACAGGCACCTCGCGGAACTCTACGGCGTCGAGACCCGCGTTCTCAACCAGGCGGTGAAACGAAATATTTCCAGGTTCCCGGCGGAGTTCATGTTTCGCGTGTCAAAAGAGGAAAAAAACGAGCTGATCACAATTTGTGATGACCTCGAACCCCTCAAATTCACGAAAAGCCTCCCCTACGCATTCACAGAATACGGCGTGGCAATGCTCTCGAGCGTTCTGAACAGCGAGAGGGCGATACAGGTGAACATACAAATAATAAAGACTTTCATGCGGTTGCGGCGCATGCTCACCGCTCATGAGGATTTGAAGCGCAAACTCGAAGCGATGGAGAAGAAATACGACGGCCAGTTCGCGGTTGTTTTTAAGGCGATAAAGGAGCTGATGGCGCCACCGGAAAAGAAGAAGAAACCCATAGGCTTCGAGTAAGCATGAAACGCCCCTTGCCTGCAAAAAAATTGTGGTTTAGTGAAAAAAACCCCTTGCGCTCCGGCAAACCGCAATATAAATTAACATTTACGATGACGAACGCAAGGCAATATAAAGCAACACCCGGACCCACCGAGGACTACTTTGCGGGCAAACGCCCCGAACTCCCCGACACCTCCGACACATTGAAAAAAGCCAAACCCATAACCAAACCCCAAGCCAAACCGGAGCCGGGGATATGCTACCGTATGCGAAAAAACCTTGCGCGCGCGGGGGGAACGATTTATATTGTGATTACGATGGTTAAAGTGACACCGAAATACGCCGCACACTCCCAACCCCCGAATATTATTGACGGGAACCGTAGGGTCGAGGCGTGTGACCGAGTTAAACGAGGAAACCCGCAGGGCCTCGACCGAAAACCCATAACCAAACCCCAAGCCAAACCGGAGCTGGGGAGATGAGAGATTTTTTGAAAAACCTCTTGCGCTTTTCAAAAGGCAATTTAAATTGGGTTTAAGCTTATTATGAAAAACTATAGAATGAAATACACCGCACACCCCCAACCCGCGAATATTATTGACGGGGGCCGTAGGGGCGTATGGCATACGCCCGGGAAACGGGACAACGCCGTTGCCCCCTACGAAAGCCATACAAAAACTGAATTAAACCAACCCGCACGGGTAAACTGAGGCGGGATTTTTTATGTCTATTCAAAACCCAAACTCATAGGAGGAATAAAATGAAAAAATGCACGTCTATTCTAACACTTTGTGCGATTATAATAATTACACTTAGTTTATCCTGCACGATGAGTCCTGAAAAAGCAAAAGAAAAAATCCAAAAAATGGGAATGGATTATAATGAACAGACTTTTTTAAATGAAGTTCATAATAAGAATTTAGAGGTAGTAAAACTGTTTTTGGTTTCTGGGATGAATCCTGATTTAAAAGATTCTGCTTTAGGAACCCCTCTATTTTGGGCAACAAAAGAAAACGACACAGCTATGGTCAAGCTTTTATTGGACTATGGTGCACAGATCGACTTTAGAAGTACAGAGTTTAACGCAACACCTTTAATGTGTGCGATTGTTTTTAAGAGCTTTGAAGTTGCGAATTTATTAATAGAAAAAGGCGCTGATATTAAAGCTGTTGATAATAATCAAACAACTGTATTGGGATATTCCTTGTTAACTTGCGATACCATTTTAATAAATAGAATACTAAACTTGGGCGTTGATATTAATTCAACTTCTGGAAAAGAGCCCATTATTGCTGCTGCAGTTAGAACTTATAATCCGGATGTTGTAAAATTAATCTTAGAACGCGGTGCCAACCCAAATGCAAAAACAGAAAGCGGTGTATCTCCTTTGTTTATAGCTACTGTTGATACTATGTGCGATGTTGAAATATTGAAATTATTAATTGAAGCTGGTGCTGACGTAAATGACAGCATGATGGTGGAAAATTACGTTGTAGATTTGTTATTCACGGCGGCTTATAATGGCATGAGCCCCGAGAAAGGTTATGTTTTAGTTAAAAATGGTGCAAAAGCAATTAAAAGAGGGATAGTTAGAAAAAAAGTTATTAATAATATTTTAGCTTACAAATTTAATGAAAAAGACATGATGATACTTCCTTGTGAAATTCACGCATCTCAGAAAGAACCTTATATTCGTTTTATATTTGAAAGCTATATAGAAGAAGGCGTTTCTATAGCCTGCACGAATGATATGTTTTTATTGAAAGAAGCAAGGATATCGCTAAATGCAAATGATTATGAAAAACTTATAGATAAAATAGAATTAATGAGTTTAATAGTCTTTGGGAAAGAAGATACACCCCAAATTAAGGATTGGTTAAGCAGCGTTTTAAAGAGTTTTAATGATTCTAAAAATGCAATCTATAGTGATAGTAAAAAGGTTAACATATTTAATTCAAATACAATCGACGATTTCAATAATAAATATGAAAATGTTTTAGATTCAGATGACTATTCAATACAGTGCTATCCGAATTGTTTGCAATCCGACAAAAATAATCTTCTAACGAGTATAGACATTATAAGGAAAAACTAATGGTATAATCAACGTTCATTTAACTACACTAAAATAATCTTCGCCCTGTGGAGTTAATATAAATATTTGTCGGGATTAACGGAATTCAACCCTAACCCAAAAAATAACCGGCCGAACGCCGGAAGTTGTTGTTCTTTAACAAGATAAATCACAAATTCGTTTGTTCGTCGGTCTGAATGATCTTGCGGTTTTCTTTGGTTTTTGCCCAAAAAAGGGCAAATATATATCAAACGACAGGCGCGTCAATATAATCGACGCTTACCTGATAGTAAACGACGCTTGCGTCAATATAATCGACCGCCGCATATCAATAAACGACCGCCGCGTCAAGTTAATCGACGGCCGCATGATAGTAAACGACCGCCGCGTCAACATAAACGACGGACGCAATGGCGCAAACGACACTCGATTACATCACTGCGAGTGTCGTTTATGCATAATTTTGACCGCGCGAGGATCTTCCCCCGCAAAATTTACTCAGTTCCGCGGCGGATAGCCTTTTCAGGCCGAAGAATGTTTCATTTCATTAAGATTCTCTTTCAAAGGAGGGCATTTTGCCATATAATAATAATAGCTTTACCGAGGATACCGACGCACAGCACTCTGAACGGGCGCATACGCTGGCGAACGGTATCGGCGATCACGGCACGGATTTGCTTTACACGCCTGCCGAGATCACCGAGATGCAGGGTTATGCCGACGAATTCGACGCGGCATATAGCGTGCAGGTCGAGGAGAACGCCGATGTCGATGCGAAGAATGTCGAGCTTAGCGCCAAGTTCGAGGAGTTGAAGTCGCAGTATGTTTCTTGTCAGGACTACATCCGCGGCGAGATGGTCTTGGCGAGCGGCCACGACAAGGAGTATCTCAACGAGCGTTTCGACATTTACGGCGAGCTTCCGCGCACGCGGCAGGGCGTTCAGATCATGGTTCGCGCGATGCTCACCGGCTACGACTCGATCGGAGTCGAGCTTCCGAGCGTCACGCTTCCGGCGGTGCTTTTCGAGGCGCTTCGCACGCTTTCGGGCGAATACACGAACATCGCCGAAGACGAGATCCGCGACGAGGAGGCCGAGAAAAAGGCGGCGACGGTTCTGAAAAACGAGGTTCGTCGGCGCGGCGAGAAGATGTTCAGCCGACTCCGCCACCGCGCGATCTCGCTCTGGGGCGACGACGACCCGCGGATGCTGGAGATCGGCCTCGTTCCGAAGTCGCAGATTTGGACGCCGGGGCAACCGGAGCCGGGCGAGCCGGAGCCGGGGGTCGAGGGGGTGCCGTGGCCCGGCCCGATGGCGGGGTTCGAGGTGAATTTGATCGCACTGCCCCTGACGACGGAAATTATCTTCACGAGGATTTTCGACTGCCCGAAGTGCGTTTTGGAGCGCGAGCTCGAGGGGACCGGGGCTTGGGCATTCATCACGGAATACGATCTCGAAGAGGAAGAAATCTTGCCTTTCCGCGACAATGTGCCCCATCCGGGGAAGTGGCACTACCGCGCGACGCCGTTCAACGCGGTCGGAGAAGTGGGGGTGGTGAGCGAGGGGACGATTGAGGTAGTGTGAAGAAGGTGAAGGGTAAAGGGTAAAGGGTAAAGGGTGTTACGAGAGGGGCGGCTTGGAGGCCGCCGGGGAGAATCCCCCTTGCCCCCCTTGAGAAGGGGGGGATAGGGAAGTCCCCCTTGTGAAAGGGGGATTTAGGGGGATTGATTCGTAGGGGCGTATTGAATACGCCCTTTTTTAATGCCGGGGCTTC
>DIWU01000006.1:0-41562 GCA_002428525.1 bacterium UBP14_UBA6098
GAATTGATGATGAGGGCTATCGAGAGATTTTAGGGGTTTATGTTGCCGATTCGGAAAGCGAGAGCAGTTGGGGCGAGATGTTCGAGGAGCTTAAGATGCGTGGGCTATCGGGAGTGCAACTCATTGTGAGCGACCAACATAGCGGCCTGATGAACGCGATTCGCCGCTATTTCGACGGCGCAGTTTGGCAGAGATGCGCGGTGCATTATGTGCGTAATTTCACTAGCAAGCTCAAACCAAATCAAGCGAGTAAGTTTCTCCCGATGGTCAAGAGGATTTGGGAAGAAGAGAGTGTCGAGGAGGCGCGCAGTATGGCTTCCGAGTTGATTGCAAAGCTTCATCAAGTCCGCCCCGATGTCGCCGCGTGGCTCGATGAGACAATCGAGGAAACGTTTTCGATATATGCATTTCCGGCGAGTCATCGTAGAAAGCTAAAAAGCACGAACATGCTCGAACGGGTGAACCAAGAGCTAAAGCGCAGGACGCGCGTAGTCAGAATTTTTCCGAATGTCCGAGCTTGTCTTCGAATGTGCGGAACGCTATGCATGGAGTATTCCGAGGAGTGGTCAACCGGAAAACGCTATTTAACAATGGAAAACCGAGCAAAACCCGAAATCGAAACTGAACCTAAAACGAATTTACAGAAAATTTAGGACTTGACTTTCGGAAGCGTCCATGCCGCCGCGAAGCTGGTCGCACGCCTGCCAGATAGAGCTATAGAGCTGGGACTTCTTTATGGCCATGTATCTCCAATCGAACAAATAGTTAGATATCAAGATAATAAGACCTGACGATTTTGGCAATAACTATAAAGTTCGCGATTATTATTAAAACAATTTTCACGCGGAAAGGCTTATTGTTCTATGTCTCGAGTCATACTGGCGAAAAAATATGAAAAAAATATGAACTTTTTTCGGAAATCCACTGAAAAAAGTGGGCACGAACTGCTCATTCTATCAATTGCCGCAAAAGCATACTAATAAAGACTTTGCGCCCAGCATACTTAAAGCAAAGCGTATGATTAACAATAGTTAACGCAATTATCATACAACACATAATTGTGTAAGTCCTTTTATATCAACACAACATACACGCGTTAAGACTCTTGAAATAAAAACCCTTGGTGGAAGACAAAAATTTCACCAGGAGGACAAAATGTTCCAAAACAATGAATTACTCCCCAATTGCCTTATGACAGGCAAAGAACTGCAAAAGTATTTTGGGGTATCGTTAAAAACAGTCAAACGATGGATGGCAAAAGAAAGGGATTCTATTTCCAGTTACGATGGTTGGTAGGTCGATGCGCTTCAGGTATGCATCAGTTGTTAAATTCTTCGAATTCCATGAATATTCGAATATGAATCGAAAAGGACGTTGGTAGGACACTCCAGCCGCTTCTTATAACAAATAAGATCGTTTTACCGATAGGTAGCACCACATTGACTATAACGCCAATGGGTTCTGTCCTTTTAGAGACTTATGTATTAAAAATCTAGCTTTAATATGCGATTCTGCGAGGTGAAGGTATATCATCGTAGTTTCGATATCTGAGTGTCCCATGTATTCCTGTAATGTTCTGATTGGCACATTTTTCATAGCAAGATGAGAAGCAAAAGTGTGTCTTAAGGTATGGACGCCTATAATGCCGGAAAGACCTGCTCGCTTTCCTGCACGCCGAAAAGACTGGTATAGTTTTCCACCGGCTAATGCATCACCAGATTTTGTTCTAAAGACATTGCCAGTTTTTTGACCATGGAAGTAAAAATTCGTATAGAACTGCTCGATTGCATCCTTTGCTTGTGGATGAAGCGGGATTTCTCTGTATTTATCACCTTTACCATTAATGACTTTTACTTTTTTGTTTTTAAAATCCACATCGTCCCACATAAGATTAGAAACTTCATTGAGTCTAAGGCCGGTATATAGTATAAAAACAGCTATTAATCTATTGTGTGGGGCTGTTTTTTCAAGTTCACCAAGGAATATGTTGATCTCTTCTGATGTAAGAAAACGTGGAGGTTCCTTTTGGGATTCCTTCAACTTGGGTGTCTTTTTTACTGGATTACTTAAAGTTGCACCTATGTCCACAGCATACTCGAATATCTGATGAAAAAGGTTTAATTCGTCGTTGACAGTCGCATTTGCAAGTCCCGCGTCTTTTCTATATGAGATGTAATCTTCAATCTCTTCACGGGTTACTTTTTCGACTAGTAATCCTTTACCATTGAAGAAATTTTCCAAGTGTTTGATAATTCCAATGTAGCGGTCAGCGGTTCTAACTTTGTGCCTCGTAGTCACACTTTTTGCGAATTCTTTGAATAAATCCTCCAGTCCCATGGATTTTCGCACATACTTCCCGTAGTAGAGTTCAGCTTCCTTTTTTTTTCTGTCTTCTTCTGCTAAAGTTTTCTGGGTAAATGTGGTTGTTCTCTGAATTCTTTTGCCATCTTCATACCAACTTAAATAATAAATTCCGCTCTTCCGTTTATAAACTCTGACACCACCAGTGCCTTTTCTACTTTTTGTTGCCATATTTTCTCCTGTGTTAATATAGTTACAACACATTCTGCTCCTATTTATATAATAAGAAAAATCAATGACTTACGCCATTGATTTCTGAGCTTTTGCCGAAGGGGGGACTTGAACCCCCACATCCTTAAGGATACTAGACCCTGAACCTAGCGCGTCTGCCAATTCCGCCACTTCGGCATATTTCGACGAAATTATATAATTCCAAGCCCGTGCTGTCAAGTTGAAAAAGACTCAACCCGTGCGAAGCCTGTCGATAATGCGGCCGATAAGCATCGAAACCGCCTCGTTGATGGCTTGACTTTCGTTTTTTGAGGATTCGTCGATTGGATATGTCGAAAAACCCTCGAAGGTCATATCCCAGAAGGCCTGTTCCGAGCCGGACTTGGCGAAACGCGCCCTCGCGCGGACAGTGACACGATAATCGAGCGGTTCCTCCCCCTCGGTGTAGGTGTAGGCCTCGATTTTGAAATAGCTCACCTCGCCGCTAAGTTGCGAATGAGCGCTTTCGCGCCCTGCGAGTTTCAACAGCGAGCTTGAACTAAGCTCCCCAATCAATCCCTCCGTGACCGAGGTTGACAGCTCGAAGCGGTCGGTTTCGTTCGTGAAGGCCTCGACGAAAACGCTCTCGATGTCCGGATAAGGCCGCAAGGTAAAGCTATACCAGCATCCGCAGAACAGCAGGAAACAAGACGCTATCGCTATTAAAACCTTCATTTTCGTAGCGCAATTCGGCCGTTTTTGACAACTGTGTTCATCAGGTTGACACCGTAAAAATACGGCACCTGCCGATAATCGGGAACATCCCAGATAGTGAGGTCCGCCTGTTTGCCCGGGGAAATCGAGCCGATCTTGTCGCCAAGGCCTACTGCGAAGGCCGCGTTGATCGTCGCGGCAGACCAAACCTCCTCGGGAGTCATGCGCATCGAGGCGCAGGCGAGGCTCATAATGAGCGGCAGATTGGTCGTGGGAGAGCTACCCGGGTTGAAATCGGTTGCAAGGGCGACTATCGCCCCGGCCTCTATCAAATCGCGCGCGGGGGCAAATTTGCCCTTGTTGAGGAACATCGAGGTCCCCGGAAGAAGCGTCGCGACCGTGTTTGAATTGGCGATCCTCTCGATACCGAGCTGTGAGACCTCGACCATATGGTCGATACTCACAGCGCCGAGTTCGACACCGAGCTCGGTGCCGCCCATCGGTTCGATCTCGTCGGCGTGGAGCTTGATTCCGAGGTCGAACTCCTTCGCGCGCTCGCAAATCCTTCTTGTCTGATCGAGGCTAAAAACCCCCGCTTCGCAGAAGACATCGCAGAATTTCGCGAGCTCGCTTTCGGCGATTTTAGGGATCATCTCGTCACAAAGAACTGCGATATAGTCATCCTCCCCCCCACCGCGAAACTCCTCGGGGAATTCGTGAGCGCCGAGAAAGGTCGGGACGAGGTCGATTTTCTCGGTTTGCCCGAGATACTTGATCGCTTGAAGCATGGCCATCTCGGATTCGAGGCTCAGGCCGTAGCCCGATTTCGCCTCGGCGGTGGTTGTGCCCGACCCGAGCATCCACGCCAGATAACGGCTCGCGTCGGAGGCCATCTGCTCGCGCGAGGCCGATCTGGTTCTCCTTGCGGTATTTAAAATCCCTCCTCCGGCCGCGGCGATCTCCATATAGGATTTCCCGCGAATACGCATAGCGAATTCGGCCTCGCGAGTGCCGGAGAAAACCGGGTGTGTATGCGAATCGACCAGCCCCGGCGTGACGAGCTTCCCCTTGGCGTCGATGATCTTGGTTTCGCCGTCGATCTCGAGCTCGGACAGGAGGTCGTGCGTTTCGCCGTATGCGACGATATCGTTGCCGGAAATCGCGACGGCGCCCTTTTCGACGATGCCTATCTCGTTCATTTTATGGCCGTGTAGCGGAACCCTTCCGCCGAAATCGTCGAAAGTCAGTAGCTGTTCGGCGCCCACGATCAGGGTGTTTATTTTCATCGCAAACCTCCATGCAAAATGCGATCTTTATGAATGATAATCGCAAATCGCGCTCTGTCAAGCTCCGGCTATTCGCAGGAACACTCGACGACTACGAGAACTGTAGCTCGAAGGTCTATAAAATCGCATATCGGGCCGCAAGTGATCTGGTCGAAGTAGTTGTAGTTGATCCAAAGCTCTTCGAGTCTCGGCAATTCGATTAGCGGTTCAAGATCGATTTCTCGGAGATAATTCGCGCCGATATGGAGTTTTCTCAGTTCCGTGCAATCTTCGAGCGCTTCGAGCGAGATCTCTTCAAAAAGGTTTCTGCTCATATATAATTCGCGCAGATCGCTACAAGCGGATAGAGGGGAAAGGTCTATCCGCATTAGGCCGTTCACCCAAAAACTCAAGACTTGAAGCTGAACGAGATTTTCAATTGGGGCTAAGTCTATATTAGTCAATGAATTATATCCGAGGTCTATCTCGACGAGGCTTATACAAGAGGCAATTCCCTCGAGGTCGATACCGCCCAAAGAGTTCCCTGAAAGGAGCAGTCTTTCGAGGCGCGTGTGCATTGAAAGGCCGGAGAGGTCGATTGTCGCGATTTGGTTGTCCCGAAGGTCAAGCTCGACAAGTTTATTCGAGTTGGCGAGGTAATTTGTATTTATCGTGGTGAAATTATTGTTTTTGAGATATAAGTATTTCAACTCCGTGCAACCGGCCAAACCCGAGAAGAGCGCGGAGGAAAGGCTGTTATTCTCGAGCCTGAGGTCGCTTAACTTCGGGCAGGTGGCGATTGGGTGCAAGTTTATGGTATTTAATCGGTTATTTGATATATTCAACACCTCGAAGCTCGAAAGATCGGCCATCGGGGAAAGGTCGATAGAGCCGATCGTATTGTTTTCGAGGCTGAGCAACTCGAGAGACCTGAAGCCCTGAAGCGGTTGAAGGTTCAAAGAGCTAAGCTCGTTATCGTTGAGGTAAAGCCATTTGAGAGTATTGCTGTAGGCCTCGATTCCCGAAAGGCAATTCGGATCGGAGAGGCCCATCGAGTTGAGATATAGCCCGAGAACACAGCCCGACTCGCTTCTATAGACCCGATCCGAGGGAATAGTGAGGCCGTTTAGGATTACCGGAGCGGAAGAATCGCATAAAGCCGAGCTAATGATAATATCCACCTCGGTAGATTCACACTCGGCCGCGAGACACCCCTGCGCTCGAACTCTATATGCCCCCGGACTGTAATTCGATACCGAATAACTTGCGACATAAGGCTTTGTGCTGTCAACAACCGTTACATTGCCGAAACTGAACTCGACGAAATCGATATTGGTGTCCGCCTCGACAACCGCTTTAAACATCTCGAAAACCGTGTCGCTCTCCCACGGCCGACTGAAATATAAATCGAAGGCTTTAGTGGGAATATCGACCGGATCGCTCGGTTTCTTGGAACAGCCGGCAATCAAACAAGCGAACGCAACAAAAAAAATCACCATTATTCGACTCAACGAATTCTCCTATCCATAATTAGTCCGAAGAAAAAAAGATATAAAGAGGGGGCTTTCGCCCCCTCGGTTTCAGATTATCGGGCTGAAGTTTCAGCCGAAGTATTCGGAGAGAACCTTGATGACCTCCGCGCCGACGCGCTCTTGGGACTCCACACTCGAAGCGCCCAAGTGCGGAGTGCAACAGACATTCGGATGGTCGATTAACGCCTGATTGTCCGTCGGCTCTTTGGCCCAGACATCGATTCCGGCACCGGCGATCGTTCCGGCCTTCAGCGCTTCGAGTAGCGCGGCCTCATCGACGACACCGCCGCGGGCGGCGTTAACGAGATACGCTTTCGGTTTCATCAGTTTCAACTGTTCCGCGCCGATGACGAAGCCATCGGCCTTTGGAATATGCAGGCTGACGAAGTCCGACTTGGCCAATAATTTATCGATACAGCAAACCATCTCGACAAAGTCGAGCGGCGATTTCTCGACGAACTTGTCCCAAGCGATAACGGTCATGCCCAAAGCATGCGCCTTCTTCGCCAGCGACTGGCCGATTCTGCCGATCCCGATGATGCCGAGCGTCTTTCCGGCAAGCTCGATGCCCTCGTATTCCTTCTTGTTCCATTCGCCCTTGCGCATTGTCACATTGGCCTTGTGGATATGCCGCGCGAGCGAGAACATCATGCCGAGCGCGAGCTCCGCGACGCCGTCGCTGGAGGCGGCCGGCGTGTTGCGGACATCGATCCCCTTCGAGCGGGCGTATTCGTGGTCGATATTGTCGATTCCGACGCCGCCGCGGATTATCACGCGGAGGTTCTTCGCCGCGTCGATCGCAACCGCGCGAACCTGGGTCGCACTGCGGATAACAACCCCCTCATAGGGGCCGATCGTTTTCGCGAGGCCCTCGGGGGTTTGGCCGGTCATGACATCACAACCCCAACGGGAATTGATCTCGTCGATCGAGGCCTGATCCATTTTGTCGCAGATCATTATCTTAGCCATATTTATCTCCTTGTAATTCAGTTAGTTAGGCAAAGCCTACTTGTAGCCGAGGATATCGTCGATGTCGGCCAACAGCTCCGCGAGGTCCTTCTCATAGATATCGCCCATATGTGAAATCCTGAAGGTGGCGTCCTTGATCTTGCCGTAGCCGTTCGAGATAGTCTTCCCGCGCTTTCCGAGGGCGGAATTGAGGTCGGCGACATTGATCTCCTTGTTGTTTTTAATACAGGTCAGCCCCTGCGAATAGAAGCCCTTCTCGGGGAACAGCTCGAAACCGCGGGAAAGCGCCCAGTTTCTGACCATATCGGCCTGACGGGCGTGGCGCGCCCAACGGTTATCAAGCCCTTCCTTATCGAGGATGCGCGTGCACATCACATTGAGGGCGTTGATCAGGCTGATTACCGGCGTCGAGGGGGTTTGGTTCTTCTCGTTGTATTTGACATACTCGAGGAGATCGAAATAATATCCGCGGTGCGGGACTTCCTTAGCGCGCTCGATCGCGCGCTCGCTCATCGCGGCGACTGCCAGCCCCGGGGGAAGGCTCCACGCCTTCTGCACTCCGGCGAGGACGAAATCGATGCCCCAATCGTCGGTGTGAATAGGAACCGCCATCATCGCGCTGACCGCGTCGATGGCCATCAGGACGCCGGCGTCCTTGTATTTGTTGACGACGGCCTGAATCTCCTTGGCCGGGTTCATTACACCGGTGGAGGTCTCATTCATGACGAGCAGGATGAGGTCGATCTCGCCGGCTTGTTTTTTAAGGATATCGTCGATCATCTCGGGGTGGATTCCCTTGCCCCATTCGACCTTCAGCTCGATAACCTCTTTGTTGTTCGCCTTGGCGATCCCCGCCCAACGGTCGGAAAAGGCGCCGCACATACATGCGAGAACCTTTTTGCCCGGGCGAACGAAATTCAGCACCGCGGCCTCCATAAGGCCGGTGGAGCTACTTGTCGAGAGGATGATCTGATTCTTGGTGTAGAGACACTGTTGAACCTTTGGGGTTGTTTCACCTTGAAGCGCGGCGTAGTCTTTGCTACGATGGCCGATCATGGGCATGGCCATTGCCTCGAGGATGTCGGGTAAAACTTCAGTTGGTCCGGGAATAAAGAGTTTTTTGTGGGACATCAGCCCTCCATTTTTTGAGTGTTAATTATGTAGAGATAGTGGACATATTTTATTAAACTATTTAATATCAACCTCTTTGTCAAGATATAAAAAAAGGCGCTTTTCTGCGCCTTTTGTGGGCTATATCGAAGGCCCTATTTCTCGGCGGCCTTGTCTAAATGTTCGCGAAGGAACTTCTCGTCGATCTTCTTCAGCTCGCGGTGCGGGAATTTTGAAAGAAGCTCCCACGAGAGGTCAAGTGTCTCTGCAATCGTGCGGTCGGTGTTATACCCTTGTCCGACATAGCGCTCCTCGAAATCGCCTGCGAACTCGAGATATAGCTTGTCGAGATCGGAGAGGGCGGCCTCGCCGAGGATAACCGCGAGTTCCTGCGCCTGTTTGCCGCGCGCATAGGCGGCATAGACCTGATTGAACAAATCGTCGTGATCCTCGCGGGTTTTGCCCTTGCCGACTCCCTTCTGGCGAAGGCGCGAGAGGCTCGGGAGCACATCTATGGGCGGCGTGATGCCCTTTTTCAGGAGTGAGCGCGAGAGGTAGATTTGCCCCTCGGTGATATAGCCCGTAAGGTCGGGGATCGGGTGGGTTTTGTCGTCCTCGGGCATAGTCAGCACGGGAATCAGCGTGATCGAGCCGTTTCTGCCCTTGATTCTGCCGGCGCGCTCATAGAGCGTGGCGAGGTCGGTGTATAGATATCCGGGGAAACCGCGCCGGCCGGGGATCTCCTTGCGCGAGGCCGAAACCTCGCGAAGGGCTTCGCAGTAGTTGGTCATGTCGGTGATGATCACCAGCACATGCATTCCAAGCTCGAAGGCCAAAAACTCCGCTGTCGTCAGCGCGATTCGCGGCGTCGAGATGCGCTCGATGGCCGGGTCGTTGGCGAGGTTGAGGTAAAGCACCGCGCGCTCGAGTGCGCCGGTGCCCTCGAACTCGCGACGGAAAAACTCCGCCTCCTCGAAGGTGATGCCCATCGCGCCGAAGACCACGCCGAATTTCTCCTCGGTGCCGAGCACCTTTGCCTGCCGCGCGATCTGCGCCGCGAGCATGTTGTGCGGAAGCCCGGAGGCTGAGAATATCGGCAGTTTCTGCCCGCGGACAAGCGTGTTCAGGCCGTCGATCGCCGATACGCCGGTCTGAATGAACTCGTTCGGGAACTCGCGTGCGTAAGGGTTGATCGGCGCGCCGTTAATATCGAGACGCTTGTCCGGCAGAATCTCCGGGCCGTCGTCGATGGGGCGGCCGAGGCCGTCGAAGATGCGCCCGAGCATATCCTCGGACACTCCCAGCTCGATGCCGCGCCCGAGAAATCGCACGCCCGAGCCGAAGACATCGACACCGGTGGTGCCCTCGAAAAGCTGGATAACAGCCTTGTCGCGGTTGACCTCGAGCACCTTGCCGCGGCGCTTTTCGCCGCTTGGAAGGGTGATCTCGACCAGTTCCTCGTAGGTCGCGCCCTCGACCCCCTCGATAACGAGTAGCGGCCCCGCGACCTCGGTAATCGTCCGGTATTCTTTTAACATTGTAACCTCCGTTTTATTTTCATTTCATAAATTCGATTAAATTACTCTTCTTTATTTGTTGCCTTGTTAATTGCTTCGAGAATCCCTTTAATAACCTTTGGGTGCAGTTCCTTACCCGCGTGGAAAGGCACGACTACTTTTATCTTCTCGAAAGCGTAGATACGGTGACTTCCTCTCGACCGGAGAAGCTCGAAACCGGCCTTCAACAGCATCCGTTCGGCCTCTTGGGCTTTTAAAAATGGAATCCTAACCAACCGTAACCTCCATAGAGGTTGTATAAATATCGCTACTTAAAAGGCCTTCGGCCTCCTCCGGGGTAAGCGTCTCAAGATATAACTCTATCGCTTCCTCGATATTAGCACGAACCTCCTCGAAGGTCCCGCCCTGAGTGTGGCAACCCGGGAGTTCCGGCGAGAAGGCGTAATAGCCGTGCTCATCTTTCTCGATAACAACACTAATTTTCCCGCGCATATTATTCCTTTTCTTCTAAGTCCATATCGTTCTATGTTTTGTAAGACTTTTTTTGCGTTTTCAAGAGTTTTTCTTTCGATTTCGTTTCCATTCTTCCGGTTTATTTAAAACAAAACCATTCATTGTAACAATTTCGTCCGGTAATTGGCTAATCTCAAGTTTTCTCCTCCCTACGGTAAAATAAGGGAAATCGAGGCTAACAATTTCTTTTGAAAACCTTGCTGGCGGAAAAGCGATAATAACTTTCTTCTGTGGATACATCAGCTTAAACTTCGATAATACTGGGACAAGGTCGGCATCTGCCGAAATTAACAAAGCTTCGTCGAATTCATTGTTAAAAGCGTCTGAAATTAATTCAACAGCGATATTCACATCTGTTTCTTTCTCATGCGGAACTTGATCGATAAAACCACAATTCCTGCAAATCCTCTCTTCAAACTGATATTTTCCAAAAACCAATTCTATGTCAGTTAAAGTCTCTATAGCCTCTAAAAATATAGTTTGTCTTTTCACTTTTTCTGCTGGCGCGATAATCCGGGAAGTAAAATATTTTACCTGTATTAAAGACTGATAAGGTTTTAAAAGGTTCTTAGACAACTCGGCTACATCAAGCCAAATAAGCTTTCGCCCATATTTATCTCGTATTCCAAAATATAGGTTAAAACCATCTATGTATGCAATTACTCTTTTTTTATCTATTGACATTTTTAATATGGTATATATTTTATATATGCAACAGCCCTAACGATAGTATCGTTAGTCCGACGCCGCCTCTTTGGGGCGGTGTTTCTTTTTTCCGGCAATTCCTGTGTGTGGTCGAGGGTCTTTTCACCGCGCTCTTTTCGGTAAGCGAAGATCATCTGGATCACATCGATGCAGTTGAAAATGGCCTCTTGGATTGTGTCGCCTTCCGCGAACGCGCCTTCGATGTCGGCACATCGCGCGAGGAAACCGTCGTCGTTGACCTCGACCTGAATCGATAGGTAGCCTATATTGTGTTTTTTATCCATGATATCTCCAGTTTTAATCCATGTTTCTCATAATCGCTAACCTTATATCGTTCTATGTTTTGTAAGACCTTTTTTGCATTTTCAAGGCTTCATCCTCAATTTCAAAGACCTTGAAGGCGGATTGAAAGAGGCAAAAGACTATTTCAACCGCACCGCACCCGCAAAATCATCGATGACGCCCCAAAAATCAGATAGCATCAGAGGTAGATTTTGCCTCGATCAACCTTTGGTAATTCGTAAATACCGGACATTGAGGCGCGAAACCGCCATTAACCCTTTTAATGTGATTTATCTCCTTCGCCATGCCTTTGAAATAAACAATAAACTTTCCGGTATCCTTATATTTCTCGATCCGGTCAATTTCGGCGAGATGAGTTATTGCAGAAACCGGTGCTTTGCGATAAACGGCGATAAATCTCAGATTCGGTATCTTTCTCTCATTGAGGCGAATAGCATACCAACAATTTTCTCCGAGGAAGGTTTCTTGAAAACCGTCTTCTTGGGCTGGAACGATAATTGTATCGAGGTCTTCCGGCGAAGACCTATATTCTTTCTTCGTCCCTTTAATAATGTGATACAGCTTATCGATAGTTTCTTTGCTATTTGAGATTTGCCAAAAAGTCCAACCGTTAGTTGACTTACCATCTTTCGCGGCCTTTCCCGCGCCGCTCGGTGAGTTAAATTTTTCACCGTTCACCTCGACCGAGCCATCGGCGAAAAGCCTGCCCTCGAAGTGTTTGCCTTTGTAGTCGGCATAAACCGGGACAGGGAAATCGATTCCGTCGGTCGAGACTACCGGCGCAGCCTCTGTGGCTTTTTTCGCAGGTATTAGCTCCGTCCTCGCCGGGACGAAATTGAACTGCGGCACAAACCTCAGCGCTTTCACCATCTCTGCGCCCTCGCGGGCATAAACCGCCACCTCGAGAAGTTGAGGGCGAGGATTTAATGTCCATAAGGAGTTTTTAAATGTAATTGTTTCTTCTTCGACAACGACTATGCACTCGAAATTTTTCTCATCCTCCATTGTCTCGAAAATTTCATTGAAAAGGTGATCGAATATTCCTTTTCCCATGCAGGTTTTTTCGATCCGCGCTTTCAGATTTACGTCATCCTCGATCTGTGTTTGTATTATTTGAGCTAACTTTTTACGAGACTTATAGTTAGAGAAGGCATTTATAAAAGTCCCGAGTTGCGGGCTGACATGCCGAAAAACATCGTGAGTCGAAAGTTCGATCTCGACAAGAACAAACCTTTTCTGCTCGGGATAGAAAAGATAACCGTCCGGTATTGTGCCCTGTCCCCATTCGGTTTTTATTTTTTTCTTTATGTCGAGATAGATCGCCTCCTCGCCGAATATTTGCGCGGCGTTTTCGACCACCAAGCGCTCGAACTCGTCCTCGTTTTTCGGCGAGTAGCGGCAATATCTCACTCCATCCAGCAGAATCATGTCGACCATAAGAGGCTCCTTTAAAACACCTCGAGTTCCTTCGCTATTTTCAGAAAATGGTCGCGCAGTTCCTCGATCGATACTGGTTTAATCATTCGCGGAAGCTTCTCCTTGTGGTTGATTTGCTCCAATGCGTAAACCATCCAAAGCCTATCGAGACCAACATGCTTCTCGTTAGCCTTCTCGAACAGGTTTCCAAATGAATAACCCTCTTTATCGAGAAAGAACAGATCGACGAAGTCCTTGATGTCCGCCCGGTCGAAAAGAGCGCTTATCTTGTTCGCGCCGATGTCGTCGATATCGTCGTAATGGATACCGAGTTCTTCGTCGAATAGCGTTTTCCCAAGTCGAAAAGGCGTATCGCAAACCCAATCCGTTGCGATAGTATCGTTATCCCTTGTGAAAAAAGCCTTGGCAAAATGCTCGAAACTCCTTTGTATCTCTATCTCGGCGAAAACGGACTTCGATATTTCAGTGAGTATTTCCGGTAGTTTCGGAAGGTGCATTTCAATCGAAGTGAAGAAATCGAGGTCTTCGGAATAGCGATGTCCGAGGTAAAATTCCGCAAGCGCAGTCCCGCCGCTTAGATAAAATAACTCTTTCAAGGGAGACCTTCCGACCGCCTTTAAAAGATCGCTATGGAATTCCGTAATTACGCCTTCGCGAGCCATTTTTCCTCCAATGCCCATTCCCAGAATCTCTTTATTTTAGGGGGTAGATGCAGAGAATCGAATAATTCCCTTATCTTCTCGATCCCCACCTTCTCGACATCGGCAGAGCAACCGCGCGTTAGGACGCGCTGGACATACCAGCGCTCGAACTCTTCGGTATCGAACTCCGATTCGTCCCAATCGTAATCCCAAAGCAGTTTTCTATTTACCTGTTCCGGTTTCATCCTATTTTGCCAGCGCGCCAAGCTCCTTCGGGATGCGCTCGATTATCGATTTTATCTTGGCGACAGCCTCCGACTCGGGAATGCGCTTCATGCGCGCGAGTTCCTCGCGGATATGGTGCTCGTCGATAGCCTTAAAGGGAACACCGGCCGCAAGAGCTTTCCGTGATTCCGCCTCAAATGTCAGGATAGCCTTCAGCATGAGGTCCTGCTTTTCGATGGAGCAGAAGGTGTCGATCTCGTTGAAGGCGTGTTGTTGGAGGAAGTCCTCGCGGATCGACTGCGCGGAGTCGAGGGTCAAGCGGTCGGGGGCATCGAGGGCCTCCGCGCCTACGAGTTTGACGATTTCCTGAAGATCGGCCTCGGTCTGAAGGATTGCCATGGCTTTTACACGATTATCCGGGAATTCGGGTGAGACGCTCTCGCGGTAATATTCGTCGAAAACATCGCCGTAAAGCGAGTAGCTGTTGAGCCATGAGATGGCCGGATAATGGCGTTGGTAGGCCAGTTCGGCCTCGAGGCTCCAGAACACACGAGCCACGCGAAGCGTCGCCTGCACTACCGGATCGGCTAAATCTCCACCCGGAGGCGACACCGCGCCAATAACAGTTAATGCGCCGATGCGCTCTTCCGAGCCGAGCGTATCCACCCAACCGGCGCGCTCGTAGAACTCGGCGATACGCCGCGCAAGATAGGCCGGATAGCCCTCGTCGCCGGGCATTTCCTCGAGTCGGCCGGATATCTCGCGCATGGCTTCCGCCCATCGGCTGGTCGAGTCCGCCATCAGCGCCACGGAGTAGCCCATATCGCGAAAATACTCCGCGATGGTGATTCCGGTATAGACTGAGGCCTCGCGCGCCGCAACCGGCATGTTCGATGTATTGGCGATAAGAACCGTGCGTTTCATGAGCGGTTCGCCGGTCTTCGGGTCTTTGAGTTCGGGGAATTCGTTGAGAACATCGGTCATCTCGTTGCCGCGTTCGCCGCAACCGACATAGACAATGATGTCCGCGTCGGCCCACTTGGCCAGCTGGTGCTGGATAACGGTTTTACCCGAGCCGAAAGGCCCCGGGACGCAAGCGGTTCCGCCCTTGCCGACGGGGAAGAATGTATCGATAACGCGTTGGCCGGTGGTAAGCGGTGTGCGCGGAAGGTGCTTTTTCTTGAAAGGCCTCGACTGGCGCACCGGCCATCGATGGGACATCTTTATCTTATGTTCGCCGTCCTCGCCCCGAACGACGCAGATATCTTCCTCGATAGTAAACTCGCCGGCCTCGATGGAAACGACCTCGCCGGAGATCCCCGGAGGCACCATTATTTTGTGCTCGATGATAGAAGTTTCCTGCACGGTGCCGAGTATATCGCCGGCGATGAGCTTGTCGCCGACCTTCGCCACGGGCTTGAAATCCCATTTCTTGTCGCGCGGGAGTTTATCGGCCGTGACGCCGCGCGAGATGAAATCGCCGGCCTTCTGAACGATTATATCGAGCGGGCGCTGGATGCCGTCGTAGATCGAGGTTAAAAGCCCCGGGCCAAGCTCCACAGAAAGCGGCGAACCGGTCAAATGCACAGGTTCGCCGGGGCCCATGCCGCCGGTTTCCTCATAGACCTGTATCGACGCGAGATCGCCCTTAAGCTCGATAATCTCGCCGATTAGCCCTTGCTCGGATACCCGGACTACATCATACATTTTAGCGCCGGTCATATTCTCGGCGACTACGAGCGGCCCCGAGACCTTGATTACCCGACCGATTTTCTCTTCGGACATAGAGACTCCTTAAATATTTGATTTATAAATATACTTTTTCAAAAACCTAACAATCAAAACAACGCCGTTATCCGGCTGTCACGCCCGTTTCTATGCACTTCGCGCGCAACGGTTATCCGAAGGCGCCCATTTTTTAAGCGACGAGGCGAACTCCGGGTTCTCGCGGATAGAATAGCCCACTACGCGCCCGCAAAGATTGTCGCAGGTTCCCCAGTTATCGACATAGTCGTCGAGCCAGCGTTCGAGGCGCGCGAAATCCGATCTTTCGAGCTTCTTTCGGAGGTTCCATAGAAAATCGATAGCTATGGTCGTTGTCTCGACGATACGGCGCTCGAATATAACTTCGCAAAGCTCGAAAATACGCTCTTTCGGCTCTTTTTTCATACTCTGCCAGTGGCGCGAAGCTACATTGTGCACGGCTTTCGACCTAACTCCGATAGGGTTGATCTCCTCGCTAAAATAGCCCCGCAGTTGCTCGCGATAGGCCGGATCGGCGAGCGATTCGAGCTCGGATACAATATCGGCTGTAATTCTTTTTTGATCGATCATCTTAAAATTTGGGGCGGGCGCGAGACCCGCCCCTACGTTCCACAATAATCCTTCGGGCTGGGTAAAAGGGGACGAAAACGATTCTTGCCCTTTACCTTTTACCTTTAACCCTTTACCTTTTTTCCGTTATTCGCCTGAGTTCCGGCCTCGGTCTTACCTATAACCCATAACCCAGAACCTATAACCTACTTCAGATACACTATCTTCTTCGAAAGCCATTCCGAGCCGGATTTTGTCTTCGCTAAATAGATTCCGCCGCTTGTTCCCGAGGGCGGGTTCCAACGGGCTTGGCCGAAGACCACCGGCACCGAATCGACGAGCCTTCCGGAGAGGTCGAAGAACTCGACAGTCTCGACGTTCTCGGGGACATCGATACTCACCGCGGCGTTGAAGGGGTTCGGGAAGGCCGAAAGAGCGCTATATGAGGGCAATTTCGCCTCGTCGATTCCAGAGAAGTTGTAGCGCGTTAGAATCGAGACCGTCTCCGAACCGTCCTCGGAATCGATCGAGAAGCTCTTTACGACGCCGACATGTTCCGCGAGCCAGATTAATCCCTCCCCTAAATCCGAAGAGTCTGAGTCAATCAGCATCCCGCTATACATCACGAGCATTTTGTAATAGCCCGAGTTCAAGATTCGCGGACAGTCGATGAAAACTCCGGCGGGGACAACGACATTCTCCTCTGCGTCGATGCTTCCGGTGATGTGCATTGTATAAAAATATTCATAGCCTTCCACGGTCCAAGTTGTGTCGATATAGAGCATATCCCAACTGGAGCCAAGCTCGAAGCTGGCCGGCAACATGTTAATCAAGAAGAAGTCGCCCTCCTCGGCGGGATCGTATTGGACTACGAACAACGCCCCATCGTCGAAGAACCAGAAGCTTGTGTCGTTCTCTTCGGAGGCCATCGGCCCCTCCTCGACGACATAACATGGGATTCCTTCGAATATCGTTGTTCCGGGTATTCGAGTCATCGACGAGTCGATACCCTCGCTCGATGAATCCCTATAGACCCAAAAATTCCCCACCTCAACGGGCATATAGTCCATTGCGGTATAGGCCATCGCCGAGACAACGACCGTCATACAGATAAGAAACAACACCTCCTTCATCTTTCCTCCTTTGAGTAAAACATATCGTTTGTCATGCAGGCCCCATAATGTCGCGTCCGGCGGCGCGCTTCATCGTCTCGCGAACAGCGTTTTTGCCCTTTCCGAGCGAGCCGCGAACAGTGGGAATGAGTATCACCGATGGCAGAGGCTCGTATCGAACAGCCTCGATTCGGTCGGCTATCCTTTCGGCGGATTCCTCGGTGATGAAAATTGCGCCGTATTCGCCGGATTCGGTTAGTTTGTCGAAGGCCTCGGCCAAATCGGTTTCGTCGTTATCGACAACCGTATCGAGGCCCATCGCCTTGAAGGGCAAGGTAGTGGCTATATCGCCTATAACCGCGGTTTTATATGTCGCCATAGCGAACCCTTTCGGTAATTGCCTCTTTTTCGAGTCTGGCGGATTTCATTCGCACGATTGCGCCGACCGTGCGAATCTCGCGAATCTTGAGCAGTGCAAAGGCAAGCACGACCTCGACTCCGAAGGGAACGAAGATATTGTCCCGCAGAAACTCCTCGAGAAGCTCCTCGAAAAATAAGGAAACTCCCGCGAAGTTTTTCTCGCGGATCGAGGTGGCAACCGCATCGGCAAAGGGTTTGCCATAGATCGAGAACACAAGTCTCGATGCTATCGCGTCGATTTCGCCATCCTCCCAACGGGAATAATCCTCGCGGTCGAGATGGCCTCCCTCGATATAAAAGCCCTTGAAGAGATCGATATCGAAACCCGCGGTGCGAAGCCTCAGGTATGCTGTGAAGTTTTTATAATCGAGCCATCTTCGGGTGAACTCGGCAAGGAACTCTCTGCCCGAACCGAAGAATAGGCGTTTCATCACCGCGCCGAAATGGGAGTCGATCGCCGCATCGATTGTCAGTTGAAGGCTCGTTTCGGCAAAGGCTCGTTTCGCCGAGATCATCGCCTCGCGTAACTCCTCTTGGAGGGCATTCTGAGGGGATATCCCCCCCGAGAGCAGTCCCTCGATCATTTCGAGTGTAAGATTTCCACCAATAAGGAAAAGGGGTTCGGCGTCGAAGCCGAACAAAGACGCCTTTACCGCCACCGCGGAGTTCGTGAAGTCTGTGTATATCCTCGGCAGAGCCGCCAGACCCTCGTCTTCGATGAGCGATTCAACGAGATCAGCCAATCGAAGCGACTCCGCGGAAAGCGCGGCCTCGATATCGCTATCGGCGCCGGTATAGCCGAGCTCGGCAATAACCTTGCCGACCTCCTCCGGTCGGGATTCGAGAATACGCGCGAAGTCGGCCTTTTTCAGGCGCTTCTCCCACTTGCCGCGAACAACGCCCGAGGCGTAGGCATAACGGGCGTCCGGCGAGACGACCATGGGCACATTCAGGCTCATTGGCCCTCCCCCGAGAACAACATCGCCGCGACCTCGTCGGTTTTGCCCTCGATAATCTCATTGAAAAGCTCGTCGAAACGGGCGTCGTAGCGGATTTTACCGGCGATTAGTATCAAACCGTGATCGAAGTCGGTAGCGAGCTCGCGGTTGAACGATCCGCCGAGGGCCTCGCCGGCCGATTTGATGAAACCGGCGTCGAGCAGAGTGTCGTCCTTTGCCCCGACAATTATCGTTCCGCTCTTTTCGCCGAAGGACTTAAGGTGCGCGAGGTATCTTTTCCGAAGCTCGTCCGGTGGAAGCCCGAGGATCCTCGCACGGGCGCGCTCGAAGACCTCATCGACGATCCTCTGCTTTTCGGCGAGAAGCTCGACACGAAGCTTTGCCTCCTCGCGCGAGAGTGTTTGCTCGAAGGCGCGCTGTTTCTCAGCCTCGGCTCGCGACTTGGCCTCGGTCTTGATAGTGGTAATCTTCGCTTCGGCCTCGGCCTTGAGCTCCTCGATCGTCGCTCTATTCTCGGCCTCCAAGGCCGCAATCTGGGCGTCCGCCTCCGCGGAGATCTTCTTTAAAATTCCATCGATGCTCATTTTACTTGATCGAGAGCAGGATTAACACGCTTGCGAGCAGACCGAGGATCGCGTAGAACTCGATGAAGGCCGCGAGGGTCATCGCCTTGGCAACATTGGCCTTATCGCGCACTACCAGCCCGATCCCCGCCGCGCAGACCTTGCCCTGATGGATTCCGGAGACGAGTCCGGCGAGGCCGACCGGCAATCCCGCAAAGAGAAAATGCCAGCCCTGAATCGGAGTGAGCGAGGCCAGCGCCGTGGGGTCGTTCAGAAGGCCGGTCCAGAGTATAATAAGGAATCCCGCGACAAAGCCATAAATACCCTGCGTTCCCGGAAGCGCCGACAGCAGTAAGAATTGCGGGAACAGTCCGGGGTGCTCGTGCATCGCACCGATGGACATATTCGCGGCGATTCCGATCCCGATTGCCGAGCCGAACCCGGCCAGCACAACGGCAACTCCAACACCGATGAGCGCGAGCGTGCCGGCGTCCCAGTCAAACCATCCGGCTTCTTTGGTCGCGCCGGCGGCCTCTTCCTGCGCAAATGCTGTTGCCACAGAGAGAAGCGCGAGAAGCGCAATCGCGAGAGTTAATTTTTTGGTCATTTTACCTCCTAAGGGTTGATATTATTTAAATTGTTGATTTCGGTTTTTATCTCTTCAATTACTTCCGGATTTTGGATTATCTTCTTTTGGCCGTCTTTCATGGAGATAACATAGAATACTTTCCCGCCGAATCTCGCGGTGAAGGCTTCATGCGTTTTTTTCTGAAGCGATCTTTCCTTAAATATTTCAGAGATATGAGAAACGCCGCTTGCCGGTTTGATCTGGATACCGATAAACTTGTTGCTAACCTCAATGAAGAAATCCACGTTATAGAGCCTATCCCAATTGTCCGGTGCTGGTTCAATTTTTACACCAAGAGCCGATTCGAGTTGGCCATATATTGTTTTTATCTCGGTCATGTAGCCATCGAATGTTCGATCAATAACCAAGGTTCTTAAATACTCGATACAATCTTCTTCTGTTATCTGCTCGACTTCGGCGGAGATTACCTCCGTTATCTTGATATAGAGTTTCCGACCGAGGTCTTCGATATGTTCTTTAGAGCGAACCTTTGCGAAATAATACTCCTCCCATTCTTCCATGGTTTTAGGCGAGCAAAGCCTTATAGCTTCGGAGACCGCGCCGACATTGCGCTTGAAATTAAGCTGGAAGCGATTAGTGGCGGAATTGAGAATCCATTCCTTTGGCATTATTTCTTACTCCAATTAACATAATCACTTTTTTCAATTACCGAGCCGAATTTCAATTTTCGCGGATCGATCTTTTTCTCGAATTTCAAAGGGTCTCTAAATAAATATGGCAACTCCGACAGCTTATTTGCCTTTAGTATTGGTTGTTCTTCGACGATTATCTCGTATTCGGCGTCTTTGAAAAGCGTCCTATTCGAGAACCCTATCTTGTCTTTGATTACCGGAAGATACTCGGCGTTTACTTCGTAACCTATCGAGTTTCTTTCGAGGTTTTTCGCCGCGAGTGTCGTCGTGCCGCTTCCGAGGAACGGGTCGAGAACCGTATCGCCGACAAATGAGAACATCTTGATAAGCCTGCGCGGAAGTTCCACGGGAAACATCGCTATATGCTTGTCCTGCTTCTCTCCGCTGAAATTCCAATGGCCTGAAAAGAATTCATTCCATTCGTCGATAGTCATTTTCGATTCTTCTTTAATATCTTTTGAAACAGGTTTTGTGTCCCCGTGTTTTTTAAAAATGAGAATAAACTCGTAGTCCAATTTCAAAATACCGTTTCGGGGGTATGGGAAAGAGCCCATTATCGAAGCCCCGCCCGTAGTATTACATGTCGTCACTTTCTGCCAGATAATAGCGCCCATATAATCAAAACCTATAGTCTCGCAAAACCTGATTATCTCCGTTCTGATCGGGATAACTTTATATCTACCATAATAAACAGATCTTGCGAATTGATCGCCAATATTAATACACAGCCGACAACCGCCCTCTAAAACCCGATGACATTCTTGCCAAACTACATTAAGATTATTGATATATTCTTCATAGGTATCATTAAACCCAATTTGTTTATCATCCCCGTAATCTTTTAGTTGCCAGTAAGGTGGGGATGTAATAATCAGCTGGACTTCTCCATCGGTGACAGCAGACATTTCGCGCGAATCGCCAATTATTATTTTATGTTTAGTTGAATCGGTCATTCCCCTCTACTCCACTATCTCCACACCCTCGATCTTGCGCTCCAAGGGCTCGAAGGGCTCGCCGCCGGCCTCATAGAACTTGGTGAAATACTCGACGAAATGTAGCCTCGCCGGATGAACGAACGCCCCCAGCGCCGAAAGGCCCGTGTAGCCTACATGCCCGACAATCACTAAAAGCGCCGCGAAGACTATCCCCACTCCGGGGATCATCGAGGAAATCTGCCCCGCGATAATATTGATAACCCCCGCGATTACACCGGTCGAAAGCCCCAAAGCAAGGATTCGAGCATAACTGAGCAAGTCGCCGAAAAGGTTCACAATGCCATAGAGGCCGTCGAAACCGAGGCCGTCGCCGATGGACGAACCGATGCCGCGCTTGCCTGCAATGCCCAAAATAAATGAGAAAACGACGATTCCGAGCGCGCCGAATTTCAGAGAATTAACACCGATCGGCAAAAATGCCGCCATCGCTTCCGGGATGAGGTAGTTCGCGATGAAAACCCCAGCGCCGACAGTAACCGCTACCCACGAAAGCGCCAAAAGACCGGCCCGCGCCTTCAGCACGCCGCCGGAGGCCTCGCGGACTCCGATAACCCCGCTCAGAATGAAGCCCACAGAGACCTGAAGCACGCCAAGAAAAACACTCGCGGCGAAGAACTCGATTGCATTGCCCAAGGGGTCGAACAGCTTGACCGAAAGAAGCGCGCGGGCAACCGCGTTGTCCATCGAGGGAAGGTCGATGCCGAACCATCCGCCGGCCATCGCTCCGATAATCACCGTTGCGATGCCGGAATAGAGGATGAACCGCATAAACTTGCGCGTGCCCTCACCGGATTTGCCGAACGCAAGCATTCCGCCGGAAAACAAGATTAAGAGCAGGCCGTAACCGGCATCGGTCAGACACAGGCCGAAAAATAGCGGGAAGAACGGCGCGATGAAAGGCGTCGGGTCGATCATGCCTGCTCGCGGGCGACCATAAAGATCCGTGATTATCTCGAAAGCCTCTATAACTGGTGGATTCTTGAGCGCGACCGGCGGCTCTTCGCCCTCCTCGGGCGGAATCTCGGCTATCTCGACAGCATCGAACTCGGCGGAAATCGATTCGCGAAGGCGCACGATTTCCGAGGTTTTAGCCCATCCGGTCAGAAAGAGGGTCTGCTTTGTGCGCTCGGTATTTCCAAGCAAACATGCCTGCGCAAGCTCCATAACGCGGAAACCGCGAATCGCCTCGAGTGTTGGAATGAGCCTTTCGGCCAAATCGGCCGTCTCGCGCTCGGCGAGTGCGAGCCTCTCGATGATTGCGGCGCGCTCGGATCTCGCCCGGGCCAAACACTCGGCCGGCAGTTCGCTATATTGTTCGAAATGGAACTCCGCAAAGTCGCTTCCGTCGAGGAATTCGTCGATTTCGGGCACTATGGATTTATGAAAGACAAAAACTACATAAAAGCCGTTTGGATCGGAATTTATAACCGCTTTTTCGCAAAGCTCGTTTGTAAATCCCTCGAGAGCGGACTCGAACATACGAGGGATGAAGCCGAGGCGAATTTCGATAGAGCCGATGGCGTTTAGTTTATACAAGTCGAAATTTATAGGGGAATACGGCTCGAGGCTTGAAATCTCGTGGTCGAGGGTATTTCGCCGAGAGGACATTTCCTCGATCGAACGGCGCAGGCTCTCTGTTTCATTGAGTTTTTCCTCGCAGGGGAACTCGACGGCGAGCTTGCGGAGTCCGTGAATCGAGGTTTTCAGGGTCGAAGGCCGCTTGTCGATCTTAGAGCCGAGAAAGGCCAAGGCGCGCTCGATCGCAGTTATCTCAGCTTCGATTCGCCGCGGAGAATCCCCGGGGTCGCCCTCCCTGCGGACAATCTGCACAATTCCAAGTTCGGCGAGCCTCTCGGTCATGCGCGCGAAATCGCTGGCGTGGGCAATTATCCCAATCTTGCTCATCGGAACGATCGACATCAGAAAACCTCGATTATCGCTTGAATAGCCTTCGAGGTCTTTGCCTCGGCGGATTTGCGGAGTGCGTCGATAGCGGCGCGTTGAGCGGTTGAAAGCTTGGAGGCCTTGTCAATCGCCTCGTTTCGGCCACTCTCGATAGCACTCGCGACTAACATTTTGCCCGATTCGTCGGCCTCGCGAACCATGCTTTCGAACTTTTCCTTGGCATCGGCAAGCCGAATTAACAGCTCTTTTTTAGCCGATGATACCTGTTCCTCCGCGCTTTTTTCCGCAGTGACGATCTTGTCAAAATCTAAGGCCATGAAGGCTCCTTATGTGGAAAAGATTTCTTTTTCAATGGAACTCGCTTAAAATCAGCATGTTATAGTGTGGATAATTCAATACGCCTCAAGTGGGCGTTGATAAAGCCTTTTATATCAATTGCTCCCAAAGTAATCCACAAGTTATCCACACTAAAGGCCCTTATTGGGGCTGTCGTCGGGCAAATCCGATTTCCCGACAAAAATCGCCCCCTCTTCGATTATCAGCACCTTCGTGACGATATTCCCCTTGATTCGAGCCGAGGGCTCGAGGCGGATTCGCTCCGGCGAGAGGATATCGCCCTCGACGCTCCCACCAATCGTCGAGCTCGAGGCGTTGATCGACGGCGCCTTGATAACGCCCTCCTGCCCGACCGTGAGAGGCCCTGTGGCAACTACTTTCCCCATGATCGAGCCGTCAACCCGAAGCCCCCCTTGAACATCGAGTTCGCCGGCAAAGCGGCTTCCCGGGCCAATTATCGTGTTAAGTCTCTGTTCGGATTCCATTTTTGCCATACTTTTATCCTTCCTGAGCGGCTTTCTCTTCGCTTTCGATGGGACTAATCGGGACTCCATCGTTCATAAGGATGTAGTGGACATGCGCACCTTCGGCTTGTCCCGAGCTACCGACGGTGCCGATTTTGTCGCCGCGCTCGATCCAATCACCCCGCTTGACCGTGATCGCCTCGAGATGAGCGTAACGCGTGTCAAAACCGTTTAGGTGGTCGATTTCGACGGCGTTGCCCAAAATCGGATCGGAGATGACCTCTGCGACAACCCCTGCGGCCGTTGCCAGCACCGGAGTTCCTCGCGGGGCGGCGACATCGACGCCCGAGTGCGGCTTGAGGAATCTTCCGTCCATCTCGCCGAAGCGAGCGGTTAAAGCGCCCTTGACCGGAAGCCCTCTCGGGACGAAGTCCCTGCGGCGACGGATCGCCTCCGAGGCCTCGTCGAGTTCGGGGAAAAGGCGGGATTTGAAGGGGGCATCGAAAAGTGAGGCCGTGGTGCGGGATTCTCCCCCTGCGACAACAAACTCTCCGCCCTTGCTTTCGCCGATCGAAACCATCTGGGTCATCCATTGGCGGAGTTTAGAGGTCGCCTCGAGCTCGCGTTCGAGTTTGACTATTTTAACCCTTTGTTGTCGGAGAACCTCGTTATCGGCGCGAAGGGCGCGGTTTTCCGCGACAAGCTTTGTCGAGCGGCCCCCGAGGGCGACACCGATGATGAACAGGATTACCGCGACTCCGAAAACGATTGCCGAGGCTATAACCTGCCAGCCCTTGAGGCGAAGGCTGACCGAGTCTTTGCGGTTATGAGGAACTAAAAAAATTGTTAATCCATATTTAGTCGGCATTAGCCCTCTGCAAGTATCTCGCTGATTCTGGCCAAGTCCTCGTCGTCGAAGAACTCGATTGTAATAGTTCCGCCCTTGGGTTTGAGGGCGATTTTGACCTTAGTTGCGAGGCGCGTTTTAAGGGCGTCCTCGAGCGCGGAGATCTCGGGTGTATTTCTTCGCGAGGCGCCCCGCTTCTTTTCCGCAGTCCGGTGGCGGGGCGAGGGTTTCTCCTCGCGGGCGATTATCTCGAGCCTCTCCACCGAAAGCCCTCTGGTGACCGCAAGGCGGGCCAAGCGGATAATTCTATCTGTATCGCCGGCGGCCAAAAGCGCTCGGGCATGGCCGGCCGTGAGTTTGTTCTCTTCGATGAGCGTTTGAACCTCATCCGGCAGGTTCAGAAGCCGCAGTAGGTTTGCGACGGTCGAGCGGGATTTGCCGACCTTCTCGGCGATCTCCTCCTGCTTAAGGCTGAATTCCTCGATCAAGCGGAGGTAGGCTCTCGCCTCCTCGAGGGCGTTCAGGTCTTCGCGTTGAATATTCTCGACGAGGCTGAGAAATAGCAGAACCTTCGGGTCCTTCTCGGAGAGGACTATCGCCGGGATCTTTGTGAGGCCTGCGATCTTGGCCGCTCTGAAACGCCGTTCGCCTGCGACTATCTCATAGCCCATATCGGAGCGGTGCAGAAGCACGGGTTGTATAACCCCTTGAGCAACAATCGATTCGGCGAGCGACTTGAGGGCCTCCTCATCGAAGACCCGGCGGGGTTGCTCGGGATTCGCGTGGATCTTCTCGATCGGAATACTGAGGACCTCCTCGCCGGAAAGCACCTCCGAAACCGAGCCTTGCATAAGCGCATCGAGACCGCGCCCCAATGCGTTCCGCTTACCCATTGATAATCTCCCTCGCGAGCGCGAGATAGCTCCTCGCGCCGATGCAATTTACATCATAGAGCAAAATCGGCTTGCCGAAGCTGGGGGCCTCGGACAGCCGAACATTGCGGTTTATTATAGTTTTAAAGACCTTCTCGCCGAAATAGCCGTGCGCCTCGTCGCAAACCTGACGGGACAGGTTAAGCCGCTGATCGAACATCGTCATGAGAACCCCCTCGACACCGAGCTCGGGATTGAGCTCCTTCTGCACAAGTCGAAGAGTAGTAAGGAGTTGCCCCAACCCCTCGAGGGCGTAATATTCGCATTGGATCGGGATCAGAATGCTGTCGGCGGCGGTCAGGGCGTTCAGAGTAAGAAGCCCGAGCGAGGGCGGGCAATCGATGAGGATATATTTGAAATCGTCGCGAATCGGCTCGAGGGCCTCGCGGAGGCAGTATTCGCGGCGAGGGTTATCGACAAGCTCGACCTGCGCGCCGACAAGGCGTATATGGCTCGGGATAAGCGCGAGATGTTGAAGGTAATCGAAGCGTTGAATCGCCTTTTCGGCGGGGATAAGGCCCAAGATGACCTCATAAACCGAGGCGACATTCTCCCCGACGCGGACGCCAAAGCCGCTACTGGCATTGGCCTGCGGGTCGAGGTCTATAAGAAGGGTTTCCTTTTCGGCCGCGGCGAGCGACGCCGCGAGATTGACCGAGGTCGTCGTTTTGCCGACCCCACCCTTTTGATTAGCGATAGCGATGATTTTTCCCAATTAGCCTCTCGATAATATAATGCGCGAATTTAATTTATTGAATCGACGCATAGAAATCAAGCAAAAAGCGCCATCGGGACTATATCGATGAGCATCCGATAAAAAACGGCGGCACTTGGGCTAAATTTTACCGAGCACAAGCAGGATTCCGATGACAATGAACCCGCCGCCGGCGATCTTCGAGATGATATTCGCGGGAATGCATCTGCCGAGAAGCGACCCGAGGCCGACGGCCAGCGCGGAGGAAAGCAACAAGGCCAGCCCCGAGGCTAAAAAGATCATGAAGGGCTTGGGCGTTTTGCAGGCGTAGAGGAGCGTCGCGAGTTGCGTTTTGTCGCCGAGCTCGGCGAGAAATATCGTTCCGAAGGCCGTGAAGAAAAGCTTCCAATCCATGATCAATCCTCGGTTTTGGTTTCAGGCTTTGGCGCGGGTTCATCATTCTTGTCGGTTTTATTGATAGCGCTTTCAGCGGCGCACTCGTGCTTCGAGCCGACCGTCGCAGAGGACTTCCCCTTGCCGTAGTCGGTGACATACCACCCGGAGCCCTTGAAGATCACGCCGGTTCCACCGTAGATTATCCTTTGAAGCTCGCCTCCGCACTCTGGACACTCGCAAAGCGGTGGATCGGACATTCGTTGAAACTCCTCGAAATGATAACCGCAGGATTTGCATATATACCCGTAGGTTGGCATCTTTACCTCTCAACCTCTTTGTCGCGTTTGCTTTTTCGGCCGTCGGTGTCGTCCTTATGTTCGCCGAGCCATCCCGTTTTGACAGCGGAATCGGCCTCGGCAAAGCCAGAAACAAAGGGCTTGATATCTACAACCGGCGTTCCGTCGAGAATATCCAGCCCCGAAACTCGGACTCTGTTGCCGTCAAGCCCGAGGTTTCGGAGAACAGAGATCCCGATGCGGTTTGGGCGATAGGGCGAACGAGTCGCGAAAACGCCCCTTTCACGATCGCCGAGATATGGCATTGTCAGAAGTTCATAGCCCTCGGCGCGGTCGAAAACGAACACGACGGTGATATGGGAAAATCCGTCGAGGTCTTGAAGGCCGGGCGCGAATTCGGGAAAGACCTCGATTTCGCCCTCGAAATCGGAGTATTTGGGTTGAATCGGCGCCTCGGAATTGGATTTCAGCGGCGAATGGACAGTCCCGATAGGTTTTATTTCAAATGATTTCATTTAAGTTTCCCTGCCGCCTCAGCTATTCTCGGGACTCCGCGGCGGATATCATCTTCGCTACATGCGAAGGAGAAGCGAATATAGCCCTCGGCGCCGAACGCATCGCCCGGGACAGCCGCGATCATGGCCTCGTCGAGAAGGTATTCCGCGGCGTCGAAGCAGGAGCTTAGCTTGCCGCCCTTGGGCTTGGTTTTCCCGATCCATTGGCGGATGTCACAGAATAGGTAGAAAGCGCCATCGGGCACGAAGGGTTTTATTCCGGGCACAGCTTTCAATAGGTCGATGAAGATGTCCCTTCGGCGGGAGTATTGCTCGACCCAATCGGCCATGAAGGAATCGTCCATCTGAAGTGCGGCCTCGGCGGCGGACTGGCTGATACTCGAGGGGCAACTCGTGGTATGGCTTTGGATCTTTCCCGCCCTCGCGATAAGCTCCTTCGGGCCGGCGGCCCAGCCGATACGCCAGCCGGTCATCGAGAAGGCCTTGCTGACGCCGTTCACAATGATTGTCCTCTCGGCGATATTCGATGAAATAGCGGCTATCGAGCGGTGTTTTTTACCGTCGAATATAAGCCTGCTGTATATCTCGTCGCTGAGGATCCAAACCTCGGGGAACCTCGCGAGAACCTCGGCCAAAGCGATGAGTTCGGTATGGGAATAGACCGCGCCGGTCGGGTTGTTTGGGGAGTTGAGTAGAACCATCTTGGTTTTCGGTGTGATGCTCGCCTCCAGCGCGGAGGGCGTCATTTTGAAGCCGTGGGCGAGGTCTGTCTCGACCGGGATAGGCTCTGCGCCGGCGAGCTTAATCATATCGGGATAGCTGACCCAGTAGGGCGCGGGGAAGATGACCTCGTCGCCGGGATCGACAGTCGCTAAGATAGCGGCGGCTATCGCGAACTTGGCCCCCGAGGAGACGAGAATCTGGTTCGGGGCGTATTCGACGCCCACCTCGCGGGTCATCCATCTCGCGACATGCTTGCGAAGCTCGGGCGTTCCGCTACTGGCGGTGTATCCGGTGATATTTTTCTTTATAGCCGCGATTCCGGCGGCCTTAACCTGAGCTGGAGTGTGAAAATCCGGCTCACCCGCCGAGAAGCTGATTATATCGAGGCCCTCGGAGACCAGCTTTTTAGCCTTAGCGGCCATAGCCAGCGTAGGAGAGTCGCTCAGTTTTGAACTTAGAGTCGAGTATTTCATTTATCCTCCAATCGTTGAAATAAAAAGAAATTATATCGAATTAAACCGGCGGTTCAAAGGAAATTTTCCAAAATCGGGTCTCTATGATCGAGTTGATCGAAGCGGCATCTAAGATTCGACGAAAAATATTTAAACGCCTTGATATTTTCGAGATAGTGGTTTATAATTATTACTATTTCGGTCTTTCTATTATTTTATCTATAAACTCATAAGGAGGTAAATCTATGCCGAAGATCGTCGTGCAGATCGATCATTGCAAGGGTTGCGGGCTTTGTATAGACGCCTGCCCTCAGCAATGCATCGAGGAGGATAGCGAAGTCCTGAATAAACTGGGCTATCACCCCGCCAAATACAAGGGCCAAGGCTGTACAGGTTGCGGATTCTGTTTCTACACCTGCCCCGAGCCGGATGCTATTATCGTTTACAAAAAAGATGAGGAGGCTAAATAATGTCCAAAGAACTCATCAAGGGAAACGAAGCGATCATTAAGGGCGCACTTCTTGCCGGTGCAAAATGCTATTTCGGTTATCCGATTACGCCGGCCAGCGAGATCGCACATGCCGCGGCGTTCTACTTTCCGGCTATCGGAAGGACATTCCTTCAGGCCGAGAGCGAGATCGCCGCGATTCAAATGTGCTATGGAGCCGCGGGAACCGGCGTCCGTTGTTTGACCGCCTCGAGCGGCCCCGGAATCAGCCTCAAGCAAGAGGGTATTAGCTATTCCGCAGGCTCCGAGCTTCCTATCGTGATCGCCGATATTATGCGCGGCGGCCCCGGGCTCGGAAATATCGCCCCCGAGCAGAGCGACTATAATCAAGTCGTAAAGGGCGGCGGACACGGCAACTACAAATGTCTCGTGCTCGCGCCGAACTGCGGGCAGGAGATGTGCGATCTGACAATCCTCGCCTTCGATCTCGCGGACAAATATCGCACACCGGTTTATATCCTCACCGACGGTTTTATCGGCCAGATGATGGAGTCGGTGGAATTTCCTCAGCCCCTCAAAATCGACCAATCGCACAAGGCCGAATGGGCGATTATGGGCAACAAAGAAACCAAGCATAACCTAATTAACTCCATCTACCTCGAGGCCGAAGAGCTGGAAGAGCACAACATAAAGCTTCAGCGCAAATATGCCGAGATGGAGAAGAATGAAGTCCGCTTCCAGACCTATAAAACCGAGGATGCCGAAATCATCGTCTCCGGTTATGGCATCGTTAGCAGGGTGCTTAAGAGCGCGGTCGATGTCCTTCGCAAGCAGGGGATTAAGGCCGGTCTTATGCGGCCGATCACGCTATTCCCCTTCCCGAAGAACGAATATGCCAAGTTCGCCGCGAAGGTCGATAATATCTTCGTCTGCGAGCTGAGCAACGGCCAGATGGTCGATGATGTCCGCCTCGCAGTGGGAAAGGCCAAGGCGAAAATCCACTTCTACGGCAGAATGGGCGGCGTCGTCCCGACTGTCGCGGAGTTGGTCGAAAAAATAACCGAGATCGTTAAAGGTTAGGTGATATAAATGGCAAAAGATATTTTACGCAAGCCCGGCGGTTTCATGGACACCTTCGTCTATAAGCCCGGACAGGACAAGGGCAACACCCACTACTGCCCCGGTTGCGGCCACGGCATCCTTCATAAGCTTATCGCCGAGGCGCTCGTGGATTTGGGCGTCGTGGACAGAACCATTATGGTCTCGCCGGTAGGTTGCTCGGTTTTCGTCTATTATTACTTTGCGACCGGCAATATTCAGGTCGCGCACGGCAGAGCGCCTGCGGTGGCGACCGGTCTCAAGCGCTCCAATCCGGACAGCATCGTGATTAGCTATCAAGGCGACGGCGACTTGGCGGCCATCGGCGGGAACAATATCCTCCACGCCGCAAACCGCGGCGAGAACATCACTGTCTTCTTCGTCAATAATGCCATCTACGGCATGACCGGCGGACAGATGGCCCCGACAACGCTTCTCGGGCAGAAAACAATGACCTCGCCCTACGGCCGCAAGATCGAGAACGAGGGCTATCCGATGAAGGTAGTCGAGCTTCTCTCTACGCTTAGCGCGCCGGCCTATCTCGAGCGCACCTCGCTCGACGACTCGAAGAATATCGCAAAAACCCGCAAAGCGGTTCGCAAGGCGATCCAATGCCAGATCGACGGCAAGGGCTTTAGCCTTGTCGAGGTTCTCTCGATGTGCCCCAGCCAATGGAAAACCACTCCCGTCGAGAGCAAGAAATGGATCAAAGAGCGCATGATCCCCTATTACCCGCTTGGAGTGAAAAAGGATGTTATCGAGGAGCGGGCGGGCTATTTCCCGCCTAAGATAGATATCGACGACGAGAGCATCAAGGAGATGCTCGGCCTCAAGAAAGAAAAACTCTTCCGCGACCGCGCGATGAGCGATGTTCCCGAAAAGTATCGCAACCCGCAGATCAAGATAGCCGGCTTCGGCGGACAGGGCGTGCTCCTTTTGGGGCAGACCTTGGCCGAGGCCGGAATGCGCCATGGATGGAATGTCAGCTGGATTCCCAGCTACGGCCCGGAGATGCGCGGCGGCACAGCGAATTGCCAAGTTAATATCAGCGAAGGCCCGATCGGTTCGCCTGTTGTCGATTTCCCGACTATCCTCGTGGCCCTGAACAAGCCCTCGCTCGACAAGTTCGAGGAAACCGTTCAGCCGGGAGGAGTAGTATTTTACAACACCTCGATGATCGATCGCAAACCCAAGCGAAACGACATCGAGGCGATCGGCCTGCCCTTCTCGGACATCGCCGACGAGCTCGGCAGTCTGAAATTCGCGAATATGGTCGTCGTCGGCGCGGTGCTCGAGAAAACCAAACTCATCGACATGGATATTGTGAAGGACGCCCTCAAAGAGGTCATCCATAACAAGAAATTCGTCGAAACGAATATCGTGGCGATCGACCGCGGGGCCAAAGCGGTATAAACGGCTTCGGCCATCGAATAAAAACAGCCGCCCCTTTCGAGGGGCGGTTTTTTTATGCGTGTTAGCAAAAAAAGAAAGCCCTTCTTTTCGGAAGGGCTTCTTTTCGCGGGATTAGCTGTGTGCGAATTTAGTCCAGATGCATCCTCGCGACGAGATTGAGAACGATAGCTCGAGTGTGTTCCGGGTGGTTTCCGCTACGAGGTGCTTTGAACTGAAGCCAAAGCTTCTCGGTGTAGTTCGGATCGTCATACGCCGGAACATTCTCGCCGCCGGGGCCGAAGATGCCCGTCGAACCGGCGCCCTCGTTCTTTGCCCAATAGATCGTTTCGATGACGAAGTCGCGTGTCAGCCACCATGTGATCGGCGGCTCGGGACTGTCGTCGAAACGTGCGCGAAGGACGAATTTATTATTGTCCGAGGAGAGTCCCGGAGACCAGTATGGATCTGGATGCCACGATTCGGTGGTGTCGAAGATCTCGCCGATCCTCAGACCGAAATCGACCGGAACATTGGAGAGGTTGAATATCTTCAGAGAATCGCGCTGGGACATCGTGACTGTCTGTTCCCACTCGAGGGAGTCGCGTATATCCCAGAACAGCGAATCGCAAGGATAGATGCCTCTCTGCGAGACCTCGATGCGAACCCTGACGGACAATGGATCGTAGTTTGCGGTGAACACTGCCGGGGCATCGATAGTTCCGGTCGAGCGCATCGTATCGGTCGGGCCGTCCGTCCAATCGACGAAGCGGTATAGAGAATCGCCTGTCGTGTCGAACTTACTAACCCCGATATCGAAGATGCTTCCGGAGTTCGCCCAGAATTCCATCAAGGCTACACCCGGATAGGCTACACCGTCGATATAGATCGAGCCGTGGTTCTCGAGCGGGTTTTTCTCGACCCTGACCATATACTGCGGCTGATAAATCGCGCTGATCGAATCATGATGAGCGATCGGGCCGATAGTCCTCGCGGAGGTCGTCACTCCGTCGCTCCAGTTCTGGAAGATATACTTCTCGAAGCCCAGAGAGTCCCTCTCGCTGACCGCGACATCGTGGTTGGTTCCCTCGCGCCACCATCTATCCTGCCTGACAGAGGCCAGTCCGCCGTGAACCGTGCCGTCGATCACGAGGCGACCGAGCGTATCCGCGACGGGGGTCTTCGTCAAGATGTAATGGTAGTCGGTGAAGTAATCCGCATAGAAGATCGTATCCGTGATCGGAGCGACAATGCGGGAAGCGCCGGAAACGCCGTCGCGCCATGCGTCGAAGACATAACGGATCGTGTCGGTCGAATCGATCGCGCTGACCTCGATCGTGTGGCTCGATCCGATCACCCACATATCGTAGTAGTGACCGGTCGCAACAGTATCTCCATCGACGAGAATCCAGCCCGGCGATTCGTGCTCGGGAGTCTTGACTATCTCGATGAGAACACCGCGCTCGAAGACCGCGGTAATCTCGTAGGCCCAATCCATGAGGATCCATGTGCTGTCCGACAACGGGTCGCCGATAACAGTCGGGGCCTCGCCGTCATCCCAGAACATGAAGGCATAAGGCGTTCCGCCATCCCAGACAACGCTGTCCGTTTCCAATCTTGCGCTATCGCCCTCGTTATACCATCCCTCTAAATCGAGCGTCCCGGGGACAACACCGCCGGGAAGGCCTGTGAAATCGAGCGAAAGCAGGTATTGGTTGTCGTATTGCCAATCGATGGTTCCGTTTCCGGTCATAGTGAATGTGGCAGTCGGAAGCGCGCCTGTCGCGGGAACGACGACACCGTCGCCTATCCAGCCCGAGCAGGCATGCCTGCGGTCGGCGGCTTCATAGAGTGTATCGATGACCGTCGCGGTGATGACCCTTCCGCGCGGGTGCCATGTCCTTCCGACCGGCGGATCCGCGTCGGCGTAGGGCGGCGCGATAACATCGAGCGAAACGACATCGTTGCTCCATTGCCAAGTGATTCCCGAGGGCACTGTGATAACGAAGTCAACCGCATCGGTCACTCCGGAGGCCGGAACATCGCCGTAACCCTCGAAGCCTATGCAATACCAACTGCCGTCGGGGCTTGTCACACTTGCGTTAACAGTCGTGCCGAAGGGATAGTAATGTATTCCCTCCGGCGGAACCGGCGAATCGTGGCCACCGGGGTTCACCACGACGAACGGCACCATTGTGACGCCGTCCCACTGCCATGTGATCGTGCTTGTGCCAGTGATCGTGAAGGTAACGGAGTTGGTCGTGCCTGAGATCGGAACACTGCCCGTTCCGGTCCAGCCGGTGCAGGTGTATGGCCCGTCCGGGGATGGAACATAGGCGGTGACCGTGTGGCCGACCGGGTAAAGGTGCATCCCGACCGATGGCATCGGCGACCCGACTGAGCTAAACACCCAGAGAGTGCAAAGCTCGGGCGGCGAGAATACCCATTGCCAATCGAGGAAGGTCGGGGCCTCGAGCATAAAGTGAACGCTGTCCGCGCTCGATGCGGGGAGCGAGCCCCACCAGTTGGTCTCGTAACCTGTGCACAGCCATGTGCCGTCGGGGTTGGTGACCCAAGCATCGACAACCGTGGAATAGTTCATCCAATGAATACCGGTATCGGGAACCGGATAGCCGTGATAACTCGGCTCCGATCCGACGATGAGCGGCATCCAATCATCCTCCCACTCCCAAACCAGCCATCCGGTTCCGATAACTCGAACAAACACCTCGTTGTCGGTCCCAGTGGCGGGGATGACTATGCCGTCGCCGCGCCAACCGGAGTTGCGGTGCCAGACACCGTCAACGAAGGTGCTTTCCTCGACGCTACAGGTGATCTCTGTTCCGCATGGCACAACCCACATTCCATCGGGCGAGGGATGGCCATAGGGGCTGAAGACCCACAGCGTGCACATCTCGCTGATCGGAGCCCATAGCCATTCGACCGAGGAACACGCGTTTATCTCGAACCAGTAACTGTCTCCGCCTCCCGAGGCGACCGAGCCGGTGCCTATGTATCCGACAAGAGCGCTTGACCCTACGATTAGCGGCGAGATTGAGCCGGTGACTGTATCACCGGCGTCATGCCAATACTCACCCACAGGCGGAACGGGCGTTCCAAAACCTGATGGGTTCGTCAAAGTGAACTTGAACTCGTGCCTGTAAACCGCCGTGAATACCGAGTCGCTAACAATCGTGACATTGCGGATTCTCGGCGCGGCAGGAGCGTCTTCCCAATTCGCGAATATCCAAATCTCGCAAGCGGAGATCCAGACCGTGTCCTTGGCCTCGAGGAGGTGAACGGACATATCGAACCAGTCGGTATAATATGGACTCGGCCTCATAACACCGTCAATTTTGACGCTATCCCCGCCGAAGGAGGTCTGCACGACGATTGCATTCGACGCCGCGAGGTAGCGGATCGTGTCGTTGAAGAAGGCGTCTATATCGTGGAATCTCGTCGAGTCCATCGCAAGCGCCCTCAGCACCGGTATCCCCGTTGTCGTGTCGGTGAATTCGAGCAAACTACCCCAATCCGTCCATTCCTGCCACGAATTGAAAAGCCCGCCCTCGACATGGCCGGGGCCGAACTGGTTATGGCTGATAGTGGTGACTGTATGGGCGGCGTCAGGGCCGACGAAATAGACGATCGGGTTCAGCTGATGCCAATAGCGAACATCCCATTCGGTCTCCGAACCGTCGATAGTCCAGACAGTGTCGTCGATGGTGTTGACCATCCAGCGCTCTTCCGTGTCCGAAGCCGACGAAAGCCTCGAAACCTCGGCTTGAGTCCCCGGCACGCACCATACCTGAGCGCAGTGCCCCTGCCATATATGCTCCACCACCGGAGCGCCGACTACATCGTTATACTTCAATGTTATGTAGTTGGTTTCGGTGGTCGGCAGGCCGGGATCGGTGTGAACACAGAACTGGACGACATAGTTGACTACGACCGTATCCTGATCCCCCCAAGGGGCGACATTTCGGGCCAAATCCCGCGCGCGAATACGGAACTGATACTCCGTTCCCGGAGTGACCTCGACTGGCAGGCTCGGCCCGAAGGTCGCGGAGGTGGCTGTAGTCGCATCGAGCCAAGAGGTCCATGCGCCGCCGTCAACCGCGTATTGGATGTCATAGTTCCAAATACCCCAGCCCCATCCGTCTTCGGCGGTAGTGTCGATACCCGCCCAGCTAATTTCGAATGTGGTATCGGAGGAGTATTCGACGCTGAATGTAAACCAGCTAAATGGATAGCGATAATCGACATCGATCTTGCGATGGCCGGGATAGAGATCGAAACTTGCGCTCGACACCGGCCCTTCAGCAACCGGCGTCGATTGGCCGATCGATGATGACAGCCTGTAGCTGGTCGAGGTGACATCGTCGCCCTCGTTGCCCCCGCTTTGGATCGATTTCCATTGCAGGTTATAACTCGCGGAGGATCCGTATTGCCCGAAAGCGGGCGATACGAAAAGGGCGAAGATCGCGGCGACCATCAAGACGAATGATAGTGTGCGGCCCATTTTAGTCCTTTCAGCAATAACTCTAATATACATATTTCACTCCTTTTATAAAGTAGAAGAAACCTTTCAAAATGGGCGGAATCTCCGCCCGTGAAATATTGTTATTTAATCGGCTTTTCATCTTTGACCGCTTCAGAGGTTTGGCCTTCAATATCCTGTTGGCGAAGGCGTTCCGCGCGCTGAATATCTTCTTGAACTTGCAACCAGCGCTCTCTATGCTCTTGTGGAACATCGTCGATAGTGGGATAGAGGAGCATATCGGTATATGCCGCGGGTTCGAGATCGAGGTATCTGTCCTCGTAGCCGGCGCGCTTTGCAACGACGCGGAAATCGAATTCGACGCCGTCGGCCGTTGCGCCGTCGATCTTTGCGTTCGAGACCACAAAGCCGCGCTCGGTTTTCTCGATGGAATAGGTCATGCTCGTGTTCGCGGGCTGGATGAAGACCTTGAGCGGGTTCGCCTCGTCGATTGTGACAGTCTGGAGGAAGATCGGGTTTAAAACCACCTCGCAGGCGCCACCGCTGACAACCGCGCTTCCGAAATCCTCGAACCAGTTCCCCGGGGACTCCTGACAATACATCAGGCGCGGGCCGGACTCGGTCTTGACGATACAGCTCTTTGTGCCGCTTCCGGCGAGGCCGCCGGAGTAATAGACTCCGTAATATGTCCCCCCCGAAGCGGAGCCGTAAACACCGTAGTTATAGCCGGTTCCGTAGGCATAGCCGTATGCGCCGTAGGTTGTTCCGGTGCCGCCGCTGACAATACCGCGGGTTCCGGTATAAACATTGCCTCCGGTGGGATAGACCATACCATTAACGCCCCACCAACCGCCCTCGAAATATCCTCCGATGCCCCAGTAGTCTTGGGGCTTGGAATAGCCGTAAACAGCCCTCCCGTCGCTGGCGGAGGTGTAGTTATTTTTGAAATAACCGATCGCGTTAGGCGATGCGATCGAGCCTTCGACATGGAAGCTATTCGACGAGCTTGTCACGCCGACCATGAGATTGGTGCCGTTATCGATGACTCTCGAGTTTGTGAGCGAGGTCGCGGCATTCCATTTTGGGATATAATTCGCCGTTCCGCTTCCGGAAACTCCGCCGCCGCTTCCGGAGGACCAATATTCCATAGAGCCTGAATTTGTAAAAGCGGAGCAACTATAATGACTTGCAGTGACGACATAACCGCCGGTTTCAGAGCAAGTCCATGCAATTGAAGCCGGTAAGCCGGAGCAATGTGGCCCGGCATCGTCGTTATAGGCGACTTGAGTACAAGCGGAATTATAGATATGAAGGTAGCTATCCTCGGTATTCGAGCAGAGGCTAAAGTTGTAGGTTGTTCCTGCGGTTGCCTGAAAGCGCCAATACGGGATAGTTCCCGAGGTGTAGGCGGCATATTGAGTCGAGGTTGTGGGAATGAGTGTTCCGGCGTCGAGCGTGCCGCAACCGGGGGAGGTGCAATAGCTACCGCTGGCGGCAGTGATCCAACGCGTTCCGGATCCGGTAGAGGAGAGGACTTGGCCGCTGGAGCCGGCATCGCCCGACGAATCATATATCCGACCGGTAACCTGAATATCGCCCGAGAAATATCCCGCGCGCGTTCCGGTGCCCTGAGCGCCATAGACGCCGTAATAGAGGGTTCCCAGACGACCGCGCGTATCGTTGCCCTCGTGGAAGCCCTCCACTCCGGGATAGTCGTTACTGAGGTCGGCATGATAGCCGTAAATAGCTGTGCCGTAATTGTTATAGCCGTAAACTCCATAGTCGTCGGTGTACATAGCGCGCCCGTAAACCCCTACGCCCCAGGCCGAACCACCGGAACTTGTCGCATCGATAACGCCATAGATAGAGGCCATCATAGTGCCGTTGGTTGTCGTCGAGTAATACATATCCGAGTATACGCCATAAATCGGATTAGGGGTGGCTCCGATTTCGCCGGAACCGCGCTTGAGATATAGCCCATAGGTGTTGGAATAGCCGTTATCGTAAAGCCGCGCCTCTGAGTTGTCGTTGGGATAGATATAGCTTGAAGCATCTGTCCAAAGGGTTGTTCCGGAGGGGCCTGTCGGGCCGATAGCGCCGGTTGGGCCGGCTGGGCCTGTCGGGCCGACTGCGCCGGTAGCGCCGACAGCGCCGGTTGCACCGGTCGGGCCTGTCGGGCCGACTGCACCGGTCATGCCTATAGCTCCGGCGGGGCCGGTCGGGCCAACAGCGCCGGTGGCTCCAGTCGGGCCTGTTGGGCCGATAGCGCCGGTTGCTCCGATCGGGCCGGTTGGGCCGGTGGCGCCGGGAACTCCGGCAGGGCCTGTGGGACCGACAGCGCCGTTCGGGCCGGTCGGGCCGGTCGGGCCGACTGCGCCGATAGCTCCTCCCGCTATACTATCCGCTATTGCGGCGCGGACAGAATAGGGGATCGAGGTAAGAGGGGTTCGCGGCGACAACGTCTCGCCATTGACCACAAGCGCTACCCAATACTGGCTATCGAAGGGCAGATTCAGCGGTGTCGTCGAGCCGAGAACTACATCGAAAAGGCCGCGATCGAGCGCGACTCCGGTGTGGGCCTCCGACCACAGCATTGTTCCGCCGGTTTCGGCGTTATAGAGCTGAAAGGTAATATTTACGGGGCCTTCAACCGCTACACTTGAAACATCTGTCAGCTTACCTTGGTAGTTCATCGCCCGAGGCACAGCGAGAAGCGGCAACGAAAGTATCGCCAACAAAACGAAAACCTTTGTTTTAAAAGCCATTAGAACAAACTCCTTAACAAACTGGAAGTTGAAAAACTCATACTATGTCCCCCATCACTATTATAAAAAGCTTATATAATTGAACCCCAACCACAACTCACATACACCATCTAACAATCCCCACGCTTTCCGTGAAACCCCGCGCTTCGGTATTTCGCGCCGAAACGCTTTGCGCCGTTTACTTTATTGCCTCCCGATTATCGGAAACCTCGGAGGTTTTGCTCGCGGGCAAAACATCTTCGCCGAGGGAGGGGGCTTGAACCTCAGCGGCATCAGACTTAATAGGCTTGATTTCCGCCCGGGTCGCCTCGTGCGCCCGGCGCTCCTCCTCGTGGCGTGTGTTATGTTCTATCTGATCGGCTCCATTGCGTTGCATCTCTATGTATTGCTCGCGGCTCATGCCGATCATTCTCCATTCGTCATCGTTAAGAGACATTGGATCCGCGGTGAATTTAGCTTTAACCTCTCTCGCCTCGATCTCGGATTGAGTCGCGGGCCGTTTTGTGAAACTGAGCTCCGAGCCGTTCCAGTGGACAGAACCCGCCGTGTTTTCGAGGTCGTTCTCGTTGAACATAACCTTTTCCCAATTAGCGTCGAAATCCTTGGCGAGTATCTCGACCGGAGGCTCGGGGCGGGTTTCATAACCCGCGCGCCTTGCCATTGCGATCCAAGAGAATTGCACATCGCTGTTTCCGCCGTCATTTTCAACTATTGTGAAGCCGGTTTTATCGACTTCGGCGACATAAACACCCTTGGAATTGCCCATCGGCGAGACAGCGACGACAATTGGAATCTCGCCGGAGGCCATCTGTGAAAATGCTTGGTCGAACTCGACGCGCGCCCGGCCGGAGCGGAGATTCCCAACACCCGATGAATTGACCGAGACATCGGTTGAGACATTTGTGTAAGCGATCGCGCGTTTTTCGCCTCCGGTATCCTGAAGGAATCCCTCGACGCCGTTGGAGTAGTTGTCGCCGTCGTTGTATTGAGCGTAGCGGGCGCCCCTCAGATGGATTCCGTAAACCTCGCCGTTGAACCATCCGGACATGAATTCGGAGTAGCTTCCACAGCCAAAACCTCCCAAGACGACACCCTTGTAAATTTCAGTCTCGTCGCCGGGCCTACGCCGACCACTTCCACCGCCCGTGAAAGTTCCGGGAGCATTTGTCCAATAGGCTCCGAAGTAATCGCTATCGCTATTCTTATATCCAAGACTACCCCAATTAGGGGGTGTTTGGGCTGTGCTAATCATACCGATAACACCACCGGTGCGAGTGTAACTGTCGTCGTATCTGGTTCCCGAAACACCGAAATGGTATTCGTCGCCCCAGTAAACTATGCCTTTAACTCCGGCCTCGTTGTAGGAGTTGCCATAGTAGGCCGCGGCGGATGTGCTACCTAAATAACCATAAACGCCGGCGTTACCGTTATAAGTGGCGCTTGAATGTGACCGATAACCGTAAATGCCCCAAGCGGAGTTGCCGTCATAATAACTATACCCATATACACCAGCGGTGGAACCGTAGCCGAGGTAACCGTAGGGCCCGGATGAGCTAGAGCCATACACACCGTAGTATCCATAGCCGTAAACGCCGTAGCTACTGTAGCCGAGATAGCCGTAATAACTCGAGGTGTTTGTTCCATAAACACCGTAGGATCCATAGCCGTAAACACCGTAGCTACCGTAACCGAGGTATCCGTAGTAGGAACCGTCGGCGCCGTAAACACCGGCAGTGTTTCCGGTGGCATAGACTCCGTAGGTGTTCCCCGATGCACGAATAGCGTCGTAACCGCCGCCCATTCCGCTGACCTCGATTCCGTGGCCGGGGTTGCTGATCCAAATGCCGGTGGTATATGCTGAATGAATAATGCTAAGTTTTCCGCTGGTAAGTGTTGTCGTTCCGATTCCGACATTGTTTGAGAAATAGCCGTTTCCGGTGAAGTATCCCCCCCATTCGGCGAGCGAGGCGTCCTGAAAGCCGAGGGCGCCCCACGCCGCCGGGTTCTGGTCGGTGCTGACCGCGCCGAAGACTCCGGCCGATGGACCATAGCCGCCGTCGTAACGATAGCCGGCGACACCGGCGGTATAGGCATTGCCACCAGTGTGATATCCAAGAACACCACGATTCAAATAACTCATTCCAAGATATGAAGAGCTATAGTTGTCGGAAGAGCCATAAATTGCGCTGTGGCCGTTGTATGTTAACGATCCGCCGGTTTTCACGGCCTTAATTAGGGCCACATTGGAGGGAGAATACGAATATCCGGCCAAATAGAGCATCGAACCGTTTTCTTGGTTGAAGTTGTCGTATATATAGGCACTTCCGGTGGAGATAGTGTTGCAATGGATATATGTTGTGACATCTGTCCAGTAGTTCGGGCCTCCAGTCCATTCGCCCGAGGCGCGTGTGTAAATATTGCCGTTGGCGTCCACAGTGAGGATCGTCGATTGAGTGCTCGAGGAAAGCCCCTGAAGCCGGGTGGTTCCGTTGACATGAAGATTAGCTGAAGGAGCAGTGGTTCCGATTCCGACATTTGTGTCGTTGTTGTAGATATTGCTACTCGCCACCCATGAGGTGCCGTTGTGGCGTAGTGTCTGGTTCGCACTCCCCGCGACGAGCGGGCCGGTGGGGCCGGTGGGGCCGAGGGCGCCGGTAGCTCCAGTCGGGCCTGTCGGGCCGGTGGGGCCGGTGGCGCCGGTAGCTCCTGTTGCTCC
>DIWU01000006.1:41616-44196 GCA_002428525.1 bacterium UBP14_UBA6098
CGAGGGCGCCGGTAGCTCCGGTTGCGCCTGTCGGGCCGGTGGGGCCGGTGGCGCCGGTAGCTCCTGTTGCTCCAGTTGCGCCGGTCGGGCCGGTGGGGCCCGTCGGGCCCTCATAGTCCCGCCAGCCGGTGGTGGCGTAGATATAGGCCCTGCCGGCGGTCGTGTTATAATAAACCTCGCCTAAACGCGGCGAACCCGGCGCCGCCGCAAAGTTCTGGATCCGGCCCGAGGTGGCATTGTCCGCGATATAGCCGTCCTGAATCTCGTCGCCCTGCCATGTCCCATCGATGACTGTGCCGTCGAGGTCGAGATTGCCGGTCACCCGAAGGTTGTCATCGATCGTCACATCGCCGCCGGTGTTGACTATCGAGGTGCCGCCGGTCGAGTTGCCCGCGGAGAGAACCTCGGCGAGCGTTTGATCGCCGCCGCCGCCGCCGGTGAAGATATTGATTGAAACCTTAATTGTTTCGCCCGCCGATCCGTCTTCGAGGGCGACACCGAGGACATAACCAGTCGGGGAATCGGCGAGACGCTGTATTTTGCCGCCTGCCGCAGGAACGATATAATCCCCCGCGCTGATCGCGGACACTCCCGGCGCTATCGATAGGGCCTCGACGCCCGAATTCGACACATTATAATAATGAATAGAGCCTGCTCCGCTGTATTCATAGCTCGTCACAACACCGAGCGGAACTTGCCCGGCCGAGCAAAGCGCGACCAAATCGTCACCGCTAACCCTCACGACCGAACCGATTGGGAAAAGAGTTGTCCCGAGCGCCGGGAATTTAATTAAATCGGAGGTTAACGCCGATGAGACAATCAATAATCCCAAAGCAAGCAATGCGTTACAAACCATCTTTTTCATAATCTATCCCTTTTATAACATACCGACTCGAGGCAAGGACAACCTAAAAACAAGCCTCGCACTCATATCCGACTTTATTCTGCCGGTCCGAAGCATCGTATCGCTTAAAATATTACATTCTATAAAATAATAAGTTTTCTTCTCGTTTCTATTCATTTAATTTCAAAGAAGTTGGAGCTAAGGTGTTGTCGGCTTTATCTCCGTTGGATTGCTCGCTTTGGAGATATTGTTTATAGCTCACGAAGCCATCGCCGAGCTGGTCATCGCTGAACACCTGCTCGAGATCGATCGCCCCGTTCGCGGCCATCTTGAGCTTGACCTCGAACTCCTTGTCGCGAAGCAAGCTGGAGAGCACCGGTCGTTGATCGTAACCCTCTCTTTTCGCGACGACCATATAGTTAAAAGAAACCTCTGTTCCGCGCTCGCCGGACTGTTCGACAACGAAGCCCCTCGAGTCGCACGAGGTGACTATCAATTGCCCCTCGAACATCTTAGTCGGGGTGATCATCACGATAGGCTCTTCGTTTTTTGAGATCGCGCCGGCGAAATCCCCGTCAAACTCGACGCGCGCCCTGCCGCCGGCGGTTTCACCGCGGCCGGAGACCGTCACTTGAACATCGGGGCTTTCCATCGAATAAACCGCGCTTCTCGAACCGGACTCTTCGGGTGAGAGGATAGAGCCTCTCAGCCCGCGCGAGACAAAATCGTCTCCGATAATGTAGGAACCCGCTCCGGGGCCTTCGGGATCCGCGGCGGCTATATGGCCGAACACCGGCGAGGATGAGATTCCACCGCTGAAGCCGCCATAGGCGCGATATCCGCTTGAAAAACCGTAAAACACCCCGCCGTGATAGTTATAGCCCCTGCTAACCAAGCCCCAGCCATTGCCGGAGAAGTATCCGCCGATACCTCCGGTGCCGGTGCTTTGGCCGGCAACTCCGACACCGCTGTAGGAGTAAGTGCCGGCAGTTCCGACATAACTCGACACGCCGCAAACACCGGCGTCGTAGGTCGGCCATGAGGACCACGAACCGCAAGAATTGACATTGTAGAGGTCGTTGTCGTAATTATAGCCTAGGCAATCCCCCCAATAAAGGCCGTAATCGCTGGTAATATCGCCGCGGACGCCGTAGTTTGAGGTGCAAATACTGTATATACCGTAACTTGGCCCGGTGGTGGAATATATCCGATAGGATGAGTTATAGTTCGTGCCAACCCCGATATAATCGGCGTAGATCCCGTAAAGCCGCGAGGTGCCGGCCGGATCGCAATAGTATGACGAATTGTTGTAGTCATACATAATCGGAGCGAAGAGGTTGTTGTTGAGATAGACCTGCTTCGAGTTGTAGTTGCGGATATAGTCGGAATCGATCATATACCAGCCGCCGCCATAGGTCTCGTTATACCATCCGGTCGATCCGCCGGATCTGAACCAACCGTCGTTGGCGTAGATATCGCCGGTGACATGAAGCTTGTAGCTCGGGCTTGTGGTTCCGATACCGACATTGGTGTCGTTGTTGTAGATATTGCTACTCGCCACCCATGAGGTGCCGTTGTGGCGTAGTGTCTGGTTCGCACTCCCCGCGACGAGCGGGCCGGTGGGGCCTGTCGGGCCGGTCGGGCCGAGGGCGCCGGTGGCACCGGTTGCTCCTGTCGGACCGGTCGGGCCGGTAGCGCCTGTAGCTCCTGTTGCTCCAGTTGCGCCGGTCGGGCCG
>DIWU01000006.1:44280-51172 GCA_002428525.1 bacterium UBP14_UBA6098
CTCCTGTCGGGCCGGTCGGGCCGAGTGCGCCGGTAGCGCCTGTTGCTCCTACAGCACCGGTTGGGCCGGTCGGGCCGAGGGCGCCGGTAGCGCCGGTAGCACCGGTAGCTCCTGTTAATCCGGTCGGGCCGGTCGGGCCGGTGGGGCCGAGTGCGCCGGTAGCGCCTGTAGCTCCTGTTGCACCAGTTGCGCCGGTCGGGCCGAGTGCGCCTGTAGCTCCAGTTGCGCCGGTCGGGCCGGNNGGGCGCCGGTAGCACCGGTAGCTCCGGTCGGGCCGGTAGCACCTGTTGCTCCGGTCGGGCCGGTCGGGCCTGTCGGGCCGGTCGGGCCCTCATAGTCCCGCCAGCCGGTGGTGGCGTAGATATAGGCCCTGCCGGCGGTCGTGTTGTAATAAACCTCGCCGAGGCGCGGCGAACCCGGCGCCGCCGCAAAGTTCTGGATCCGGCCCGAGGTGGCATTGTCCGCGATATAGCCGTCCTGAATCTCGTCGCCCTGCCATGTCCCATCGGTGACTGTGCCGTCGAGGTCGAGATTGCCGGTGACGCGGAGATTGTCGTCGATTGTCACATCGCCGCCGGTGTTGACTATCGAGGTGCCGCCGGTCGAGTTGCCCTCAGAGAGAACCTCGGCGAGCGTTTGATCACTGCCGCCGCCGCCGAGTTCCAAATTCACCAAGACCTTAGTCCTCGTGCCCGCAAAGGCCGACCGCAACGCGATTCCTACTATGAAGCCGTCGGGATCGGCGGAAAGCGGCTGAACCCCGCCGCCGCTCGAGGGAACAAGCTTGTCGCCGGCGACGACATCGTTGCCGACGGGCACATTGTCAATCACTCCGGACGGCATAAGCAGGTAATATCTGACACCGGCCACTTCCTCATAGTTCGCGATTACACCGGCCGGCACCTGCCCCTCACCGCAAGCGCTTATAATATCTTCGCCCGAAATCCGCACGATTGTCCCGATATTCAATCCTACGATTCCGCCGACCGGAAACTTGATGAACTCGGTGGCTTCGGCCGAAAAGTTTAGGACAACGACTAATATTATGATGAAAAGACCTATCTGATTTCTCATCTCTGCCCCCCCATAAAGCCTTCATTTAACGCTAAGCCCCGCATAGGTTTTCGCCAAAATTCGATCGTGCGTGTCCGCGATCCTTTATTTTTTATATTGAAACCTTGATTCAATACCGACCATTTCCTCGATTAAGCATTCAAAAGCCCTAGTTATCGGAATCACCGCTCGAGCTGGTCGCAGTCGAGACAGGTTGCCGATCTCCCCCGACAGTCTCCGCTCGATCTATCATATCGTCGCGCCGCATAGAATCTCTCCGGACATTTGCGAAGACAATATAATCGAATTCGATGTTCGATTTACCATGGCCTATTTCTTTTACAGAAAAGGACTTAGCGGTTTTATTGAACACGAAAAGCCCCGCGGTTTCGCCTAAGGGCGTGATTTGAACGAAGTATTCTTCGGGGAGATCCTCGACCGCTATTTCGCAAAGGCCGTCGATAATTCGCGCTGTTCCACCGGCGATAATGATGGTCTTACTCACCGTAATCTCTGTATTCCTCGGGTTCGTGTTTTGTGCCGTTTCATAGCCGGGCAAGGCATTACTCTGACCAAGAACACAGATCGAAATTAATAGCGATATTATTAAGTATTTCATTTTATCTCCTCATCCTAACGCTTAATCTCGACAACATTAAGGGCTGAACCATACCAAGTGTTTATTGTTACTGCAGTCGAGTATTGTAACACATAGGTATGACTTCCCGCCGAGGGTTCATCTATCCATGTTAAAGAAACGTTTCTATCTGTAGCTATTAAATATTCCCCCCAATAATCGTCCCAATCGTAATCTCCCATCGTGACTGACGAAAGACAATTCAGCGGCGAACCGTCTCGGGTAATCCTTATCGCGAAATAACCATACGTCCCCGAATTATTCAGAACAGAAACGTAAGCATTGATCAAGACAGCGCTATTGTTTGTTCCTGTTCCATGTGTTGTTATTGTCACACTGCGGAGGTCCGCCCATGAGAGTGAATAGTCAAGGGAACTTTGGCTCCAAGCCATCTCTTGATTGTAGAAATCGCCGTTGAGCTTGAGGGCCGTCCCGCCGGCGCTTGCAACATCGAGCTTTGCGGCGGGGCTTGCCCCTACTCCGATTCCGACATTGCCCTCGTTGTTGAATATATTATTGCTGTTTGTCACCCATGAAGAGCCGTTCCAATAGGTTGTGTTCCCGGCGGCTGAACCGCTTGAGAGAAGCCCTGTCGGGCCGGTCGGGCCGGTAGCTCCTGTTGCTCCAGTTGCGCCTGTTGCGCCGGTTGGGCCGGTGGGGCCGGTGGCGCCGGTAGCTCCTGTTGCTCCAGTTGCGCCGGTCGGGCCGGTCGGGCCGGTGGCTCCTGTTGCTCCGGTCGGGCCTGTCGGGCCGGTGGGGCCGGTGGCGCCGGTAGCTCCGGTTGCTCCAGTTGCGCCGGTCGGGCCGGTGGGGCCGGTTGCTCCTGTTGCGCCTGTTGCTCCGGTCGGGCCGGTGGGGCCCTCATAGTCCCGCCAGCCGGTGGAGGCGTAGATATAGGCCCTGCCGGCGGTCGTGTTGTAATAAACCTCGCCTAAACGCGGCGAGCCCGGCGCCGCCGCAAAGTTCTGGATTCGGCCCGAGGTGGCATTGTCCGCGATATAGCCATCCTGAATCTCGTCGCCCTGCCATGTCCCATCGATGACTGTGCCGTCGAGGTCGAGATTGCCGGTCACCCGAAGGTTGTCGTCGATTGTCACATCGCCGCCGGTGTTGACTATCGAGGTGCCGCCGGTCGAGTTGCCCGCGGAGAGAACCTCGGCGAGCGTTTGATCGCCGCCGCCGCCGCCGAGTTCTAAATTCACCAATATCTTAGTCCTCGTGCCCGCAAAGGCCGATCTCAAGGCGATTCCTACTATGAAGCCGTCGGGATCGGCGGAAAGGGGCTGAACCCCGCCGCCGCCCGAGGGGACAAGCTTGTCGCCGGCTGTAACATCGGAGCCGACGAGGACATTGTCCGCAATCCCCGATGTGCCGATAAGATAGTATCTCGTCCCGAGCATCTCTTCATAGCCCATAATTATACCGGCCGGAACCTGTCCGACACCGCAAGCACCGACCGCGTCGTCACCGGTTACACGCACGACTGTCCCGATATTCAGGCCTGCCGTGCCGCCGACCGGATGTTTGATAACATCGGTGGCCATAGCCGAAAAAACTGTCATTAAAGCAATCATCGCTAAAACAATCGATCTTTTTCCCATTTCCACCCTTCCTCAAATCAGGCATATGAATACTAAACTTAGAATCCAGACCTTTTAATCGATAAGGTTACCTCGAAAAATTATCTATTCTCAAGCGCTTCGATGCGCTTCATTAACTCGCCTATCAGCTTATTCTGAGATTCGATCATCTCCTGCTGTTCTTGCACGGCCTTCACAAGCGGGACAACGAATTCTGCGTAGCGAAGGCCATAACGGTCGTTCTGAGTGTCGAGTGGTTTGTCCAATCCGCCGAAGGGGATGCCCAACTTGTTCATCGCCGCTTCAACCTCCTGCGCAATAAAACCGGTTCGCACGGTTCGATCGGAGTCATCGTCCTTGAAGACATAACTCACCGGGCGAAGCTCGGCGATAAAGTCCAAGCCTCCCTCGTAGCCTTGGATATCAGTTTTGTATCTGCCGTCTGAAAGCGTTGACCAGCTGACATAACCACCGATAGAGGATGGCCTGTATGGGCTATCCAAAGAACCGATGCGAATTTGGTTCGATGCGGTTGTTGTGGCCATCGCGCCGATTGCTGTAGTGTAGGAATAAGCGCTACTATTGGGGCCTGCGGTGTTGCCGACGGCGGTGTTGTAGTTTCCGGTTTGGTTGATATTGAGCGCCGCGCCGCCGCAGGCTGTGTTATATTGTCCAGTTGTGTTAGCCATTAGCGCCTGATAACCCACTGCCGTATTTTCGCCCGAGGTGGCCGCAGATAAGGCCTGATATCCTATCGCGGTGCATTTTGAGCTTGCGGAAGCTGATTGTAGTGAGTAATAACCCACAGCAGTATTGCCCCATCCGCTCAAAAGGGTTTGCATTGATCTATAGCCAACGGCGGTATTATAAAACCCCTGCGGCGCGGAGCCCGGGGGATTTAAACTTTCCAAAGCCTGATAACCGAATGCGGAGTTATAAACTCCGATTTGATTCGCGTATAGGGCGTTATAACCAACAGCAGTGTTCGCATGGCCGGAAGTGTTTGAATACATCGCATGATCGCCGACGGCAGTGTTATACTGACCTGTGTTATTGCCGGGGGTTGTGCTTCCGTGAAGAGCCTCGTAGCCAATTGCAGTGTTGTATGTTGACCTTTCGGTAGTTCTGTCGTCGGCGTTATACATGGCCTTGTAGCCCACGGCTGTGCTACGGGAGTTTGCCTGATTCGCCCATAGGGCTAAATCACCGACAGCGGTGTTATATGAACCGGAGGTATTCAGCCCGAGTGCGGATCTTCCCGTCGCGACATTCGCGCCGCCGGTTAGATTGCTGGACAATGCCGAATAGCCAATCGCGGTGTTATTGCTCCCCGAAGATGTGTTATTCATCACAGATGTGCCTACGCCTGTATTTCCGGTGCCGTTGGAAATACTTCTCATTGCCTGATACCCGATGCCTGTATTCATCCCCAAACCTGTCGAGGTGAGATTCCCCGCAGAGGTGCCGACATACAAACTCGCAGTTCCGTAGCTGTGGAGCAATGTGTATGTATCGGCATAGATGATTCCGGTGGTCGCGGTTGTGACCGGCAGACGGAAATTGCCGGTGATCTCGAGCTGTTGATTGGGGCTGTAAGTCCCAATGCCGACCCTCACCGAAGTGTATGAAGAGGTGTTCGCGAAGGTAATATCGGTGGCGCTTGTGCCCTTAGTGATATATGAATTTTGACTGCTATTTCCGGGATAGAATGCGCCGTTCGATGCGCTGGCGGGATCGGGGTTGAAACGGCCGTAAACAACTCCAGTGCCGCCGGTAATTCCTAAAACGTATGTGTCCAATTTGCTTCGGAGTATAACTCCCCATCCCGAACCAAGTTCGTTATCTGCCGAACCCGCTTGAAGGCCTATTCCAACCTCGGAGCCGGATGTAGCATCGGTATTTGTTGCCATAATTTGCGGACGGAATCCCGAACTCCAAGCGCCTTGTCCGGTGGAAGTGTTGCGGATTGTCAATGGGGCGGTTAAATCGTAGGTCCCGATTCCGATTTTTGTCGATACGTAGAAATCCCCCTCGAACACGCCCGACCAGAAACCGCTTGGCAAGGATGTTCCGAAGATTGCGTTGCGAGACCTAATCCCGTAATTCGTTGTTCCACCGGTGGCGAGGACATCGAGGCCGATATTTGTGGAACTCGAGCCGGTCCATGTCCCCGAGGATTCGACAAACAGGCCGGTTTTTCCGATCGAGCCGGTCGATGAGGTGCTTGTCGTTTGAAGGATGTTCCCAGTAACATCGGAGGTAACCGCACCGGAGGTCAAGGTATGAAACCTCGATGTCGGGGTTATTCCGATACCGAGCCGACTGTTTGTGTTATCCCAATAAAGGTCGGCGCTTGAGGAAAGGGCGTAATCCCCGCTCCAGAACGCGACTCTCGTGGCGGTGCCGGAACCGGAGAGGCCGGCCGAGCCGCCGATCTCCTGCCAAGTGCTTCCGTTGTGGACATAAAGCTTGTCTGTCGAGCTATTCCAGAACATATTCCCATCGCCGGTGGTGAGCCCGGTTGTGGAGGTGAACGAGGGGATATGTATCACTCCGCCGTCGAAATAGCCGGAGTAGTTATTTGTTCCGCTGGAGGCGTAGGCGTAAAGGCCGTAATTTGTCGCGGCCGATCCGGTGGCGGTGAAATAGCCGCCGTAGGAGGTCGATCCACCCCATGTGCTCGCGCCGAAGATGCCGTAAGCGGCGGAACTGCTTGCCTGATAGCCGATCGCGCCGTAGGTTGCCGGCACTGTGGTCGAGCCGGAGATGTTCGTTCCGCCGAAGACCGCGGCGTGAGGGGTATAGGATGTGTTGCCGTAATGATAGCCCGCGATGCCGTAGGAATAGGTTCCATAGGTGCTGTTGTTGTATCCGAGAATCGCCCCGCTCGAGCGGCCGTAGGCCCATGATCCGCCGGAGCCGGTATATACGCCGGTCTCTGCGAAGATCGTGTTGTTTCGGCCTGAGGCGCAGGAGCCTGTGCTCGTGTTGTATGCTCTCAACAACTGCTTGCCGTCGGTGCTGTTCGCCGCCGAGATGTATTGGAGCTGGTTACGGCCGGTTCCCATTCCGTCATAGATGAAGAAGCTTTCTACGCATGATGTCGGCTTGATATAGTTTGTTTCGGCGGTCCAATGTGAATCTCCCGTCGGGCCGGTGGGGCCGAGCGCGCCTGTAGGGCCGGTGGGGCCGACTGCGCCTGCGGAGCCGGTTGCTCCGGTCGGGCCGGTAGGGCCGGTTGCGCCTGCGGAGCCTGTAGCTCCAGTCGGGCCGGTCGGGCCTGTCGGGCCGGTAGCGCCGGTTGCTCCGGTCGGGCCGGTCGGGCCGACTGCGCCCGCAGAGCCGGTAGCTCCTGTCGGGCCGGTGGGGCCGACTGCGCCTGCAGAGCCGGTAGCGCCGGTCGGGCCGGTAGCTCCTGTTGCTCCGGTCGGGCCGATTGCTCCCGCAGAGCCGGTTGCTCCGGTCGGGCCGGTGGGGCCGAGCGCGCCTGTAGGGCCGGTCGGGCCTGTTGCGCCTGCGGAGCCGGTAGCTCCAGTCGGGCCGGTCGGGCCGGTGGGGCCGACTGCGCCGGTTGCGCCGACAGGGCCTTGGGGGCCAATAGCGCTTAAATCGATATTAACCA
>DIWU01000014.1 GCA_002428525.1 bacterium UBP14_UBA6098
AACACCCCGGCCTTCGGCCACCCCTCTTTGGAAAGAGAGGAGAAACACCCCGGCCTTCGGCCACCCCTCTTTAAAGAGGGGAGAAACACCCCGGCCTTAGGCCACCCCTCTTTGGAAAGAGGGGAATGCGGGCCGGCGCAAGACCGGCCCCTTGTATCTAAAACCCATAACCTATAACCTATAACCTATAACCTAACTTCATGCGCTTCAGCGCATTCCTGTAAAACCCTTTACCCTTTACCCTTTACCCTTTACCCTCTTATTATTCTGTATGAGAATAAACACAAAATACTTTAAAAATATTCTCAAAGCCCCTTGAAATCGAGTTTTCGAAAAATATAATATCCCGCTACCGCGAAGTAATTCGCCTTCGTCGTCTAACAATTCGAGGTTCGAGGAACCGTCTGGAGCGGAGATGTCATCAGAGTATTTAAAAACATGGATCAATGAGGAACTTGCTCAGATCAAAGAATCCGGCCTTTGGAAGACCGAGCGGATCATCAAATCCGGCCAAGGCGCGGAGATTATGATCAACGGCGGGCAAAAGGTCCTAAACTTCTGCTCGAATAACTATCTCGGCCTCGCGAACCATCCGCGCGTTGTGCGCGCCGCGGCGGAGACTATGGAAAAATACTCCTACGGCCTCTCCTCGGTGCGTTTCATATGCGGCACTATGGATATTCACATGGAACTCGAACGGCGAATCTCGGAATTCTTGGGCATGGAGGACACTATTCTCTATGTCGCCTGTTTCGACGCGAATGGCGGCCTTTTTGTTCCGCTATATAATTCCGAGAACTCGGCGATAATCACGGATTCCTTGAATCACGCGAGCATCATCGACGGCGTGCGGCTTGTCCGCGGCGGCAAACGCTTTATTTACGAGCACAACGACATGGCCGACCTCGAGTATATGCTCAAGCAAGCTCAACAATACTCGAATCGTGTTGTCATCACCGACGGTGTTTTCTCGATGGACGGCGATATCGCCAAGCTCGACGAGGTCTCGCGGCTGACGGAGAAATACGGCGCGCTTTTAGCTGTCGATGATTCCCACGCTACCGGTGTTATCGGCAGAACCGGCAGGGGAACACCGGAATTCAGGGGCGTCAAGGTCGATGTCATCACCTCGACCTTGGGAAAAGCCCTCGGTGGCGGCAACGGCGGCTTTATTAGCGGGCCGGCGGAGCTGATCGCTCTGCTTCGCCAGCGCTCGAGGCCCTACCTTTTCTCGAACTCGGTCGCTCCTGCCACTGTCGGCGCGAGCCTCGAAGTTCTCGATATTATCACCGAATCTACCGAGCTAATCGATAAGCTCGCCGACAATACCAAATACTTCCGCGAAAAAATCTCCCACCTCGGGCTCGATGTTCGCCCGGGGCAACATCCGATCACCCCGATTATGCTTCCCGAGGACCGTCTGGCGAACATCTTTGCCGATGCACTCCTCGAAGAGGGAATCTACGCGATCGGGTTTAACTATCCGGTTGTGCCGAAGGGCAAGGCGCGTGTTCGGGTTCAAATCTCGGCGGCGCACGAAAGGGAACACCTCGACCGCGCAATCGAGGCCTTCGGCAAGGTCGGGAAGAAACTCGGTATTTGCGTTTGACATTTGCCGGCCGTTACAATATATTATAACAATTTTTTACAACCCGATTGTCTTGGAGTGATGATGCGAAGACTCTTTCTCCCGATGATTGCTATTTTGCTATTTGCCCTTTCTTCCATATCCGCCGACGACCCATCGAGATGGGCCCCCGGTATGGTTCTTATCGAGGTCGAGGCCTCCGAGCTCGGGGATCCAATCCTCGACAACGACGGCTTCGTCACCACCGGCTGGCCGGAGCTCGATCATGCTATTCGCGATATCATGATCACCCGATGGGAACGAATCATTCCGATTGCGCCGAATCCGCAATACCGCGAGAGATGGCGCTGGACGGAGCGCTGGTTCCAATTCTATTTCGACCCCGATGTGACCGATGTCCCGACCGCGGTCGAGGCACTGCGCGGACTCAACGGCGTGAAGTTCGTCGAACCGAACTACCGAGGAGTGCATTCGGCTGTCCCGAATGATCCCTACTATACGAGCAGACAGTGGTACACGCGCAAGATCTTCGCCGACAGGGTATGGGATTTCACTCAGGGCGAGCCGACGATTCTCCTTTCGGCGGTGGATTCAGGTGTCGATTACTTGCATGAGGACTTGACGAATCTCATCTGGCAGAACCTCGGCGAGGATATAAACGGCGACGACAGAGTGCTCATTCCGGGTGAGGGCTTCGATCCGGCCGATGTTCAACAATCCCCGGACTCTGTCCCCGATATGGCCTACGACACAGACGGCAACGGATATATCGACGATTTCATCGGCTACGATTTCGTGACGGGGGTTTACACCGACGCCTATCGCCATCCGACAGACCCGCTCATCAAAGAGGACGGCCTTGATTACGACAACGATCCCAACGATTTCCGCTACAACGGCCACGGAACGCACTGCACCGGCACAATGACCGCCGAGGCCAACAACGGCCTCGGTATCGCCGGAATTACTTGGCGGACTAAGATCATGTGCCTTCGCGCCGGCTATTATTCCCGCACATGCACCGGCTACAACCAAAACGAGGCGGTGCTTAAAGGCCTCCAATACGGCCTCATGATGGGTTGCAGAATTTTTAACTTCAGCTACGGCGGCAATGATTCCAGCCATTTCGTTCATGCGATGATCGATACAGCGGTCAACTCATGGGGAGCGATAATCACCGCGGCCGCCGGCAACGACGATATTCCAGACCTTCACTACCCCTCCGCCTACGAAGAGGTCATCTCCGTCGCGGCAACAAACCAATACGACCAAAAAACCTATTTCTCGAACTACAATCCGTCAGTCGATCTTTCCGCTCCGGGGATTGATATAGGCGCAACAGTGCCGAGGTTCTATGTTTGTCCGCCATCACCCTGCGACGAAGGCTGGACTTCGAATTTTGCCCCGGGATATGCAAGCTTCCAAGGGACAAGCATGTCAGCGCCGGTTGTAGCGGGTTGCGCGGCTCTGCTCTGGAGCTTCTTTCCGGACAGCTCAAACTACTGGATTCGTAGTAGGCTGGAGAATTATTCCGACTATATCTACGATATCTCCGGCAATGGCGCTTATGCCGAGGGCGAGCAGTTGGGCAAGGGCAGAGTCAATATTTACAAGGCTCTTGCGGCAGGAATCTTCCCCTCGCTCACATTGACCGATGTCGCCTTTCGCGACGCCAACCTGAACGGTCGCCCCGAGCCGGACGAAGAGGTTGTCGTCACATTAACCTACGAAAATAGCACCGACACGACATGGGCCGCCGCGACCGGAGTTCAAGTGACTGTATCCTCCACGGATTCGCTTATAATCATGGTTGACAGCACCGCCTCGATCGGAACGATCGCCCTTGGAGCCTCCGGCTCTAACACTACAGACCCGATAGTCTTCAAGATGGATCCGGCCTACCGCTATGGCCGGTTCGTTACCTTCGATGTGACCCTCACGACTCCGGACCGCTACGTTCTCGTCTCGCAGTTCAGGGTTATGGTCGGCTATCCCGAGGTCTTGATCGCCTCGGTTGACACAAACCTTGCGTATATAAATAAAGTAATGAGCTCGGTGCGCTGGGGCGGTGTGCCATATGACAGCATCTTTGTGCCATCCTCCGGCCTTTCCACCGAGGTCATCAATCGCCACAGAGTGATTATATACATCACAGGGGACTTTTCTGGAATGACACTACTTCCGGGAGCCTCCGAAGCCAACTTCGAGAGCTGGCTCGAGGCCGACCCGACCAGAATGCTAATCATGTCCGGCCAGCACCTTCCTGAGATCGCAAGCTCGACTTGGCTGGAGCGAGTTTTCGGCGCGAGTCACGAGGTCGATGTTGTCGCTCTAACTCTCGCGATGAACCTCAAGGGCGTCGATGGCGATATAATCGGTGACGGTATAACAGACAATATCGCCTTCGGCGGCGGAAGCGCGGTGAACCAACGCTTTATGGGAAGCTGTAGCGCAGTCGGTGAAGGGATACCCATTTTCTATTACAATTCGGGCGATCTTCCCGATTCCACCTGCGCGGTCAGGTTCCAAAGTCCCTCCGGATGGAAGACGATATTCCTCGAGTTCGGCATAGAGGGATTTAGCGACAGCCTTAGAAATACCTTTATCGAGAGGGCGCTCACATGGGCCGGCGTCCGGTATATCTGGGATATCCCCGAACAGGCGATCAGGCCTTATTCGCTCAAACTTATGCCGCCGTTCCCGAACCCCTTCAACAGCGCGGTCACAATCGGTTTCGATATTCCCGAACCGGCGCCCGTTCAGATCGATATCTTCGACCTCAACGGCAGACTTGTGCGGAACATCTCGATCCCCGAGGCGCAAGAGGGGCCGAACCTGTTCCATTGGAACGCGACTCTCGAAAACGGCGAAAAAATCTCGACGGGAACATACCTCTATCGCATCTCGGCAATGGGCAAACAGGCCGGCGGAAGGGTTGTATATATTAAATAGCGCGATTTATGGATAGCTAAGCCCTTTCTATATTCGAGCGAATGATTATTTTCGATGGGAAATAGCTAATCAAATAAAACGATATAGGCATTAAATATCTATGTTAGTTTACAACTGCAAAACTTGCCATTCTTAAAAGGGGGAATATGAGCAAAATCACCGGAGTATTTATCGCTGGAGTCGGCGGACAGGGGATCATCCTCGCAAGCGAATTACTTAGCGAGGCCGCTCGCCTTTCCGGGCTCGATGTTAAGAAAAGCGAGGTTCACGGCATGGCTCAGCGCGGAGGTAGCGTTGTCGGTCATGTCAAATTCGGAGAGAAGGTTCACTCCCCGATTATTACTATGGGCGAGGCCGATATCCTCCTTTCCTTCGAGAAGCTCGAGGCTCTGCGCTATATAAACTTCGTTAAAAACGGCGGAATCGCTATCGTCAACGATCAGGAGATAGCACCGGCACCTGTGGCCGCCGGGCTTATGGACTATCCCCCCGATGCCTTCGACAGGATACAAAAGGCAGTTCCGAGATCTATACTCCTTCAGGGAAACAAGCTCGCCGAAGAGGTCGGGGATACCCGCACCACTAATGTCGTCCTTTTGGGGGCACTGAGCGCTTTCCTCGATTTTTGGCCATATAGTTGGCTCGAGGCAATAAAGAATAAAATATCCCCAAAATTCGTCGAGATGAATATCAAGGCCTTCGAGCTTGGGAAAAAGGTCGCTATCGAATATGGATTGTAGCAGAAAAGACCTCAACCTCCGCGAATGCAACTGCACTTATCCCTGCGAAAAGAAGGGTCATTGTTGCGAATGCATCTCGTATCATCGAAAGCGCGGCGAGTTGCCTGCCTGCTACTTCACAAAAGAGCAGGAAAAAACTTACGACCGATCGATTGAGTTTTTCGTTAAGAACCGAAGAGGTTAGGCAGAATTGGCTTTGCGGGTTTTACATACCGCCGATCTTCATATCGGAGATCGCCGATTCGGCCGCTTCGATCCGGCCCTTGCTGTCAATACACGCCTCGCGGATCAACGAAATTGCCTTAGACACCTCGCAGAGCTCGCTATTGCAGAACATGCCGACGCCGTCGTTATCGCCGGCGATATCTACCACTCGAAATCCCCTACTCCCGCCGAAGAGGATGTCTTTGCCGAGTTCATCGCAAGCCTTTCCGCGAGCGATATCCATATCTTCGCGATCGCCGGAAATCACGAGCGCCCAACGGCGCGAGGACGAGCCTCGCCACTGACCCATATCGACACGCTCGGCCTTCGCCATTTTCATCTGATGACCGACCCGGGCTTGAAAACGATCGAGCTTCCCGCGGGAAAGCTTTGCGTAATCGGGATTCCTTGGCCGTTGCGACGCGAGTTGGCCGAGGTCGGGCTCGAGGGCGAGGTCTCCGATCCGGCGACATGGGACGAATATATCTCACGCCGCCTCGATTCGCTCGTTCCACAGATTCCAACGAATTCCACGGCGATATTAACCTCCCACCTTTGGACCTCGGAGGTCGCAGGAAGACAGCCCTACAGCGTCCGCGGAGAACCGGTCGCAAGAGCCTCTACTCTGGCGCGCGAACCCTTTAGGTATATCGCCTTAGGACATATCCATAAAAACACCGTCGCTTGGAACTCCCCGCCGATTATCTATTCAGGGGGCATCGATCGGGGGGATTTCACTGAAGCCGACCACAAGAAGGGGGTTGTTCTCGTCGAATTCGACGGCGCCGCCACCGCTTGGCGCTTCATCGAGACACCGGCAAGGCAATTTATATCGATCGAAATGGATTTATCGGGCTTCCCTCAGCCCGTTGAATCGGTCTCAGAGAGGGCCAGCAGTTACACAATCGCCGGTGCGGTAGTCAGGATCGAGGTGACTCAAGCCAAGGGGGATCCCCCTCTCGAGGCACGAAGTCTTCGGCCCAAGTTGGATAATCCCTTTTTCCTTCAGGTTGTCCGCAAAGTAGGATCAAAGGACGGAATGCCCTTCTCGGAGCGTGTTTTCACACCGCTCGGCGCTCTGGAGGAGTTCATAATGCGCGACCCCGAACTTGCACCTTTTAAGGACAAACTTCTCGAGCTGGCCGCCAAGCTCGCCGAGGAGGTCGGATGATACCGATCTCGTTGACAATCGAGGGTTTCAGGAGCTATTCGAATCGCACGACGATAGATTTTTCGGGCCTTAGGCGAGCTTGCATCATCGGCCCGAACGGCTCGGGCAAATCGACTATCGTCACTGCGATGCTATGGTCGCTTTTTGGCAAATCGAATGCGCGAAACAACTCCGATTTGATCAATTCGAGGGCTTCGACAGCGACCGTCGAGATGCTATTCGCCGCAGGTGAAAAAACCTATAAAATAACCCGCTCCCTCAAGCGCGCAAAGGGCGCGGCCTCGGTCGAGTTATCGCTCGTGGAGGGCGATTCGCCGCAGATCATCGCGGAGGGCGCCCGCGAAACGGATATCGCCGTCCGCAAACTCCTCGGCCTCGATTACGAGGACTTTATTTCCGCGAGCGTGTTGGTTCAGGGCGGCTCGAGTAGGTTCTCATCGATGTCCCCCTCCGAGCGCAAGGCCTTTATGGCCAAGATTCTCGGTATCTCGCAATGCGAGGAGATATCCAAGCTTGCACGCTCGAGAACCCGCGAGATCGAGGCCGAAAAAAAGGCTCGCGAGGAAGAGAACGAGCGCATCGCTTCTGAAATGAATCCGCTCGCGTTTGCGCCGCAAGCCTTCGAGAATGCGAAGATCGCGTTTGAGTCGGCCGAGAAGGATTTTACGGAGCTTAAATTTAAAATCGACGGCCTTCGGACAAAAAAAACGGAACTCGATAGACTCAACCTCGAGCATGATTCTTTGTCGAAATCGATTACACGTCTCGAAGTGGAAAAAAACTCGCTTATCTCCGAGATTGCCTCTGAGAATGATCGCTCCGAGGCCCTCGAAGCGCAGATTTCCGATAAGGCCGATATTACCGCTCAGATCGATGTTTTCCGTGGATGTGAAGAACGACTCGCCCGGCTCGACACCGCGTTTGAGCGCATTACGGAAGCGAAAGCGGTTATCTCCGGCGCAGAAAGCTATATAGCTGTTTGGGAAAGCTCTGTCTCCGGCGGGATAGCGATACTTGAAACAAAAGGCTTTGCGCTCAAAGGCGAAATTGAACGAATCGAGCGCGAGCTTTCCAGAGAACCCGAATTGGCAAATCGGCACAAGGAATTCCTCGCGGCCACCGCGGCGCTCGCGGCCTTGAACGAACGGCGGAGCGAAGCGGAGGTCTTTCAAACCAAGATTGCCGAGATCAAAGCCCTGATCGATGCCGAGGGGCGTTCCTTAACAGCCTTAAAAAACGAATATATAAAAAAACTCGAGGTTATTGACAAAAATATAGCAGGGATAGACCCTATAAAGGTTGCACGCGAGATTAGGCGGGTCAACAACGAACTTGCCCGGCAGGATTCGGTTGCGCTCGAACTCGAACAAACCCGCGAACGATGGGAGGCCGAGAACGCCCGAAGAGCCTCGAACGAGGCCGAGATCGCACAACTAAAGCGGCTTCGGGAGGATAGCTCCAGTAAACGCGCCCTCATTCAAAGCTCCGAGGCCGGCAATTGCCCCCTTTGCGGTCAGTCGCTCGAGGGCAGGCACCGCGAGATGGTTATCGCCGATATCGATTCGGCGCTCGAGGCCGGGATTCAAAGGCTTTCAGCGCTCGAAGCCGACAAGATCGAGATCGCTAAAAACCTTCTTGAAATAGAGGTTAGTGGAAAGGAGCTTCGAAACCGCGCCGAGCTATTTGTCGCATATAATCGCCGAAAAATCGAACTGGAGGGCTTCACAAAAACCCTCGAAGAGCTCGCTCGAGAGAGGTCTGAAACTGAGGCTCGAATCGGCGAGCTATCGAAAACTATCGCCGACGGGGATTTCCTGCACGACCAAAGAAAAAGCCTTGCCCTCCTCGAGGCTCAGTTCGAGAAGGCCCATGTATCAGCTACATTATATTCCGCTACTCAAGATAAAATAGAGTCATTGCGCGAGAGCGAGTTCGCATTTTTACGATTACCCGAGGCTAAGTCGCAAAAAAAGGCCCTCGATTCGCGATGGTCAGAGCTTCAGTGCGAGATCCACCGCCAGAATGAACGACTGACCAGCAAAACCGAAGTGGCCGATAAGCTCGAGGAAATCGAAAGGGCGAACGCATTTCTTTCAGCCCTCGAATACAACAGGGAAGAACATATCGAGCTGAAGAGGAAAGTCGCCGCACTAGCGCCGCTAAGAGAAAGACTGCATACTATCGAGATCGCCGAGGCCGCGAAGGCCGAGATCGAGAAGAACCTCAAGGGCCTTTTAGACAGGTTGGAAAAGGCAAAATCGCAACTATCCGAGCTTGAAAGCCGCAGAACCACACTCAAGGGCGAGATCGCGGGGTTATCGAATTTCGCCGAAGATCTGTCGGTAGCGGAAAAGGCCTACGAAACCCAATCGATCATTGTGAAAGAGGCGGCCATTGCCCTTTTGAGGGCGGAATCGGATTTAGACTCGTTGCATTCGTTGGAATCCAAGCACGCCGAAGCGAGGCTAAGGTTGGAGGAGCTTCGAGAGAGGGAGCGAATCCATAGGCTTCTATCGACTGCGATGGGCAAAACCGGAGTCCCCGCATTTGTGATCTCGCACTCGATCCCCGAGATCGAGCGAGAGGCCGACGACCTGCTTTCGCTGATCTCCGGCGATGAGTTGACACTTAAGCTTTCCGCCGACGAGGAAAAGGACGATCTTCGAATCCGAATCGCCGACAGCAACGGCGACAGACCATACGAGAGCTACTCCGGCGGCGAGAGTTTCAGGGTCGATTTCGCCCTGAGGCTCGCCCTGTCGAGGTTCCTCGCGAAGCGTAGCGGTGCTCAGCTTTCCACGCTGATTATCGACGAGGGATTCGGCACTCAGGATTCGGAGGGCCTTTCGCTTCTCGTCGAGGCATTACGGTCGATTGAACGCGAGTTCGCTCTGATCTTAGTCGTGACACATCTTGAGAGCCTCAAGGAGGAATTCGACCAGATCATCGAAGTAACCAAGAAGAGGTCCGGTAGCGAGCTTCAAATCTTCTCCTAATCGGGGCTATTTCAGATAAACAATCCTTTTCACCGCCGATTCGGAACCTCCGAGATTCATCCTGACGAGATAGACTCCCGACGACGCATCGTTTTCGGGATGCCATATAAACTCCCAAAGACCCGCCTTCGAAGTTTTATCGAGGCCGACAGAAGGCTCTAAACACACGATCCTTCTGCCTGAAATATCGAAGATCTCCGCTCTTGGCGCTTCATTCAACTCGGTTTCGTCGATAGTAATTCGAATCGCTGAATTGAAGGGGTTCGGCCGGGCTAAAATCTCCGGCGACCGGGGTATCGCACGTTCCGAGACCGGCAACTGCTTCCAATGGTCGCCATAAAGCCCGGTTCGGCTGAAATTGCCCTTATGCGTCGGCCACGCGATGGCGGTCTCCGTATTCGGCGCGCCGGTTTTCCAAATATAGACCCGCGAGTCGAAGCAACCGATCGCGATCTCGATCTCGCCGTCGCCGTCGATATCCCCGAGCGTCGGTGCACCGAAGATATTGTCTTTGGTCACCAAGGGGAAGCCGGGGATCGGCGTGCCTGAGATATCGAAGGCATGTATTCTATCGTTGAGTGCGTAAACCAAATCCCAAAAACCGTCGCCGTCGATATCGCCGATAGTGGCGTTGCCGGCGAATTCGGTGGAACTGCCGAGTGTAATCGGCCAACCGGGTAGCGGAGAGCCGTTCGCACTGTAGATCGCGACGTCGTATGAGCCGGAGATGACCGCCTCGCAAACTCCATCGCCGTCGAAGTCCGCGGCGGCGCAGTTCGACCCGAATTCCCAGAAATAAAAGCCCTCCACCGGCCATCCGGGAAGCACTCCACCGTCGAAGGTAAATATATATATGCCGCTAAGATTCGAAGGGGCAAGGATTTCGAGCGTCGAGGTGTCCGAATCGAAATTTGCGATGACAGGATTGCATCCGGAGAAGTTCGCCCATGGTATCCTCACCGGCCAACCGGGGGCGACACTTCCGTCGGCCTCGAGCACCCAGAAAGTCCCTTGTCCCAATGAATCCGCAGGTCCTCCGAAGGCAAACTCCACCTCGCCGTCACCGTCGATATCGCCGATTGCCGGCGAACCGAAAAGACTGCCGCTCCGCCCCTCCTCGCATTTATAGAAAACCCCTCCCGAATCCGGGATAAAAGAACTTCCATCCGCGCGGTAAACCTCGAGGCCGTCGAAGGTCGGGTTAACGATCTCGAGCGAGCCGTCGTTGTCGAGATCGGCTAAAACAGGAGTGCCCATCGAGCTCATCTTCACCGAAACCGGCCATCCGGCTTCATTGGAACCGTCGTTTAAATCGAGAAGATATAGCTTCATGGAATTATCGCGTTGGTTTGCCAACATCTCGAAATCGCCGTCGCCTGTCACATCGCCCAACGCGGGGCTTCCCCAGACACCATTGGGAGAGGGTATCGAATCGACCCAAGCGAAGACAGCGAAGGGATCGGTGTTCATTGTGGAATCGTAAACATCCTCGCCATCGGCAAAGAGGGCGAAGACCGCCGAGTAATTCTGTCCTCCGACAAAAACCTCCTGCGCACCGTCGCCGTCGGTGTCGAAAAGGACTATCGAGGAATACAGCTTGATCGAGAAGCCCACCGACCGCGGCCAACCGTCCAGCGCAGACAGCGTCGTCCAAGCCGGCACAGAATCCGAGGGGCGACTCTCGTTGAGCCAGTTATCGATGGCGGTCACTCGGTAATAATAACGGGTTGTGGGAGGCAATCCTTCGTCGATAAAGGTCGCGAAAGAGATCGGGAAGACATTGAGGAGGTGCCATTCGGAGCCGGGATCTATCCCCCTTCGATAAACATTGTAGCCGAAAACCGAGCTGTCCTCCGGCGGTGACCAGTAAAGCCGAATAGAAGTCACCGAAGGCTCGACCATGAGGGATTCCGGCGCGCTCGGAACGCTTCGTTCGAATAGAACCGTTTCCGGCGTGGTATTTGAGAACTCGAAAACCGCAATACCCTTTAAAAGCGGGCCGTTGGCGATCACTGCAACCGGAATGATCAATGTATCGAAAGGTGAGATAGTGTCGATATCGAAGGAAGGAGTCCCGAGTGTCGCGCCGGCGACCGATAAACTCACACGACCACCGCGGAAATCTCCGAAGCCCGTGTTCGTCACGCCGATCATGAGGAAGGCGGTATCGCCCTCGGAGGGCATCGAACCCGATCCACCGGAATAGTCTGTATAGAAATGCCGCAGAATCGGGCCGTCTATATTAATCGCGAGTGTATCGGCGGATTCCCTGCCATCGATTTCAAAATGGACAATCGGCCTCAGATTCGTTATACCGCGTGTTCGGGGGGAGGCGGTTATAGTGAATATCGAGGGCAAGGTCACAGTGTCGCCTCCGGCGAGCGAAACGCTCGTCCCAACCGAATCTATCGCATCGCAGTTCCGTAGCTTGATACTCACCGTGTCCGCTGTTAAAACCCCGCAGTTCTTTATTCTGATATCGCAAACAAAGGTATCCCCCGGCTCGAACGATGCGTCGCCGTCACCCGCTGTTTCCCTGAAAACCGCCTCCTCGACGACAACGAACGCCCTCTCCGAGCTGGCGACATAAACAGTCTCCTCGGCAAAGGCCGCCCCGCCTCCAAATGCCGAGACATAAACACATTCGGCCTCCCCCGCACGAACCAAAAGACGAGTCGTTCCGCTGTCGTCGGTGACCCCCATTGCGTATCTGCCTGCGGGAGTCCTTGCGACGATCGTGACACCGGCCATCGGGGCCGATGTCGATGAATTCGTTACAGAGGGCAAAATTACCGAGCTCTCGGAGGAAATCGTGTCACTGAAAAGCGTTAGGTCAATCTCTGTAAGCCCCTGCGGAAAAACATCGAGAAATGGATAGCCGAATAGCGTCGTGATCGTTTTGTAGTAACGATAGACTATATTATCGCTCATAGCCAAAATCGAGTTCTGCAGAACCTCTCCGAGCTTTATCGAGGCGAAGGGCAAAAGGTTGTTCGCCCAAACTAAAAAAACCAAAGACGATTGAGAGGTCCACGCCGAGCGGGAATGCGCGAGAACAGCAACCAGTCCACCATTCGGCGCGCGCACCGCCGCCGCACCCACAGAGGCCAGATCGATCGCGTTGACCTCGCAGGAGTATGTGTGCAATATCGGGAAATTGGGGGCGTTGGACATATCCATGAAATCCTGAATACTAAGTCCTCCGCCACCGGAGTATTTACCGGTATGAAGAATATATTGGTAGCCGTGGTCGAAATGGCATATTAGATAGCGCCCGAGAGCAAGTTCATTCATGAAATTCGAGCTGTTCAACTCCATATCGCCGCCGCTTGTGCTCGCAAAGGAAAACATCCGGAGGGCATCGATTCCCGAAGGGACATAGGTTTCAATCAGTGAATCGCAAAGCACTTGGCCCAACCTGTCTCCAGCCGTCGGGGATAGACTTGCACAAGCGAAAAGCCATCGTCTGGCGAAATCGGGTTCGAGGCCCCTCCTGTGCGCGCGAAGCTTCTCGATATAACCCAAGACCTCGATCGTGTCCTCGGGCTGAAACCGGCCGACGAAGATCTCGGGGAAGTAATCGTCACCATCCTGCTCACCAAAATAGCGATTGCCGTTTTCGTTCCAATCGCCGTCTAATGACGCAAAATAAAGGTCGGTGGGCACTTCCGAGTATGTCGGGATCGCCATTGCGCCGAAGCGAAACCTCACCGGCAATTCATCTATATCCCCGACAAGAAAGGCTCCGGAAATCCCCCACTTCGCATAGGCCTCGACGATAAATCGGCGAATCCTCTCCGCCCTATCAACACCGTGCGGGTAGGCCGAATATAGCGCTTCGAGCGGAATCGCTTCGAGCGAAAGGCCGAAGGCTATCTCGTCGAAAATGAACTCCTCGAAATAGGGCAAATACCGTTCGGGAACAATAACAACACCGTCGGCCGGATCGTCGCCGGAGGCCGGCGGGAAACTTCGAACTCTCGGTCTCATCTCGTCCATCGGTATCGAGGTGAAGCCGACATCGACCGCCTCGGGATTAACCACCGCGCGTTCGAGGACACGCCTCCTCAAACCCGCCGAGAACGGCGTCGAGGCCTCGGGCTTGGGGGCTTCATACCCCCAAGGCTCGAGAGCTATCTCCAAGTCGAAGGAGCTGATTCGAGTAAGCGCGCCCTCGGAGGAGTAATAATTCACCGGCGAAAGGCGAATCTGCGCGACCGGCACCCCAAAAAGCACTCCGGTGCTAACAAGCTCGGCGGGGCACACCGCTTTGACGGCCGGAAAAGGCCAAGGGGCATAATATTCACTCTCGCAGATAGTCGAGACCGAAACACCCGAAGCGAGCGGCTCCTCATGGGCGGTGTATGATATCGAGGTCGCCCTCGTGCCGGAGGGCAGAGCCAGATTGATCGTCCTGACCGGAAGATCGGGCTCCCCGGGAAGCCCCCCCTCACATCCGGCCATCGAAACGATCGCGCGATTCCCCTCGATATAAATCTCCGGAACCGCCCGTTCGAAATATGTGAATGACAGCGCCATCGCTGAACACACGACAACAGCCGACAGTGCGATAATCCTTAATTTCATTGAAATTCTCCCGGGGAAATCCAGCCGAGCTCGGCGTATTTTTGAAGCATTAAATCGATAGTGCGCGACGGGCTGTGGAAATTCCTCACCCATTCGATTCCAGCGGCGCCGTATTTTTCTCGTAAGTCTTTATCGGTTGATAGTTTAACAAGGATGTTCGGCAAGGTCTCGGCGCATGCCGTCACAAAGGGATGTTCGCCCAAAAAGGCCTCGTGGTCGGGTAAAAGCTCGACCACAGTAGGAATCCCCATCGCCGCGGACTCGAGGCCGCTAATTCCGTAACCTAACTCGCCAAGCTGGTCGATAAAAATATGACAACCCGCCTTCAAGTAAAGCGTTTCTGCGTGAGGCTTTCGTTCGATTATCACAGGCTCGATCTCGCAGGTCTTTGCGGCCTCGCCGATAGCCTCGATGATTCGATCGGTTCCCTTGGCGGAACGGTTCGTCGCGACATGGCCTATTCGCACGGGGCCGTTCGGCGGGTCCGCCGAGGGAAGCCCGCTCGGATCGAATGGGAAGGGCAACCATGTCGCCCTCGGGTGAAGCGCGATATGGTCGAACTCCATCACAAAAACCGCCCCCGCGGCGCCGTCAACCTTAGGCAGAACACCGTGCTGACGAAGATCGCTACCGTAGTAGGTCGTCGCGAGCCTCCCTCCTCGGCGCGCCCAATCGAGAATCCATACGCTGTCGCGAAGAAGCGGCAGGCCGCCGTCGAGGACTACTATATCGAATTCATCCAAGCGCTTAGGGAATCCGGCCCTACGAAAGTATGGCTCCCACAATCTATCCCGCAGAGCAAAGAGTATATTCGAGGGGAAACTATCGCCGTTCCATGTCGGCGGAAGCTCTCCGAGCTGTTTTCTTCGGACATTAAGCGTTTTCGGCGTCGTCCCAAAAAGCCTTTGCGCAAACCGGACAACCCCTCCGGCCGCCATGGGCAGATTCAAGCACTCGTCCTCGCTAAAACCATAGGGATGCGGCCACATCGTGATGAGCCAAGAGCTTATTCCGCGGGCGCGCTCGGCCTTCACCGTTTCGTAGGGCACGCCGGCGTAATTCTGAGGCGCTATATGTAGGATCGAAAGAGACATCTTTTAATAATACAAAAAAATTGTAAATAATCAATTTCCCCTCATAGATTATTAATTCTCGACAAGAGGTTAAATTTAGGGTTGGCCTTGCGTTTTATATATAAAAATCTTATAATATAGAATTATGTTTGAAGATTCAGAGAATAACATCGGCCAAAGGCCGGAAGAGCGCAATTCGATAGAGGCCCTGAAAGAGGAGTTCTTCGCTATCGGCGTCGTGCCCGATCATGTCGCGATTATCATGGACGGCAACGGCCGTTGGGCGGCAAAACGAGGCCTTCCGGTCGAAAAAGGACATTCGGCCGGAGTCAAGGCGGCAAAGGCCGCCGTCAAAACAGCGCGAGAAGCCGGAATAAAGGTGCTCACACTATATACCTTCAGCGTCCAGAACTGGAAACGCTCCTCGCTGGAGGTCGGCGCACTCATGAACTTACTTTCGGACTCCGCCTTCGGCGAGGTCGGCGAGCTTGTAAAAGAGGGCGTCCGCGTGACTATCTCGGGCGACCTCGACGGCCTACCGCTCGCTCAACGAAAGGCCCTTCAGATGGTCGTTTCGCGCACGTCCGAGGGCAAGGTGCTCGTCCTCAACCTTGCTTTGAACTACGGCGGTCGCGAGGAGATTGTTCGTGCCGCGAAAAGGCTCGCGGTAAAATCCCGCTCCGGCGAGATCGACCCTAAGCAAATCGACGAAGCGCTTTTTGCGCAAAACCTATGGACCGCGGCCCTTCCCGACCCCGACCTTATGATTCGAACCAGCGGCGAACTGAGGCTCTCGAACTTCCTACTTTGGCAATGCGCGTATTCCGAGTTTTTCATATCAAATAAGCTATGGCCCGATTTCGATGACGCGGAATTCTTCCGCGCGCTCATCGATTATGCAAACCGAGATAGACGTTTCGGTGGAAGAGAGGTAAAGTGAAGCCCGAGATTCTCAGTTTAGGCCCTGTTTCGATCAAATCTTGGGGGCTTGCGCTGGCCGTCAGTGTTGTTTTATCAACAATTATCGCGCTGAAGAGAAGCAAAAAATTCGGGGTAAACCCGGATATTGTTTACGACCTGATCTTTGTCGTTGTGGTTTCGGCCATTGTCGGGAGCCGAATTTGGTATGTCGTCTTCCATCTCGATGAATTCAGCGGGAACTGGCTCGATATAATTAATCCCTTCCAAGGACCGGGCGGCTTCGGAATAGCGGGGCTCTCCATGATGGGCGGCGTCGCGCTCGTTGTAATCGCCGTTGCCGTCTATTCATTCGTGAAAAAGCTCGACTTCCTGAAGGTCGCCGATGTCATCGGCCCGCTTTTCCTGCTCGGCGTCGGTATTACTCGTATAGGCTGTTTCATGAACGGCTGTTGCTACGGCAGGCCCACCTCGGGCCCGCTTTCGGTTGTTTTCCCCGAAGGCCCGGCCGGAAGCTATTGGCAGTATTTCCTCGAAACCCACCCGACGACTACGATGACCGGCCTCATTCCGACGCAACTTATCGCCTCGGCGGCGGGTTTTGCGCTGTTCATCCTCGTTATTTGGCTCGAGAGATGGCGCTATTTCGACGGTTTCTCCTCGTGGCTTGTCCTTATGCTCTATTCGATTGACAGGTTCGTTATCGACCAGTTCAGGATTTACGAGGCAGAGCAGGTTTTGGGGCATATCGGCCCTATCATGATTACTGTCAACGAGATAATCTTAATTGTTCTGTTCTGTTTCAGCTGGGGACTTTTCGCGATTGGCACCTCGAGGGAGAAAAAAAGGCGCAAATGACGGCTTTAAACATGATTCAAACCCTTGGCACGAGCCTTCGCGATCTGATTCTTCCGCCGCACTGCGCGCTCTGCGGTCGTAGAACCGGCGGCGCTCCGGTTTGTGACGACTGCGCCCAAAGCCTCACCCTCGATATGAATCCGAGGTCCATCGACTCCGATACCTTCCCGTTCTTCATCCCCGCATTTAAATTCGAGGACAACACTCGGGAACTTATCCATTTGCTTAAATACGCCTCGCGTCCGGATATCGGCCACTTCTTCGGGGCATCGATCTCGGAAAAGCTCGACCGAGATTTGCTCGAGGGCGTGGATGCTTGGCTTCCGGTGCCTTTGCATCATGTCAAAGAACGCTCGCGCGGTTTTAACCAAAGCCGCATGGTCGCGGAGCGGTTGGCCTCGGATTTGGGGATCCCGATCGCGAAGGGGGCTGTTCGCAGGATCAGAAACACAAACACTCAAACAAAACTCGACGCAAAAGAACGCAAAATTAATGTTTCCGGCGCATTCCGCGCTACCCGGGACCTTAAGGGGCAAAGTTTCGTCATCGTTGACGATGTCATAACCACCGGCGCTACGACCTCCGAACTCGCAAGGGCTGTCCTCGACGCCGGCGGTGAGGTTCGTTTCGCGCTGGCGATCTCCGCCCCCGCCCTCTCGGATTCAAAAGAACACGAAATCTAAATCGAAAGGCAGTATCATGTTATCACCACTACAAATGACTCTTATGGCCGCCGCCCCGCAGGAGGGCGCTCAACCGGTCAATCCTATCTTGTCATTTCTTCCGTTCATATTGATCTTCGTCGTTTTCTACTTCCTGTTTATTCGCCCGCAATCGAAGAAACAGAAAGAGCATAACGAGATGCTCAACCAGCTTCAAAAGGGCGATCGGGTCATCACCACCGGCGGGCTGATCGGCTCTGTTGTCGGGATCACGGACGATATCGTCACACTCCGTTTCGGCGAGAACTTCAAGGCCGAGGTCGGCAGAAGCTATATCACGGGCAAGATTGGAGAGCCCAATGCCTGATGAGTTTCCGGCGGAACTTAAGTTCTGCTACTGGGGAAATCCGATACTGCGGAAAATGGCTATCGCGGTCGAGAACCCCGAGTCCGAAGAGACCAACGACTTCATTCAGCGAATGCGCGAGAAGCTCAAAGAACACGACGGCCTCGGCCTTGCGGCCAATCAGGTCGGATGCGATCGGCGGGTTTGCCTCGTCGCGTTTCCGAAGGAAGACGATTACTCCGAGATTAAAGCCCTGATAAACCCTGAGATAATCGAGTCGAGCGACGAAAAGGCTATCTATGAGGAGGGCTGTCTGTCCTTCCCCGCTCTATGGCTGAAAATCGAACGACCTTACAAAGTCAAGGTTCGGGCCTTTATCCACGGCGAGGGTGAGGCCGAATTCGAGGCCGAGGGCACACTTGCCGAGGTGCTCTCCCACGAGATCGACCACCTAAACGGAGTGGTATTCATCGACCACCTTCCGCAGATTCGAAGGGTGCTTCTGAGCAAAGAACTTAAGCGCATCGCAATGGAACACAACGATTTATGAGAATCCTATTCTTCGGGACAACCGACTTTTCCCGCGCAATGCTGAAGGCCCTTATCGAGGGCGGCCACGAGATCGCGGGCGTTGTCACCCTCCCCGACCAACCGGACTCGAGGGGGCACCGCGCAATCCCGACACCGGTCAAACTCCTCGCAAAGGACTTCGACCTCAAGGTGTTCGAGGCGGAAAACCTCAAGGATCCTTCATTTGCGGAAAGTCTCGAGGCCCTGAAGGCGGATATCGGCGTCGTGGTTTCATTTAAAATCCTGCCGAGGGCGGTCTTCACCGCGCCGCGCCTCGGGACACTTAATGTCCACCCCTCGCTTCTGCCCAAGCTGAGAGGGCCGGCGCCCGTGCGGTGGGCGCTCATCGAGGGCCTCGCAGAAACCGGCGTGACGACATTCATCTTGGACGAAAAGGTCGATACCGGCGACATTATTCTCGCCGAACCGATCGAGATCCCCCTCGATTTCAACTACGCCGAGCTTTTCGAGAGGATTATTCCGGTTGCGGAAAGGGTTATGCTTCACTCGCTCGAACTCGTCCAAAACGGAACATACTGCGGGAAGAAACAGAACCCTTCCGAAGCGACTAAAGCGCCTAAGCTCACCCCCGAGTTTTGTCGCATCGATTGGAACAAGCCCGCGAGCGAGCTACACAACCTTGTCCGCGCACTCTCCCCTGAACCCGGAGCTTGGACTGAACTCGACGGGACGAGGTTTAAAGTCTTGAAAGCCCGTCAAACAGACGAATCCGGCTCCCCCGGCGAAATCCTCTCCTGCTCTCCACGAACCGGCCTGATCATCGCATGCGGAAGCGGTGCGCTTGAGATTCTGCAGATTCAAGCGCCGGGCAAGAAATCCCTCGAGTGCGGGGCGTTTCTCTGCGGATGTAAGTTATCGAAAGGGAAGGTTTGCATTTGAGAAAAATCGGCGGAAGAGGCCTGTTTATAGGCCTTTCGTGGATTGCATTTCTCATCGTCGTCGCTTCGGCTCTGCTCGCGATCTATCTCGTCGCGCCGCGGATTCTGTCGATCCATCCACTGCTCATGATCCCCCTCAGGGCCGGATTTGCGGTCTTCGTCCTCGCCGTCGGCGGCGGCCTCCTGCTAATCACTATCGCCGCCTTCACCGGCCTCGATGTCCTGTATCCGCACAACGGCGAATCCATCACGATGCGTGTTCTCTTCCCGATCACACTCGGACTGGGAAAGGTATTCGGTTTTAAGAAGTTGCGGCTGATGGAGGCCTTCGTCGATGCCAATAATTCACTCCTTTGGGCGCAAAGGAAGCGAATCTCGTCGGATAGGATATTATTGCTTCTGCCGCATTGTCTGCAATTCCACGAATGCCAATGGCGGATCACGCACGATATCGAGAATTGCCGGCGTTGCGGAAAATGTGTTATCGCCGATATCGCCAAGCTCGGCGACGAGTTCGGCGCGGCGATTCGCGTCGCAACCGGAGGAACACTCGCGCGAAAGGTAGTCAGCGATTATAAACCGACTCTCATCATCGCGGTTGCATGCGGCAGAGACCTTTCCTCCGGAATCATCGACTCGCACCCTATCCCCGTTTTCGGAGTCCCGAACGAGAGGCCGAACGGCCCTTGCTTCGACACTGTCGTCGATGTCGATAGGATAGCCGAGTTATTAAAAGAATTTATGCCTCCCAAGGGGCAAAACAAGCCCGATTAATCGGGCGCAAGGTTTCACAGAAAGTTTTTCAAAGAATGAACACTCAAGTAATTGTCAACAAACAAGTTCACGAATCGCGAATCGCGATTCTCGAAGATGGAAAGATGGTCGAGCTTTTAGTCGAAAGGCCCGATCAGCGCCGTATGGTCGGCGATATCTACAAGGGCAAGGTCGAGCGCGTCCTGCCCGGAATTCAATCCGCATTCATCAACATCGGCATCGAAAAAAGGGCGTTTCTGCACATCTCCGATGTCGCGCGATACGACCCCTTCGCCGACACCGAGACGGAAGACGAGGACGAAGGCCAGCAACGAGGCCGCTCCAGAAGGAGAAGTTCCTATAAAAACGACAATATCAAGGAATGGCTCAACCCCGGCGACGAGATTCTCGTCCAAATCACGAAGGAGCCGATGGGCGCAAAAGGCCCTCGTTGCACTACAGAAATCAGCCTCGCAGGAAGGTTTCTCGTTCTCATGCCCGGCCAAAAGCATGTCGGCGTCTCCCGAAAGATCAAGTCCCAGCGCGACAGATTCCGAATTCGGAAGATTATTCGCGATATGCAACCCGAGGGCGCAGGCCTAATCGGCAGATCGGTCGCCGAGGGACAAGACAAAGAGACCCTCGAACGTGATCTCGAATACCTCGTCAAAGACTGGGAGAAGATCAAGCAGAAAACCGAGGCCTTCGAAGCCCCCGCGCTTATATATCGCGACACGGGCATGGCCGCCGCAATGGTGCGCGACCTCTTCTCGATGGACATGAGGGAATTCGTCGTCGATTCGAAAACCGAATACGACAAGATTAAAGCCTACGCGCACAAAGTCGTGCCGAACCTCGAGGAGAGAATCAAGCTTTATAGGGGCAAAAAGCCGATCTTCGACGCCTACGATGTCGAACCGCAGATCGAGAATATGCTCAAGCGCAAGATTTGGCTGAAAAAGGGCGCATATATCGTGATCGACAACACCGAGGCCCTGATCTCCATCGATGTCAACTCCGGCCGCAATGTCGGCAAGGGGCATTCCTACGAGGACAACCTGCTTCAGGTCAACCTCGCGGCGGTGGACGAAATCGCCCGCCAAATAAGGCTTCGCGACCTCGGCGGAATTATCGTCATCGACTTCATCGATATGGAATACGAGCGCAATCGGCAAATCCTCGTGGACACCTTCCGAAAGGCCATGGCCGAGGACAGAGCCAAGCATAAAATATTGGATGTCAACGACTTCGGTCTTATTATTCTGACCCGCCAAAGGGTTCAACAAAGCGTCATCGAGAGGATCTCCGATACCTGCCCGACCTGCGGGGGCCTCGGCGTAGTCTTCTCGGCCGTGACGATAATCGCCCGAATCGAACGATGGCTTATGCGCGCGGCCTCCTCATCCACAAAGAGTTTCCTGATCGTCGCCCATCCGGTTGTTGCGGGAGAGCTTTTCGCCGAACGCGCCGAGCGGCTCAAGGAGCTCGAGACGGCGTATCATGTCCGCCTCGAATGCTTCGCCGATCCGGTGCTCGTGCCCGATGATTTCATCATCCTCGATGCCGACACCGGCGAGGAAATGACCGACGAATTCACCGCCGGATCGAGCGATATGGCATGATAATCGCTAAACATACTTGCGAATTTTATGTTTAAACTATGGCTGTATAACCGCAAACAAAATAACTGCGGCTTTCTCGGGAGTTTCATATGAGCGGCTCGATGCTGAGCAACCTATGGCAGATGATCGCGACGTCCGGCTTCTTCGGCAAGGCTATTCTGCTTGTGCTTTTAGCCTTATCGGGTTATTCTTGGGCGATTATAATCAGCAAGATCCGTCGGTTTAAAAAGCTTTCCTCCGGTAGCTCGAAGATTTTGCACCTCATCGGAAACCACCGCGGTGTCGAGATACTCCGCCTCAGCCTTCCCATGCGCGATCATCCCATCTCGATGGTTATCGAGGGGATTCGCCAAGAAATGACCTCCTCCGGCGAACGAGGCGAGGAGACCACCCGCGCCGCCTTTTTCGAGGGCCTTAGCCAACGAGCCGAATGCGCGATCGAGGAAGCCCTCGAACGGGAAGAACGTAGCCTCGATTTCTTAGCGATGACCGCCAGCATTTCGCCGTTCCTCGGGCTTTTAGGCACAGTCTGGGGGATCACTCAGAGCTTCTGGGAGATCGGCCAACATTCGAGCGCGAATATCGCTATCGTCGCCCCCGGTCTCGCAGAGGCCCTTATCACAACTATAGCCGGACTTGTAGTTGCGATTCCGGCCGCAATCGCGTTCAATCTCTTCACCTCGAAACTCAGGGTAATAGCCAGCGATGTTTCCAGCTTCGGCAAAAGATTTGTCAACCAATTGAAACGTGAGATTTAACGATAAAACGACTTGAACAACTACAAGGACAGGTATAAAACACAGATCCAGATGAACATCACATCGATGATGGATATCGTTTTTTTGCTGTTGATCATGTTTATAATCGCCGCTCCGCTGATGCGCGCAGAGGTTGATGTCAAGTTGCCGAAATCCTCCGCGGCCATTGTGAAGGATGAATCTGCTATTACCATCACTATTACAAAAGAATCTATTATTTATATCGGAAATACCGAGGTATCTATCGAGGCGTTTCCGCAGGAGATCGGCAAGATGGCCGGAACCGGCCGCGTTTCAAGCGTCTCCCTCAAGGGCGACGAAGGCGTCGATTACGGCATTGTGATGCGCGTTATCGGGCATATCAAAGACGCGGGCATCGAGAACCTCGGGCTGGTCGCAAACCCCGAGAAGAAAAGGAAATAAGCCGTGCGCCGCGAGCTGATCATTAGCTACGCAAGCCACGCTTTGCTCATTGTCATTTTTATGTTCATAAGTGCGTTTTCGAAGTCGAAGGAACCGCCGCAAAAGGTCTATTCCGTGAGGATCTTAGCCGCGCCACAGCCCGAGGTCGTTCAGCGGGTCGATCAAGCTCCGGAGGAGGAGCCGGAGCCGAAGGATGTTATCCAAGCAGTGCCGGAGCCAAAGGCAAAGCCGAAACCGAAACCAAAAACGGAACCAAAGCCTAAACAAGCCGAAAAACCGACCGTAAAACCAAAAGAAACAAGCACCTCCGGCGAGGGACATATCACAGTTGACGGCACCTTCAACGATGATTTTTATCTAAATCTAATATACATGAAGGTTTACAGAAATTGGATACCGCCTTCGACCTCGGCAGAGCTTAAAGCCACGGTTTTCTTTCGTATTCTGCCGAACGGCAATGTCGAAGGCGCAAAGGTGGAGGTGAGGAGCGGCATGTCATCCTACGACCAGTTGGCTCTGCGGACTGTTTTAGCCTCCGCGCCTTTCCCTGAGTTGCCCGATCATTATTCGAGCGACCACCTTGGGATCCATTTCGAGTTCGTCCATAACCCATGATGATTAAAAGATTTAAGATAATTTTACTCTTTGTTTTCTGCGCCGTGTGTTTTGCGCAGGGCGACGCCTATCTCAAGATTACCGATGTCGGTAGCGGCGTAGTCCGGCTGGCGGTTCCCAATATGGTTCCCCGACTCGAAGGCCTCGGCTCGGCTTGGGACACAACAATTACAACGCTTTCAGCCGTTCTGCGCGAGGATCTTCGATTTTCCCCCTTCATCGATGTCATCGATTCGTCGCTTTACCCCCAGAATGGAATCTCAGACCCAAGTAAAATCGATCCGTTCAAATGGAGCTCGGTTAACGCCCACGCCATTGTTCTCGGGCAGTTCGACACCGACGGCAGAAAGGTCTCGATCAAGATCGGGCTATATTCGGTGAACTCCCGTGCAAAGATTTTTAAGCAGGATTACCAGGCGAGCACAGTCCAAGCGAGGCGGCTTGTTCATCGAATCGCCGACGATATTCACAAGGCCCTCACCGGCGAAGAGGGCGTCGCGCAGACGCAGATAGCCTTCGTTTCGACTCGAGCCGGCGAGAACAAGGATATCTATATCTGCGATTACGACGGCTTTTCACCGCGAAGAATCACCGATTCCCGCTCGACGGTGCTTTCGCCGGACTGGTCTCCCGGCGGCGATAGGCTGAGCTATACAAGTTACAAAAACGACAATCCCGACCTCTATGTCTTTGATATATATAAAGATAGGGAAGTCGTTCTCGCGAGCCACAGCGGTCCGAATCTCACCGGCAGTTGGTCACCCGACGGCAGAAGCATTTGCTATTCTCGAATCGCGGATTCCAACTCCGAACTCTATCTGCTCGATGTCCGCACCGGCGATGAAACGAGGCTCACATACACGCCTCTTTCAATCGAGAACTCACCGAGTTTTTCCCCGACCGGAAGGGAGATCGTCTTCACCTCCGACAGAAGCGGAACTCCGCAAATCTATATCATGGATGTCCTCGGAACGCATTGCAGGAGGGTCACTTACGAGGGCAACTACAACGACGGCGCCGACTGGTCGCCTCGAGGCGATAAGATTTGCTATACTTCGAGGACGGATCAGGGCTTCCAAATTGCAGTGATCAATGTTGCTTATGGCGACCCTGTTTACATTACGAGCGTTGGAAATAATGAGAACCCATATTGGGCGCCGGATGGCTATCATATTGTTTTCACAAGCAATCGAACGGGCAAGTATCAGCTCTACACAATGAACTGGGACGGCTCGGATGTCCGCAGAATAACGAACTCAGGAGCAAACACAGCGCCGGCTTGGTCGCCTCGATACCGCTGGTCGTTCGATTAGATGAAAATAGTTGAAATATTTCTTGATTTAAACTTAGTTAAGCCTATATTCTACATGAATATGGCAAAACAACTCTATAGATAGGAGAAGGATAATGAGAAAAAACTCGGTCGTCTTGATTGTTGCATTCTTGGTGTTGGCAGTCTTCATTACCGGATGCCCCAAGAAGACACCGCCTCCTCCGCCGCCGGTTGTGGCCCCTACTCAGCCGGTTATCGAGGAACCGGTCGTCGAGCCGAAGATCGAACCGAAAATCGAGCTTCGCACGGTCTATTTCGATTACGACAAATACAATATTCGCGCCGATCAGAGCGCACGGCTGACCGACAACGCCGAGCAACTGATGAAGTTCTCGAATGTTAATATCATCGTCGAGGGCCACTGCGACGAGCGCGGAACGGAAGAATATAACATGGCGCTCGGCGAGAAGAGAGCGCGCGCTGTTCTCAACTTCCTATCCGAGTACGGCATCGCGGCCACGAGGATCTCGACTCGCTCCTTCGGTGAAGAGCGCCCCGTCTGTAAAGAAACCGACGACAATTGTTATCAGCTCAATCGTCGTTGCGAATTCATCGAAGTGAAGTAATGAAGGCCTTCGTTCGAATAGTCTTGGGAGCGGCAATTCTGTCGCTCCCACTCTTCTTTTTGACGAGTGGATGCGCTTCGAGGGCTGAAATAAAACGCTTTCAGGCCCAACTCGACTCGATGGAGACAGCGGATAGAGAACAAAACCGGAGCCTCGAAAGGCTCGACTCGCTTTTACTCGAAAATATCCGCCTTCTCCGCGCTATCCGCGCCGAAAATACCACGAATATGTCCGCGCTTCAAGAAGAGATGAGCATCATCGAGTCGATTCTGCGCGATTCCGGCTTCAAAGTCAACTCCCTTCGCGACCGTATCGAATCGCTTAAGGACGATATCGATAAAAAGGCCTCGACCGATACCGACTCCAGCGGAGCCGAAGTCGCCCCGAAGGCCGAGGAACTCATTTCCACAGCGCTTTTAGACCTAAATCAAGGTAAATACGAGCTTGCAATTATGGGCTTCGAGTCCTATCTCGAGCAGTTCGAGAACGGCTCCCTTTCAGACGACGCAAGGTATTACATCGGCGAAGCCCGCTTCGCACAATCAAATTACACCGAAGCCGCATTGAACTATCTCACACTCACTCGAAAATGGCCTCAGAGCGAGCTTGTCCCCTCCGCGCTTTACAAGGCCGGCCAATCCTATGAAAAGCTCGAGCAGGAGGACCTCGCGGCTACCTACTACCGCAGGCTGATAGAGGGCTTCAAATCCTCACAAGAGGCCGAACTCGCGAAGAAACGCCTCGAAGAGCTTAGCAAATAGCCTTCCCAAATGCGACTCGCTCAAAAAAATAGAGAATACCAAAATATTCTCGTCGTTCGCTTCTCCTCCCTCGGCGATATCGTCCTGACAACGCCGGTTCTCGAGGGTTTGAGGCGCCGTTTCCCGAACGCGAATATCTCTTATCTCGCGAAGGCCGAATATACTCCGCTCTTGGCCGATCATCCCTCGAAATGCCTCGCGATAGGGCTTTCCGAAGAGATCCGCGGCGACTCGAAAAAATACCTCGACTTAATCGAATCGCTCTCGAAACAGGCCTTCGACCTCGTGGTCGATCTTCAGGCCAACGGCCGCTCGATGGTTCTGCGCAAGCGTTTGGGCGCGGATTATTTGCTCGTAAAAAAAAGAACCCTCCGGCGAATAATGATCGTGAAATTCAAGATCGGCGCAAAGGGGCTTCCAAATATTCGCGACCGCTTCTTCGAGCCGCTCTCGAGGCTCGGGATTCCCTTAATTTCAAGGCCGACGACCTCCTTGCACATCGAGGAAGGCGAACTCCGAGAGGCCCGAGCGAGATTCAACCTCGATCGGATCGAGAGGCCGCTCGCCTTGATCCATTCGGGCGCCAGATGGCCGCTCAAGCAATGGGGCGAAGCTAAATTCGACGCGTTAGCCAAAATGCTATTAAAAAACGGCTTCAGTGTAGCCTTCATCGGAACTTCGCGAATCGAAGGGGCCGTCTCGATCGAGGGAACCAACCTGCGAGAGCTTGTCGCATGCATCTCGCTCGCGGATATCTTCATCGGCAACGACTCCGGGCCTTTGCATATAGCGGAAGCGATCGGAACGCCCTCGGTGGGTATCTTCGGGCCGACACACGAGGTCTTGGGCTACTCCTCGGATCGCCCCGACTCCCGAATCATCGGGCTCGATCTGAAATGCCGCCCCTGTTCGCTTTACGGTGGCGGCCACTGCCGAACCGGTGGGCGCGAATGTATGGAAAAACTCACGCCCGAGGCGGTTTTCGAGGAAGTGAAGAAATGCTTAGACTGCGGGGGAGGCTGTCATGTTGAATGATCCCGACATCAGGCGCGCGGCCTTCCTCGATCGCGACGGAACGATCATCGCGGATATCGGCTATTTGGACGATCCGGAGGATATAGATTTTATCCCGGGAGCGGCGATGGCTATTCGCTCGTTGAACGAGGCCGGAATCGCCGTGATCATCCTCTCGAACCAGTCCGGCGTCGCGAGGGGATTCTTTTCCATCGAAAAGGCGAGGGAGATAGAAACAGCGCTTATCGAGAAACTCAAAGAACAGGGCGCACTCGTTGATGCGAGCTATTTCTGCCCGCACCATCCCGAGGGCAAAGTCCCGGAGTTCAGCCTGCGGTGCCGTTGTCGAAAGCCCTTACCCGGTATGGCCGAAACCGCGGCAACTCGATTCAATATCGATATGAGCAAAAGCTGGGTTATTGGCGACAAGGCGAGCGATATCGGCCTCGCAAAGAATATCGGCGCCGAGGCCCTACTCGTTCGGACAGGGGTTGGCAAAGAGACCGAGACCGCCCTCGACCCGGGCGACTCGATCGCTGTTTTCGATACGATCTCCGAGGCTGTGAACCGAATCATCGAAACAATTTCAAAGGAAAAACGGCATGCATGAAGCTGAGTTTTGGGAGACCGAGGGCGATAAGATTCGTTGCCTTTTATGTCCTCACAGATGCCTTATCGCACCCGGAAAATCGGGGATATGCCGCGTCCGGACCAACCGAGACGGGCATTTGATCGCAGACTCATATTCCGAGGTGATCTCCGTCTCCCTCGACCCGATCGAAAAGAAACCGCTATTTCACTTCTATCCGGGAAGCGGTGTCCTGTCGATCGGCCCGCGGGGATGCAACTTCTCTTGCAGATATTGCCAAAATTGGCAAGTCTCGCAAAACTCCGGCGGGACGCTAAATATTTCGCCCGAAAGATTAGTCGAGGAGGCATCCGCCGAATCGGCCGTGGGTATTGCATATACTTATACCGAACCGATAGTCGCGTTCGAGTTCGTCAGAGACACGGCCAAGCTCGCGCGAAGTCGAGGCCTGAAAAATATCCTCGTCACGAACGGATATATCCTCGAAGAGCCGTTGAATCGGCTCATCGAGGTTACCGACGCCATGAACATCGACCTGAAATCGATGGATCAAGATTTCTATCGAAAGATTTGCGGCGGCTCGCTCGACCCGGTGTTAAATACTATCAGGACGGTGGCAAATTCTACAGTTCACCTCGAGCTAACCAATTTAATAATAACATGTTACAATGACTCCGAAAAACAGGTCGGCCGTCTCGTGGATTTCGTGGCCTCGGTCGATCCGGACATTCCCGTTCATTTCTCGGGATACCATCCGGCCTACAGATTCAACGCTCCGCCGACACCCTTAGAAATCCTATTACGCGCAAAGGCAATTGCAGATCGATCGTTGAAGTATGTCTATATCGGAAACCGCCAGACCGAGACCGGTCGGGACACCTTCTGCCCGAAATGCGGCAACATGCTCGTCTCGAGGGCGGGATATTCCGGTTCTATAGTGGGGATAACCCCCCTCGGAGTTTGCTCGCAATGCGGTTCCAATGTCGATATCGAGGGGCCGTGGAACACCTGAGGCTCAAGCCCCGGCCTTCGGATATCATCCCGATAGTGATAGTCCTCGCGCTTTCGATATTCCCGCTCAACCCCTCGCACGAAAAGCCCGAGAAGGCCGTTGTTTATTATCGAAACGAGATATTGCTCAGCCATCCCCTCTCGCGCGACACAACAATAGTCGTCGAAGGCGCTTGCGGGCCATGGGCGCTCGAGGTTTCAAACGGCGGGGTCTTCGTTGCCGAAACTCATTGCCCAAACGGTTTCTGCCGTTCTATGGGAAAAATTTCCCGCACCGGCTCCGCGATTATCTGCGCGCCCGGAAAGATAGCGGTCGTTATCGAAGGGGGGAGCGATCTGGACGCGACCACAAGATAAGAACCGCAAACTCGCAACCTGCGCCCTTCTGACCGCAATCGGTTCGGTTATATGGATACTCGAGGAGTTCATTCCGAGGCCCCTGCCGTGGCTCAAACCCGGGTTGGCTAATGTCGCCACGATTCTCGCAATGGCACTGGTCGGCCCGTTCGAGGCTGTCACTGTAGCCGCGCTTAGAGTCCTCGTCGGTGCAATTCTGATCGGTAAAATCGGTTCCGCGGGATTCATAATCTCGCTCAGTTCGGCACTGACCTCCTCCGCCGCCATGGCCGCCCTCGTGAAATCTCGAATCCCATTTTCAATTTACGGAATCAGCATTACGGGCGCGTTGGTTCACGCACTTACACAGCTTCTCATAGCCGGCATTATCCTATATAGCCCGAGCATAGCATACAAAGCCCTGCCAATAGTGGCTTTGCCGTCGATACTCACCGGTGCTGTCGTCGCATTTCTTGCGGGAATCGTCCTCCGAAACACCCGCTTTCCACGCGAGTGACAAACCCCCGGGCGTCGGGCGCGCATGCGCGCGGCGTCGGGGCGGTAGAAAACCCTTCAATATTAGGAAGATTTCCTCCGCCCCGCCGCGGCCGCGCGCTCGAGACAAAAGCTCTGCACAACTGCACCCGTCATTATCGAGCGCGCGGCACCGACGCCCGGAATTGTTGAAATGAAGATTTTGCTTGCCAATGGGCTGAAAAAGGTTAAACTTAGAAATACTATGAGAATACTAATTATACAAACTGCATTCATCGGCGACTGCGTCCTGACAACCCCCTTCATCCGCAGGACGCGGGAGGCTTATGGCGAAGACGCCGTCGTGGCCGTTCTCACAACCCCGGACGGAAAAGGGGTTTTCGACGGCAACCCGAATATCGACGAGATAATCGTTTATGACAAGCGCAACTCGGACGCGAGGCTCTCGACGCATTTCGGGGTAGTCAACGACCTTCTCGCGCGCAAGTTCGACATCGCGTTTTTGCCGCACAGGTCGTTTAGAACCGGCCTTATGGCTATGATGGCGCGGATCCCCGAGCGAGTCGGTTTCACGAAATCCGGCGGATCGATTTTCTACACGAAGAGCGTGCAAAAACAAATGGATTTGCCGGAACCGGAGAGACTCCTCGATTTGATCACTGTCTTCGGACATCGTCCTAAACCGTGCCCGCTGGAGGTTTTCCCGGGGAAGGCCCGCGAGAAGAAGGCCGAGGAGCTTTTAGCAAAGATCGGCCTTGCAGACAAACGCTTTGTCACAGTCGCTCCCGGCAGTGTATGGGGAACGAAGCGTTACCCGACCGATCTCTTCGTCGAGGTGATCCGTGGATTGTTCAAGGAGAAGCTCGTCGAGAACGCAATCCTTTTAGGCGGCGAGTCCGATGCCGATCTCTGCGATAAGATCATCGCCAAGGCCGGTTCCGGAACATTCTCGCTGGCAGGCGAGACGGACATCCTAACCTCAGCGGTGATAATCTCCAAATCTAAGCTCTTCATCGGCAACGACAGCGGACCGAGCCATCTGGCCGCCGCAGTTGGGACCCCTGTTGTCACTATCTTCGGCCCGACGATTCCGGAATTCGGTTTTATTCCATACGGCGACAATGTTACCATTGTTGAGCCGCCGATCGAGCTTAAATGCCGGCCTTGTAGCCCTCACGGCAAGATGGACTGCCCGCGGGGCGATCATGCCTGTATGATGAGCATCTTCCCGGATAAGATCATCGGGGCCGCGGCTAGGGCATTGCAATAAACGAAGCATAAGTTCTTGCCTTCGGGGAAATTCCCGATAGAGTTCACATCAAAGCGAATGGGCGTTGAATGTCCGTTCGCTTTTTTACGGTTTCACAAAATTGCGTGCTAAACGAAATCAGCGGAAGATTCAGGCTATTCTATATTCTGCTCAATGCCGCAATGTAACCGAGTTTCCTAAGTCCGGTGGGGTCGTGTGTCTCGCGGAGTCTGTTTAGGGCGCGTTCGATCCGCCCCGCGGAGTATCGCAACTCGATATCGGCCAAGGGGTGTTCGAGGCTGGCGAGTGTAAACACTGCATAGGCAAAGTGAAATCCCTGCCATCCATACTTTTCGTCACGACACAGGCTCAAGGTCCTTAAACCGCGTTCGATAAAGGCTGTGCCTTCGGCAATCTGCGAGGCCGAGAGCGCTCGCCAAAATGCGAGACTACATGTTGCGCAACAGAAGCGACCTCTATCGGCCGAGGGCCTCGAACGGCCGGCTCTACCGAGCATCCCGATCATCCCCTCGCGAATACCGTGCTTTTCGGCACCGCGCCATTTGGCCAAGGCCCAAAAGGCCTCCTCGCCGAGCGCATGGGCAGTTCCGGCCCTCGAGCTGAGGCGCTCGCCTGTCGGGAGAATCGCGAAGGTATAATCGCCCTCGGTCGGGGCGGCAAAATTAAGGCCGTATCGGCCGGGTTCCTTCTGGCGTTTTACAATCCAATTCAAAGCCTCGTCGATCGATTTTCGCTCGGCCTTTGCTCCCCCCAAACGAACCGATTCGAGTTTCCATAGGGTCTCCCCGAGGCTTTCGGAATTCAAGATCGCTTCGGACATCATCCACCCGCCCTTGAAGATTATCGATAGGTTTTTCGGATACTTTCAATATAAATCATCAGGCGCGAAACGCAAGGATAGAATCTATTCTCCCAAAGTATTATCGAACTTTATGTTATATTATTCTATGGACATCGGCACTTCATCGGTGTATTTTTTTAACAAAATCGAGGTGCAATTGAACAAACGGCGAATTATCAACTTAATCTTAATGCTGATCGTCCTGACCGCGGTCGGCATGCTCGTTCATAGGAATTTCGGCGAACTGAAAAAATACAGCTTCGATTTTCGATGGGAGTTCATCCTCCTCGCATTTATCTCGGAAATCACGGCCTATATTGCCAAGCTTCTTATTTGGCAACGGCTATCCGGCTCTTATGGTTTGAAAATCCCATTCCTCCTTTCAGCCAAGGGATACCTTCTTTCTCAGTTCGGCCGCTATATCCCGGGCAAGATAGGGCTTGTTATTCTAAGGATGGAAGCCCTTCACGGCCATTCGAAAAAGAATATCGCGATAGCCACCGGCGTGGAACTCGTATCATCGATCGGGGCGGCTTGCCTGTTGGTGCTCATAGGTATAATCTCAGCCTCGGATTACCTTCCCGATTACGCAATCTGGATCGCAGTCATCGGGTTCGCGGGGGTGTTGGCCTTCCTGCACCCATCGGTGTTTCGGCCTCTGGGAAACCTTATATTCAAGCTGGCCAAGCGCCAACCGATGGAGGAAATCCCACCATACTTCTTAACCCTCAAATTTGTTTTCGTTTATATCCTCCCCGGGCTTATACACGGTCTCAGTCTGTTCCTCGTCCTGTTGTCACTTTCTCCAATTAGCTTCGGGTTCTATCTGACAATCACCTCCGTCTATTACGCCGCGGGACTTATCGGCCTCGCCGCCCTGTTCGCCCCCTCCGGAATCGGTGTTCGCGAGGGCGTCATGATGTTAGTCCTTCCGCTATTCATCGACGCACCCGTCGTTATCGTTGGAGTAATCATAATCCGATTAATTACTACAGCCGCGGAGGTCTTCCTCGCCGGCGCCTTTACACTTTTGGCAAAACTATTTCAAAAACAAGACCCCGCAACCGAGGTATAACCCCATCGAATCCATTTATTGCGACTCGCAACATTGTCGTTATACACACCCTCTCATAGGGCGTCGGTATCACCTGCATCGATGATGCAGGTGATCGAACCGCGGCGCAATGAGAGACAACCGCAAAAAATATAAACACGGGTTGCGCCGCGGTTGCCGCGCATGCGCGGACCGACGCCCGAAGCGATGTCCGCAAGCGGGGGAGAAGCCGATACTACATTGATTATCAAGGAGATACAGCCATTGAGTGTTTGATAAAACATGAGGGCAAATTTTTTATTTTCGGGCTTGACAAATCGTTAAATAAAAATATTATATCTTGATCTTCGATAATGTTCTTTACGGTATTTGCCTACTCCTAAACGCGAAAGCGTTAACGCCGTTGGAAAATGCGGGATTAGTGAGTGCCGCTTTTGGGGGATAATCGTTGCATTTCCCCTCCTTTCCCCAACGATGTCCCCCCCTCCGACGGCTATGGAGCTTTTATCCCTTCTATTCCTGCCCCTTTGTCGAAGATTATAATCTCACTTAAAAGGCGCCGCCCCCCGCGGCGCTTTTGATTTTTTGGACATTTGATTTTTGGCCCGCGGGTTGTTATATATTATGGTATTCAGCGAGGTGAAAATGGACCCGAGAAAAGACTATTACAAAATACTATCGATAAAAGAGGATGCCTCCGAGACCGAGATCAAGAAGGCATTCCACAAACTGGCAAAAAAATACCATCCGGATTTACATCCGGGGGACTCCGAGGCCGAGGCGCGCTTCAAAGAGATCAACGAGGCGTATAATATCCTGTCCGACTCGAAGAAACGCGCCGAATACGACCAACTCCGTAAATACGGTGCCGGCTTCGATATGCCCCCGGGATTCGGCGGCCGTCGTCCCGGAGGTCAGGCCGCCTATGAGGGCAACCTCGAGGACCTCTTCGGCGGAGCCAATCTCGGCGATGTCTTCTCGCAATTCTTCAACATGGGCGGCAAAAAGAAGCGAAATGCCCCGCAGAAAGGCAACGACTATAGCGCGGTCGTCGAGGTGCCATTCAGAACAGCGATCATTGGAGGCAAAAGCCGCGTCCAGTTTGAGATTCCAACCGGCGGAACAAAAACCATCGAGATCAATATCCCCGCAGGAACAAAGCACGGAAGCAAGATCCGACTGCGCGGCCTCGGCGAACCGGGGCGAAACTCCCCACCCGGAGACCTCATCGTCACCGTCCGCGTCGCGAACGACCCCTTCTTCCGAAGAGAGGGCAACGACATCCTCGCCGATATAACAATCGGTTTGAAGGAGGCCATCGAAGGAACAAAGCTTCGAATCCGAACACCATCGGGCGAAAAAGCCGAGCTTACTATCCCCCCCGGAACACAGCCGGGGACACGATTTCGAGTTTCGGGGCAAAAAAACTCGTCGGTAGATTTCTTCGCGGTCATTAATATCAAAATTCCAACAAATCTGAACGAGAAATCGCGCGAGCTATTTAAAAGATTCGCCGAAGAAGCAGGTCTATGAAAAAGCCATTCGTCATTTTAACCGCGATAGTAGCATCCGCGGCGATCGCCGTCGTTATGGGTCCGGTCGATTCGATGCGCGATGCCATCGAGTTCACTTGGATTCAGCCGACGAGGACATTCATGGTCGGCGAACCGGTTTGTTTCGAGGTAATCGCCGAAAACATCGCGCCGGACTCCGCCCTCGTCGTCGAACTCGACCCCGCGACGATCCGCTTGGATGGCGATCAACCGTTCGTGCTGGTTCGCCATGCCGAGCCGAAACTCGAGGACACACTCGCCACCGGCGCGAAGACCCGATACCGCTATATCCTCACCGAAGGCCCGAACTCCCTTTACGATCCCTTTCGCGAGGTGCGCTCCTACGCTACAGATGTCGGCCTCTCCTGCCTGCCCGCCGGCGAATACCGCTTGATATACCGCAAAAGATGGAGTATCGCCGACTCAATCGATTTCAAGATCGTCGAGCCGCCGGCCACCGAGCGGGCGCTGTTGGACACCCTCGCGGAGATGGCCGTCGCATATCAGGTTGGCAGGCTCGAAGACGCCGCGGCTTTGGGCTTTCGGTTGTTCGAGATGTCCTCCGGCTCGCCCTACACAGCGCGCGGCCTCATCTTTGCCCGCGGCGCGGCTTGGGAAAAGGGCCTCTGCGATGAGGCACTTAAACTCGATTCGCTTTTCTGGGAATCCTTCGGGGAACCTGCGATTAGATCGAACTTCCTGCCCTATCCCGGCCTGCTCCGCGCGACCGCGGGGATTTGGGGTAAATGCACAAGCAAAACCGAACGGCTGAACCGCCTCGACCGCCTCGCCGCAAAATTCGACGATCCCGAGATTTCGGCGGAAATCGATCACTACCGTCGGGTCTTCGAGGGCAAGGCTCAGTGTAGCACCTGCCCAAAATAAAAGGACACCGGCTCTTTCCGCCGGCGCCCTCTATTCATCGAATGCTCTTGATCCTCTACTCGGATAGCTCCTCGAACAGCCTGTCCCAAAGATCGATGATCGAATCCATCGCATCCTCGATGGAAACCTCGGTGGTCGTCTTCGTCTGGCGCTCGTAAATCTCTATCACACCGTTCTTTACGCCCTTGCCAATCGTCACGCGGATCGGCACGCCGATCAGATCGGCATCCTTGAATTTAACCCCCGGGCGCGCGTCGCGGTCGTCGAGCAGAACATCGATGCCCTCATCGAGAAGCTCCTCGTAAATCGCAGTCGCGACAGACATAACCTCTTCATCCGCGACATTGACAGGTGTGATCACAACCTCGAAAGGCGCAATCGTGATCGGCCAACGAATTCCGTCCCCGTCGGCGGAAAGCTCGATCGCCGCGGCGAGAATCCTCCCGACACCGATGCCGTAACTTCCCATCTGAATTGGCCTTGCGGCGCCCTCCTCGTCGAGGAAGGTCGCGCCCATCGGCTTGGAATACTTTGTGCCGAGCTTAAAGATATGACCTATCTCGATGGTTCTTATAAGGTTAAGAGGTTTTCCGCAATGAATGCAAGTATCGCCCTCGGCGACCATGCGAAGATCGACCTTTTTATACTCGCTAATATCTGTAAGCTTATATCCTACAATATGATAATCGACCTCGTTCGCTCCGGTCGCGAATGGAGCCTCGGAATCGACAGCCCTATCGACAAGGATCTCGAGCTTGGCATTTAGGCCGATAGGCCCCAAAAATCCTATCGGGACACCGGTGAGTTTGAGCACCTCTTCGGCCTCGGCGGGGCGAACCTTTTCTCCGCAAACGGCCTGAAGCTTCTCCTCGGAAAGCTCATGATCGCCGCGAAGGCATGCCATCACTGCCTTTCCGGATTGAGTGATATAGATTAACGATTTCAGAAGCTGTCCCTGAGGCAGTTTGAGGAAGCCTGAAACCTGCTCGATCGTGCGTTGTTCGGGGGTATGCACCTTGGCCTTCTCGCAAGAAACCCATTCGACGCTCGTCGGGAACGACTCGGCGATCTCGAGGTTCTGTGCAAAGCCGCATTCACAGGTCGCGATGATATCCTCGCCGGATTCCGAGGGAACCATGAACTCCTCCGAGCCGGTGCCGCCCATCATTCCGCTCGACGCGCCGACAACGAAATACTGCAGACCGCAACGCTCGAAGATCCGGCGATAGGCCTTTTCGTGGAGCTTGTAGGCCTCGTGAAGTTGGGCCTCGTCGGCGCAAAGTGTGTAGGAATCCTTCATCAAAAACTCGCGAACACGGAGGATGCCGGAGCGCGGGCGCGGTTCGTCGCGGAATTTATTCTGAATTTGATACCATGTTTGCGGAAGCTCTTTGTAGCTCCGTATCTCGCCGCGCGCCAAGTCGGTGATAACCTCCTCGTGAGTCGGCGCAAGTGCCAGCTCCGTCCCGCGACGATCCTTGAAACGCGTCATGATATCGCCCATGCCGACATCGCGGCCGGTCTCGGCCCATAGCTCCAAGGGGGTTGTCGAGGGCAGAAAGACCTCCTGCCCGCCGATCTCGTCCATCTCGTCGCGGATGATGTCCATCACGCGGAGCATGGAGCGCCAACCCAGCGGCAGATAGGTATAGACGCCGGCGGAGAGCTGGCGGATCATGCCGGCGCGGAGCATGAGGATATGCGATTTCACCTGCGCGTCGGCGGGGACTTCTTTAAGTGTCGGTATAAATGCCTTTGACCAGAGCATAATGGTTTCCTTCATTTTGTGTAAATTTCGAGGCTGAAAGATATACATAAAACCGTGTTTTAGCAAGCCCTTCGTTTTTTGGGGTTTCAATCGATTTCCTAATGAAATTTTCTCGACCCGAAAAGTTCAGAATTAGCTTTACTTTAAGGCCATCGGTCGATAATTTGTTCTTTCACACTTTTAGGCTTAAACAAAGAAAGGATAGTCGAAATGGCATTAGTCAGACCCTTCAAAGGGCTTCGCCCGAAACCCGCATTCGCGCAGAAGATCGCCTGCCTTCCCTACGATGTTCTCTCGAGCGAGGAGGCGCGAGAGCTTGCGAAAGATAATCTGATCAGCTACCTTCATGTGGTGAAACCGGAGGTAGATCTCCCCGAACAAACCGACCTCTATTCCGACGAGGTTTACGAGATGGGCGCTGTCAACCTGAAGAGGCTCATCGCCGCCGGATATATGATTCAAGATACCAAGCCGAGATTGTATGTTTACAAACAGGTTATGGGCGACCATTCGCAGATCGGCCTCGTGGCCTGCGCGAGTTGCGACGAGTATGACCGCGACATTATAAAAAAACACGAACTCACTCGGAAAAAGAAGGAAGACGACCGAACACGGCATATCTTAACCCAAAACGCGCAAAGCGGACCGGTTTTCCTAATATACAAACATAAAGACCAAATCGATGCATTGATAAAGAAAGTCGTTGCCCAAAAACCCATCGTCGATTTCACCGCCGAGGACGGAATCAAGCATACGCTCTGGATCGTCGAGGATTCGTCGATTGAATCGGCGATAGTCGAGGAATTCGCAAAGATCGACTACCTCTATGTCGCCGACGGCCACCATCGAAGCGCCAGCGCGAGCCGTGTTTGCGCCCAGCTGAAAGCGAATAATCCCAATCACACCGGCCAAGAGGAATATAACTTCTTCCTCTCGGTGATCTTCCCCGACAACCAGTTGAAGATACTCGATTACAACCGCGCGGTTAAAGACCTGAACGGCAATGACAAAGACGCCTTTATGGAAAAGATCGCCGAGAAATTCGATATCGCCGAAATAGGGCAAGAGCAATACAAGCCGAATGCGCTTCACGAATTCGGTATGTTCATCGACAAAGAATGGTATAAACTCACGCCCAAGGCCGGTTCCTTCAACAACGCCGACCCCGTCGCCTCGCTCGATGTCTCGATCCTTCAAGAAAATCTCCTCGCGCCGATCCTCGGAATCGGCGACCCCCGAACCGACGAACGTATCGACTTCATCGGCGGAATCCGCGGCCTCGGCGAACTGGAAAAGCTCGTCAATACAAAAAAAATGGCCGTCGCATTCGCAATGTTCCCCACCGGAATCGACCAACTCATGGCCATCGCCGACGCGGGCAAGATTATGCCCCCAAAAAGCACTTGGTTCGAGCCTAAGCTCCGTAGCGGGATGGTTGTGCATCTATTGTAGCTTTCAACCGCCCCCGCCGGCGTCGCAGGCCTTCGAGGGCATAACCCTCGAAGGCCTCCGCATTTTCGCCGCGCACAATCGCTCTCGAAGATCGGCCGATTCATGCGGCGAAAATGCGTGGCGCGGAACGCGCGCGACGCCGGCGGGGGCGGTTGGCGGAGTTCGATTTGGGACATTGAAATTGGCTTTATATTTGCGTATTATTAAATGATTATGGTATTGAGGTTTCGTGAAATAGGTCTTTTGCTTCTGCTGTCGGGGGCTTGCCTCACAGCCGAGGTTTCGCCGGCCGCCCTTAAGTATTACATCGACGGCATGGCCTTCGAGTTCGAGGGCGATTATGATCGCGCGCTGGGTAGCTATCTCATCGCTGAAACCTACGCCCCCGACAATCCGGAGATTCTGCTCACTTTGGCCGAGCTTTCTTTGGCCTATAACGAACCCGAACAAGCGCTTTCGTGGTTCACTCGGCTTGTGAATATCGACGACCAAAACGTCCATTACAGGCTTGGCGCGGCTGAGTCCGCGATTGAGGCACGTCAGATTCAGATCGCCTTCGAGAACCTCCAATGGCTGGTCGAGAATAAAAAAGCAGATTACGAAACACGTTTCCATTATGCCACTACTCTGTTGGCTCTTGGCAGAGAGCGAGAGGCGATCAAGGAATTGGGCCGCATTGCGAAGGATTTTCCGCAAAGCCCCGACCCGCATGGCCTTTTGGGAAGCATTCATCTCACAAATAACAACAACAAAAAGGCCATCGAGGCCTTTTCCCGAGCGATAGAAATAGACTCGAGCTATTCCCGCGGCTACTCCGGACTGATCGCGGCCTTGGAGGCCGAGGGTAGAATTGCCGAATCGCAGAGCTACCAGCTTCGTTATCTCGAGCTGAATCCCTTCGATCTCGAGGCGCACAGACGTTTGATCGGAAGCTTCATCGACACCGGCGACTTCGCCTCCGCCTACGAGATCGCCTCGTCATATATCCGAAAGATGCCGGAGGATTGGCCGATTGTCCGCCAGACAGCCTTCCTTGCCTTCACTGTCGGAGATTATGAGGAAGCCGTCCGACATTTTCGAGACTATCTTGTGACCGCTCCAGACGATCGGGATGCGATAACATTCTTCGGTCGAGCGCTCTTCGAATGCGGCATGCCCCACGAAAGCATTGCGCAATACAAACTCGCCCTCGATATCCAACGGGACCCCGCCCTTTTTATCGATCTCGCCCTCGCGCTTTCGGAGGCCGATAGCGCAGACAGGGCATTGGACATCCTCGAAATCGCGCGCACCGAGTTTCCGGAAAATCTCGCCGTGGTCTTTTACGAGGGCGTGATCTTCTCGCGAAGCCGCGAGTATAAGATGGCCATCGGAAGTTATTCGGAGGTCGTCACTCGCGAACCGGGCAATCTCCAAGCCCTATTTGGCCTAGGCGACGCACTCGAACGGCTCGGCCTCAGAGATTCCGCAATATCGGTATTTCGGACAATTGTTAAAAAGGCGCCGGAAGACCCCCTCAGCGCCAACTACCTCGGCTATCTGCTCGTCGAGGAGAATCGCGAGCTTGCCCTCGCGGAAAAACTCATCTCTCTCGCAATCTCTAAGGATCCGTTAAATCCTTCATATATCGATAGTTATGGCTGGCTTCTTTATCGAAAAGGAAGGTTCCAGCAGGCCCTCGAAAAACTACTTTTAGCCGAGGAACTCGCGGAACCCGAAGACCCGGTTATTCTCGAACATATAGGCATTGTTCTCGAAGAAACCGGCGACAGCCTTAGGGCAATCGAATATTATATTCGAGCGATCGAAATCGACCCGCAACTTGAAAAATCACGCAAACGCCTCGAGGAGCTACAAAATGGGCAATGATCTATATTCTAAAAAGGTAATGGACCACTTCGCCGAACCGCACAATGTCGGCGAAATCCCCAACGCATCGGCCTCCGGTGATGCCGGAAATCCGCTCTGCGGCGATATGATGCGGTTTTCGCTTAAAATCGAGAACAACATCATCGTCGATATCAAGTTTAAAACCTTCGGTTGCGCCGCGGCGATAGCCTCGTCGAGCGTGCTGACCGATATGGCAAAAGGGAAAACCCTCGAAGAGGCCTTCGCCCTCACGCGCGACAATGTCGTCGAGGAACTCGGCGGCCTTCCCCCCGTGAAGATCCACTGTAGCATACTCGGGCTCGACGCGCTTCGCCGGGCGATATGCGAATATTGGCAGAAATCCGGAAAACTCTCCGAACACCCCGAGTGCATCAAGCTTTTTGGGGAACCATCCGAGCATTGATGCCGCAGATTGGCGAATCGATAGATGCCCCGACCCTCGACAAATCGGTTCTCGTCGGCCTGTCCGGCGGAGTCGATTCTTCCGTGGCGGCCTTTTTGCTCAAGGAGGCCGGCGCAAACGTCACCGGCGTAACCTTCGATCTTAACGAAAACACTCGAAACATCGAAGAAGCTCAGGCTGTAGCCCAATTCCTCGGAATCGAACACCTCGTCGTCGATATGAGACAGCGCTTCGAGCATGCGATAATCCGCCCTTTCATCGCCGGCTATTCTAGGGCCTCGACACCGAACCCGTGCATCGAGTGCAACCTCCGAATGAAATGGGCCGGCCTCCTCGAAACAGCCGACAAGCACGGCATCGAGATGATTGCCACCGGCCATTTCGCGAGGATCGAAAAGGGCTTAGTCCACCGCGGCATCGACCCCGATAAAGACCAATCCTACTTCCTATACCGCATTCAGCGCGAATGGCTCTCGCGGACTGTCTTTCCGCTGGGCGAGTTTTTCAAATCCGATGTCAAACAACTCGCCCGACAGATCGGCCTGCCCCTTTCGGACAGGGCCGAATCGAACGATATATGCTTCATGAAAAAGGGCATGTTGGCGAGATTTCTCAGCGAGGCGGGTGTATCCGATAAACCGGGGGAAATCGTCGATGTGAACGGCAGAACCCTCGGCAAACATAGCGGCTGGGCGTCCTTCACCCCCGGCCAACGCCGCGGCCTCGGGGTCGCCTCCGCGGAGGGTCGGCTTTATGTCGTCGAGATCGATCCGGCCGAGGCGCGTATAGTCCTCGGGCCGCGTGAAGCACTACTGAAAAGGACATTTGAGGTCGAAAACACAATCTTCCACGAGAGAGTTCAAATGGGCGACTCGATCGATTGCGACATCCAAATTCGCCATCTCGGAGAGGTAATTCGAGGCAAGGTTCGCCGCACCGACGAACTCGCCGGAGAGGTTTCGCTGGAAAGGGGGATCTTCGCGCCCGCGCGCGGCCAGTCCGCAGTCTTTTACCGAGAAGATGCAGTCATCGGCGGTGGTTATATCCTCGTTTAGAAGTGCAAGTCCCCGATGAAGATATCCTTTATCCTAAGCTGAAGTTGCGGGTAGCCGTAGTAGTCGTTGGATTCGACCACAAATGCCAAGTTGATCGGCTCGATCGCATTGTCGAGCGCATACTTCATCTCGCCAAATCCGAAGGCGATGGCGTCCAACGCTTTGCCCCCCGCGCGAATACGAAAGCGCAGATGGTTTTTGCCGACAATCCTCGCCGGCTCTAAAAGCTCCGCGTTCGTGATACAAAAGATAGGCCGCATATTCTTCGGGCCGTAGGGCGAGAAGAGCTTCAGCCAATCCAATAACTGCATATCGATTTCCGAGGCGTCAATCTTTGCGTCGATCTTCAGCTGTGGAACAAGGTCTTCCTCGGTCAGCCGTTCGTTGGCGACGCGCAAAAATTCGCGTCGGAAATCCTCGATCTTGTCGGGTTTGATACACAAGCCGGCGGCGTATTTGTGCCCCCCGAATTTCTCGAGGTGCTCGCTGGATTCCTTGATCGCGTCGAGCAGGTGGAAGCTGGAGATAGTCCTCGCGCTTCCCTGTCCCTCGCCCTCGGCCGTCGAGATCAAGACAGCCGGACGGTGGTATTTCTCGACCAGTCGGCTCGCGACAATCCCGATAACCCCGACATGCCAGTCGCCGGACTCGATCACGATAGCCTTGTCGTTATCGAGATCGACTGTTTTCTCGACCAGCTCGACCGCCTTCTCGAATATCTGCTCGTCGAGCTTCTTGCGCTTTTTGTTCTCCTCGTCGAGCAATCTCGCCATCTGTGCGGCATAAAAGGAATCGTTGGTTGTTAAAAGCTTAAATGCGCTCGAGGCGGAGCCTATACGCCCGACCGCGTTGAGCCGCGGCGCGAGGACAAAGACGATATTCCAGCTGAAAAGCTCCGTTCCCCATAGACTCGTCACCTGAAGCAGGCTTTTAAGGCCGGGCTTCTTAGTCGATTCGAGCTGACGAAGGCCGAACTTCGCAAGAATTCGGTTCTCGCCGGTCAAGGGGACAATATCGGCCACAGTGCCGAGCCCGACTAAATCGAGATGCTCGAAAAGCGCGCCTTTGTCCTCTCCAAGCTCGTTGAATATAGCCTCCGCAAGTTTGAAGGCCACTCCGACACCGGCCAATTCCCGCGAGGGCGAATCCTCCGCCCCGAGCTTCGGATCGACAAGGGCAACCGCGTTCGGAAGCCTTTCAGCGGGCTCGTGATGATCGGTGATAACACAGTCTATGCCCTTCGAGGTGGCGTATTCGACCTCATCGACACCGGTGATTCCGCAGTCAACGGAGATCAGTAGCGTAACGCCCTTGCCGACCGCATCGTCGATACCGCCCTTGCTCAGGCCGTAACCCTCCTCGACCCTGTCGGGAAGATACCACTCGACATCGGCGCCGAACCGCGTCAAGACAAGATAAACAAGTGCCGTGGCTGTGATCCCGTCAACATCGTAGTCGCCAAAGATCACGATCTTCTCGTTATGAGCCAAAGCCGAAATCACCCGCTTGACAGCCTTCTCCATTCCGGGAAGCTCCATCGGGTCTAATAGGTCGTCCAGCGTGGGATAGAAGAAGGTCTTCATATCCTTGGCCGTGGTAACCTCGCGGTTGACCAGAATCTGGCTGATTATACGGGGAATATCAAGCTCTTTTGCAAGCTCTCTCGAAAGCCTCGGATTGATCTGCTCGGCGAGGGTCCAAATCATTGGATCCCCTTTCTGTGCTGTGCAGAAATCGGACAAAGTGATTCGATTCTATAAGCCGGGTTCTGTCCCCGAATATCGGGGGGCGCCCATCTATCTAAATGCCGAATTGCTTCGACACTTCTGCGGCCTACCCGAGGGTCACAGGGGGAAGTCGCCCCTACCCTTCTATTTGGCCTTGCTCGACGCGGGGTTTTCCGCGGCCTTGCCTCTCGACAGACCGAGCGGTGTCTTACCTCCGCACTTTTCACCCTTACCCCCGAGGGGGCGGTATAGTTTCTGTGGCACTTTCCGTCCTTCGGAATAACCGAAAGCCCGGGATTATCCCCGGCGCGCTGACTTCTCGAGCCCGGACTTTCCTCCCCATTGGGGCGGACGCCCGAATCGAATCATTTAAGATATAAGGTCTCTTCCTTTCGTCAGATTTCTGCGCGTTAACGTTTACAATAAAAATTTATCAAAATTTTAAAGATAATATGAAAAATATTCTCTATTTCCATAAAAAGAAAGCGCCACGGTTAATAACCCCGAGGCGATTTCATGCCGAGAACCTATACTCCCGTTGAATTCAAACCGCGAATAAAAACTTCAGGCCAAGATAAAAAAATCGGGGAGGTCTATCCATGAAGGCCTCCCCGAAAATACTCACGAATCGCAAACTCTACTTTATCAGGACAAAGCTCGCCGCTTGAACCTCTGCGCCCTCGAGAGCGAGGACAGCGCTGTATATCCCGCTGGGCAGACCCTCCATCGACAGCGGAATACGATTCTCGCCGCGATAAATCCAAAATGAGTTCGCGGGGTTGGCAACTACCCGCCCATTTAGGTCGAGTATTTGAACCTCCGCGGTTCCTGCGCGCTCGGAATGGAAAACAATATTCCCTGAGGCATTGAAGGGATTGGGGTAAACCGACAACCCCGCCTTCGAGGGCGTTTCTCTGCGGGATTCCTTCACAAAAAGCGAACGAATCTCCCAATACTTTGCTAAGATCGCCTCGGCGAACTGTGTTTGGAGGTTGCCAAGAACGGCCGGGTCGATGTCCGCGATCGAATCGGAACCGATTTCGGCGCGCACTCGGGCGCAGATCTCGGCCTCGACGGGCGCGAAGCTCGATAGGATATTGGATAGGGCGTAAGTATCGATTGTGTAGGTTCCGGTATAGACAAGCGATTTCATATCGATGGCCATATCGCAAAGAGCACTGCCCTCGGTGCCGCAAAGCCCCTCCGGAAGGCTCTTCGCATGGATCCAAAGGGGGATAGGTATCGCGCAAATAGGCTGACCCAAAAACTGCCACATCGTCGGCGGGAAGGTGCCGTCGATAACACAAGCGCTCGAGGTGTAAAAGCGGTTGATCGAGGTGCTTGCTTCGATGATACCCGTGCTGTATCCGCGAAAAACACCCTCGAAGGGGAGCGGGTATGGATCGAGTTCCTCGGTTGTGAGATCGCGGGCAAGCCCGAAAAGAAGCATTTCCGGCTCGACGCCTTGGGCGGTCATCAGCAACGATTCAGCTCGCGCGCGCCTGTCAGTCCCTATCCGGTCGGATTCCCCGCCGGAGTCGGCGTAGTTCGTCCTGACAATAACCCCCTCGGGGGCCTCGCTCGCATCGTAGCGGACATAGTAGTCTCTGCCGGCCTCGAAAAGAACCGCGGAGCCGGTCGCATCGATGAGGCCGTAGCAATGGGTCGATCGGCGAACCGTGGTATTCGTGCTGTCGAGGTAGGCCTGAAATTCATCGATTGTCGAGAAATTCCCCAGCGCATGAAACATAACGTGGCCGTCGTCGTCGCCGTAGGAGCCCCAAGGGCCTTGGTTGTAGGTATCCGAGTTGATTATCGCCAAACCGGCGGAATTAACGCCCGACCATACGCGGTCGAACTCGCCCTCGTAAACATTGGCGATGAACTCGAACGGTTCCGAGGTGAAATAGCGAACCTCTTGGTGAATCCCGAGGACATCGCGATTCTTCCAGAGCAACGGCCCGCGGCCCTCCGAGCCGGCAACGACCGCGATAGTGCAGGGGAGCACGGTTGCCGCAAGTATCGACAGGCCGAGAATAACTGCGAATTGTTTAAAAACGAGATTCATAACTAAGAAAATATAAATAATAATAACTTTTTCGTCAAGCCAAATCGACGACTCATCTGAATTCGGAGAGTATCCTTCGAGCCTTGTCGGTGATCAGGTCCTTGCGAACTCCTAATATCGACTTGATCCCGCGGAGCAAATCGAAATCCTGCCATTCGCTGATGAACGACTTGAGGGCATTCTTGATGTCCTCATTCGGCTCGCATTTCGCAATCGAATCGAGAAGCGTCAAGATAAACTCCTCTTTTTCATAGCTGTTCATAGCCGAGGTATAGGAGTTCCAAAGGTATAGTGTGTCGATAAGGAAAGCCCGCGCCTGATCGCCGCGAAGCTGACCGACAACCCGAATAATATCGATCCATTGGTCTCTGCGAGTGTGAAAAAAGCGAACTAAAATCGGAACCGAGATCTGCGAATCGAGACGTTGCAATAAAAGGAGTATCTGGGAATGCCATTTTTTATCGCTACTATACAACCATTTGACAAGGACTTTAATGGCCTCCTCGCTAGCGACCTGAGCGATAGCATCGAGCGCGGAATGCTTAATATCCTGATCGCGGTCGTCGGCCATGCGAACGAGCATGGGCAAGGCCTTGTCGCCGGCGACGATCGCAAGTGCGGTCATCGCGGAAGACAGCCGCCTTCGGCTCTCCTCCGCCAACAACTTGCCGGACATATCCCTCGGCATGGAGCCTATTCGAGAAAGCTCCGAGACGAAGACCCAAGCCGGTTTTTCGGGATTCCTCTTGAGGGCCTTCGAGATTTTAACGGTGTATTCTTGCGATTCCCTGCTCATCGCGTCCAGAAGCCGCTGATAAACCTCTTTGGAGTCTATCATTCTGATAAGCTCTTCAACCTCCATCGGCACGGAGAAGAAATCCTCGTTGATCGCCAAAATCAGCGACTCCAGCGGCGCACCGACCGACATGGAGGCGAAAAAGCTCTGCGCGTCGGCAACAAGGCCGTCCGAGAGGCGCGAATCCTTTCTGCGAAGATCGTATATTCGGGCTATATTCAATGCCTGCAAGGTCTTGCCGCGCGCAAGGTAATTCGTCACGAGCCAAACCATGGTTGTTGTGAGAAACTCGGTCTCGAGGCCCGAATTCACCTCGCGCACCTTCTCCGAAATCCTCTTCTTCGAGAAGTTATTTATCAGCCCCTGATCCGACCGCGCAAAAATCGAAGCGACAAAAACCTCGGGGATGATCAAGAAGCCGGGGATAGGATTCTTCGCGAACAACGACTTCAAATAGTGGTAAACTATCTCGACGCCCTCGAGATCGAGCGAGTCGAGGTTCAGCTCGAATAGCGACAAAAGGCGCTTTTTGGCTTCCTTGAGGTCAACTCCCCGTTTCAGCAGGAGGATAAAATCCTCAAGGCCGTCAACCAAGCCCTTGCGAAACTCCATCGCGACCTCTGAAGTCGAGGCGGGGCGCTCGAAAACACTGCGCTTACGGATTTTCCTATACCAGCTCTCGAGCTCGGCGCCACGTTCCGGCCCAAGTATCGCGCGATGCCTTTCGATCAGGGCGTCCAGCTCCTTCACCTCCGCGGGATCGATCGAGGAGGGTTGCCTCCTGAGGACATCCTCGACCCGCCGCAATATTCCTTGTTCTCCAAGATAGTAAATAGTTTCTTGTGAAAGACCGGAGATATCCTGAAGTATCCTCGAAGCGGCGAGGGGCTTAAGCTCGTCGATTACAAAACGCTTGGGTTCGTCCGGCTCCCTATTATCTACCTCCCTATTATCTTTCTCCGATGAAACGCGGCGATACTCGACGCTATTCGCCGCGATTGTCTCAATCCCACCGGACATCAGATATTCGGAAAGCCCTATCTCGCCTTGAGTTTCGGATCGAAGGAAATAGCCGAGAAGGTAATCGAAATCGGCCTGTTTTAATGCCTTCCCGAAAACTATTGAACTCACATTTTTGCGATTTAAAACCCCCGCGAGCATACGAGAGAAATTATCGCCTTTAAGCGAAGCGCCATTGGCAATGAGATTGCCGTCGTCCGCGACCGAAAGACACAGCGATGATCTAAACTTGAGAGTCTTACGAATCGTAGTGTAGGCCTTCACCATCGTCTCTTTTGCCGCCGGATGTCCTTTGCCGTACATCTCGGACTTGCCGATAGCGACATGAAAGTCCTTCACTACCTCGCGAAGCACCCCTTCTGAGTATGAATCGTTTTTTTCGCTACCGCGCAAAAACCCCCGCAATCAAATTTTATAGAAATATCCCCTTGGAACTCGCTTCCTTGGGGCATAAATATTCCCTTATAGCAAGCTCTTTCGGCTTCACTCCAAAAATTTCCCGCCCAACCGAAAAGATAACCCAAAGCGGAACTATCGATCACTCGAGGTAAGCGATTGTTCTGCATTTGGTTATATATGCCCGAGCGGCGCTCCTTTTCAGAGCTCCACTTGTTTTAACAACAAGACGCTTTGTTAAATTTTATTTAAGTGAAAGATATATGCAAAGATTTTTTTTATAAAAATCCCTAACCTACAACACTCGGTTCCACAACAAGTTCCCCGCGCGAGAACCTATCGACGGAAAGCGGTCGAATATCAACCGAGGTCTGCTCGCCGAGCATCGATTGCGCAATACATACAGCGGTCATCGGGGCGATCATAAAACCGTGGCCGGAAAAACCCACGGCGTTAAAGAAACCCTTCAGCGCGCTGTGCTCGCCAAGTATCGGCGCGGCGTCGGGGGTTTTATTATAGCTACCCGCCCATTGGCGAACAATCCTCAGGTTGCCAAGCGTAGGCAGGATTTCAAGAAGCTCGCCGGTGAGAAGCTCGAGCCATTGCCAGCTCGAATGAATATTGTGGTTTGGTTCTTCCTTCTCGCCGATCCCAATGACAAAACTGCCGTGCGGGACCTGCTGAAGGTATATACCGATTTGAAAGCTAATAACCATGGTGTTAAAAGACGGCTCCACCGGCTCTGTGACGAGGCACTGATGGCGCTCGGGATAGGTCGGGAGCTCGATCCCCGCGAGGGCGGCGACCTCCTTCGACCAAGGCCCTGCGGCATTGACGACTAACCTTGTCGAGATCGTCCCTTTTTCAGTGACAACACCGGCTATCCTTTCCCCCTCGACGAGGATAGCCTTCGCCTCCGTCCGGCGGAAGATCCTCGCACCTCCGCGCTCCGCGGCGCGGGCATAGGCGAAATTCGTCTTAAAGGGATTTGCGTGACCGTCGGTCGGGCAATAGGTCGCCCGAATGAACTTTTCGGTGTTTATCGGAGGGCAAATCTCGCGTGCTTCATCGTGAGATACAAATCTACTGGGAATCTCAAGCGAATTTTGAAGCTTGATATTACGTTCGAACTGCTCGACCTGCTCCGGCGTATGCGCGAGGATCAAATATCCCCCCTGCCTGAATTCGATATCGCAATCCAGTTCCTCGGAAAGCCGCTCAAAGATATCGACCGAGCCTTTCGCAAGACGGCAGTTCATCTCGAGGCCCCATTGCTGGCGCACTCCAGCCCCGCATCTTCCGGTCGAGCCGCTGGAGAGATAGCCCTTCTCGAGTATAACGATATCCCTCATCCCGCGCTTGGTAAGCTCATAGGCAATAGCCGAGCCGACAACTCCTCCGCCGATAATAACAACCTCGGCACTCCGCGGAAAATCGCTCATCTCTTTCCCCTTTCGCTTCCGGATTCGACTGCGGTGAAGGTGGTCACCTGAGTCGGAGGCCTTTTTGTCGGAAGACAAACCTCCTCGACCGAAACACCGAGGTGCTTCGCAAGCTCCTTACGTATCAGGGGAAGGCATGTCCTTCCGCCGCACGGCCCCATCCCGGCGCGCAGGAAACGTTTCAATTCCTCGAAATCGGTATAGCCGGCGGCGATAGCCGATTTTATCTCGTCCAATGTCAGATCTTCGCACCTGCAAACAATTATTTTATCTTCGCCCATTTCAGCTCCTGAAAAAAAGTAGAAAGATATTATAAATAGCACACGCCCCAAGGTCAAGGGCATTTCGCGAATAGAGCTTTCAAAGAAGAATATCCCGACCTTCGCCTAACCTCACTTAGCCCTAACAAATCGATGGGAAAATATGATTTTTTCGCTTGAACTCGGCCGCCCGCGGACATATTCTTATCCTATGTTTAAACCGCTCGAAAAAATCAAGCGCTTCGCGCTGAACCTCCGCTTCGAGGAGATTTTAGCATTGGCCTTTTTCTTCCCATCGGCCGCGGTCACTCTACGCGCCCACGCCTTTTTCTCCGAGCAGGGGCATATCCCGAAGTATATCCGCGGCGACCTATGGCGCATCTTCGCGGTCATCGGGCTTATCCTGCTCTATTTAGGCTTTCGAAAATGGAACGCCAAGGGAAAGATCGGGCGCTTTATCCGCGAGATAGCCCCCTTCGGGCTTGCAATCGCGATTTATACAAACCTGCACGACACGATTCACTTCGTTAACCCCCACGATATTCACTGGACACTGATCGCCATCGAGGAATGGATCTTCGGTTGCCAACCTGTGCTTTGGGCGCAGAGGTTCTACAGCCCGATCCTCACTGAGATATTCAGCTTCGCATACATGAATTATTATATTCTCCCCTTGGTAATTCCCTTCGTGCTCTATTTCAAGGGCGACTATAAGGCCTATCGCGAGACGATCTTGGGGATAATCCTCAGCTACTATTTCGGATATATTCTTTATATTGTCTTCCCCGCGGCACCGCCGAGGCTTGTCCTCGCCGACCAGTTCACACGCGATTTCGGGGGCTTCTTCTTCGACTCCGCCCAGCGCAATATCATAATCAACGCCGCGAGTAGCCGCGGCGCCTTCCCGAGCCTTCACTGCGCCACTACACTTTTAGCGATGATTTACGCCTTCAAACACAGCAAGCTCATGTTCTGGGTCTTCCTACCCATCTCGACCGCGCTTGTTCTGGGAACAGTCTATCTGCGCCATCACTATGTCGTGGATATTATCGCCGGGTTTATGCTCTCGATCTTCATCTATTTCGTCGCGCCGAAGATCGACAGGTGGTGGTGCGCAAAGCGAATCTCCGCCGGCACCGCGGATGAGTCTTGCGGATGGATCGACCGATAAGCCTGTGATCTCCCCGCTTAACTTGAAATAGCCAAAGCAGGACCGCAATCGCGAACCCGCATCGAACGGCCGCACGGGAAAAGCCTAATCGCTATTATATGGAGAGTTTTTTCGCTTTGATAAAACACCGAAGCGATCTGTATCGATTATTAAGCCTGATGCCTGATAATATTGCGCGAGAGCACAGCCTCCGGGGATCCGACGGCGCTTCGATCGGCCTGAGCCTGAAAAACCTCGAGCGCGATCGGAACAATATTAGGATCGAACTGAGTGCCGCATCCTTTCTTGATCTGATCGAGCGCAACCTCTACAGGCAAGGCCTTTCGATAGGGCCTGTCCGTGCGCATCGCGTCCCAAGCGTCGCATATCGCGATAATCCTTGCCCAAAGAGGAATCTCCTCGCCGGCAATATTGTCTGGGTATCCCTTGCCATCCCACCTCTCGTGGTGGTGACGGATACCCTTGTCATACCCCGGCAAAAAGCGCAGGCTGGCCACAAGCTCCGCACCGATAACCGGATGCTGGCGCATTATATGCCATTCGCCCTCGTCCAGAGAACTCTCCTTAAGAAGGATCGAATCGCGAATACCGACCTTACCAATATCGTGCAGAAGAGCGGCCTCATAAATCGCCTGAGCATCCTCCTCGAGGAAACCGAGCTTCTCGGCTATCTTCAAAGTATTGACCGCCACCTCGTGCGAATGCTTAGCGGTGTATGAATCTCGGGCGTCGATCATCTTGGCCATGGAAAAAACCATATCCCGGACAGTATCGAGATACTTCTTCTGATTGCGCATGAAAACAAAAACAACCAACAAAAGCAAAACAAAGACTGAAGTCATCAGATAGCCCGAATTTGCGAATATATACGAACCGACCATCCCCCAAATATAGAGCGGCGGGACGCTGAAGAGATAGGGCTTCAGCTGTTTGAAAAGACCGCGCATCTTACGAACACCGGCGAATGAAAGCGTGGCGTAGGAGCAGACCCTATCGACCATCCATACGATGAGGCCGGCGGAGAACGCCGCGACAATATCGCGCGCCCCACCCGCAAGACCGGGCAGTGCGCCGAAAAGATCGTAATAGACCAACGAAGCGACAAAGAAATCGATAACCCCCACCGAGGTAAGGACTAACCGCCGAAAAACCGCATCGCCGGTGAATACTATTTGTATCACCATTCCAACTAAAAAGATCGATGCGGCGAAGGCGGGGCCATAGGTCAAAAGGGCCGCGAAACCTATAGCATCGTTGAGGGCCATGATATTATTCCCGCCGATATCGATGCGAAGGAAGGAGCCGGCAGATATCAATAGCGCGAAGAAGGCAAATGGGGCAACATTATCAAACAGCGGTTCCCAATCCGCGGTCAGCCCCAAGGCTATCGCCACGATGAAGAAAACAGCGGACAGAATATAATATTTCGCCGGCGATGATTTCATCGATATTTACTTTCGTTTAAGTCCATAAGTATTTAAACATACCGTTCTTTTCAATTTTTTCAAGTTTTAAGTTAGATTTAAAAAACTGTCCCCCAACCGGCCGCTCAGCCCTTCGACTTGGGCCTCTGAAGCTCGTCCTTGAACTTGGAATGAAAATCCCTCTTAAAGGCCTCGAAGCGGCCTTCGAGAATCGCCTCGCGGATTCCATAGATTAGGCCTTTGTAGAAGTGTAGCGTATGAATCGTCGCGAGCCGCATCGCTGTGATCTCGCCGACCGAAAACAGGTGGCGAAGGAATGCGCGCGAGAAATGTTTACAGGTGTAACAATCGCAGTTCGGGTCAATCGGCGATTCGTCCTTTGCGAAGTAGGCGGCCTTCAGGGAAAGCTTGCCCTCGGAGGTAAACACCGTGGCCTTCCGCGCGTTTCGAGTGGGCAGGACACAGTCGAACATATCGACCCCTCTCCCGACAGCCTCGATAATGTCCTCCGGCGTTCCAACCCCCATAAGATATCTCGGCTTGTTCACCGGCAACTCGGGAACACAGGCCTCGATCGCCGGCCAAGACAGCGCCTTCGGCTCACCGACGGACAGACCTCCGATAGCGTAACCGGGAAAATCGAGCTCGACGGTTTTCGCCGCTGAGTATTTCCGAAGCTCGATATCGACTCCGCCCTGCACTATCCCGAAAAGGCTCGGCGGAGGCGACGAACTCGTATCGGCCTGAATAAGCATGTCCCACTCAGTTCGGCACCTGCCGGCCCAGTTCAAGGTCAATTCGACAGATCTGGCGATCTCGCTCTCGGTTGCCGGATAGCCTAAACACTCGTCGAAGGCCATGAAAATATCCGGCCGCATCCGATACTGAACCTCTGTGGCGATCTCCGGCGAAAGGAAATGATAACTTCCGTCGATATGGCTCTGAAAACGGACGCCCTCCTCCTTGACCCTCGCAAGATCGGTCATCGAGAAGATCTGAAACCCACCGCTGTCGGTGAGTATCGCCCGCTTCCAACCGATGAACTCGTGAAGTCCCCCCATCTCCTCGATGAGATCGACACCCGGACGAAGGTAGAGGTGATACATGTTGTTGAGGATAATCCGATAATCCTCAGCCTCGAGATCGCGCGATTCGAGGGTTTTGACAGTCCCGCGCGTGCCGACAGGCATGAAAACCGGAGTGGGAATATCGCCGTGCGGGGTTTTCAGAATTCCCGCCCTGCAACCGCCGTCTGTTTTTATTACCTCAAAATCTATCATGGGGATATAATGCCAATCCTTCGCCAAAATCGCAAGGCAAAAACTTCGGCGGGTATGTTTATCCGCTTCTCCGCAGGGATGGCCGACAATCGCCTTTCTGAAATATGGTATTTATCCGATTCTTATCAGGAAAATACTCAGAGTATAAGGGATTTTGAAGTCCGGTGTAAGATTTGCCCCGATTGAAGGAAGGCTTTTATTTTCTATACTATTAAATGGAAAACAAATATACAACTAACATCATCCCCATGAGTCGGGCGGTTATGTTATGCCTAAAGGAAATAGAAAAATAGCCGGTTTCTCGATGATCGAGGTCATGTCCGCGGTGCTTGTGCTGTCGGTCCTTGCGGCAATGTCTGTCATCAGTTTTCGCAAATCGATCAACCAACAAAAGCTAACCGGCGAGACCAATTCCGCGGCCTCGACACTCAAGTATATCGGCGCCGAAGCGCGAGTCAGCAAAACCAAGATCCGCGTCAGAGTCGATTTCGACAAGAATATAATTATCGGCTGGGTCGATAGCAATAAAAACAATCTTTACGACACCTCCGAAAGAGTTATTGCACGCTTCGATTCTCCCTCCGGTGTCGATATTTACACTGGTTTCATCAACACTAAAAAAACAACTGGCTACGCCTATTTCAATTTTCTCCCCGACGGCAAGGCCTCCCTCGAAGCCACCCTCGTCATGCGGGGAACAGCGACGGGAATCATGAAGACTATCACTGTCAACCCCCAAAGCGGATGGGTCGAGGTTTTCGAGGGCGCGCCATCTGGCCTTGCGACCGGAGGTTCAAGTGCTTAGAATATACAAAAAAATCGCACGCGAAAACTCCGGTTTCACTATGCTCGAGGTGATGGTCGCAATCTCGATCACCGCGATCATTATGTCGTTCATCGGTATGTCTCTGGTCACCGCCGCGCGCATGAACACACTCAGCGAATCGCAGAACACAGCTATCAACCTCGCCGAGGAGAAGGTCGAACAGCTCCGAAGGTTCAGCTTCACAAATATTTCGAGCGGCGCGGACACGGTCGGCGAGTTCATCCGCGAATGGACTGTTATCGACAATATGGCCAAGCCGAGGATTAAGAATGTCGAGTTAAAGGTCAGCTGGCCGGATTCCAAAGACAATATTCACGATGTCACGATTAACACTATCTTCTACCGCAATGCCTATCCATATAGATAATAAAGGCGTCACGCTCATCGAGCTTATGATAGCCATGGTCATCGGATCGATCATCATGGCCTCGCTTATCGGTATTATCTCAAGCCAACGCAAGGGATATATCACGCAACAAGCCCGCGCAGAGGCCGAAGAATCGGTCTCTCGCGTCCACGGCGAACTGCTCGACAAGATCCGCATGGCCGGCTATATGATACCAAACACCGTTCTAGCGATTACCCCCTACTACTCCGCAACCGGCTCCGACTCCATACGCGTCGCGGGAAACTACGATAAATTCGCGGTGACAGCCGGACTGACTATCTCCGCGGGCGCGAGTTACTTTTTCGCCTACGATTCCGACGATTTTAAATATACAAAAGGCATGAAGATCATGCTCGTCAGCCCTCCAGACGAGTTCGTCGATACATTCTGGGCTGAAGTCGATACCTTCTACCGCTTCACAATATTCACAAAAAAATACCTTCAGATTAATCTGAAAAATATCATCCCGAAAACCTTCCCGATCGGAAGCAGAATAAGCACCTTCAATCATTACACTTTCAGGGTCGCACAAACAGTCTCAGGGGGCGACACAATTAAATACTTCGCAGTCCGCCCAAACAACCAGACAAGCCTCATCCGACTCGTCGATGGAGTTGACGATATCGCGATTTCCTATGAAACACGCACCGACACATTGAAAATGAACACCTTCCCCGCGAATTCACTCGAGTTCGTCTATGCCGTCAACCTCGATGTTCAGTCTCGATCGAGGATCAAAGATAGAACCTATACCGACCCGATTTACAACGACCACTACCGGCGATCCCGACTCAACACGCAAATCGTAATACTGAATCTCGCGCTCGACAAACGATAAGGGGGCACCTTGCAGGGAAACCGAAAAAATATCATTCTCGGAGTGATTTCGATTATCTGCCTCGTCGCGCTGGTAATCATAATTTTCCGTAGCGGAAAGCCGGTCGAGGTCGAATACACCGGCCGCCAGATCGGAACCGAAGCCTCCGCCGAGAGCGAGCTTTCCGAGGAACAAGTCAAGGCCCTCGCCGCGAAACTCCCCCCCGAAGAACCCGCGACGCGCAAGCCCTCTGCGCTTTACCCCGACGAAAGACCAAACCCCAAGACGGCCAATAGCGAAATAGCCAAAATCCAAGCCGAGGCGGTTAAAAAAAACAGAGAATCGGCGATGGCCTCAAGAAACACATCGACCCAAAGTCTTAGCCCCGAAGAAAAAGCAAGGCTCGATCAAATCCGCGAAATGCGCAAAAAACAAGCCGAAAAGAAAAAAAGATAATCGGGTGAAATTATGAAGTCATTCAGAAAAACCATCGGAAACAACCGCGGTAGCGTGATGCTTATCGTCATTATGGTGGTTATCATCATCTCGATTATCTCCCTCTTGGTCCTCGCCGCAAGCCAATATAACACAAAACTTACCGCGAACGAACGTCACCGCAAACGCGCCTTCTATATCGCCGAATCCGGCGCGATGATGGCCATCGACTCCCTGAACCGAAACGACCAAATCAATGGCGTTATCTACACAAACGAACCTATGGATGGTGGAACATTCTCGGTAGAGGTTTACGATTCATCGAATTTCGCTTGGCTTGCACAAGATGAACGCTTGATCCGCTCCTTAGGCGTCTCCCGAAATGCGGTGCGTCGGCTCGAGTATGTCGTGAAGTTCGCGGTTATGGGATACGACCAAATACCCGGACCGCTTTATATCGAAGCCCCGACTCCCCATTTTGCAGGCAATGTTTTCACAGTTCAAGGCGGAGACCACCACTGGGGCGATGCAATTTATAATATCCCCGTCCCCCCGGGCGACCACCGCCGGTCGGTTGCCACGATCCACGATTCATCGAGCATTATTTCCGCAATAGGCTCCCATAGCGATCAAATTTTCACTGTAGATGCCGCAGGGAATTATATAGAGGGCTCTGTCTGGCCTAACCGCGATACCCTCGACCTCGAGGCCCTCGCCGCGGCCTTCGCCGGCGAGCACGGCGAGCTTGCCGATACTATCGGATGGGTCATAGGCGCTTTCCCGAACGACTACAAAGTCAGCTACCTCGATGGAGATTTTACCATCGCCGGCGGTGGCCATACACCCTCTGGTGGTAGTGGACTATACACATGCCCGAATTGCGAGGGAACAGGCATTATCAACTGCTGGGGGTGTCAAGGAACCGGTTACGAATGGCTGGCTCGCGATTGCCCTAACTGCCTCGGCACAGGGAAAGTGGGTTGTGCTACTTGCGACAGCTTGGGCTATTTCACTTGCCCCGACTGCGGAGGCACCGGCGGCACTCCGGTCGCGTGCGATAGTTGCCTCGGCTCGGGAATCTACGGCTGTCTTGTTTGCGATGGAACCGGCGTTTGCCCGATCTGCAATGGAACTGGCATTTCGAAAACAGCTGGCGGTAACTATTGGTCTTGCTACCGTTGCGGCGACGGCCAGAAAAACGGTGTCGTCGGAACAGGGCTTTGCCCCGATTGCGGCGGAACGGGTGGAATCCCTTGCCCCTATTGTAGCGGAACCGGTGTCGATCCATCCTCCGGTTGTGCGACCTGCGGCGGAACAGGGATTATTCCCTGTTCGGATTGCGCAGGCACAGGGAAAATCGACTGTCCGGTTTGCGGAGGAACGGGAGGAATCGGCTCGGACAGAATATGTCATGTTTGCAACGGAACCGGCACACAAGTTTGCCCATGGTGCATCGGCTCGGGCCTTGTGAGTGAAGAGGGCGGTGGTCACGGAGCGAAGGGCACTCTCGGAGCGGGCGTCCTCGTCGTCACGGGGAATCTCCATATCTCCGGTCAGTTCGAATTCTCGGGCCTCATCATAGTTCTCGGCGAGGTCTCGGTAGATATCACCGGCGGCGGCCAAGGAGTGCATATATGGGGCTCTCTGCTCTGTAAGTCGGTCGATTTCAAAATAGCCGGAAACGCCGATATCTGCTGGTGCAGAGAAGCCCTCGAGATGCTTCCTACCAGACCCGCGGGTTTCCAAGTCATGTCCGTGATGGAGTATTAGGAAGGTTATAGGGGTTAGGTTATGGGTGCTGGGTTATAGGTTATAGGCATTACCCTAGGGGCGTATTGAATACGCCCTTTTTATTGGCAAATTGCCGTAGGGTTATGGGTGCTGGGTTATAGGTTATGGGCATTACACTAAGGCGCTTAGGAAAGCGCCAACAAGCCTCTGCCGTCATTGCGAGAAGGGCGAAGCCCGACGAAGCAATCTGTTCCGATGAGGGGGGGTAAAAGGTAAAGGGTAAAAGCTGAAAGGCTTTACACGAGTGCGCTTATGAAAGCGCTTATTACCCACAGCATGCAAATCCGTAGGGGCCGGTCTCGCGCCGGCCCTTTATTTTTCCGTAGGGTCGAGGCCTGCCTCGACCACTTTGTTAGGTTATTGGTCTTGGGTTATGGGTTTTACACGAAGGGCGCGGGGAGCGCCCTTTATAACGAAGGCGTATCGAAACGACCGCCTCGCGAATATGGCTTCTATACCGGCTAAAACCCCACTCAGCCAAAGGTCTCAGGTCGTTTAGCAAAATCGAAACGCCGGTAGTTATTGCTTTTCGGATTTAGTTCAGCCAGAGATTTATTTCGCCGCGCTCTCGGCCTCTTCCTCTTGGATCTCGTCGGTTTGAACCGCGGTGAAACTCAGTTCCGAGCCGTTCTCCGCGATATCGATCTGAACCACCGAGTTCCATGGGATAGTCCCCTCGACGATCTTCGTCGAAATCGGATCCTCGATATACTGCTGAATAGCCTTTTTAAGCGGCCTCGCGCCCAAATTCGGATCGAAGCCCTTCCGCGCGATGAACATGCGCGCCGCGTCCTTGACATCGAGAACCATATTCCTATGACGCACGCGGCGGTTGACCTCGGCGATCTCGAGCGAGACAATCCTCTCGATCGCCGCAAAATCGAGCGGCTTGAAAACGACGATCTTGTCGATTCGGTTTAAAAACTCCGGGCGCATCGTCGACTTCAACTCGCGGAGCATATCGCGCTCCATCCCCTCGATATCGACGACATTATCCTTGGCGTCGAAGCCAAGCTGGCTGGAGATTAGGTGCTTGGTGCCGATATTCGAGGTCATGATAACGATTGTGTTTTTAAAGCTGACCCTTCGGCCGAAGCTGTCGGTGAGGATGCCGTCGTCGAGCACCTGAAGCAGGATTCCGAAGACCTCGGGGTGCGCCTTCTCGATCTCATCGAAAAGCACGACACTGTAGGGGTGGCGGCGAACACTCTCGGTGAGGGTTCCACCCTCGTCATAACCGACATAACCGGGAGGCGCTCCGACCAGCCTGCTAACCGAGAATTTTTCCATATACTCGGACATATCGACACGAATGAGCGCCTCATCCGTTCCGAAAAGGAACTTCGTGATGATACGCGCCATATGCGTCTTCCCGACACCGCTGGGGCCCATGAACATGAAGCTTCCGACAGGCCTGTCCGGGTTGCCGAGACCGGCTCTGCTCCTGCGAATCGCCGATGAAACCGCATCGATGGCCTGATCTTGACCGATAAGCTCTCTCCCGAGGGTTTTTTCCATCTCGATAAGGCGCTTTGCGTCGTCCTTGCCTATCTCGGCGATGGGGATCCCCGTCATTCGGCTCGCTACCTTGGCAATATCGGCGGCGTTGACCGAGGGGCGGTTCTCCTCGCGTTGGCGGTGCCATTCCTCCTCTTCGCGGTTGAAACGAAGCTTCATCTCGCGAATCTCGTCGCGAAGCTTGGCCGCGCGCTCGAATTCTTGGCTCGCAATCGCGGCCTCTTTGGCGCGTTCGACCTCGGCGATCTCCAGCTCGAGGTTAATTAAAAACTCGGGCTTGACATAACCCGCGAGGTTGACCATTGCGCCGGCCTCGTCGAGCAGATCGATGGATTTGTCCGGTTGATATCTGCCCTGAACGAATCTGTCCGAGTAGCGAACCGAGGCCTCGATCGCATCGTCGGTGATCTCGACCTTGTGGTGGTCTTCGTATTTTTTTCGAAGGCCGAGCAGTATCTCGATGGTTTCTTTCGAGCCGGGGGGATCGACCGTGACAGTTTGGAACCTGCGCTCGAGAGCGCCGTCCTTTTCGATATACTTGCGATATTCTTCGAGGGTTGTCGCGCCGATACATTGGAGTTCGCCATTGGCGAGCATGGGCTTGAGTATATTCGATGCGTCGAGGGCGCCCTCCGCGCCGCCGGCGCCTACTATCGTGTGGATTTCGTCGATGAAGAGGATAATCTTGGAGTCGCCGACGATCTCGTCGAGGACAGCCTTGATGCGCTCCTCGAACTGCCCGCGGTATTTCGTCCCCGCGACGAGGCCGGCCAAATCGAGGCTGACAATCCGCTTCGCTTGGAGCAGATACGGAACTTCCTTGAGAATAATCCTCTGCGCCAAACCCTCGACTATCGCGGTTTTGCCGACTCCCGGCTCGCCGATAAGCACAGGGTTGTTCTTCTTTCTGCGGCATAAAATCTGCGCAAGCCGCTCGATCTCCTTCTCGCGCCCGATAACCGGATCCAATCGCCCCTTAACTGCCAACTCGGTGACATCCCTGCCAAAATGGTCGAGCGAAGGGGTTTTCCCCGAGCCGGTGTTTTCCTTAGCCGGACGATCCTTCAGGCCGCCCGAGTTAAGATCGCCCAATATCCTGATCGCCTCGGAATAGGTAACATCATACATCATAAGGACTTGAGCGGCTAAAGACTTACCCTCTTTTAGCATGGCCAATAAAAGATGCTCTGTGCCAACCCTGCTCGAGTTCGTGTTTCGGGACTCGATCGCGGATTGCTCGATCGCCTTGTTCGCACGGGCGGTCATAATGATATGCCCAAGAAAATAGGTCGATTCGCCGGCGTCGAGCATGTCCTCGATGGTCTTGCGAATATCCATCGGCTCGATCCGCGCCGCCCTGATTATCGAAATCGCGCCGCCCTCTCCCTCGCGAATAATCCCCAAAAGCAGATGCTCCGTTCCAATATAGGAATGCCCGAGCCGCGCGGCCTCCTCGCGGGCGAATTGAAGAATCTTCTTGAATCTATCCGAGTATGGGCTGTTTATCATAATATGTTTCCTCCGAATACTTATTCTCGCATTCGATTCTGCACGAGATGATGCAGTTTTAGTATAAATATCTAAATTACTTATGTCAATAGAAACAGGCTAAAATCGCGAGATTCCCCCGCGCACCGGGCGGCGTCGGGCCGCGAATCGCGGCGGGGCGTGGCGCGCATTCGATAGCGGTTTATACATCTATTTCAGCGCGCGCCGCGCCCCCGGCGACCTGCCGAGGGCGGGTCGCACCGACGCCGCCCGAGCATTGTCGAAATAAAAGGGCACCTCTCGCGAGATGCCCTTAACTTAGCGGATCAATTTGAGTTATGCTATAAGAAGCCCGATAGCGGCGACATTGACGATATCGTCAACGGAGCAACCGCGGGAGAGATCGTTCGCCGGTTTGGCGAGGCCCTGAATGAAGGGGCCGACCGCCTCGGCGCCGGCGAGGCGCTGAGTCAGCTTGTAACCGATATTTCCGGCATCGAGATCGGGGAAGACGAGGACATTAGCCTTGCCGGCGACCTCGCTACCGGGCGCTTTCGAAGCGCCAATCTTCTCGATGAGCGCCGCATCGGCCTGAAGCTCGCCATCGACCTTGAGATCCGGGCGGAGCTTTTTAACAATCTCGAGTGCGGCGAGGACCTTGTCGATGTCCTCGTGTTTGCTACTGCACTTCGTCGAGAAGCTGAGCATTGCAACATAAGGCTCGATGCCGAGGAGCTTCTTTGAATTGTCGGCGCTGGCTATCGCGATAGAGGCGAGTTGCTCGGGGTCGGGGTTCGGGATGACCGCACAATCTGCGAATATTATCGGATATTCTTTTTGACCGCGGAATTCGGGCATAACCATAATGAAATAGCTCGAAACAGCCTTGATCCCCTCGGCGACTCCGACAACCTGAAGCGCGGCCTTGAGGACATTGCCGGTGGAGTTCTTAGCGCCGGCGATATTGGCATCGACAATCCCCTTGCGAAGCATCATCGCGCCCCAGAAAAGCGGGTCGAGCATTGTCTCGCGGGCCTGCTCGATCGTCACGCCCTTGTGTGCGCGGAGTCTGTGAAATTCCGCGGCGAACTCCTCGTGACCGGCCGCGCCCGGTTCCACGATTTTCGCAAGCGATATATCGGCGCCCTCGCTTCGAGCCAGCTCATGAACCGCCTCCGGTTTCCCAACGATAAATACTTCACAGATCTTATTCTTTGTCAATATCTCGGCGGCATGCATCATCCGCGGCTCATCGCCCTCCGGAAGAACAACCTTGCCGCCCTTGGCCTTAGCTCTCGCCTTGAAATCTTCGAGCATTTTCATAGTGTCGCCCCTTATCTAAATTGCATGTTGATTTGGTCGAATAAATATATTGATAATCGTCAAACGCGCAAACAAAATCAGAGCTTTCTTCGCAACCCCGGGCGTCGGCCCGACCGATGGTCGGCGCGAGGCGGCCGATCGAAGATTTCCGCAAAACCGACATTTTCTTCGGCCGCCTCGCCGGCGCCGCGCTCACGACGGCCCTTTCCCCCGCACCGCCGACCACCACGACCGGCAGGCCCTTCAAGCTCGGCCTCATCATAATCTCGACCGAGGCGAAAAAGGCGTCCATATCGACAAGCATTATCTCGCGTGGCGCGCTCATATCGCCCTCGGGAGTTCGTCCCAATCGGTCGTGTAGGCGGGGGATTTCATCTCGCGCCGCATATGCCATGCGGCTCCGAGGCCGGTCGCGGCGGGCACGACCGTATCCCTTCCGAAGCGGTGGTTCAGCTCGTCCATAACGGAAATCGCGTTCTCGTTCCGGCCGCGCATCGCCGTGTCGAAGAGGTTTGTTTGAACCGAATCCGCGGGGACAACTCCGGTCGCGGTGACCGCGGCCTTTTTGTAGCGATAACCCGCGCGGAAGATTCGCTCGAGGCCGCTTGCCGCATAGTCGATGATCTCCGATGTGTCCGATGTTGCGACCGGGAAGGTCCTTGTAAGGTGCGCCGAATACTGCGGGTCTTCCTCGCGAAAGCGGTTGGTTGTGATATATATATCGATCGCGCCGGCGACTGATTCTTGACCTCGGAGCTTCTCGGCGACGCGCGCGGAGTAGGACGCGACGGCCTCCTTCAGCTCCCGAAGTTCTTCGACAGGCCGTCCGAAAGAACGCGAGAAACATATCCCCTGCTTGGGCGGGGGCGCCATATCGAGCGGAATGCACGATATTCCTCGAAGTTCCAGCACGGTTCGGAGAAGCGTGACGCCGAACTCCTTGCGTATAATCTGCTCGTTCGCCCTCGAAAGATCGAGCGCGCTATTTATGCCCATATTTCGAAGTCGCTTGGACAGTCTGCGCCCGACGCCCCAAATATCGATGATGTCGGTCGCTTCGAGGGCCTTTTCTCGAAACCTCGATTTGAAAAGGTCGAGAACGCCGCCCGCCTTTGGCGATTTTTTCGCGATTCGATTTGCGATCTTGGCGAGGGTTTTTGTTTCGGCTATTCCAACAGATACCGGCAGGCCGGTCCATGTGTAGATTCGGCGCTTTATCCGCCTTCCTTCCGCGTCGAGATCGTCGGTGCCGTCGAGGCCGACGAAGGCCTCGTCTATCGAATAAACCTCGATGTCGGGCGAGAAGCCGCGGAGTATGTCCATAACGCGCGCGGACATATCGCCGTAAAGCTCGTAGTTCGAGGAGAACACCCTCACGCCCTTTCGGGCCAGCTCGGCTTTGATCTTGAAATACGGCCCCCCCATCTCGACGCCGAGGGCCTTGGCCTCCGCCGACCGCGCGATGATGCAACCGTCGTTGTTGGAGAGCACGACTACCGGCCTGTTCTTGAGGTCTGGCCGGAAGACCTTCTCACAGGAGGCGTAGAAGCTATTGCAGTCGATGAGGGCGTATATCTTCATGCGCGGCTGTCACGGTTTTTGCTGAGTTCATTGGTTGCTTTTACAGGGATTTCGGGCGCAAAAACCCCCTCCGCGGCACCGCCCGACACCCGCGCCAGCCTGAGACTTTCATGGGGTCTCGCGTATCACAGCGGTGACCACTCCCCATATCTCGAAATCGTCGGGCTCGGCGACATGAATGGGCGAGAAACTCGGGTTTTCCGGGATCAGTGTGACCGTTTCGTTTTCGATGAGGAGCCTTTTGACAGTAAGCTCGCCGGCGAGTGAGGCTATGATTATCTTTCCGGATCGGGGCTCGATCGACCTATCGACAATCAGGAGGTCGCCGTCGAGGATAGCGGCGCCGGTCATCGATTCGCCGGTGACGCGGACGAAGAATGTCGCCGAGGGGCGGCGGATGAGATGTTCGTTGAGGTCGAGGCGCCTTTCGATATAGTCTTGAGCCGGCGAGGGGAAGCCCGCGGCAACCCTCGACAGCATCAGCGGCGGCCTCGCTATATTTTCTGAAGTGCGGAGATCTTCCATTGCATCTTCTCGCTATCGAAGAGGATTTCGGCCATCTCGCCGCCCGGGAGGACGGCGGAGTAGTGATAGATCGGGTATGCCCCGCGGTGCGTCACCCAGCGGTAGGTAATCCTTCCGATATCGATCCTTCCGCCGTCGATCTTGATTGCCAGCGGAACCGGCCCGTTCTCGTCGAACCTGACGAGAGCGGAGACTTTGTTCGGGGAGAACTCTGCGCGCGGCCCTTGAAACATATGCACCTTTTGCATTGCGCCCTTCGCGGAGGGCGCGGATTATATCAGCCCCATCCGGCCGCCTTGCGGAAAGGTGCTCTGTCCTAAGAGTTCCTTCATCGCGAGGGCGTTTCGGACCGCGCTTCCGCCGTGGCAGTTGTTGAAGAAGACGAAAACGCGGGTCACTGCGTCGGGCAGGCCGTGAATTCGGGAGATGATCTCGCCGAGCTCGGTTTTGTTGTAGTTGTAATCGTAACGGAGCTTTCCGCCGTCGGACCACCATTTGGAGGCGTCTCTGCCGTGAAGGCGGATATAGGCCGCCTCGCCGGAGGATATGACCTTTCGGCTCATTAGCTGGGGCATCGCCGGTTCGTCGGGGGAAACCCAGCCGATATCGAGGCCTCGGATCAGCTCGACCGACTCGGGGTTGTCCCAAGAGGAATGGCGGAACTCGACGAACAGGGGGATATTCGGGAGGTTCTCGCGGGCGAAGGCGAGGTATTCCTCCGCGGCCTCGGAGCGCCGAAATCCGAAGGGGAACTGGGCTAAAAGGGCCTCGGCTCTATCGGTCTCGGTCAGCTCGGCGAGCCGCTCGGAGAACTGCTCGAAGGGGGCAAGGCTGTTGTCGCGCTTATGTGTAATCTCGCCGGGAACCTTGACCGAAAAGCGGAAATCCGGCGGTGTGATCTGCGCCATCCGCGCGAGCGCCCCCGGGCGCGGGACAGCGTAATAGGAGGAGTTTATCTCCACGGCCGAGAAGAACTGGGCGTAGTAGGGCAACCAATGCCTCTGCGCGATCTTTTCGGGGTAGAAAACGCCCTTCCAGTCGTCGAAGGTGAACCCGCTGGTTCCGATAATTATTTCCCGTTCGGTCATTTGCGCCCCAGTCGATAAATCGAACATTTGTTCGCTTATATTATGGAGACTTTATCGGAAAAGTCAAGGGCGAAAATCAACCGGCTTTTTTCGACATACAGGCTATCTCGCGATATGGACAGTCCCCTTGCAGAGAACCTCGCCGCCGCGGATAACGAGATAGACATAGATGCCCTTCGGGAGGGGATTTCCGGCGAGGTCTCGGCCGTCCCAGCTCGAGATATCCTCGAGCTTCGCGGCCAATCTTCCGCGGGCGTCGTAAATCTCGATCTTTGCGCCCTCGAGCGACATCCCCGGATAGGTAAATTTGACCTCGTCGTTCACGAGATCGCTGTTGGGGGAGAAGGGATTCGGCCGCGCGGAGCAGTCCTTCGAGACGATATCGAGGCTCGCGCAGGCGGAGTTGTTGGCCTCGTTGGATTCGAAGATATTGTCGTAGGCGTCGAGGGCGAGACAGATCGGCGCGCCGGAAAGAATATTCGGCTCGAGGCTCGAGATGACGAGACTTTCGCGAATCGTGTCGCCGGGCGCGAGGCCGATATACTCGGTCGATTTGAGAACCGAAGCGCCCGCGCGAATCTCCACGAAGGTGCCGGGCAAAACCCCTGTGCCGCTATAGAAACCGATTCCCTCGAAGACGAACGAGTCGCCCTCGGAAACCGTCGAGGGCGAGAGCGAGACGAACTCGCCGGAGGTCCATAGATCGGGGAGAAGCTCGACATTGTAGAGCCAGCAGGAATCGAGGGCGTTAGGCTCGCAGAGATCGGGCGAGTCGAGGATTGAATCGAGGCAAACAAGCACCTCCTCGCCGGGGACGAACGACGACTCGGGGATTAGGTTCAGCTCGGCGCCGTTCCAGCTGAGATAGCCGTCGCCGGGGAAATATCGACTGCCGTTGACGATAAGGCTCAGCGAGGATTCCGCGATGCCGGAACCGCTATCGGCGAGAAACACCGATATTGTGATGCCCGCGCCGATTAGGCTTCCCGGGGCGGGCACTATCGAGACAACCGCCGGCGGCGAGTAATCGACGAGGTAGGTGACGCAAACCGCGCTGTCGGAGGGGTTCCCGAGCATATCGGACGCGCGGACGCAGACAGTTATTGTATCGCCGTCCAAGGGGCCGCCCGCGGGCATGTAAAATAGGCTGTCGCCGCGGAAAACCCATTCGGTCGAGGCCTCGCCGTTCACAGTAAGCCCGATGCTCGCGGTATCGATCCCCTCGGGGTCGAAAAGCGTGAGGGCCGCGCCCTGCCCGAGGCACGCGCTCCAAAGCGAATCCGCCGCCGGCTCGACGACCGCGATCTCCGGCCCGCCGGTGACGATGAAGAACTCCCAGCAGAGCAAATCGGCGTTCGCCCCGCAGTAGAGCGCTAAATCCGCCGCTCGAACACACACCGTGACCGTGTCGCCGCCGAGCCAGAACATCCCGATGTCCGAGGGCTCGAAGCCAAGGGTATCGTCGCTAAGACTTGCGCCGACAACGGCACCGTCAATTGTCATCTCGATAGAGTCGCTATCGAGGCCGGCGATCTCGTCCCAAAGGCGAAGCCGAATACTCGGCGCGATTTCCGCGATCGCCCCTGTGGGCGTAGGGTCTGCGAAGACCGGCGGCGCGAGATCAACCACAAAAACGACGCAAACCGTATCCTCGATATGAACCCCAAAGCTATCCGCGGCATCGACGAGGCAAAGCTCGATCGTATCGCCGTTTATCCATGGCGAAATCGGTGTGAAAAATAGGGAGTCCCCCGCAAAGCTAATCTCCGCGCTATGCGAGGTGAAATCGGAGGTGTCGTTCAAAACGACATGTATATAATCGCGCGTGGCGGCGCCGCTGAAAAACCAGACCGCTGTTTGAAGCGAACAGCTCGTCGCCGCGCCGTCGAGGGGATAAATTGCCTCGGCCGAAAGCGCGCTCAACTCGATATAGAACTCGCAACAAGCGAGCGTGTCGTTTTCGCCGGTGCAGAAATCCGCGGAATCGGCCGTATAAACGCAATATCGGACCGTGTCGCCGTCGCGCCAAACCGTGTCGATAATCGCCGGCGTGATCGCGGTTGTGTCCGAGGTGATCGGGAGGCTGTCTGCGCCGAGTATTAGCCATGTTCGGCCGAAATAGACCGGGGAAAGATCATCGGCGAGCGCAAAGATAATCCCGGCAAGGCTATCGCGGAGGACGCTCGAGCACGGCGGCTCGAGGAAAACGACCTCCGGCGGTGACAGGTCGATTGTGAAATCCGCGCAGACCGCCGCGGGAAGGGCGTTTCCGAAAAGGTCGTAAACCGAATCGAGACATACCGAATGCGCGCCCTCGACCCAATCCGACAGCGGGGTGAAAACCAGAACGCCCGTGAAATCTAACTCCAAGGCCGGATCGAGCGCGGAGAAAACCGCGCCGTCCGCGGAAACCCATATCCTCGTAGAGTCGATGCCGGTTTCGCCGTCCGAAAGGAACCATTCGACCCGCTGATCCGCGCAGGCCGAACCCGCGCCGATAAAGGGCGAGAGTAAAATTGCCTCGGGCGGCACAGTGTCGGCGATTACAAAACTCCAGCTCGTGTCGAGGCGGTTTGGTTCGCAGTAATCGACTATGTCCCATATAGTTAGCTCGACGAGAACGGTGTCGCCATAGGCGAAGCTGTCCGGTGAGAGGCCGATATCAAAGACAATAGTATCGCCGGAAAGCGAGGTGTAGGGCGAACCCGCGCCGCCGTCGATCCCGCCGGCGGAAAGCGCGAAGCTTGTGAAATCGACGCCTCCGAGCAAGTCGTTCGGCAGAATCTTTATAATCGGGCTTCTCGAGCTTGTCGAGGGGAAGGGCGAAGCGAATTCCACGACCGGCGGCGAAAGGTCGATTATCATCGTGTCGCCGATTGCCGCCGTGAAAGAGTCTCCGCTCTCATCGACCAGCAAAAGCAGATGGAACGGCACTATCTCGCCGTCATCGAAGCAAACCGAGCCATCAGCGTTCCAAACGAGCGATTCGCCGACTGCAAAGTATTGAAAAACCGAGTCCTCCGCCGTCCAAACCTCTTCGCCGACAAAAAGGGTGATCAGTGAGTCGATAATTGGTATTTCGGTACCAATATACCATATTATTTCGGGGCATTCGCAGGATGAAATAATTCTACCGTCTCCGTCAATATCTGTCGGGGCTATGACATAAGCGGAAAAATCGCCGATCTCGACGAAGACATCGAAACACCGCTCGGAGATATTAGGGCCGCAATAGTCCGCGCAATTATCTTCCGCAAAGACACAGGCCGAAAGGCTGTCGCCATTTAGAAGGCTATCGAGGAAAACAGCCGAGGTCGAAAACGCGGTCGTGTCGTATAAGCCATTGCGGTATATGACGATAGAGTCTATCGCCGAGATCCCGCATAACGAGTCGATGGCCTCGAAGGCAAGCTCGAACTCCGATTCCGTGGCGGTTTCCGGCGAGGTCATCGAGATCGCCGGCTCGTTGTAATCGGCGATGAAGCGGCTCGAAACAACGCTAACCAACGGAGTCCCATGAACATCCTCCGCGGCGAGCAGGCTGAAATGCATCGTATCGCCGCTTTCCCAGCAAGGCGCGGTGGGCGTGAATACAAGTAGCGACTCGCCATCCCAGCTAAGTTCCGGCGTAGCAATATCATAGACTATCCCCTCGACCTCGAAGCGTATCGACGAGGTGTCGATTCCGTCCTCGTCGTGAATCGCGAGGATTATCGGCTGGCAATCGCAGGCGCTGACCGCAAAGCCGCTACTGTCTAAGTCCACCGGCTCGATGATCCGCGCGGTCGGGCCGCCGGAGAACTCGACATAGACCCACCAGCAGGTGTCCGGCGCGGTGTTCGGCGGGCAGTAGTCGTAACCGGGCCAATCGGCGATATCGATCACGCAGATGCGCAGGCTGTCGCCGTTTTCGGCGTAGTAGAAATCAACAAAAGTCGAGCGAACAAAGAAATAAATCCCTAAAAGTGAGTCTTCGCGCCAATGTTCAAGGGCAAATAGGCTCGTAAAGTGGGGGCAGATCGAGTCGATGACCTCGGCGCCGAGGGTGAAGCTCACCGGATAATCCTCGAAAACAGTCCCCGGCGGAGGGGAAAAGCCGCCGAGCACGACCGGCGGGTCGAGATCGACGAGGAAGCTACATTCGATGGGCTTCTCGATCGGGCAACCTATATCGCTGTAAGCTGAAACGAGAGTGATTATCACTGTGTCCCAGCTCGCAAAGGCCATCGGAATCGCGGAGGGGTCGAAATCGAGGCGCGAGGCGCCGTCCCAAATAAGCGCGGGGTTTGGGGCGTGTATTATAGTGTCCAGAACGCCGCCTCGGCCGGAGACCTGAATTCGCAGGGTGAAGGTCGCCGGGTCGATCGCATGGCCGCTCGTGTCGAAAACCAGCCACGAAACGCCCTGATCGGCGCAGGTTGTGATATAGCCGCAGGAATCGGGATAGACGATCTGCGCCATCGGGCCGGCGGCGCAGGCGAAGGTTCTAAATGAACAGGAGTCAAAGCCCCAATTGCAGAAGCCGTCGCGGACAGCGATGCGCGCCCATGCCGAATCGCAGGAGACCGGCGGCACAGGCCAAGTGAAAACAGTGTCGGTTAGGATAATAGTGTCGATTTCGCCGCAGAAGCCGATAAATAAAGAGCATTCGTCATGGGACCAGAAACTGTCGTCGATAGTCCAATGTAAAACCAAGGTATCGCCGTAGAAGACTGTGTCCGCAGGGCAAGCGATCGAAACGACCGGCGCGCGGGAGTCGAGACAACCTATTGAAATTAAAGGCGTTATCGAATCGCCAACGATTCGCGTTTGAAAATTACAGCCCTCGAAATCGGGGAAATCGTCGGAAAGTAACCATTGGAAGCAGTGAATGCCGGTATCTGAGACAGTTCCGAGGTGGCCGAAATCTCCGATGAGCGAGGACATCGGCACCCCCCAACCGGCGCCGCCGTCGGAGGAGGCCGAAATACCGATATTCCACGGCGGCTCGCAGGTCGATTCGAGGCGGTAGCAAATCTCGACGATATTAATCGAGTCGCAGTCGGCTTCCTCGACGAACCATAGGCTGTCGAAGCGGCTCGAACAGGCCGGCTCGATGAAGAATCGCCAGCATGTGTCGAGCTCGTTCGGCGGGCAGGTGCATGCGAGGGTGTCGAAGATCCGGTCGATAGCGCGGATGCATACCTCGACAGTGTCGCCGGGGGAGAAATCGCCGGGGATTAACGGAGTGGCCGGGTAATCGGTCGAATCGGTGCCGTTCACGATGACGGTTGTGAGGACGCTGTCGCCCCAAACGCCCGCGCCGCGGTCGTCGAGGGCGAAAATGATTGTGACGAAGGTATCCGCTAAAGTCGTGTCCGCGGGCGGAAAGGCCGAGCCGGCGGCGATATAGGGCGGCGAATGGTCGATAATAAACGAGCATTCGAGGGCGCCGAGGCCGGCTGAGCACAGCGCCGCGATCACGAAAATATATGCCGCAAAGCGCCTATTCATCGGCTGTTCCCCTCGTTTCGGTGATAACGACTACAACCCTGCGGTTGATCGTTCGGCCCTCGGGAAGTTCCTCGGCCCCTATCAGCCTCTTCGACAGCTTGCCATCCTCCCAAAACTCGATGGTATATGGCTCCGAGGCGGCATAACCCCTGCTCGAGATACTGACCTCGTTCTCGGCCATCCAGCGGTCGAGTGCCTCGCGGCTATCGAGGCCGAGAAGGCCCTTCATATAGGCGAAAAGCCTCGTCTCGACGGCCTTGGCCCTCTGCTCGGAAAGCTCGATATTTCGGCGATGTCCGCCGATCTCGTCTGTATGTCCTTGAAGCTCGGCGGAGATAGACACGCCGTCCTGCGCGCCCTTTTCGACGATATGCCGCGCAACCCATTCGAGCCGATCCTCGAGGAAGCTCGACTGCGCCGAAGGCCCGTCGAATATGAATTGCACGAGAAGCAGTCTGTCGATTCGCTCCTCGCGAAGCATAACCTCCGCGCCGATCTCATTTTCGGTGCAAAGTTTCGAGGCCTGCCCGAGCTCGTCGAGCGCGGAGAGGCACAGGGAAAAGCGTTTGCCGAAGGGGATAATTCCGCCCTCGCGGTCTTTCCAATCCCAGCGAAGGGCCTTTTTCACAGGGCCTTTGCCGGTGGCGAGCTCGTGGAGGGTTCGGCCGGCCTCGTCCACGAGAGACAGGCGCCATTCGGAGATGCCCGCCTCGGAGGCCGCGGAGAGCGAGATCACGCAGTCGGGAAGCTCGCTCGGTTGGTAGCTCAGCGCCGAATGAACCTCTCGCGGCTTGAAGGCGATGGCGTCGCCGGTTAAGAAGATGAGCGCTGAGTCGGCGGGGATACTATCGTCGGCGCCGGCGAGGACTCGATCGGAGTAGTATTCGGGGAGGTTCGCGAGCAGGAGTTCCTTGATCTTGAGCGCGCGGAGGATCGCCGCATCCAAGGCGTTGCCGGCTGAGGAGGCGCGAACGACGAGCATAGCCATCGGGTTCGCCCGAAGCGCTGTGATAACTGAATCTGCGATGATAGCGGCATCTGCGGTCGAGAATTCATCGGCTCGGGGCCGAAACTCGAGCCGGGGCATAACGACCGAGATCTCGGCCCTTCGGTTCTCGCTATCGACAAGTCGTTGATACTCTTGATATTGGCTTCGTCGTGGGATTCGCTGGCGATCGGGGGCATCAGCGCCAATTTTAACCCTATCGGCAGAGCCGGGCGCGAGCCTCGACAGCGCCGACCTCACGGCAGATGCTCTATTTTCGGCAATCTCACGCAAGCCCGGCTCGGAAAGCTCGTCGAAATAGCCGTTGACGATAAAGACTGCATCGGGGTTACTGGTCAGCCTTTCGGCGAGCAATTCGAGAAGGGGGTCGAACCGCGGGTCAATCTGAGAGGAGGCGGCCTCGAAGAATACCGCCGGCACGATCGATTCGTCCTGATTGATATACTTAGCCGCGTCGATTTTTGCGGCCTTCGGGGAGGCCTCGATCGCGAGCTGTGGCGGCGCGAAGGCAATAGCGACCGCGCTCGAGCTATTATTGTCCTCGCTCGACTCGACGAATTCGTCCTTAGGATCGACGTTGACCTCGAAGCTGTAAACCCCCGCGGAATCGAAGGTGAAGGGGAGGCGGATCAGCGAGGGTTCCCCCTCGACTATCGAAATCTTCGTGAACGGCTCGAGTTCGAGGCTGTTCAAACTCAAGCCCACGAGGACATCGGAGAAATTCCCGCCCTCGGCAACGAGGCGGATCGTGAGGAAACCGGTATCGCCCAAGGCGTATCTTTCCCTGTCGAGGGAGAGCGCCGCTGAGAGGTCGGGCAGTTCGAGTTTACGCTCGAAGAAGCCCGTGAGGGCGAGGTTGTGTCCGCTCGAGGCTTGTCCCAAATCGCCGCGATGGAGTTCGAAGCTATAATCGAATCGTAGCGGGATCCCCCAAGGGAATCCGAGGGCGATCCCGAAGGATATATCGCGCTCGTCGAAGGCGGCGTTCAGCTTCAAGACCTCGGCAATAGGGGGGGTTTCATAGCCGAGTTTGTAGGCGATCTCGCTTCCATCCGGCGCGGAGGGGGAAAGGCCGGCCTCTGCGAAGAATAGACCGAGATTTCGCGGGTTGAATGAGGCGGTCGCGCCGAATGATCTGCCGATATTGGATTCGAGATTGTCCCTGAGGGCAAGATCGGGATCGAGGAGGTTTTCGGCTGATAAGCCAATAAGGAGTTCGTTCACCGGGGAGAAGGCAAGGCCGAGGTCCATTGAAAAGGCGGCCTTCGAGTATCCCTCCGAGAAAACCGGATCGTCGGGGAAATCCTCCGAGCCGAGATCGAATTCGCCCCTTTGAAAGGAATCGTAGAAAAGACGGCCTCTCGCGCCGATCGCGGCCCTCCCGAGCCGCCTCGACAGGACGAGGCCGAGGTTGTTCATCGAGTAGATATTCGATTGGAGCAAGCGCCATTCCGCGCCGGCCTCGAAGGCCCCGAGGCCTCGCCGGTATTCCGCGCCGGCGGAGCCGATATAATCGCCGATTCCCGCGAAGGGTGCCGAATATGCCAATGTGAAAAAATCGATACCGGCGAGCGAGGCCGTCGCGGGATTGCCCGCGGAATAGACCTCCGTTCCGCAGAACGGGCGAAGGCCGCCGAGCCCCTCGAGCGCCGAAAGGTCTGTCGAGCCGATCAATGCGGGGGCAAGGCAAGCTAAGAAAAGAATACATCTCATCGCTCGTCGGAGTTTATACATCGTATAGTAATTATCTAAAATTATCCCCGCGGGTCAAGTTCAAACTTTATTAAAAAAACGAGTGTTCGATGACGATTTTCGGAAAAAACCTTGCAATAGCGAAGAATCTATTTATTTTAAAAGCAAAATTTCAAGTTTTATCAAATTCGAGGAGGAAGGATGAGAAACAAATTCGCCCTTATCGTTATGATTGCAATCGCGTTGGCGTTTTTGGCCTGCCAGAGCGCGGAGCTGACCTCCGCCAAGGTTTATGTCCAGCAAAACGACTACTCGAAAGCGCTGGAACAACTCAAAATAGCCGAACAAAAAGAGCCGACCAACCCCGAGGTCTTCATTATGCTCGGCAAACTTTACGCCGAGATGGACAGCTTCGCTCAGATGACCCGCGCCTTCGACCGCGCGCTGGAGCTGGACAGCACCGAGATAAAAGATATTCGCGCATGGCGCATCGATAAGCGCGCCGATGTCTTCCGCAAGGGGCAGAAGTCCGGCGAGAATCAGAAGTGGGACGAGGCGATTCGGCATACCGAGACCGCCGTCATGATCGATCCCTCCTACGCCGACGGCTGGTCGAATCTCGGCTTTTTTTACCAGAAGAAAGGCGACAAGGACAAGGCTCGCGACGCCTATTACAAGGCCTTCGAGCTCGATAATACGAATGTTATGCTCGCGAAACAGGCCGCGGTCTTCAAATACAACGACGGCGACCTCGATGGGGCTATCGGGATATTGAATTCGGTAATCGAGGCGGGGAAGCCCGATGTCGAGACCTATACGCTCTTGGCCAACTTCTATGTCGCAAAGGGCGAAGCGGCAAAGGCCGACGAGGTCCTCGACCTCGCGCAGGCCCTCGATCCGAACAACGCCGATCTGCTTTTCGATCGCGGAGTGGCGAAATACAGCCAGAAGGATTACGAGGGCGCAATCGTTTATTTCGGCAAGATACTCGAGATCAACCCGACAAACCGCGACGCCCTGTATAACCTGTCCCTAAGCCAATTCAGCGCGGGCAAATACGCCGACGCAATCGTCACCTCAGAGAAGCTCGTCAAAAACAACCCGCAGGACAAAGAGGGCTGGGATCAATATTCGCTTTGCCTTCTCCGCGGCGAGCAGGTTCAAAAGGGCAAGGACGCCAATCTTGTTGTCGAGTCGATTGGCGCGATGGAGGCCGGCGATCTCGACACCGCGATCAAGAATCTCAAGGGCGTCACCTCGAAGAATAAAGACTGGTGCGCGGCATGGGCGGTTCTCAAGATCGCTTGCGATCAGAAGGGCGACGCCGAGGGTTCCGCGGCGGCCCAGAAGGGCCTCGACGGTTGCGGAAAATAGCTCGGATCGAGCCGATTGAAATCTTATTCGGGGAACCGCAGGGTTCCCCTTTTTTTGGAAAATGAACCCTAAATTCGCAGATATAGCTATTCCCTCCGGGCCGAATATGAGCCTCACCTATGAGGTTCCCGAGTGGGCCTCGGGGATTATCCTTCCGGGAATGCGGGCTGTTGTGCCCTTCCGGCAGAGGCATGTAGTCGGGGTTGTTGTGCGCCTTCTCGACGAGACCTCTGTGGCGAAAACCCGGGCAATCACCGAATTGCCGGATGAAAAGCCGCTTTTCACCCCCGAAATCCTGCGCCTTCTGAACTGGATATCGGATTACTACTCATGCTCCCGCGGCGACGCCTTTCGCGCGGCGCTTCCGGGGGGTATCGGCATCGATGTCGAGCGCGAGATCGCGCTCGCCGGCGAGGAAGCTGATCGCGAGGGTCTTTCGGCGAAGGCCGGAAGATTGCTCGAAATCCTCGAGCAAAGGGGCGATCTGAAGGAGGAAATCCTCTGCAAGATCGCGGGCTCGCAGGGCTTCATCAAAGCCCTCGGAGAGCTTCGTTCGAGGGGGATCATCCGAATTCGCCTTAGAACTCGAAACAAACAGAGGCCGCTTTTAGTCGAGGTTGCGAGGCCCAAACTCTCGCGCGCGGAGCTTATCGAGCTTCTCGAGACGATTCGCGGCAACGCCCCCAAGCAACGCGAGCTTCTCGAGTTCCTTGCGGAGGATACAAGCGCGGAGCATCCTCGCCGCGACCTGTCGGCCCGATTCGGTGCGGGCGCGGTGAAGACCGCAATCGAGCGGCAGTGGCTGAAGATCGAAACGGTGGAGGTTTTCCGCCGGCCGGAGAACGACCCCCGCTTGAAATCGAAGTATATCGGCCCGGAGCTTACCGAACTCCAGCTCGGTGCGGCCGCTCCGATAGTCGAAGCAGTCGAGGCGGAGCGCTTCGAGCCGTTCCTCCTTTGGGGCGTCACAGGAAGCGGAAAGACCGAGGTATATATGCGCGCGGCCGCCGCGGCCAGAGACGCCGGCAAGGGAGTGTTGATCCTCGTGCCGGAGATCGCCCTCACTCCACAGCTTTGGGGGCAATTCGAGGGCAGGTTTCCCGAGGAGGTCGCGGTGCTTCATTCGGCGCTCAGGCCCGGCGAGCGCTTCGACGCATGGCGCAAGCTCGCCGGTGGCGAGCTTAAGATCGCTATAGGTCCTCGGAGCGCGGTTTTCGCGCCGGTGAGGGATCTCGGACTGATTGTCGTCGATGAGGAACACGAATCCTCCTACAAACAGGACGAGCCACCGCCCTACTACAGCGCCCGCGATGCGGCGGTGGTTCGCGCCTCGATAGAGGGATGCCCGGTTGTGCTCGGATCGGCTACGCCCTCGGCGGAGAGTTACTACAATGCGATCACCGGAAAATACCGACTCTTGGAGCTTCCCGAGCGAATCCCCGGGGCCGAGTTACCGGGGATTAGAATTGTCGATATGACCGAGGAACGCGAGCAATTCAATAACTACAGCGTCTTCTCGCGGGTGCTCGAGGGCAAGCTCGTCGAGACTCTCGAAAAGGGATATCGCGCGATGCTTCTTTTGAATCGGCGCGGTTTTTCCTCCTATCTCCAATGCCCGGATTGCGGCTATATCCCGACCTGCGAGTCCTGCGGAATAGGGCTGACCTATCACAAGGCGGACTCGACACTCAAATGCCATTACTGCTCGGCCGAGTTCCCCGCACCGGATACTTGCCCTGTTTGCGGCTCGAGCAAGATCAAGTTTCGTGGGCACGGCACCGAGCGAATCGAGGAGGAACTTGCTAAGATTGTTCCGCAAGAGAAGATCTTCCGCCTCGATGCGGATTCCGCGAAGGCCGAGGGCGTGGCGAAGATACTCCGCGATTTTCTCTCGACGCCGGCCTCGGTCCTTGTAGGGACGCAGATGATCGCCAAGGGGCACGATTTTCCCGATGTCGCGCTGGTCGGCGTGTTAAATGCGGATATCGGGCTGGTGATTCCTGATTTTAGAAGCTCTGAGAGGATATTTCAGTTAATAAACCAAGTGGCGGGCCGCGCAGGCCGTAGCGATATCCGCGGAGAGGTGATAATTCAGACCTACCGCCCCGATTGTCCGGCTATCGATTTCGCAGTCAATAGCGATGTCAAGTCCTTCTTCGAGTTCGAGTTACGCTCGCGCGAGGAGCTGAAATATCCGCCCTTCGGGAGGCTTGTGCGGGTTTTGGCCTTGGGCGAGGATCCCTCCGAGGTTCGGACGGCTATCTTCACACTCACGAGGGAGCTTGCGAGGGTCCAAGCCGCGAAGAGGGATTTTACACCACTCGGGCCGGCCTCGTGTCCGCTTTCAAAGTTGAGAAACAACTATCGCTGGCATCTGTTTTTAAAGACGGATAAAATCAAATCGACGCTCGATACAGTTAAAAGAATAGTCGAAAAGATCCCCGGCGATGTCCGATATAAAATTATTGTCGATCCTCAAAACCTATTGTAAATATTATGCCCTATGTTAATTTAGACAGAGTGACAGTCGATTTCGGCTCGGGGCCGATTCTCGACGAGATTGGTTATACTATCGAACCCGGCGATAAGATCGGCCTCGTCGGCCCCAACGGCGAGGGCAAGACGACTATGCTGTCGGTGATCGCGGGTGTTCTCAAGCCGCATTCCGGCGATGTCCATGTCCAGCGCGGAATACGAATCGGCTACCTGAGGCAGGAGCACGCCCTCGAGGGCGGGCTTTCGCTATTCGACGCGGTCTATCGCTCGCACCCGGAGGTCTATTCAATCGAGCGAAGGCTGGAGGAGCTTTCACTCGGCGGCCTTAAGGAATGCGACTTCGAGGAGTATCGCCGCCTCGAGAACCGGCTCTCACAGCTCGGCGGCTATAACTTCCAAAGTCGCGTCGAGGCGGTGCTTTTCGGCCTCGGTTTCTCGAAGGGGCAGTTCTCGACCGAGGTCGAAAAGCTCTCGGGCGGCGAACGCAATCGCGCGGCGATAGCCTGCATTCTCCTCGAAGCGCCGGATATTCTCCTCCTCGACGAGCCGACGAACCATATCGACTACGACGGTCTGCAGTGGCTCGCGGAGTATCTTCAAAACTCCTGCAAGACCTATGTCGTAGTTTCGCATGACAGGTATTTCCTCGATGTTATCGCGAGGGAAACGGTGGAAATACGGGATGGCGAGGTCAGCAAGTTCGCGGGGAATTATTCTTTTTACGAGAAGGAGCGCAAGCGCCTCGACGAGGAGCTTATTGCCAAATATGAGGCTCAAAGGGCCGAAATCGCGCGCACTGAGGATTTTATTCGGAAAAATATCGCCGGGCAAAAGACCAAGCAGGCTCAATCGCGGCGCACAATGCTCGCAAAGCTCGAGCGGATCGCGCCGCCGCCGAAGGCCGAGGAGATAAGGGTTCGCTTTAAAACCGCCGCGCGCGGGGGCGAGGATGTTTTTCGAACTGAGGGCCTTTCGGTTTCATTCGGCGAGCGCAAACTCTTCGAGGGCTTCAACTTCCTCGCGAGACGCGGCGACCGGATCGGGGTCGTCGGCCCGAACGGTTGCGGAAAAACCACCTTGCTTTCGGCGATTGCCGGCAGGCTCGAGCCCTCCGCGGGCAGGGTGCGAATCGGCTCGGGAATCAAGAAAGGCTATTATTCGCAGGACTTTCAGGAGATCGACGAGTCGAATTCGGCCTTTGAGGAGATTCACGATTTCGACCGAACCATGACCGAAGAGGCGGTTCGAAGCTCGCTCGCGCTCTTTTCGCTCTATGACGAGGACATCTTTCGACCGCTTAGAACATTCTCGGGCGGCGAGGTCGCAAGGGTAGCGCTACTCAAGCTCTTGCTCGGCGGCGCGAACCTTCTTTTGCTCGACGAGCCGACGAACCATCTCGATATAAAGTCCAGAATCACGCTCGAAAAAGCGCTATCTCATTTCGAGGGAACAGTTATTTTTGTAAGCCACGATCGATATTTCCTGCGCAATGTCGCCCAGAAGATAATCGCCTTCGAGCGCGGCCAAATCACCCTTTTCGACGGCGGTTTCGAGTATTATCTCGAGCGCAGGGCGGCGCTGAACAAACAGGAGTGCAGGCCCGAGGCAAAGGACAGGCCGAAAACCGCGGATGAACCGGCCCGATCGAGCCGAAAGAACCTCTTTCGACTGGAAAAGGAGCGTGCGCAGGCCGAAGACGCAATAGCCCGGCTCGAGGCCGACCTCACGAAGATCTCTCAGCTTCTATCGGAGGAGCATGTTGCCGGCGATTGGGGGCGGATGTCCGCGCTTCTGGCGGAGTTCGAGGCCTCCAGCAAACGCCTCGAGGGGCTTCTGGCCGAATGGGAGCGCCTCGAGGAGCAACTCGCCGAGGGCGAGGGTTGTTGAGAGGATTGGTATGAAACTTTGCCGCGGGAGGGTTAATCGTTATTGTTCAAAGCTTTGTATTACAAAACTTTGACCGAAAGGGCAAATTAAAAGGGCGCACTCGATGCGCGCCCTTGAAAGACCATAGCCCGATGCAATAATTCGAGATCACTCAACGAAGATACTCACTCGGTTGGGGCCGTCGTCAACCGAGACTATCTCACCGTCGGCGCCGTCTTTGACGGCCTGCACTATCGCCTCGAGATCGATGTTGTGGCCGTCGAGTTGGGCGCGGGCGTCCGCGGGGAGAAGGCCCTGCATCTTGGTGAGTATCTGGACGAGTTTGAGCGGAAGGTTGACCTTCACCTTTTCGACACCGGCCTCGGTGATTCTGATTCTGAGCCACCTATTGGGTTTGCCGTTTTCGGCGACGGCCCGGGCTTGTTCGCGCTCGTTGTCGGTAACGGATCCGAGCGCGTCGAGAAGGCGTGCGGCTTCGGCGGCAGTGATCTTGCCGGCCTCGAGCATATTCAAGATTTGGTTTCTTTCGTCGGACATAATCCCCCCTAAATCAATAGATATTTGATGAACAGCGAGCTTGTTTTCAGATCGGCCGATTTCGAGTTCTTCGATCCGGATTTTCCCCGACCCGAGATTTCATTTAATTCGGGTTTCTTTTCAGCCATGACGCCCTCGCTTTCAAAGGCCGATATTCGGCTTTTTTCTGCGCTTGGCATTTTGCCTCCTTATTTTTTTGAGATATTGATATCTCCGCTTTTGTTAGAAATCTCGATCATGATATCGGAAGCCTCTTGCCGCGCGCCGAGCGAGGATTGGAGTTCGGGATCGATCGCGACCTCGCCCTCGCCGCGCTCGACAGAGATAGCGACCGATTTCCCGCTTGGAACCGAGACATCGATATCGCCGGAAAAGGTCTTCAGCGAATAGCAACCGTCGCCGGAGATTCCGAAGGAAATATCGCCGCTCTTAGTCGAAATCGCGAAACGGCCTTTCGATTCGGAGATTTGGGCATCGCCGGAAACGGTGCGGACAGTCCATTCGCCGGAGCACCTTGCGATATCGGCATCGCCGGAGACAGTCTCCACGATGATCGAGCCGTCGATCTCTTCGGCTGACAAATCCGCGCTGACAAGGTTCAGTGTGGCCGAGGAGTTTTCCTTGATTTTAAGCTCGATATCGCCATTGATCGCGTCGATTGCGAGGCAGTCTTTATCCACCAAGGTTCTAAGCGGCCAGCCGGTGCCGTCGAACTCGACCTCGTCGGAAGCGGGTGTAAGCTTGAGGTTCCCGCTGACTATTTTGACCTCCATCCTGTCGATATTGTGGAAGGTCCTTCTGCCTCCGGAGGTTCCGACCGAGCCGAAGGCCGCGGACACGGCCTTTCCGACCTGTTCGGGGATAGTCTCCATCTTGACAAGGAACTCCTTCGGTATCTTGGGTGGCGCCGGCACGAAAAAGCCCTGTTGTTTCTTTCCGCTTACGGCGTTGATAAGCCTCTCGGCCTCCTCGGAGTTGATTTTGCCGTCTTCGAGTAGCTTCAGAATTCTCGTAATCTCTTCTCCCATTATCGTTCCTCCTGCAGTTTTTTAAGTGCTTCTTGGACATCGATTTTGCCCTCCTCGAGGCTCTTTATGATGTCCATTTTCTCGCCGGATTCCGGCTCGGGGGAATCGAGGCCGAGAGCGATGTTGATCTCGCGGAGGCGCGCTTTGACCGTCGGGTAGCTCATCCCGAGGCGCGACTCCATCTGTCGAATATTTCCGCCGGAAGCCAAGAATGCCCCGACAATCCCTACCTGTTCGCGCGTGAGTGCCGCAAAAGGCCCTGCGATGAACTTACCCCTCACGGTAATATCGCATTTCGGGCAATAATATTCAGTGACAATGACCTCTGAATCGCAAGATGGGCAACCGGGTAGTTTCTTCAGTTCCATAAAAACCTCCTTTGTTGCATAGAGGATAATCTTGATTTCAAATAAGTCAAGGGCTATTATTAAAAATTTCAATATTAGTTTTAGAATATTAAAGTTTATTTTGTTAAATCTTTGAAAAATAGACAATAATGACTTATTGGTCATATCTTGCGGCCGCCCGACGGCGTCGCGGTTTCGCGCGCCTTTGAAAGCGAGCTTTCAAAAGGCGCGCGAAACCTACGGCCGGCCGGAGCTTAATCGTAAATTTTCGGAAATCTTTCGCCCGGCCTGCCGTCAGCTTCGGGCGAAGCCCGAAGCGCGACGCCGGCGGCCTTGCAAAGAAAGGCAATTTCTATATAATAACAATCTAACTGCAAATGGAGGGTGATATGGTTCTACGCGGGTTTGTTATGATGATTGCTATCGCAGGGGCGGCTATCTCCGCCGTTTACAATGTCGATTGAATCCCCCTTTAACAAGGGGGACTTCTCTCACCCCCTTGTCAAAGGGGGTCGGCGCGCAGGCGCCGGGGGGATTAAAAACGGGCGTATTCGATACGCCCTTCTACAGAAATATCGTTTCGATACGAGCGAAGCTCTACTCAACGACCGGTGGTCACTGAGCGAAGTCGAAGTGCCGGTGGCTGAGTAGGGCATTCTCATGCCCTTATCGAAACTTGCCCGTATCGAAGCCCCGGCATTAAAAAGGGCGGCCTCCAAGCCGCCCTTCCTGTAATACCTATAACCTATAACCCAGAACCCAGAACCTAAAAAGGGAGGGCACAAGGCCCTCCCCTACGGCAATTTGGCACAAAAAGGGCGCACGCCGTGCGCCCCTACAGAGTGGATTCCCGCATTCGCGGGAATGACAGAAACACCCCGGCCTTCGGCCACCCCTCTTTGAAAAGAGGGGAATATGGGCCGGCGCAAGACCGGCCCCTACGGAGATTCGGGCGAATCGCTCACGCTAATAGCACGACAAACAGATTGCTTCGTCGGGCGTTGCCCTCCTCGCAATGACAGTCTTCGGAATCTGGCATTAGGGCATTAGGATTTGATTTGACATTCGGCATTTGAGCTTTGACATTGCTTTGGAGAACACCCCTGCGCCCCTTATTAAGGGGAGTGGCGAGTCTCCGAGGCGGGGGATAATAGGGTAAATTCGTAGGGGCGACCCGGCGGGTCGCCCGTTTCATTTGCTCACAGGATCAATACGCCACAGAAAACGCCGGCGGCGGCGGCTTAGGCATTGTCGATTGACGAACGGCGTAAACCGAGAAATGCTCGATCTCGAATTCAACACGGCGATTCTCGGAAGGGGTCAGTTCGCGGTGGATATTCACCAGCCACTCCCCGCCCTCCGCGCCGCTCCAATAAAGGAGATCCAGCTCGGTCGGGGGCGTCTCGAACAGATAGGAGAAATCCCAGAAGAGATAGGTCTTGTCGAGGAAGATCGTGCCGTGCGGCGAGAACTCGATGCCGCCGACAACTGAGCCGTCCTCGAGGTAATGCACCTGCTCGATCATATCGAACGCGACACCCTCCTCGGGAACCACCGATTCGTGGATGCAATAGACATGTTGCCCGGTGATGCCGTCGAGCTGGACGACGATGAACTGCCGCGGAATGTTGTTCACCGGCCACTGATTTTGGTTCGGCATGGGCGGGCGGATGTTTGTGCGGAGGCGGGGGGCGGTCTCCGGCAGGCTCGCGCGAAGCTCCGCGATCTGCGAGGCGGTGATCGTCACGGGGTGAACGACCTGCTCGACGCGCGCCTCATCCTGACCCAATAGCGGCGGAGAATCTGTCTGTGTCGGCGCCTTGGCACAAGAAAGGCAAAGGGCCGCCCCAACAACCGCTGTTAAAAAGATCTTTCTGAACATAGTTTCCTCCTGTTAAGTAGTTTTTTCCAAACGATTTATTGTTTCGGATATATGATCGAGGTGCTTTTTTTGGGCGAGATTCTTGGCTTCGAGGAGTGTCTCCTTAGCGCGCGGAATTTGGCCGAGCTTGAAAAGAAGCCTCGCCAGCTCGACCGAGGACTCGAGATGGATCGAGATGTTGCATGATTCTTTGGCCAGAGCGATCGACCGGTCGAGCCTCGCGACGGCCTCATCGAGCCTGCCCTCGACGATTTCGAGCAGGGCTTGAATCCGCTCCAACTCGGCCTCGGCCATTTTGTTGTTGATCTTGCCGACGAACTCGCGTGCCTTTTCGGAGTAAAACTGCGCGACCATATAATCTTTGAGTATCAGGCTGAGCTTCGCGCGGTTGACATAAATGAGAGTCTCGAGATTCAAGTCGCCGGCCTCTTTGGCGTAACCGAGCGCAGTTTTGATGGACTCCATGGCTGGCTCGAGATAGCCCGAGTCCATCTGAGCGATTGAGATATTCAGGTGACATGCCGCGATTCTGGCTGAATCCTCGAGTGCGGCGGAAATGTCCAGCGCGCGTTGGAAGCATTCGAACGCCTCGGAGAACCTGCCCCTCATAGACAGCGAAATACCGCGGTTGAGCTCGATATCGGCCAAGGTGCCCCTGTCGTCCTCGTCGGCGATAGCGTCCTCGGCGATGGAATAATGCCGTTGCATCGAGGCCCATTCGCCGGCTTCGAGGGCGATATTCCCGAGGTCGAGCTGTATCCTCGCGAAGGCATAAGGGAAACCCTTAAAGCAATCTGAGGCGAGTTTGTAGTATTTTCGTGCGAGGTTCAAGTTGCCCCAAATAAAGTAGATGTCGCCGATGAGTTTGTTGACTCTGCCCTTCCAATATGCGTCGTCGATCTCTTTGCGCTTTATCGCCGCGGACAGGATTTTCAGCGCGTTGTAATAATTCCCCGAGGTGATCAGATGCTGGCAAATTGTGACAATCGACTCGGAGAAGGGGTATCCCGCGCCTATATCCCGCGCGATCTCATCGGTGAACGATGGATCTAAGCGAATAACCGCAAGCTCATCTAATCCAATTTGCGAAAATGGCATAATGTTTTTTAATAACAACTTCTATTTTCCTTATTCGATTATACAAATAAATTTTTTTTTGTCTAATCCTTTTTTAAGGATTGACTTTTCTAATCGGACGATATAACTTTTAATAAAAGTAACAAAGAGATTAATAATATGTTCAAACAAGAATTCCGCGGAATACTTATTCTAATTGCGATTGCGCTTGTTGCTCTACTCGCGTCCTTGGCGATTATTGTTGCCAATTTACCATCCTTCTTTTCGAAATTCCTTACCTTCACAGAGGACTTCAGCCTTTCCGAGTTCTTCGTTTTCGGGGCTTTTGCGATTTTGCTTACACTAATACTGATATTCTTTCGCCGTTCGATGAGGTCATCTCAGGAATTTAGAGAGATAGCCGACCTGACCTCCTCGATCAGCGAGGATGTCTTCGTCCTGACCGACAAAAGCGAGCGCATCGAGTTCATCACCTCCTCGATAGAGCGAACCTTCGGCTTCAAAGCCGCGAATTATATAGGAAAACCGATACACGACCTCTTCGAGCCGGACGAGAGCTTCAGCTACAAACCCTTTTTCGATTTGGACAGCAAACCTAATTATATAAAGAAATACGGCCGGGCTGTCCGCGCTAACGGCGAGCAGATCGTTTTGGAGATTACAAAAGCAGTGAGCCGCACAACCGGAAGAAGGGTTTTTCTGCTCAAGGATATCACCGGCAGAATCGAGATGGATCGCGAGATCTCACTGTATCAGGGAAAACTGCGAGCGCTTTGGTCGCAGATGTCCTTAGCCGAGGAGCGCGAACGCCAGCGAATCTCCGCGGACCTCCATGACGAGATCGGCCAATACCTCGCACTCTCGAAGATCAAGCTCGGCGCGCTGGCCTCTTCGGTGAAGGACAACGGCCTTAAAAAGGAGATCGGGACGATCCGGTCGCTAATCGACCAATCGATTTTGTATTCACGGTCGCTTATGTTCGCGCTTAACAAGCCGATTCTCTCCGAGATAGGCCTCTCCGAGGCGATCCTTTCTCTATGCGAGAGCTATCAGAGTTCCCACGCCTTCTTATGTTCCTTCGAGGACGACGGCCAACCGAAGCCGCTGTCCAACGAACTTTCGATGGTTATCTACCAGTCGGCGAGAGAGCTTTTGGTCAATGTGAAAAAGCATGCCGCCGCCGAAAAGGCCAGTGTGAGATTCTTCCGCGAAGGTGATTTCGCTGTCCTCGAGGTCTCCGACGACGGCAAGGGATTTGCTTTCAAAGATGATAAAATATCACGGGCTAATTCAAAGGGGTTCGGCTTGTTCAGTATATCGGAAAGAGTCGAGTATTACTCGGGAAAAATTCAAATTGAAGCATCGAAAGGCACGGGGACGGTCGTCCGGATTGCAGTGCCGATACAGATTAACGAAGGGTAAAAAATGATCAAAATTTTGATAGTCGATGACCATATGCTGATGCGCCAAGGCATTTTGAAGCTCATCGCCAACTTCGACGATTTCGAGGTCGTCGGCGAGGCCGCTAACGGCAGACAGGCGATCGAGCAGGCGCGGAGCCTCTCGCCGGATGTTATCATCATGGACATCGCGATGCAAGAAATGAACGGGATCGACGCCACGAAAAAGATACTCGCCGAAAACCCGAATGCCAAGATCATCGCTCTGTCGATGCATTCCGACAGGTCGTTCATTATGGAGATCCTCAAGTCCGGCGCGTCGGGATATCTCCTCAAAGACTGCGCCTTCGAGGAGCTCGAATCCGCGATCAGGATAGTCCATACGGGAAAAACCTACCTTAGCCCTTCTATCGCCAATGTCGTTGTCAAGGATTATGTCAATATATCTAACGGTGAAAGTCATCCCGAATCGAGCCAACTGACCGACCGCGAGCGCGAGGTGCTCCAGCTCATCGCCGAGGGCGTCTCGACAAAGCAGATAGCCTTCAAGCTCGATGTAAGCGTGAAGACAATCGAAACCCACCGCCGAAATATCATGAAGAAGCTCGAGGCCAAGAGCATCGCCGACCTCGTCAAGCACGGAATTCGCATGGGGCTGACGAGTTTGGAATAGTGAAGGTTATGGGGATAGGTTTTGGGTTATAGGTTGTGGGTTATAGGTTTTGGGTTATAGGTTCTGGGTTATAGGTATTACCGGAACGCGCTGAAGCGCGTGGAGAGGGCGTGTTCAACACGCCCTTTTAAAGTAATACCTAATACCAAGAAACAATAACCAAAAAAGGGTAAAGGCTAAAGGGTAAAGGGTTTTACACGATAGCGCTTAGGAAAGCGCCGAATAGCATATTGCCATGATTATGGTGCAGTGCTCTGAGAGTTTGTCGAAGGGCTGAAACCTATTCGATCAATTTCCTTATTGCTCCGGTCGAGCATGTTTCGACTTCGCACAACGCCCGACGGCTGAGTGCGAAGCGTATCGAAGCCCCGTTAAAAAGGCGCTCCCCGCGCCTTTCATGTATTCCTTATCACCTAAAACCTTCCCCTCATTCGCTCGAGAGGAGGTCTTCGTGGATATAGCCGGTGATGTCGAGGTATCTCACGCGGAACCATTCGCCGCTTTTGCCGAGCTGTTCGACTCTGGTGCCCGGCGGGAGAGTCTTTAAGACATTGGAGTTCGTGCTCGCCTTGTCGCGAATGTTCGCCCTTTTCAGCGTGGTCAAGCTCTCGACCGCCTCGAGGACTGCAGTTTTTGTCGTCACGCCCAGCGGCTCGAGTGCGCCGGCGAGAATCCATCCGCGGTTCTCGGAGATCTTCACGAGAAGCCAATCGCCGGAGGTGGCCTTGACTGTTAAAAGCCGCCCCGAGTCGAGAATCTCGAGGTCGGCGGAAAGCTCCGAGGGCGCTTCCTTTCCGCGAACCCTGCCCAAGGTTTTGACTATCTTCGGTGCCTTCGTGTCCTCGACCTGATTCTTTCTGAGCCATGCAGAGTTCTCGGAGAGTTTTATCTGGGCGAAGGCACCCGCGGAGCCTATCACCTCGACGAGGGTTCCCGGCTCTATTCGGTCGATCTTTGCGGAGCCGAGGTCGGGTTCGCGAAAGGTGTTAGTCGATTGAACGACTTTGTAAAAGCCCTCGTGGACAACGCTTTGCGGTTCAGCTGTTTGCGGAGTGGTCTGTGCCGAGGTCTTCGGGACATAACATCCGGCGGCTATAAGCGCGATTGCGGCTAACACAATATATGATAAATACTTACGCTTCATCGGCATTCTCTTCGGCCTTTCCGACGACGAAGCGGACAAGTTCGGGGAATTCGTCCGCGATCGCGCGCGAAAGGATGCCGGCAAACCTGCTGAAGGTATCGGCCAAATAACGCGCAGTCATGCTTGTTATCTCCTCGCCGGAGCGGCTGGCGCAAAGCATGACCGTTCTGTCTTGCATCCAAAACTTCGTGTCCCATGATTTTGAGAAATCGCTCAGTTCGAGCAGGAATTTATAGAATCTGGCGTTTTCCGCATCGCTCCAATTTTCGGGGATTTGGAACATAATGCTGTAGGCCACTAAAAGGTCGATCTGGCCGGAGAAGCGGATGAGATCGACCCAAAAGGGGATTTCTCCGCGGTAAAGCTCCCAGCGGTAACCGTTGGATTCCTCGCCGAAGCGGATTTCTTTGACGAGAAGCTGTTCGGTGGTTAGGTCTTTGAGCGCTCGCGAGACCTCATCGCGCTTAGCGGTCAGGGGTTTTAACTTTATCGGTTTTTCTTTAAAACTCATTCGGCACCTCGATTTTTCTTTAAATTTAGCAATAAAATCGATCTTTGCAATAGCGGCTTATTGTCATGCGAAGTGGCAGGCCTCGTCGCCGATCGTTGTGGAAGGCCCGTGGCCGGGGTAAACGGCTGTATCGTCGGGCAGGGCCATGAGCTTGGCGATGGACTTCATAAGCTCGCCGTGGCTTCCGCCGGGCAGGTCGGTTCTGCCGTAACCCAGCTCGAACAGCGTGTCGCCCGAGAGCAGAAACCCCGGACTATACAAACAAATTCCCCCGGGTGTGTGCCCGGGTGTAAACATCACCGCGAATGACTCCCCGCCGAACTCGATGGTGTCGCCGTCTTTGAGGGCCTTGTCCGCGAGGAAGGAGATAGGTCTGTCGAAAAGCGCGCTTAGGTTTGCCATCGGGTCTTCGAGCGCGTCGGCGTCGGCCTCGTGGATAAGGATCTCCGCCGAGTATTTCTCGCGAAGCGCCGGCGCGGCGAGGATATGATCGACGTGGCAATGCGTCAGGACAATTTTTATCGGCCTGAGCCCCGCGCTATTTATAAAAGAAACGATTCTCTCCGGGCTGTCCGCGGGATCGACTATGATACATTCGCTGTTTAAAGCGCTGACTATATAGCAATTCGTGTCAATTTCGCCGAGGATTAACCTGTCGATTTTCATAAGTGCCTCCGATCCTTTATAAAAAACGGCCGGACGAGACCGCCCGACCGCATAAAAAGGGCATTGCCGAATATCTTAGGCCTGATCCTTTTCCTCGATGAACTTAATCTCATCGGGGGATTTGCCCATATTTTCGAGCATCCACTTCGCGCTCGGAGCGAGGTCGCAATCCGGATATTCCGCCAAGACGCGATCGAAGTATAGCTTGGCCTTCACGAAGTCCTTCATATATTCGGAATAATTAAAGCCCATGAGGAAGATCGCCTTGTAGTTGCCCGGATCGTCCGGGTAAAGCTCGAGAATCTTCTCGTAGCCCCTGTTCGCGCCGGCGTAATCGCCCTTTCCGAGCGCCATCTGTGCGGCGAAATAGAGGCCGTCGATCGGTATCTCGGCGAAAAGCGCTTTGCCCTTTTCGGCATCGGTGAGGGAGGTTCTTTCCGCGATGCGATATTTGACCCAGTATCCGGCGAGCGTGTCGCCGGAGCTTTTCGCGATGGCCATCGCCTCGGCGATATAGACATCTTCCTTGGATGTGCCGGCGTGTTTCTCCGCGGCGCGGAGCGTCAGGTCGAGGAGCTGGGAGCGGTATTCGCCTATCTGCTCCGACATCGGGTAGTATTCCACGAGGTTTTTGTAGTTATAGATCGCGTCCTCGATATTGCCCTGATCGAGCATCAGCTTAGCCTGAGTAAGGTATTCCTCCTCGGTGAGGCGTCCGCCGGTGCATCCGGCGAGGGCGATGAGAATCGCCATCGAAATGAGAATTAATACACTGCGCATCGAATGTCCTCCGTTATTTACGATTTTGTTCGAATTCATTAATATAAATCGTTGTTCGATAAAGTCAATAGGCGATTTTCACAACGCGCTTATATTTCGGAAATCATCTTCGCTAAGAGCGATTTGACGCGCTCTATCTCCTCGCCCTCGATTTTGCCGGCGAAAAAATACCTTGTGTTCAGATCCGGCCCGACGATGAGGACATTGCTCTCGTCGTTAACGAAGCCGAAATCGCGGAGCATCTCGCCGCTCCAGTCGCCGTAAACAGGCACTCCGCGCTCCTTCGAGCTTTCGACGAGCTTCTTCTTCCAAATCTCGGTGATAGGCCACTTCGCCTCGCCGGCGTTGATCACCGCAACGCTCTTGACGCATCTTTGAATATTCTCCGGCCGGCAATGGTAGAATTCGAGAAGCTCATCGGTAAAGACCCTGTTCTTGCCGATCGCTGAGCGGGAAAGGTAGAGCATCACGGTCACTTTGCCCTCGAGCGCCTCGCGATTGAGCGAATCGCCCTCACCGGAAACGACGGTGAAATCGGGGATCTTCGCTCCAACCGGCGGGCCGGATTGCCCGAGGGCAAAGCCTGCGGAGAGAACCAGCGCGGCGATGAGAGGGGTGTTAAAACACCGATTTGAACTTGGTATATTCATGGCTACTTTTTATAGCCGATCATCCGCAGGAAACCATGACGGCAGGTCTTGCCGGCCTCGCCCTCGATCCCGACAGGGCGCTCGCCGTCGATGACCCCGAGCACTGCGCCATCGCCGGTTTCGTTCCGCGCGATCACCGCCTCGACAGGATTCGCGGTCGCGCAGAAGATGTTGCAAACCTCGGGCACAGCCCTCACAGCGCGGAGAACATTGATGGGAAAGCATTCGCGCATAACAATCAGAAAGCAATGGCCGGAGGCTATACGCATAAGGTTATCCGCCGCAATCCTCATCAGACCCTCGTCGTTGCCGTCGAAGCGGACAAGCCTGTCGCCGGAGGCCTCGGAGAAGGCTATTCCGAACCTCGCCGACGGCACGGAATTGACCATCGCCTCGAAGATGTCCTCGACGGTTTTTATAAAATGCGATTGCCCGAAGATAATATTCGCGCCCTCCGGGAACTCGATTTTTACTGTCTCGATTTTCATTTCAGCTCCGTTTTGATTTTTATTGACAGCCTTGCTTATGCACGCGGTGGGCCAAAAAGGGAGGTTTCGGGTATTAGGTTATGGGCATTACACTAAGGCGCTTAGGAAAGCGCCTATTTGCCTCTGCCGTCATTGCGAGAAGGGCGAAGCCCGACGAAGCAATCTGTTCCGATGAGGGGGGGTAAAAGGTAAAGGGTAAAAGCTTAAAGGCATTACATTAAGGCGCTTATGAAAGCGCTTATTACCCACAGCATGCAAATCCGTAGGGGCCGGTCTCGCGCCGGCCCTTTATTTTTCCGCAGGGCCGAGGCCCGCCTCGAACGTTTCCGCTTGACTTCAGCCCAAAAATCGCTCTTTACTTTCTGTATAAATAAAACTATTTTTAAATAAATAGTTCTAAAAAGGAGGAGAGATGAGAACAGCTATTTTCGTTATTTCGTTACTAATAATAGGTTTCGCTGGAACCTTACCGGCGCAAGAGTTCGTCTATCCACAAACCACCGAGCTTGTGACCTTCGTCGAGGGGGCTGTCCAGCTGATGAGCACCGAGGGCCTCGCCGCCTTCGATAAATTCCGCGACAACACCGGCGAATGGTTCAAGGGCGACGACTATATCTTCGTCTGGGAGGAGGGCGGCACGCGAATAGTCTATCCGCCGGACGCCATGGGCGAAGGCCAAGATATGAACGGTCTTCTCGACTCCGACGGCAGACAGATCGGCCGGCTTATTATCGAGACCGCACAGAACGGCGGCGGATGGGTTCACTACAAATGGCCGCGCCCCGGGCGGGAAGTCCCCGAGTGGAAATCTACCTATATCCTCCCCGCGACCTTGGGCGCCGGCACCTCCTATATCGTCGGTAGCGGCAAATACGGCCTGCCGACCGAGCCGGCCTTTGTAGTCGATGCTGTCCGTAGGGCGGTCGAGCTTGTCGAGACGGTCGGCCCGGCCGCCTTTCCCGAGATTGGCGACCTCGTCGGGGACTTCGTTTTCCTCGACACCTATGTCTTCATCAAGGATATGGACGGCAATGAGGTTTTAAACCCACTCAATCCCGATCTTCAAGGCAAGAGCCTCCTCGAGATGCCCGATGCGAACGGCAAGCTCTTCGTAAAAGAGGAGCTCGACCTCCTTGCCGAACAGGACGAGATTTGGTTCGATTACGCTTGGCCGCGGCCCTCCGACAATCAGGTCGCGAATAAAAGAGTCTTCCTGAAGAAGGCCCCCTTCGGCGATATCGTTTATGTCGTCGGCGCGGGATATTATCCGGCCGAATAAAGGAGCTAACTCTATGAAATTTATGAACTTGCCTATAGGAATCCTTCTAATGTCTCTGTTCATTGTCTCCGCTGTCCTCGCCGGCGGCAAAGGTCAGCTGGAAACAGTAGAAAAGGTCGAAATCGACAAATACCTCGGCAAATGGATCGAGATCGCCAGATATCCGGTTCGTTTCCAAAAGGAGGACTGCGTCGCGGCGACGGCCGAATATTCCCTGATGAAAAACGGCCAGATCCGCGTGCTGAACACCTGCTGGGGCGATTTCGTTGACGGCAAGATCACCGGCACGGCTAAGGGCCGCGCGAAATCGGTCTCCGACTCGAACTCCAAGCTCAAGGTCACCTTCTTTTGGCCTTTCCGGGCGGATTATTGGATAGTCGAGCTTGACGAGAATTATTACTACGCAGTCGTTTCCGGCCCATCGCGCAAATATGTCTGGATTCTTTGCAGAGAGCCGCGGATGGACTCCGAGCTTTTCGCCATGATTGTCGAACGGCTCGAGGCGCGCGGCTTCGACCCCTCGAAGCTGATCGTCTCGCGCGCGCAAACCGGCGAGTAGCTAAGCCCCGCGCTTGTATTGCACCTTCGACAGCCTCTCCGAGATATTGCGGAGAAGCAAAAGGTCTGTCCCGTGGTCGCCGGAAAGCTCGAAGCGAAGCTCGAAGGGGTCTCTGCGGAAATCGGCTTTCAGCTTCAAGGGCGAGATTACGCCGTCGAGCTCCGCCAACGAGGGCGACCATCCGTGCTCGAAGAGGAAAATCCCCTTGCCCTTGCGCAGAATCACCTCTTTCAGCGGTAGCTTCACCGCCGAGGCCGAAAGGCGCATCTTCAGAAAGGTCAACAACATAAGCACCTCCGGCGGCGCCGTGCCGAAGCGGTCGTGTATCTCCGCCTTGATCTCGGCGAGTTTCTCCTCGCTCGGGGCCATATAGAGCCGCTGATAGAACTCGATGCGCATCTTTGCGCTGGGCATATATTCCTTCGGAATGAACAGCGGCGCGTCGATCTGGGTGTTTATCGGCGTGAAATGCGGCGGCGCTTCGCCCTTCATCGTGGCCACCGCTTCGGAAAGCATACGACTGTAAAGGTCGAGGCCGATCTCCTCGATGAAGCCGTGCTGTTGCGCGCCGAGCAGGTTCCCCGCGCCGCGGATCTCGAGGTCGCGCATCGCGAGGGCGAAGCCGCTTCCGAGGTCTGAATGATCGAGTAGCGCCTTCAGCCGCTTTTTCGCCTTGATCGCCATCTTTTGATAGGGCGGCGCAATCAGATAGCAGTATGCCTGCGCGTCAGACCTGCCGACCCGGCCTCGAAGCTGGTAAAGCTGTGCGACGCCGAAGCGGTCGGCGCGGTTGATAATGATCGTGTTCACATTCGGGATGTCCGTTCCCGACTCGATGATCGTCGTTGTGACGAGGACATCGTATTTTCCGGCCAAGAAATCCATGATGATGTCGGAAAGCTCGCACTCCTTCATCTGGCCGTGTGCGACAGCGAACCGCGCTTTCGGGACTAAGGTTCTCAGGAAATGCGCCATCGCCTCGATGCTCCCGACGCGGTTATGTAAAAAGTAAACTTGCCCGCCGCGCTCGATCTCGCGGGTGATACTCTCCGCGATCGATTCCGCCGCGAAGGGCAGAACACGCGTGTAGATCGGAAGCCTGTGCGCGGGCGGCGTGTCGATAGTGCTCATATCGCGAACGCCGGAAAGCGCCATGAACATAGTCCGCGGGATCGGCGTCGCGGTCATCGTCAGGACATCGATCTTTGCGCGCCACTGCTTGATCCGCTCCTTGTGCTTGACTCCGAAGCGCTGTTCCTCGTCGATTATCAGAAGACCGAGTTCTTTGAAGCGGATATCGTGCGAAAGAAGCCTGTGCGTTGCGATGACAATATCGACTGAACCGTCGGCGAGGCCCTCGATAGTTTTTTTCTGCTGTTTTGGATTTCGAAAGCGCGAGAGCATATCGATACAGACCGGCAGGTCTTTCATACGCTCGCGGAAGGTTCGGTAATGCTGTTCTGCGAGGACAGTAGTCGGGACGAGAACCGCGACCTGTTTTCCGCCGCGCGTTGCCTTGAAGGCCGCCCGAATAGCGACCTCGGTCTTTCCGAAACCGACATCGCCGATGATGAGCCTGTCCATCGGTTGTTCGCGCTCCATATCGGCCACGACCTCTGCGATGGCCTTCAGCTGGTCGTCGGTCTCGTCATAGATGAAGGACTCGGCGAGGGCGTTTGAGAGGTCGTCCTCGGGGGGAAATGAAAATCCCGTCGAAAGCTCGCGGAGGGCATAGAGCTGAACCAGCTCGCCCGCGATGGCCATAATCCCCGCGCGCGCCTTCTCTTTGGCCTTTTGCCAAGCTGTTCCGCCGAGTTTGGCCAGCGGTGCCGATTCGCCGCCGAGGTATTTTTGAACGAGGTGAAAATCCTCGACAGGCACGAAGAGCTTTTCGCCGTCGGCGTAGAGCAGGACGAGGCATTCTGTCGAAAAGCCTCGGCTCTCGACCGTCTCAGTGCCTAAAAAGCGCCCTATTCCATGGTCGGTGTGGACGACGAGGTCGCCGGGGGCGAGGCCGGTCGGCAAGGAATAGATACTGCCCTCGCGATAGACCTTCTGCGGCGCCTTTTTCCGCCTGCGCCCGAAGATCGTCCAGCCGGTGATGACCACCTCTTTGCTCGGCCTGTGCTGAAAACCGGAGGATATCTCCGCGACCGCGGAGGGCGCGAGTTCCGGCGCTTCGAGTATCTCGGGGAGGCGCTTCAACTGGAACTCGTTTTGGCAGAAGATGCTGATATTGTAGCCCTCGGAGCGATAACGATCCATCCCGCGGCGGAAGGCCACCGGCCCCTCGAAGGCCGCCGGAACCGGCAGGAAGCCGAAGTCTAACGACTCGTTCTCGGTCTGAAACTGCCGCAACGGGAGAACATCGAGGCCTTCAAGTCGGCGTCCGACCTCGGCCGCACTCGGGAAGATGAGCCGTGGGGGAATATGCACCTCGCCGCTTCGGGAAAGCTCGGCGTGGTGGCTTTCGGCGAGCGCGAGCAGTTCATCCGCCTGCGAGAGTAAGGTCTCCGGTTCTTCACACAGGACTATCGCATCCGCCGGCAGATACTCCTCCAGCCAACCGAAGCGCGGCGAAAAAACAGCCGAAAGCCACAGGCCGCCGGGGGAATTCCTATCGACAGCCAAGCGTTCGACTATCTCCTCGAGCTGAGAGGCGGGCAGTTCACCGGCGATATCCCTGTCCAGAAGCCCTCGAAGGCCCTCCGATGTGGGATTTTTCAGCTCCCAAAAATCGCGCGCCCATTCGACGGCCGGCGGGATGAGCACCGACTCGAGCTTTGACCGGCTCCGCTGGTTTTCCGCCGAGAATGTCCGAATCGACTCTATCGAATCGCCGAAGAACTCCACCCGCACCGGGTCGCGGTGTGTTGCAGAAAAGATATCGACGACATCGCCGCGACGAGATACGCTCCCTAAAAACTCTACAAGCTCCTCGCGCTCATAGCCCATGCCGACAAGAATCTCGACTAATCTTTCAGGAGCCATCTCGTCGCCCGGGCGAAGTTGCAGAGTTCTCCGCCGAAGCCCCCTCGAAGAGATCGTCGGGTATAAAAACGCCCGGGGCGTTGCAACTAAAACACGCGGAGAGCCATCGCCGAGTTTGAGAAGCGAAGCTAACCTAACCGCCTCGATCTCCTCGGCCGGATGCCTATGCTCGTAGGGTTCGATGTCCCACTCGGGGAAGCGCAAAACACGCTCCTCCCCAAGAAGCTGGACACAATCCGAAAAACGAGAGTGGCTATCCTCCTCGGAAAGCCATAAAACCGAACGCCCCAGTTCACGAACAATATAATCGGCAATTATCGCCGTCCCAAGGCCGGAAGCACCGGTCAGCTCGGGAAACTCTTTTCGGGCAATCGAATCGGCAAGCCCCCTGAAAGGCTCCGAAAGCTGTATCTTTCTTCTCAATACGGAAAACGCCATATCACTCCAATAAGCATTTGCCGACAGGCAAAAATCGCCCCCCGGCTCTCAATTTCAAACATACTATATATTTAACTCGCGATTTCTACTACAAAATCCCCCGGCGTCGGGATTTCGGCCGTCGTCGGAAAGCAAGCTTTCCAGCGACGGCCGAAATCGGCGACCGGCCGGAGGAGGGTCTTTATTTTTATGTGTAATTGCCGCTCCGGCCGGTCGCCGCGCGCATGCGCGCCCGACGCCGGGGATCGCAGGGAAATTTTACTATTTAGGTAAATCCTTACAGCGGCTCGAACTCGTAGTCTTTATGGTGAACCGTGAGCACCGGGCAAAGTGCTTTGTGGACTACCTTTTCGGCAACATTTCCGAGGAGAATTGTCGAAAGGCCGGACCTTCCGTGGGTGCCCATGATTATCAAATCGATCGCATTGTCGCGGGCATAGCGGATAATCTCGGCGAAGGCACTGCCGTTTGCAAGCACGGTGAGGATAGAGATTTCTGCCGTATTATATTCTTCGAGAAACCTATCGACTTCGGCCTCGAAGCCCTCGCGGACTTTCGTGAAATAGTCGTGCGCCTTTTCCTCGGAGGGGGAGAAGAAGGCCGGATCGAAGGCGTTTTCGTCGAAAACATGAATGACATGCAATTTCGCGTGATACTTGTGGGCGAGGTCAACCGCCCACGGGACGGCGGCTTTGGATTGGTCGGAAAAATCGGTGGGCATCAGGATGTTCTTTATTTCCATTGTTTTCCTCCTTCACTCTGATTTTTATTCTCTACTGGCTTCGATGATCTCTTTGACCTTCATCAGTCGAACGAGGTTGCTACGTTCGAGCTCGTCGAGTTTTTGTTTGATATAGCTAATTGTCTCTTTAAGGTCCGGGATGAGAGTATATTCGAGCGCATTGACTCGGCGGCGCGTCCTGTCGAGCTCGTCGGCGAGCAGGGCCATCTTCTTCTCGGCCACCGCGAGCTTCAGCATAAAGTCGAGCACCTCCGCGATCTCGGCGAGGGCGAAATCGACCTCGGGGTCGGTCTCGCGGAGGGAATAGGCGATAGGGTTGCCCTCGAATTTCGATGTAAACTCGGGAACTCTAAGGTTCATGAGCCGCTTCGTCTCGACATCGAGAGAAAATTTAACCCCCGGAACTGCAAAAATCGCGCTTTGTTGTGCGGGGGAAAGCTCGCAGGTCGCGAGGGTGAAGCGCCTGAGCGCCGAGATCAGCGCATCTTCGGTCTTGTCGCGAAGGCCGCTAAGCTCGTCGATAAGCTCGAGGAAGTTGCGCATCAGCTCGTCCTGCTTGTCCTTCAGAAGCTTATGCCCGCGAATCGCGAGCCCGAGCCGCTTCTTGAGCTTGAGGTTTTCCATCCGGTTCGATGATACCTTCAGTTTCGCCATGTCGCTCCACTCATTTGATATCCCGTTATTATTTGAATTTTATTTTAAATATATACTCCTTTTACCGATTTCGCCACAATCAATTTTAGTCCGCACGAGATACACGCCGGAGGGGAGCGTTTCATCCGGTTGCTATATGAATTCGCCGCCTCCGTCATTGCGAGGAGGGCAACGCCCGACGCGGCAATCTCTTTTTTCTCGTCGCATAGCTCCAGCTATGCGATGGGATTGTGTCCTCAGCTACGCTTCGAGTGGCTGAAACTCAGCAGAGCTTCGGAGAAAAGGGCTTTACACAGCTGGAGCTGTGTAACGAAGGAAAAATTTAGGACTTGACTTTTTCTTCGGATGCCGGGCGATTGTAATAATCACCCGGATATCTGAAACACAGTCCCAAATAAAGACGAAAACCGAAGGAAAAGGGTTGTAATCCTAACGACGAGCCCGCACCAAATTCAAGGGCTGTCGCCCCCCTAAATCTTGTAGTTACATGAAGGTTAGCATCGATATATAACGAATTAAAATTTGGTGCATACACAATCCCAATATCGCTTCCCTCATATTTGCCAAACCAAATATGAGATAAGCCGATACCAATAATATTTTCATTATCTATTTCCGCCAGATATATTGTTGGTCCTATACTGCGTATGATTTCTTCTCTTTCCTTAGCATTAGGGAAAATTTTGGGGAAATTCATTGCTAAAGCGCCACCGCCGGCTTCTATTCTTTGTTTCGCTGTCCAGGCATATCCACAGGATAACCTCATACTCCATGACTTTCCTTCTTCCGGCCACCTTACAATAGCGTCATCAAAATGAAGCCCAAAAACAAATGGGAGATGTGAGCAGTATGTATCAATTGTGTAACCGACCGAAGCCAAAGGGATTTCGGAGCCAAGAGCGCTATTTAAACTCGGTATTAAAAGATAGATATCTTTATCTCCCGCATATATGGTACTGACTACCAAAATGATGTATAATAAGCCTTTTATCAACACACACCTCGATGAGCAATTACCTTTTCTCATCTCCTCAACTCCTTCCACCTTTCGGCCATTGATGTCGAAAATCTCCACTTGAACCCTTGAACCTTTATCCGAACCAACTTCTATACTGTATAAGTTATGCAAGCGAATCCGGAGTATCCCATGATTTGGAGCTGTAAGCCACTGAAAATAGCGCACCCCACCCAACATTCGCTAATTTCAACAAGCCCGTATTGACTTTGAAAGCCAGAACATCGAGAACTAATGCATTATTATTGACATTGCCACCCGATTCGGAAGCGGTGGCGACAGCGGCATCCGACTCGGAGAGTTGATAACCCAGCGAATACTCCCAAGATTTAAATCCCAGGAAGCCGTCGTTTACAAAAACCAAGCTTGCCAACAACAAACCTGTTGCTAATACAGATACTACAAATCTCATTTTCCCTCCTTCAAAGAGCTTTTCGCTTGTACTCACATACTTGAAGAGGCGCAGCTTTTTTGACGCTCCGATTAATTTTAATTTGTCTTCAATCTAATCCAATTTCCGTCCCGCGCAAGTTTTTTTTGCGTCCCTTTTATCTTCCTTGCATTCGTTCTTTTCTCTTCGCACCCACGCTCCCGCGTGTGGGCGTATTTCCTGACGCTCCACGTTGATTAACCCTTTGTTAAGGGGGTCGGAATTGCTTGCAATTTCGGGGGTTAAAAAAAGGGCGGCCTCCAAGCCGCCCCTCCTGTAAAACCCTTTACCCTTTACCTTTTACCCTTCACCTTCTTCACATTACCTCTATCCCCACCGGCGGACATGCCTCGGTCTCCTCG